>JBAQLH010000001.1:0-2089 GCA_049301715.1 Anaerolineaceae bacterium
AGTATGAGCATAGGTACTATTTACAAAAAACAAACCCAGAAAGTCCGAATATTAAGGGTTGGTTTAGCAATGAGAGCGGGAAAAGCGAGTTTGTGATAGAGAGATATGGTCAGGATCGGTCAGGAACGCAGATGTATGATTACGAAACCGCCACTACTGTAACACTAGTGGCAGTGCGAACGCAATACTATTTTGACATAAGCACAGGCAGACACATAAAAAGTGTTACGGAGTATACGACAACGGAAAACAGGATAATCACAGACAATAGTATTCATCATATGAGCTTCTATGAACAGTTACCCGAGGAATTCGTTATGGCATTATCAACCATAGAATCTTTCAAAAAGTAAAGGCGTTATCAAAAGAGAATTGATTAAACCTAATATGAATCACCTTGCCTAAGCTGAAAAGAACGGAACGAGCCCAACAACCACTGCAATAGAAACCTAGAGTCTTTATGGAAGAGGAAACAATCATCAGTGCGGCCAACATATGGAAAGCTTTCGGGAGGAGAGTAATTCTAGACGATTTGACATTCATTATGAGTTTTAAAGAGTAAAACGAAGGTATTCGGAATATACAACATGGTCATTAAAGTCAAGATGGGTTTTAGAATATTGACCATATCTGAGGACTTGCCAAGTCTCTCTGTGTAAGACTGATTCAGTTATGCTTTCTTAAACTCCACAGCCCATCACAATGCTTTCATGTGGTGGGTTGTGGAGGTTTCGGGTTAAGATAAACATTAGCTATATTTTTCTGATCGTATATACGGTAACCTTAAATCAACCACACCAATCTGCTGTACCTGGGGGGGCACACTGACATACAAGCCCGTCCCGGCATTCTTGATAGTGGGACCAAACGCAATTAGGATTAAAATAGTTTACATCCCCTACCTTGCTATTTTGGTTTACTATCATCCAATCAGCGCTGATGCAGAACCAGCCATGTTGAGATCCGGTGCAAGTGGGACACGGGTAGGCCGCCAGGACACTTTGTGGTTCGGCTAAAGGGGCAGAAGCAAAGACGATGGTTCCGCCAATCAGAGACAGCAACAAGACAATACCGACTGCGAGTTTGACTTTTTTCATTTCAACACCTCCTTTCTTGAATACTTTAATCCACTGATAATATAAACGAAAAATGATTCCTTTTCCCCAGCAATATTGACAGTCTTAATCAGGTATTTAAGCCAGTTTTCTTGATACATAAATTCAGGTATTATTACAGGATAGGAAAAAAAAGGTAGCGGGCTTTCTTTGACAAGAAAGATGAAGATGAAACGTCATGAAATTATGAACCAAACTACAGGTATCACAGGGATTTGTCTGGCGCTGATGGTTCTAATCCTTGGCAGCTGTAATACTGCATTACCGAATACTGGAGGAAACGCAGCACCAACCGCAACAGAAATCGGACATTCTACGACCCTTCCCACCCCAGGCGTGGATTCGATTTCCACCTTGCCCCCAGACGAGAGCACGGTCGAACTTCCTGTTGAGACTCCCCAGATATCGAACCAATGTCAGTCCACTGTGCATGTAACCCCGGAAAACAATGCCGACAATCCGATCACAGAAGAGACAAGAATCATGGAGATATTGACTGGGCTTTCCGAACTGGAGCTGTGCAATTTTCCTGCAAAAGAGGGTTGGCTACACCGCTACGATGTTATAAATGGAAAACCTGGCGGACATGAGTTCCTTGCCCATCTACCCGGTGGTTCTCCTTCTTGTGATTTGCAGTTATGGGTTGAAAACGAAAATGGAAAATATCTTCCGAGGAGACTCGGAGACCTTCGGGACAGCTTGCAAGTAGGAGGATATTTTGTAGAACTTGACGAAGATGGAAACCTTGTTCGCTCTGAACGGGGTCCGATTCAATGCGATTTAAGGAATGGGGCTTCTTCCGTAGGTACTGGCACAACGCCCTACTTTATTGCGGGCGCTGTAGCAGAGTATGAGCATAGGTACTATTTACAAAAAACAAACCCAGAAAGTCCGAATATTAAGGGTTGGTTTAGCAATGAGAGCGGGAAAAGCGAGTTTGTGATAGAGAGATATGGTCAGGATCGGTCAGGAAC
>JBAQLH010000002.1:0-2176 GCA_049301715.1 Anaerolineaceae bacterium
CACCCCCTCTATGCTGGCGAGGCGGTGCGCGAACGGCTCAAGGAATTGTCCGGGCTGAAGAACGAAGACCTGAAGTCCGTTTGGGATTCCACCTTGGAGCCAAACGTCCCCGTCATTCTGCTGGGCCTGCAAGGCGCTGGAATGAGGTGAACATGAGCGGCCTGCACCCATTGATCGCGCTTTTCGAGAACCGCGCCGAGGTGCTGGACGCCACCGGCCAGGCCACAAACCAAGACGACGCCATCGTCAAGCTGGCGAGCTGGCGAGCTGGATGGAACTCGCTAAAGCCAAGCTCACCGAGGACGACATGGCCGTGCTCGCGGATATTGGGGCGATCTTGTACCGGGACGGTCTCAAGCGCCGCATGGGCGGACAGCCATGAGCTGGGGCCAGTACCTACGCCGCCTGATACATGGCCCGCAACCAGACAGGCGTATTTTCAGAGACATCGGCATTCCAGATGAAATGCCGCTTCATCACCCCGCACAGCGCCCATCGGTTCTCTGGATAAAGAAGAAGGGACTACCGCGCTTGCTCATCTTCTGGGGAGCCTTTGCTGCCGTCATCGCTGTCGTGGCCGCCGTTGTCAGCATGTTTCGATAGGTCGCTGCGAGAGACGACAATCGCTTTCGTTTTCTGCCCACCCCAATCTGGGATGACAACAAACTCGATGCCCAGCGCCTTCGCACGTTCGGCCATTCGCTTTATTGCACCAACCAACTGGGTCTGCTGATCCAGCGTCATGTCGTCTAACGACGGCATCAAAAGAACCGTATCCCCCGGCCTCAAACCGCCACCTTGTCGGCGGACAGCAGCGGGCGATCCTTGTAGGTTTCATGCTCTAGGCGCTCCGCGCTCCATTCGCGGCGGACAGCTACCGCCAGGTTCCAGGCCCCAACCGCCAGGTTGATCCCCAAGGCCAGCCAGAACACCGCCATCTTCCAGTCTTCCATTTTGCGTCTCCACGAGTCCGGCACATCGCCGGGATTTATTTTGTCACAACAACTAGCGCACCTATTTACAATTAAAACTAGCTCACCTATTATTCGTCCATCAACACGCGCAACGGCAGGCAACAACCACCGGAACGCGACGCTCTTTAACACTGCTAATGGATGAACAGGCGCACTTAGGAGAAAGCGCCCTACCCCGTGGCGCGCACGGTAGAAGCAAAAGTGTGCGAAATCCTAATCTCCCTGGGGGAGTGGCCCGTGGGGCTGCGTTGAAACCATAGATTCGGTCGAAAGACGCCCATCCGCTCGTGGCGCAGGTAACAGCGGACAGAAAGAAACACCTTCCAGCAGCCGGTCGAGACAAGAGGTCAGAGCCGGCGCCCGTTTTGACAGGTAACGCCAGGAAGTCGGCGCGCGCACATGTCGCATCAATGCCGCGAAAGGACGTCCGGTAAGCCGGGCCGGTTGGGCAGACGTAAGCCCCGCAATGGTGAGCCGAAAGCGCCATGACCGCCCGAGAGTGGGCACAACGCCGCTTCTACCGAGGCGGCACACTCAAGACGATCCTAAATCGTGGTGACGAGAACCTAGGCTCCGATCCAACGGACATGCGTAACCGTGGGTCGTCTTGACTGTGATCGTTGGAAAGCAGCTCGGCGCGAAGTCGTCGGAGAGCGAAACCGGCACCACAGGTTTTCGTTTCAAGAAATCACCGAAATGAGAGCAATGCGCCAGCGCGGCGTTCCGCTCGCCAAAATTGCGTCGCATTTTTCCATCAACGGCACCGGCTATGTGTGCCTGGTGGTGAACAACAAGATCAGGAAGACGGCCTGACGCACCGCCTTCCTTTCCCAGCAACCCATCTCGTCAAACCAACCTAAAAAGGACATCATCATGAGCCAAATCGGCATCGTCTTCGGCAAGAAGAACGCGCCCTGGACACGCATCGACAACAGCGGCACCATCATCACCCCCGACGCCAGCTTCTTCAGCAACCACCCGACCTTCGCCGGCATCGCCGACGAGGAAATCGACGGCCAGAGCATGGTTCGCGTGCCGACCTTCTACTACCGTTCCGACATCGTGCGCGACGGCCCGCTGCTGGGCAAGAAGGCGCTCTGGGTAAGCGACGAACCCGCCGAAGGCTACGCGCTGCACCCGGCCTTCCGCAACAACGGTGCCGACCTCGCGCAATACTGGCTGGGCAAGTACCAGGGCACGCC
>JBAQLH010000003.1:0-8132 GCA_049301715.1 Anaerolineaceae bacterium
ACCTGCGTACTAAGCCGGTCTGCTTGGTAAAGTCCCGCGCCTTTGCCTGCCACTGGCCTACTTTCAATCGTTCCTCAGTATTATCGAGACCGCCCGCATTCAGAGCTCCCGCCTTTCGTTTCCAATCACGGATTTGCCGTTCGATATATCGCTGTTTCTGGGTCGCCTCATACAAATCCATCTGTTGACCATCACAGGTAACTTTTGTGTTATTGATCCGGTTAAGTTCGACCTGGGTATATTCAGGAGTGCTAACCTCCTCGAAGTATAAGTACATACTATGCCGGCAGTTGATCCCGGACAAGCCCGTTGCCGTCCCATAACCTGTGGTTTCAATCAATGGCGGGTATTTCTCATGACGCCCGCTGATCGAATACACCTTGCCCTGCCACTCCGCATGGTTCATCGGCCCAGTTCCCTTGTTGCGCGCTCCGGCATGAGCGGATACCTCAACCGTATCTACTCCCAATTCGCCCGCCATTGCCAGCGTCATATCACCTGTAGTTTGTACAATGCCAGTCCTTACATTTCTGAGCAGCGCAACATCTGCCTTTTCCACTCTGCCTTTGGAATAATTAATCACATTGATCCCCTGCTCAGCCAGTCCTGTGACCCCTTGCCTCACCGCCTCGATCAACAGCCGCCATACCTGCCGCCTTATCTTCCCAATGCCATCAGCCTTAAGGGTACTGTGTCACTTTTCGTTAAAGTTAGAAGAAAGCATTGATGAAGAGGCTGTCATCAATCAGGTGTTTCAACAATTGTACCCAATCATCTGAGCTTTCAGCGCTTGAAAACGCAGGGATTGAGTAAGTTGGTGCAGACCACTTTGGGACTGTGCCTTTGCTGCGTCCGGCAGAAGGACGTGAGCCGGGTTTGCCAGCAGGCAGATAAGCCAAAGCCCGGGATTTGATGAGCTGCTTGTGGCGCATGACGGCCAGGAGGGATTGTGCCCCTGAAACAGACCATGCCATCCCTCTCCCGCGCATCCTTTGTCTGACCAGTTTATCCACGTTCCCTTCCATCGACCCCAGGGTGGAGAAAGAAAAAGCAAAGCCGCGTTGATCCAAGCTCACCAGGCTATTCGCGTGGGTGCGTAGATAGTGATAGGTTTCCAACTGTCTTTTGTGTAACGCAGTTTCCTGTTCAGCCATATTCTTCCTCAGCTGCGGCGCAATGGCTGAAAAGCCCTGGGAGAATAATTCCTTTGAGAGTTCGGAGATATCCGGAACCGAAGCAAAACTGCGCCGGAGACTGCGTAAGACGTGGAAACGATCCAACAGGTGAATCTCTGGCAGACCCAAAAGATCAAAACTGTTTTGCACCCAGGCTGCGCCATCTCCGCCAATAACCGCTAATCGCACCCTGAAACAGTCATAGTGCCGATAGACCAATTCCCGCAAATGAACCTGCCGTTCCAGATTGGAGAGGCCTAACTGGCAGGTTGTGACCTTGTCTTTGCAGCGAAAACGTTTCTTGCCGATCATTTTCTTCCCGGTATAGCAGATACCAACCTTTACTTCAGCTTTTTTCTGCTTCTCACGCTGCAGATGGATGTACACTCCATCGGATTCACAGTACAAAACCGGCGCACTGATCTTCCCAGGCGGTGCTTCGCTATATTGCTCCTGCGCTTCCCAGCTCTGTATTTTCTTCCCAACCCTGCCAACCATCCGGCTGATCGTGCTCGGGCTCACATCCTGCTTGAGCCGATAGCTCAAGGTTTCTGCAGCTTTCCGATAACGGCTCTCCGCTGCCAAGGAGGCTCCCATTGCATCCAGATTCCGGCTGTTGCGGGCATACCGGTCAATCTGCAGCAACTGATCCAACGGCATCTGTCGTCTGCCTTGCTCATCCCGATAAATGTGCCGTTTATATTGGATCTCTCCCAATTCTGTCAGCAGGCTGCGCCTGGCTGTCCCCGGATTCTTCCAGCCCTGCGGCCTCCGGCGGTGCAGCTCTTTTTCCAACATCTCTAAAATCGAACCCGTTAGCTCGTTTTGGAGACTTTGTGTGAGGCTGGCCAGACTTTTTTCCAAGTCAGCAAGAACATTCTTTTGGCCGTGATCCTCAATTATTTCAGCTATAATACTTTCGACAGGCTTTTCTGTCATCTGAGAGTTCCTCCTTTTCGCTTGTTTTGTTGCATCCTAATTATGGCAGGAACTCTCTCTTTTTGCTCCTCTTTCTACACTTTAACGACTTTTGAAACTGTAACACAGACAGGTGAAAACTGTACTTCTTAAGAAATATGTGGTTTAATTTTTGCAAGGGAAAACTATGTCAATTTCATGCGTTGTATATAAGACAGAACAATACCCGGATCAAAAGATCGAAGATTCTGGTGGTTTATACAAGACCGACACATTACAGATTCCTTTATTCTCGGACTCTTCGGAAAAGAATCCATTGATCGAGGTTGGATTTAGAAATGCGGTTATTAATGGAGACTGTGAGAACATTTTAAAATCTATCCCCGATAATTCTGTGGATCTAATTTTTACCTCACCGCCTTACGCGGACCAAAGATCAAGTACTTATGGTGGTATAAAACCGGATGAGTATGTCTCATGGTTTATGCCAAAGGCACAGGAATTTTACAGGATATTGAATCCAAAAGGTTCATTCATATTAAATATCAAGGAACGAGTGGTTGATGGAGAGAGACATACTTACGTAATTGAACTGATCCTCGAAATGCGCCGCAATGGATGGCTTTGGACAGAGGAATATATGTGGCACAAGAAGAACAGCTATCCCGGAAAATGGCCCAACCGCTTTCGAGATAACTGGGAGAGATTATTGCATTTTACAAAACAGCGTAAATTCAATATGTACCAGGAAGAAGTTATGGTACCCGTTGGAGATTGGGCAGAAACCAGACTTAAGAATTTGTCTGAAACGGATAAAAAGAGGGATAACTCAAAGGTGGGGAGTGGATTTGGCAAGAGAATTGAAAACTGGGTGGGGCGGGACTTGGTCTATCCAAGCAATGTTATACACATGGCAACGGAATGTTATAACCAACAGCACTCGGCGGTCTTCCCGGTTGCCCTCCCGGAATGGTTTATAAAACTTTTGACCGCACCAGGTGATTTAGTCCTGGACCCGTTCAATGGCTCTGGAACGACTTGTGTTGCGGCAAGTCGACTCAAACGCGATTACCTGGGAATTGATATCAATCAGGAATATTGTGAAGTGGCCATCAATAGACTGCAATCGGATTTAACCAGAAACGGGAAGAAAAATCATGAATGGAATACAACCCGAACTAATTCAACGATATGTGGAATAGCATATCGGAGAATTTCATCAAGGCAGAATCGACAGTTTGAATTCATTGAAGCTTACAGATGTGTTAAAGAGGAAGAATCCATATCTATTTAGAGCCAAGAATATGCTTACCTCTGAGATGATCGTTCGTGGATTTATAGACGCTCACGTTTCCTCGAATGAAGAAACGATTTTTGGCACCTGGCTGGAGGGCTTAGCCATATATGTCAATTCTCTGGCTTTCGGGGGCAAGAAATCTGGCATACCAGGCATCGATCTTGAGTTCGATGAGAATGGAAAACGATATATCGTTAATATCAAATCCGGACCGAGTTGGGGGAACGCCTCCCAGATTAAGAAGATGATAAACGATTTCACCTCTGCAAAACGGACCTTGAGGACCAGCAATTCTCATCTGGATGTTGTCGCGGTGAATGGCTGTTGCTATGGGCGGGACAACAAACCCGACAAGGGTGATTATTATAAATACTGCGGTCAGCGCTTTTGGCGCTTCATTTCAGGGGTTGAGAACCTGTACACGGATATTATTGAGCCGTTGGGACATAACGCAAGAATCCGAAATGACGAATATAACTTGTTGCATACCAAAATGATCAATAAATTCACCAAAGATTTTTCTGGAGAGTTCTGTAAGGAAACCGGTGAAATTGATTGGGAAAAGCTGGTCCAATATAATTCTTCGATTGCCTTGAAAAAGGACCTTAAGTAGAGCGTGGAAAGAGGTAACTTGTACGTCGCGCTCGTGACCGGGGTCAAGCCTTCATCCCCCCATCAGCTTCGAGGACGCTATCGAGGGCATGCCTGCCTTCAGGTTGGTGAACCAGTTGGAAAAGGGAGCGGGATCGGGGTGAAGTACCCCGATAAGAAACCTCAGACTTGGAAATAAATTCAAAACAATTCAGAGTGTCTAATTGTTTTCCGTTGATAAATATTTTCAATTGAAAATATAGCTTGAAAGGTTTCTATTGATTTGTAGGACCTAGACTAATTAGAAATGCCCTATAAAATAGAGGCTTCGATTAAAAATCATGCAGAATGGTCAGGAGCAGGCTGAGAAAAGCCAGACTCGAGGCAACGGCGATCAGGCGCCGTTCCGCTTCCCCCACCCTTGCATGGCGGGCTGAGCCGTTGGATGAACTGATTCCGTTGTGGAGGCGGCCTGTGCTTTCCCCGGTCAGAGCTTTCATGAAGGTGTGCACATCCCCAGGCCGATCATCGGGGTGAAGTTCCATCGCCCACAATACTGCCTCTTCAACTCGCGGAGAGATAGCAGGGTTGAGAGAACGGGGATTGGACAGGTTGTCCGGGTCAAGGAAACGGTCGCGCACATTGACGGGAGTCTGGTTGGTCAGGAGGTGGTAGAGCGTGGCTCCAAAGGCATAGATATCGGCGCGGTTATCGGTGTGCAGGCTGTCGCCGCCATACTGCTCAAGCGGAGTATAAATGGCGGTCCCCTGCCCCTGTAGGATGGTGATAGTAACCTCGCCGGGTGCCAGCAATTTGACCAGACCAAAATCTACCAGTTTCACCAGACCGGTTGGGGTGAGCTTGATATTGGAGGGCTTAATATCGCGGTGTACAATGGGTGGCTGCTGATTGTGCAGATATTCCAAGGCGTCGCCAATCTGCCTAGCCCAATCAAGCACATCCGCCTCATCTAAAAATTCATCTTTTTGAGAAGCTTTCGCCACCAGGGTGCGCAGGTCGTCCCCCGGGACGTAATCCATCACCAGGTAATCGGCATCACTGATGGAGAAATAATCGGATACTTTAGGTAAATTGGGATGATCCAAGCGGGCAAGCACGGTGGCTTCGCGCAGAAACTGCTCCCGTGATTCATTCAGCAGATTGGCAGGCAGAGAGGGATCATAAGTCACCTGCTTGACAGCACAATAGCGGCCGCTAAGACGCAGGTCTTCCGCCAGGTAGATACATCCATATCCTCCCTGACCGATGATGCGCTCTATACGATAGCGCTCATGCAAGATTGAGCCAATTTTGGCTAAAACAGGCATTAATTACTTCTCTTTCCTCTTGATACCAACTGATCTTCCCAGTTTTCGGCGTACCAGAAAGACTTTAGTACATAAAGACCCGAGAGTCTGTATGCGTTATAATCATTTGTAATTATAGTCGATAATGGATTGATCTGAACTGATGGAAGCACCTGTATTAGTCGCTCACAATGGTCCCCTGGATGGACAGCAATGGACTGTGAACGGAAATCTATCTATTGGACGGGAAAATATTTGCGACATAACGATCCCAGACCGGCAGGTTTCAAGACAGCACGCCCGCATTGTTTGGGAGGCTCAAGGTGCTTTTTTGGAAGACCTGGGAAGTAAAAATGGCACCTGCCTGAATGGTCAGCGCGTTGAGGGGAGACAGGCGCTGCATGAAGGGGATGAAATACAGATTGCATGGATCCAAACTTTTCTCTTCCTCAGTTCAGATGCCACGCTGCCCCTGACCGATCTTCCACCAGAAATGCTGTATGCCTTCAGTCTGCGCCTGGATGAAGCCTCCAGGCGGGTCTGGGTGCACGGGGTGGAACTGGAACCACCCCTATCGGCACAGCAGTTTAGCCTGTTGTTAGAGTTGTACCAAAAGGCTGGAGTGGTAGTAACCCGCGAGGAATTGATCCGGGCAATCTGGGGGGACGAAACGGAGTGGGTTACGGAACAGGCTTTTGATGCCCTTGTACGACGCTTGAGAGAACGGATTAATCAAATTGACCCCGACTATGACTATATTGTCACAGTGCGGGGTCATGGACTGCGTCTGGAAAACCAGCCGCATTAGTCTGGTTCTTGTTTATTCAGATTCTTCTTCATCGAGAAACGTAAGACTTCGCGATTGATGTCTTTTAATTTGGCCACCATTTTAGGCTGGTTCCCATTTCCTTCCATCTGGCTGATCAGGCCTGAGAGCATCTGCATAAAATCTTCATCGATAACCTCGTCGGCGCTTTCCATAATTTCCTGGCGGGCTTTTTCATCTTGCGCCTGGAGGAGCATCTCTATCACCTCGATATACATGCTGGAGGCACTGGCAGATTGGATGACAGCGATAATGGTGGAAAGTTTCTTCAGCTTTTCCTGGTCATTGGCAGCTTGTGCGGCATAGGCTTCATGATTGACCAAGTCGGCAAAAGCCTGATTGACCCTGGGTAAAGCCTCTTGGATGGCTTCTTCCAGGTTGTCCGACTTAAGTAACTCGTCCAAAAGGATTTGTGCCTGGGCGGTCTGTTCCTTGAGGGCGTTATCCACTTCCTGAGTTAATTTTAACAGTTTTTCGCGCAAGTCGATCAGGTTCTGCGTGTCTTCACTACCGGCGGCTTCGATCTTCTCACTCAGTAGTTGGAAGAACTGGTAGTCCAGCCCGCTGCGTGCCATAGTTACTATGGCAGTCAGTCGGATGTCTGATTCGGAGGATTGGATGATCAGATCCAACAGAGATTCACGGGTCAGACCGGTTTTGCTCAATTCTTGCAAACTTTGTACAGCGGCTTGGGTTTCCGCAGCCTGTTCAGACATGGCTTTCCCAAAAGTGGAGTACTGCAATAGGGCTTTCTGCAAATTAACCAGGATTTGCGCTCCCTGCTGATCACCGCCAGCAGAGGAAGCCTGTGCCAGCTTTGAAAGCAATACAAAGACCTGCTCATCGATCTTTTCGTCCTGTTGGGCGATCAGCGTCGGCAAGGCGTCTGGGGTGGCAATAGCAAGCTGTTGGATCAGGCTAAGTTTTTCCTGTTGGGCTTTCATCATCTCCGGAGTGATACCGTCAGCCTGCAGGATGGTCTCGAACAGGCGCTGTTGGGTCAGCATAGTTTGAGGCTGGAAGAGATAAGCTTTGCGCTTTTCCATAGGAAGGTCATCGACCGCTTTTTTGATTAAGGGCCCAAGAATGCGTTCCTGCTCAGGTACAGGGGTATGGGCTTCGGATGGAAAAAAGGTAAGCAGGAGCTCTTTATCCGGATCGTGATAAACGATGGGAGTAGGATAGACTCCCTGATAATGACAGACAGGGCAGGTAATGTAGTTGGCTGAGCCGGAAAGCAATTTTTCTTTGGCTTCCGGATCAGTGTTAAGATCGAAAAGCCGGGTAATTTCTGCCACAATGGGGGTCCGGCAGTTTGGACAGGGTATAGTAGTTTTAGCCATTAGGTCTCATTTCTTCTATTAATAATCAAGTCTTTGGATTATAACATCGCTGAAATCAGGTTTTGAGGTGTAAATATCAACGTTTTATAAAATATTTTAAGAGTTGGCAGAGGCGGCTTTTAAGGCTCTTTTGTATACTCTTGAGGATCAACGTGATTGACACTAATCCTGAATCAGGATATTATAAACAGTATGTTGATATTGTTAACAATTAATATGTTCATCTGATTACTCGTTTGCAATCCTCTATTTTGAGTCCGAATAGAAAGAGAATAAAGCGTATTTTCGAATTCCCTGTGACTTCTGCAACTCACGAGACGAGATAAACGAGATAGGATGATCTCGAAAAATGGAATATCTAGAAAGGGATGAGTGTAAAAACTAAAAATTGTTTACCAATAAATTCCAAATTCACAAATCTGTAATTACGTCGTACCCAAATAATTAAGGAGAAAAGAATGAAAACTAAGAAATTTGTATGGTCACTTTTGAGTATCTTAATCGTCGCCAGCATGGCTCTGGTTGGTTGCACAGACCAAACAACTGAGACCGAAGTGCCTACGGAAGAAGCAGGCGAGAAACTGGCAGTTGGCATTGTTCTGCCGACCAAAGATGAACCGCGCTGGATCCAGGATGAAACCCGCTTCAAAGATGCCTTAACTGAGGCTGGCTACA
>JBAQLH010000004.1:0-7176 GCA_049301715.1 Anaerolineaceae bacterium
CGATACTACGTCGCTCCCCGCGCGGGAGCGTGGATTGAAACTGATAAGTACGCGCCACGGCAAGGGCTGCATGCTCGTCGCTCCCCGCGCGTGAGCGTGGATTGAAACCTACTGGCTCTTTTGCGCTTGTTGGCCAAGACGTGTCGCTCCCCGCGCGGGAGCGTGGATTGAAACAACGAGATCATCTATCTGCTCTCGTCTTTGTTGGGTCGCTCCCCGCGCGGGAGCGTGGATTGAAACTTTGGGACGGAAGTGACCATGAAGCGCGGAACTGTCGCTCCCCGCGCGGGAGCGTGGATTGAAACTGGATACCCACGCTGTCGGTGAGAATCGAGTTTTGTCGCTCCCCGCGCGGGAGCGTGGATTGAAACAGATCCCATTTCTCGTATTGGTGCACTTTAATTGGTCGCTCCCCGCGCGGGAGCGTGGATTGAAACAAAAAAGGAATTGGTGACATGACCGGCATGTTTAGTCGCTCCCCGCGCGGGAGCGTGGATTGAAAACTATTGGGGTATTAGAAGCGATTGATTCGAATTCTAATTCTAATGACAAGCTACGCTGGAATGTTGGGTTTCGAGGATGGTAATGAATTTTCTCTGAACCTAATCCCCTCGACGCCAACCCATAAAATCTTACAAAGATCGGGTTCATCAGAAGCCAGAAACCTTCGGGCAACCAATGCGCACGCTCTCAGGATCAGCACAATCGATGAAATTACCTTGAGAAAAAATGGGGGGAGATCACAGATCAAAAGCTCAGGCTGACGGAATGCGTTTATTTTTGTAACCGTTTTGTAACCGCCCTGTAATCCTCTTGTGTTAAATATAGGTTATCAACTTATTAATTAAGGGCTTCTTTTCACTTCCCAAAGCCACAAGGAGAAAAAATGCGTTTACAGGATAAGGTTTGTATTGTAACTGGTGGGGCAGCCGGCATCGGCAAAGCCACCGCACTAAAATTCGCTAAAGAAGGCGCCAAGGTTATCATCTGTGACGTCAACGAAGAAGCTGGAAATGCCGTTTTGCAGGAATTGGGTGAAGGCGCCAGCTTTTACAAGGTTAATGTCACAAACCGCCAGGAAGTGCAAACCTGGATTGATGATGTAGCTGCCAAGTACGGGCACATTGATGTGCTGATCAACAACGCGGGCATCACCCGTGACGCCCAGTTTGTCAAGTTCAAGGAAGGCGCTTTGGTGGGTCAGATGAGTGAAGAAGCCTTTGATATGGTGATTGCCGTCAATCTTAAGGGCGTTTTTAATTGCACTCAGGCGGTGACACCTTATATGATCAAACAAGGCGGCGGTGTGATTATCAGCGCTTCCTCTGTGGTGGGCTTGTATGGCAATTTTGGTCAGACTAACTATGCTGCTACCAAGTTTGGCGTGATCGGCATGACAAAAACCTGGGCGCGTGAACTGGGCAAGTACAACATCCGTGTGAATGCGGTTTGCCCTGGCTTCATTCTGACCGATATGGTCCTGAAGATGCCTGAGAGTGTTCTGGCTTCCATGGCTGCCAAGTCCCCGTTAGGGCGTCTGGGCAAGCCGGAAGAGATTGCCGATGTTTACTGCTGGCTTGCCAGCGATGAGGCTTCTTATATTCACGGTGCTACTATCAGCGTGGATGGTGGAGTCATTCCTTAATCGATCCATTAGAAAATAGGCGCAGGTAAAACAAAAATGACAAGATACGCAACTATTATTGGAACAGGAAGCTACATTCCTGAAAATGAAATCACCAATGCCACCTTTGCCGAGTGGATGGGCGCAGTCAGCCCCAAACTGGCTGAAGTGGTGGGCAAGTTTGAAAACAGCAGCGGCATTAAGACCCGCTTCTATGCACCGGACGATTGGGCTACATCTGATCTGGCGGTTGAAGCCGCCAAAGTGGCGCTGGCGGATGCTGGTATCATCCCGGAACAAGTAGACCTGATTATCCTTGGCACTGACAGCCCTGACTACATAACCCCGGCTACTTCTGTGGTGACGCAGTACAAACTAGGCTGTGTCAATGCCGGCACCTGGGACGTGGGCTGTGCCTGTGCCTCCTTCCCAACCGCATTAGCGCAGGCGGCTGGTCTCATTGCAGTCAATCCTCATATCCATTACATTCTGGTGATTGGGGCTTACATGATGCACAAGCTGGCGGATGTGAAGCACGATATCACCTCGTTCTTCTATGGGGACGGTGCCGGAGCAGCGGTAGTGGCTGCCAGCGATAAACCTGGTTTCGTGTCCTGTTCGATCAAAGCGGACGGGTCATATCACAAACATTGGGGCATCTACTCCGGCGGAACTTATGAGCCCGCCACTGTGGAGAGTGTGGAAGCCGGCCGCACCAAGGTTAAACTGGTGACCCCCTTCCCGCCAACTGTGAACCATGAAGGCTGGCCTGCCCGCACGCGGGAAGCGGCTGCCAACGGCGGATTTGAAGTCAGTGACATTGATTTTGTGATCTTCACTCAGGTGAACATAAACAGCATCAAGCTGGTGATGGAGAACTTGGGCCTGCCAATTGAAAAAGCACATTGGATTATGGACAAGTGGGGCTACATGGGCTCTGCCTGCCTGCCAATTGCCTTTGATGATGCCAAACGGCTGGGAAAAATTAAATCTGGGGACCTGGTGATGTTTGTAGGGTCAGGTGTCGGATATAACCAGGCGGCCACCGCCTATATTATGCCCTAACAGAAACAAGAGGGACGTGTGGATGGATTGAAGGAATACCAGGACAAACTGCTCAGCCTGCGAGACGCTGTTGCCATGATCCAGTCAAATCAAACCGTGTGTGTTGCTATGGCTGGTGCTGAACCGCCCGGCTTATTGGAGGAACTCGGCAGACAGGCGGAGCGCCTGGAGAACGTCACTACCTGGACGTGTCTTCCCATGCGGGCTTACGATATCTTTACACGCCCAGAGATGGAAGGCCGTTTTTTCAACGAGAACTGGTTTTACGGTGTCCCGGACCGCAAAGTCCATCTGGAAGGGCGGGTTTCTTACACCCCCAACAACCTGCATTCAGCAGCAACAGACAAGCTGTATTCCACCGGGAATCATGTGGATGTCTTCATCGGCACCGCTACTCTGCCTGATGAGCAGGGTTTCATGTCTCTCTCACTTGGCAATGTCTATGAGAAAGATATGGTTGATGTGGCTGACCTGGTGATCCTGGAGATTAATGAGAACATGCCCTGGACTTACGGGGATAACAAGGTTCATATTTCAGAAGTGGATTATGTGGTGGAAAACCACGTGCCTTTACCTCTGTTACCTAATCAGGAACCCAGTGAGACCGAGCAGTTGATTGGCGGGCATATTGCTGAATTGATCGAAGACGGTGCTACGCTCCAATTGGGCATCGGCGGCATTCCCAATGCCATCGCTCCCTTTCTTGCCACGCGTAAAGACCTTGGCTTGCATACAGAGATGTTTGTAGACGGTATGGTGGATCTGTACCATGCCGGCATTCTGACCAACCGCAGAAAAAAACTGCACCCCGGAAAAATGGTGGCGACCTTCGCGCTTGGGACGCAGAAATTGTACGATTTCATCAACTGCAACCGGGACGTCGAAATATTGAAGGGCAAGTATGTCAATGACCCGTATGTGGTGGGTCAAAACTACAAGATGATCAGCGTTAATACCGCCATTCAGGTGGATATCCTCGGGCAGGTGTGTTCACAGAGCCTGGGCACACGTCAGTTCAGCGGAACTGGCGGTCAGGCTGATACCCACCGCGGGGCGCAAATGTCTGAGGGCGGGCGCGGCATTATTGCCTTGCGTTCGACTGCTAAGAATGGCACCATCTCGACGATTGTGCCCACCCTGGCACCTGGTTCTGGCGTGACCGTCACCAGTCAGGATGTGGACACGATCGTGACTGAAAATGGTGTTGCCGAACTGCGCGGGCTTTCGGTAAAGAAGCGCATGGAAGCGCTGATCAAGATTGCCCATCCGGACTTTCGGGATTCGATCCGCGAAGAAGCGCATCGTCTGGGGATTGTTCCAGACAAGCGCTACTAATATAGAAGAAAGGCAGCCTTGATTGGACAGCATTATTGGAAAATGGACCCGGATTGAAGGGCAGCCCTACCCTGGTTTGTCATTCAGCTTTTTTGACGATGGTCATTTTGAAGCAGAATACGATACTATGGGCATTACTTCAAGCGGGACTTACAGCATTAATCGAAACCTGATTGAGATGGATCAAACCCAGCATAGTTTTGGGCTGGTGGGGCTGTTCTATGGCTGTTTTGAGATAAACGAAAACTTGTTGAAATTGAATGTAGTGACTGCCTCAGGAAATGAGCGGCCTAACGATCTGGCCGGTGCGGTCATCTACAAAAAAATAGTTGAGTAAAAGGAAGAAGTTTATGGCAAAAGATAAATTAGCACGCGGTGTGGCAGTTGTCGGGGTGGGGATGAGCAAGTTTGGAGTTTTCCCAGACAAATCTTCCCGCGACCTGTTTGTGGAAGCCTTCCAGGAGCTGCGCAATTCGGTGGAAAAGGGTTTCTCCCCTAAAGATATTGAAGCCTTTTACATGGGGAATTTCAGTGCAGACCAGTTTGAGAAGCAGGGACATCTGGCACCGATCGTGGCAAACTGGATTGGCATTTCTCCGGTGGCGAGCATGCGCGTGGAAGATGCTTGCGCCAGCGGGGGTGTCGCTTTACGAGAGGGCATTTTGGCGATTGCCTCCGGCCAATATGACGTAGTCTTGGTGGGTGGGCTTGAAAAAATGACCGATCTGCCGACCGCTCAGGTAACCGATGCGCTGGCATCCGCTGCTGATACTATGTTTGAGATTCCGGCTGGCTTCACTTTTCCCGGCTTTTACGCCACCATGGCGACGGCCTACCTGGATAAGTACAAAGCCGACCCAGCCTCTCTGGCTTGTGTAGGCATCAAGAACCATGAAAACGGCGCCCTGAATGAGAAAGCACAATTCAACCAGAGCATCCGGCAGGTCATGGAAAGCAAAAAAGCTAAAGCTGCCCAAAAGGGTCTGCCCATCCCTACATGGGAGACCGAAATGGATTTTATGAAAGACGGCAAATCCAATCCTATGATTGCCTGGCCTTTGCGGTTGTTTGATTGCTCGCCAGTCTCGGATGGTGGAGCGGCGGTATTGCTGGTCAGTGAAGACCTTGTTTCTAAATATACCGATCATCCCATCTACGTAGTCGGCAGCGGACAAGCCAGCGATGGTGCTCTGGCGGAGCGCGAATCTCTCAGCGAAATTCCCTCAGCTGCCAAAGCAGCCCAGCAGGCATACGAAATGGCTGGTCTTAGCCCGGCAGAAATCGATTTTGCCGAGGTGCACGACTGCTTTACCATTGCAGAGATCATGGCAAGTGAAGACCTGGGCTTCTTCCCGCGTGGGGAAGGCTGGAAAGCCGCGATGGAAGGCAAAACTGCCCGTACAGGGGAACATCCCATCAATACCAGCGGCGGCCTCAAATCCAAGGGTCACCCGGTGGGGGCTTCGGGTGTGGCACAGGTGGTGGAAGTGTGGAAACAACTTCAGGGAATTGCCGGGGAAAGACAACTACCCGGAAACTTGAAGTACGGCATGACCCACAATGTAGGCGGAACGGGACAGACCGCCGTAGTGCACATTTTTGAAAAGAGGAACTGAGATGTCGGATTGCAAACTGGAAACCAAAACTTTCTCTGAGGCGATTGGCAATGACCAATTGATTGGTTCGCGCTGCTTGAATTGCGGTCACATCAGCCTGCCACAGCGATATATCTGCTCTGTATGTCATTCCGACCAGGCTGAACGAATAGAATTCAAAGGCACAGGCACATTGGCAGCCTTTACCATCATCTACGTTCCCGCCACCGAAATGGTCAAGGCGGGTTATGATGCCAGGAACCCCTACTGTGTGGGCATTGTCACGCTGGGTGAAGGGCCAAGGATTAGCGCGCAAATTATTGGTATGGACCTGTCGGACCCTGCTAAGATAAAAATTGGGACGCGCCTGAAGATGACCACAATTGAACGCGGTCCTGAAGACCAACGCAAGAAATACCTTGCGTTTGAACCTGCATAGGTGATTTAAAACTGAATATGCCTGAAATTGCCGTAAACAATACCCGCCTATATTATGAACTGCACGGATCGGAAGACGAAGAAGTGCTGGTGCTTTCTAATGGCATAATGATGAGCACTGCCAGTTGGGCTTTCCAGACCAAGGCGCTCTTCAAACATATGCGCTTGCTGCTGTATGACTGCCGGGGGATGTGGAAGTCCGAACATCCGGCCGGACCGTACTCGATGGAACAGCATGCTGATGATCTGGCAGGCTTGTTGGAAGGGCTCGGGATTGAAAAAGCGCATATTGGTGGGATTTCTTACGGTTCTGAGATCAGCATGATGTTTGCACTGCGCCATCCTCAGAAAACCAAATCCCTGATCATCATGGATGGGGTCTCAGAGGTGAAGCCTTTCTTGTTTGCCCAGTCTCATCCCTGGCTGATGGCAGCCGAAAGGAATGATCCGGAGATGCTTTTCTGGACCTCGGTGCACATGAATTTCTCGGATGAGTGGGTGGCTGCCAACCAGCAGAATTTTAAAGACCAGATTGTCCGTTATGCCGATCTTGACATGCAGTCCTTCGCCGAAATGATGCGGGCTTTCAATAATTTCAATATTACCTGGGAACTGGAGAAGATTGCCTGCCCGACCCTGGTTGTGGTCGGGGAAGATGACCTGATCAAGGGCAGAGAGTATGCCCAAACCATTGCAGACAGGATCAAAGGTTCTGAATATATGGTAGTACCAGGCTCGGGGCATGCCCTGTGCCTGGATAAACCCGATCCGCTCAACACGCTGCTGATCGGATTTGTACTAAAAAATGCGTAATTGACCATGGTAAAGGAGGTTTCTCAGATACACTCACTGTTAATTAATCAAATGGGACCATACGACAAATTAAAAAACTTAAAGGAGAAAATGGAATGAAAAAGTCGTTTATTTATGTAATATCCATGCTGTTAATTGCCAGCATGGTCCTAAGCGCTTGTGCACAGCAACCCGCTGCAACCGAAGTGCCTACGGAAGAAGCAGGCGAGAAACTGGCAGTTGGCATTGTTCTGCCGACCAAAGATGAACCGCGCTGGATCCAGGATGAAACCCGCTTCAAAGATGCCTTAACTGAGGCTGGCTACA
>JBAQLH010000005.1:0-28687 GCA_049301715.1 Anaerolineaceae bacterium
GAGGCAGAAAGTATCGGGATGTAGACCAATTTTGAGTCGTAATTGTGCGTAATTGCTTATTTTAGCGGGTTGAACCGCTTCCAAGTCATCAGTTAATACCTCTTATTGGTTTATTTCAACACCCTCATACCCGGAGAGTGTTGAAAAACCTTTCATGTCATTCCCATTTCAGGGGACGTATCGCCGGAGGTTCGCAACAATGACGTTTTTCAACACCCTCATACCTGTACTCCCGCATTGATGCAGTTTAGGGACCTCCTGAACAATCTTAGATATAATTTTTGTAGTAGTTACAACCCTATAAAGAAGAGGACAACGTGAAGCAAGAACTCATAGAACAAATAGACAGGCTCAAATCCAATGGTGCTACCTACCTGGATGCACGTTGGTACCCGTACGAAGAATCCAACAATCTGAGCATGTGGAACGGAAACCTGAAGGAACTTAGCTCTTCCTTCCAGAGTGGTGTGGGCGTGCGGGTGCTCTACAAAGGCGCCTGGGGATTCAGTGCCTCATCTGATCTGAGTAATATTGGAAATATTTTCGACAAGGCATTCGACAACGCCCGCGTGGCTGCCGAACGGGTAACCTTCCCAGTGCGTCTAGCGGAAAAGGAAGCCATCCAAGGTTCATTCAGCAGCCCCAATCAAATTGATCCTTTCAAAGTCCCCCTATCAGAGAAGGTCGCTTTCCTGCAGCAAATGGACCAGAGATTGAATCAGCCTGGCGTGGCACAGAGAATGGTCGGAGTGGATTTCGTTAAAAAACAGATCGTTTTCCTGGATTCCGAAGGCAGCCAGATTGAAAAAAACATCATCGATGTGTTTACCACGTTGCTTGTGATGGGTGTGGACAAAGACGGAGGAATGCAGTCCCGCACGTTCAAACCAGGCCGGCAGGGGCAGACGCGCGGATGGGAATCTTTGAATCCGCAGGTTTTCACTGAGAACGCCGATCGGATCGTAAGCGAGCTTAACCAGCTTTTGGTCGCGCCGAACTGCCCCAAAGACCAGCGTGCAGTCATCCTTTTACCCGGTATTATGCACCTGCAAACCCACGAAACCATCGGCCACCCGCTGGAATTGGATCGCATTCTCGGTTACGAACTGGCTTTTGCCGGTGGTTCCTTCGTGCGGCTGGAAGATTTCGGCAAACTGCAATATGGCTCCCCCAAACTGACCGTCCGCGCCAATGCCACCGAGGAAAACTCCCCCGGCAGTTTTGGTTTTGATGATGACGGCGTATCCGCCCAGGATAATCTGCTGATTGACAAGGGCATCCTCGTGGGCGCCATCACCGGTCGGCAAATGGTTGAAGAAGCCAATGCCACAGTGCACAGGCAGATATTCTCCGGCAGCAGCGGTGCCAACCGGGCTACCTCTTTCTACCGCGTCCCGATCGAACGCATGACCAACATCAACGTGGATCCGGGCAGTGATGGTTCCCTGGAGGATATCATAAAGAATACCGAGAAGGGTGTCATCTTGGATGGGGAAAAGAGCTGGTCGATCGGATCAAACCGCGAGCAGTTCCACTTTGCCACGGATATCGGCTGGCTGGTGGAAGATGGCGAAGTGAAAAGCGTGATCAAGAACTCCACCTATAAAGGGGATACGATCAAGTTTTACAACTCGCTCACGGCAGTCGGGGATGAAAGCACCTGGCAGGTCCACTATGTGGATAACTGCGGCAAGGGACAACCTAACCAGATCATGCAGCTTGGGCACGGAGTGCCGGTCTGCCGCTTCGAAAATGTAACAGTAGGAGAGTGATATGGAAACCAATGTAGTCCAATTACTGAAAGATTTACGGGCCTATGCCCTGGCAAAAGGGCTGGAAGCAGCCATCTGGTACCACGAAGAGGAAAGTTCCCTGATGCGTTTTGCCAATTCTGCCATATCTCTGAACACCAATGAACACTTGGTGCGCCTCGAGATCACCGTATTTGACGGAAAAAAACGTGCCACTTACAGCATGATCGTTGATCCGGAACAGGTCGGGCTGATGAAAAAGGGTATTGACATTGCCGCCGAGATGGTCCAGCATGCCCAACCGCTCTCTTACGTTCCAACTGTTCCTGTTTATCAGACGGAGGTACTGGATCTGCGGGCTTATGACCCCAACCTGGCGGCCCTGACGAATGAAGACCGCCTGGCATATTTCAATACTGTCGCCCAGGGCTTGGAAAGCAAAGAGATTAAACTCTCAGGAATATTTTCCAGCGGTGTAACCACCACAGCCCAGGTCAGCACTAAAACCGAACACACTCAGTACTTTGCCAGCAGCGATGCGGATATTACTGTTGTACTCTCCAACCAACCCCTGAAGTGGGAGGTCAACGCTCAGCAGTCCGCCCAGTCCAAAGCGGATCTGAACCCCCAAGTTCTGAAACGCGACCTGGCATTCCTGATGAAGCATTATTCCGAAGACCCCGCCCTGCAGATTCCGCTGGGTGAGTACACGGTTGTGTTTGGAGCTGATGCCGTCGGGGATGTGATGGATATTATGGTTCAGTTGACCACGGATGGGGGACTGATGAAGCGTGGTTATTCCTGCCTTACTGAAGAACAGCAAGGTAAATTGGTGTTTTCATCTAAATTCAGCTTGGCGGATGATCCTGATTGTATCAAAACTTACCCGTTTAGCCGCGACCTTATGGGCACCGAACGCAAGCGCTTTCCGCTGTTTGATCATGGGGTGTTCCAGGGATTTACCTGGTCGCAGGACGATGCCGATGAATTTGGAGAACAGCCTACCGGGCATACGGTGTATCACAACAGCCTTTTGGTCGATGGTGGCGCGGTACAGGTAGCCAGCCTGGAGGAATTGGTGGCAATGCGCCGCAATGAAGACATCTTGTATATCCCCTATCTTCATTACATGAATATTGTTAATCCCACTATCGGCATGATTACTGGCAGTTCCCGCTTTGGTGCGCTGCTTCTGAAAGCCGATGGCAGCGTGGCAATTCCGTTCAATGTGCGCGTCACCCAGACTTTCCAAGATCTGTTTGGCGAAAACGTTGAGTGGCTCTCATCCGAGCAGGTAGTCCACAACGTATCCAACACTTACGGTCAGCGCAACCCCAGTGCTATCGTGGTTCCAAAATTCATGTGCGTTAGGGGAATTGAAATTTCCCACTCTAACAGTTCCTATTAAGCCGTTCCTTAGGTCAATTGAAAAGCTGCCCGGCTGATTTAACCGGGCAGCTTTTTTGTAATTATTTTTAGGGCTGGCAAGCCCTGACTGGTTTCAGAGGATTTTTTCCTTCTTCCTAAGAAGCTCTTCTTACCTAAACAATTGTAAGTTGAATTGAGTCAACATAGGAATAAACTTGCTCAGTTTGGCTCTGGTAATTTTGCATTCGGCATCTTCGGAGTCGGCGGGCTGCTCCCTGCGTGTTCCTTTGATTTGCCACGGTTGGCGTTCGCAAAGGCTGTCACAATCTGTTGAGAAAGACCCCATATTTATTGCGGGTATTCCGGTGATACGAATTTTTTTCAGTCAATTCATCAATAATTTAGGGAGGAAAACAACCGCTTCGGACATATTTAGTAAATGTTTACTTTCTCTTGTTAATTTGTCTTGATTCTTTTACGGTTACAGTTATCCATTTTTTCCCATTCCCCGAAATAATTTAGTTTGAGAATCTATTTTTCCATATTTATTATATAATCACAATTGTGGTTAATTCTTTTTCACAAATGTGTATTTTAACTCGATAATGTGGTAGTATTTAACATTATTTACCTATAGACATATTTTTGGACAAGTGTCAGGAAGTCTTTTCTTGTTTGGTTTGTGATGAGCGCTTGAAACATGGTCGTCCTTTAGTAAATACTCACGTTTTTTCCTGCTTCGCACCCTAGAGGCTTCTTGTGTAAAAGAAAAAGGAGGTGCTCTTTAGAAGAATATCCAAAAATAAATTCATGCTTGATGTAATAACCAATTGTTTCTATCTTTGACATTTAATAAAAGGAGTAAGACATGCGTAAGAAGTTTTTTTATCAAGTTTTTGCTTCAATTTTGGTTGTGGTGATGGTCCTAAGTTTGGGAAACCCACTATCAACACAAGCAAAAGCAACAGAACCGCAGTCAATAGTTACTGTGGATCAGGAGGTGTTGGACGAGGTCGACGCCACTGGAGCAGCCAGTTATTGGATCAACTTTCGCTCCAAAGTAGACCTTTCACCCGCCTACGAAATGGATTGGTCTGAGCGAGGTTGGTATGTGTATGACCAGCTCTCAAAGATCGCTTCTGAATCCCAAGCGGATGTCTTGGCATATCTTGATAGCGCCCAGATTAATTACCAATCCTATTGGATTAAGAATACAATCCTGGTGGAAAGTTCGGGCTTGACCGTTCTGAATGCCTTGCAGAGCTTTCCCGAAGTGGAAAGTATAGGGGCTCGTAAGGAATACGTACTTTACGAACCTGATACGAGCGAAGCTGTGCAGGACAGCGGTGTCAATGCGGTCGAACCCAATTTGACACACATCAACGCTGATGATGCCTGGGCGTTGGGGATAACTGGTGAGGGATTGGTAGTTGCGAGCATCGACACGGGCGTCCGATATACCCATGAAGCGCTGGTCAATCAATATCGTGGCAATGAAGGTGATGGCACCTTTACTTATGACTACAATTGGTTTGACCCCTATGGCGAATATGTTGTTCCAACCGATGCTAACGGTCACGGTACCCATACGATGGGAACCATGGTAGGTGACGATGGTGGTTCCAACCAGATTGGTATTGCTCCGGAGGCAGAGTGGATGGCTTGTCGCGGATGCAATAGTTCCAGTTGCACCGAAGAAGCCTTATTAACTTGCGGTCAATTTATTGCGGCTCCTACGACCGTTGCAGGTACCGACCCCAACCCAGACATGCGGCCTAATGTGGTTAACAACTCATGGGGAGATTGCGGAACAAGCTATGATCCCTGGTATGCAGATGTTATTGATGCCTGGCTTGCAGTAGGGACATATCCGGTATTTTCCAATGGAAACTCGTCAAACTGTGGCTATGCTTCACCTCCCGGGTTGAATACGGTTGGCAATCCCGCCCGTTCCGGTAACGTGACTGGTGTGGGATCTTCAGGTGAGCAGAACGGCCAATATGCTACACACTCCAACTGGGGCCCTACCGACAACCTGGACACAGTCAATCCTACTGATGGATTTGATATGATGAAGCCGCAGGTGTTGGCACCGGGGGTAAGTATTCGTTCGTCAGTGCCTACGAGTGACACTTCCTATGAAGATGGCTGGTCTGGCACCTCCATGTCTGCTCCACATGTTACCGGTCTGGTAGCACTGGTCTGGCAGGCAGCACCCTGTTTGGTTGGCGACTATGCCACCACCGAAAACCTGATTGAATCTACGGCTGTAGACATTGTTTATGATGACGGCTCGGCATTGACCCCGACCAACTCCCCAAACTTTGCGACTGGCTGGGGTGAGATTGACGCACTGGCAGCGGTAAATCAAGCCCTGGGTGTTTGTTCCATGGGCACAGTAAACGGTACCATAACTGATGGCACCAACCCGATTGAAGGCGCCACAGTACGGGCAGATGATGGGGCTGGATATACACGCACTATCCTGACCGCTGCAGATGGCACCTACACTCTCGGCCTGCCTGCGGGTACTTATACCGTTACAGCCAGCAAGTATGGCTTTGAAACCGTTACGGTTACAGATGTTGTTATTGCCGAAGACCAAACCCTGACACAGAATTTCACGTTACCCCCATTGGGGATGACATTGGTCTCAGGTAATATCTATGATGGCGGTATTGGTGGGGTGGGTTCGCATGGCTACCCTCTCTACTCAAGCATTCACATTACTGCCCCCGGTTTTGACCAAACCATTTACGCTGATCCGATAACCGGCTATTATGAAGTTTCGTTAGTTGAGGCGACCGAACATACCTTCACAGTGAATGCAGTTCCCGCTGGCTACGAAATCTTGGTTGAAACAGTCACACCAGTCGGTACGGCCTATCCACACGACATCACTCTTCTTGCCGATGCTGAAGCTTGCGCCGCACCAGGTTATCAACCAGATTACGACATCTTCTATAATTTTGAAAGCAGCGATGGGGGCTTTACCCCCGGAGGCACCACTTCCTTTGCCTGGGGTGACTTCACCAGTGGTCCAGGCGAGGGGCACAGCGGTACCAAGGGTATTGCCACCAATCCCGGCGGGTCATACAATGCCAGCGAACAGGGATGGATGGTTTCCCCGGTGATTGACCTGACTGGCTTTGGCACGGATACTCCGGTGATCCAGTGGTACGACTACAAGGACATCGAAAGTGCCAGTTATGACTGGGGACGCGTTGACGTTACCAAGGATGGCGGCACCACCTGGACGACCGTCTACGGTCCTGTTGGCGGCGTGCATGATACTCAGTACAATCAACAAACCATCGTTCTGGATTCAACTTACAATGTGTCCAACTTCCAATTCCGCTTCTATTTCAAGAGCGACACTTCCGTGCAGTATACAGGCTGGTATATTGATGATATTGGGATTTTCAATGTCGCGGTTCCGGCACCAACAGTGATATATTCAAATAATTTTGATAGCGACAACGGCGGCTTTACTGTCAGTGGAACCACTTCATGGGCTTGGGGCGCCCCCACTTCCGGACCTAGCGCTCCCTACTCAATCCCGAATGTCTGGGCAACCAACCTGGCTGGTAATTACGGAAGCAGCGAAGCAGGTTGGATTACCTCACCGGTGATCGACCTGAGCGCCTATGCCGGTTTGGCTCCTACCATCTCCTTCCAGCACTGGAATGACATTGAAAGCACTTCATTTGACTGGGGTGCGGTGGAAGCTACCAAGGATGGCGGTGCTACATGGCAGGATGTCTCCGGCAAGATTGGAGATGTAACTACTTGGACGCAAAAGACCATTGCGCTGGATTCAACCTATGCAGTCAGCGACTTCCAATTCCGCTTCTATTTCCGCAGTGATGGTTCGGGGAACTATGCGGGCTGGTATATTGACGATGTGGCTGTCTCGGTGGCCACTCCTGTGGTGATCACAGCCCCATGCATAATCATCCCCGGTGGTGCAGTGGCTGGCTATGTCTATGATGATAATTCCGGCGATCCGCTGGTTGGTGCCAATGTGGTCAGCCCAACGGTTGCCACACAGACCTTTGAACTGGCAGGCGATCCTGATAATGCCGGCCTCTACTGGGTCTTCCAACCCACAACCACCAGTCCTGAAGATGTGGTTTTCACCGCTTCGAAGGATCTCTACGGGAATGGTACCGCGACCGTCAGTGTGGCTCAAGATGAAGTCACTCAGCAAGACTTTGCCCTGGGAACCGGTCGATTAAGTTTTGATCCGACCTCCTTTGAAGTCACCATGCAAATGGATGATGTTCCTTCTGATCAGGCGCTGACCATTAGCAACGCTGGAACAGCGGATGCAACATTTGAACTGGTTGAAAAGGACAAAGGTTATCTGCCTGCCGTTTCCATCCCAGCTTTTACGGATAAATTGATTGAGAGCACCGTTCCGACCTCCATCGGGCCTGCTCCGAAGACTGCGACGACGCCAGCATTGAGCAGTGCTGACCTCTTCGAAGGCGTGCTCGCTGGAGAACCGGCGTTTGCAGCAGATCTTTTTGAGGACGCATTGGTATATATTCCTGACACAACAACTCCTGGAACATGGACTGTAGTTGGTGGAACCATGTCGTCCCTGTACTCGGGCGACTTCATTTCCGGCGATTTCTCAACCTTGTATGCCATTAGCGGTGATACTGATAGTTTCTATACTGTGGATACCGCTACTGGTGCTTACACCTTAATCGGACCATCCGCTGCTCCCGCAGGTCAATCATGGACTGGTCTCACTGGAACCCCGGATGGAACCCTGTACGGTCTCTCAACCGACATTTCCACCACTAACCTTACCCTGGTTGATCCTTCTACGGGTGCGGTCACAGATTTGGGGGCACTGTCAGGCATTGCTGCCGGGATTGATCTGGCCTACAATACCAACGAAGATATGATCTATATCGTGGATATCGTCAGCAACGAACTCTACCGGGTAGATCCCGCCACACTGGCAGTTACCGCTGTTGGCGCTTTGGGTGTTGATGCCAACTATGCCCAAGGTTTGGATTACGAAGAGGAAACTGGCATTCTCTACTGGGCCGCCTATACTACCGTTGGCGAATTGCGTGTTATTGATATGACGACTGGCGCGAGCGCATTGGTTGGAGGCTTCCCCGATGATACTGAAGTGGATAGTTTGGCTTTTGCTACCGGTGGTGCTGGGGATGTATCCTGGCTGAGTGAATCACCCACCGTTGGTACTGTCCCATCTGCAGGATCAACAGATGTCACTCTAAGCTTTGATCCGGCTTCACTTGGGCAGCCTGGTGATTACCTGGCAGCGCTCAAAGTAAAGCACAATACCCCCTACACTTACTCAGACATTTCGGCCACCCTGCATCTGCTCAGGCCCTCCACATGGGGAACACTGGAAGGGACTGTTTATGCTCTTGAGGCTTGCGATGTGAATCCAACACCTCTGAAAGATGCTACGGTTAATATTTATGATGATCTGGGTACACTTCTTACGACCCTCAGTACTGACGCTGATGGAAACTATTCCTGGTCTCTGCTCGCCGGAACCTACACACTCGAAGTGATTATGGATGGCTATCAGACCGAACTGGTTGAAGGTCTAATTGTTGACCCGGATGCCACCCTGGCAACAGATGTGGAACTTCGGTTGCTGGCTCCTTGTTTAAGTGTCGATCCGACCAGCTTTGAGCAATGGCTTGGAGCTGATCTTTCAGCGACGCAAACACTTTCTTTGATTAATGCCGGGGCAGCGGCTGGTGACTTCACCCTCTCCGAAATGGCTGATGCTGGTATTGCTACTGCCGCAGATGTCGAACTGATTCTGGACGACGGTTCTGCAGAAAATGGTATCGGCATTGGCGGAACTCTGGAGTTCATCTGGCTTAATCGGTTTACCCCTGAGGAGGACGCCTTCCCGTTCAATCTGGATGAAATCCAGGTGTACTTTGATAGCAGTGGCAATGTTTCTGTAGGCGACGAGATCATTCTGGTTGTTTACGAAAACATAGCTGGCAATCCTGACCCGGCAGTTGGTGCAACCTTACTTTATAGTTACCCAACGACTGTTCAAGCTGTGGATGACTGGAACAATTACACCTTGCCTGAAGGGGTACTCTTGGAAGGCCCGGGGGATGTGCTGATCGGTGTGATAGGCATGGAAAAACCAGGCTCTTCTTACTGGCCGGCATCAATTGATGAAGACGCCTCGCAAGGGCGCTCATGGGCTGGCTGGTGGTCAGCATCGCCTCCTACTCCTCCGGAATTGCCCCCCGACGAAAGCTGGGGATTAATTGACGATTTTGGTTTCCCAGGCAACTGGATGGTTCGTGGAATGGGAAGCTCGGCCGCTGTAGATATCATTTGGCTGAGTGAAGATCCGGTAACGGGGACAGTTCCAGCAGATAGCACGTCGAACGTGACACTGACCTTTGACGCCACAGATCAGGAGTTGGGTGATTACAGTGGGTTGCTAAAAGTGAAGAATGCTCCCCAACCTGCCATAGAGATCCCGGTGACTTTACATGTGGTGCCTGCAGCTGAAGCTTTCGACCAAGATCTTACCACGCCCGAGTCAACGCCGTTGGAAATCACTTTGAACGCGGTTGATCCTGAAAGCGATCCTTTAACCTATGTCATTGTTGACGGACCCACTCATGGAACCCTTGAATATGAAGCCAATGAACTGCCCGTGTTGACCTATATTCCTAATACGGATTGGTACGGGGAAGACACCTTCACATTCAAAGCGACTGATGGTCTTGTAGAGAGTAACATTGCCACGGTGACAATTGACGTAACTTCAGTTAATTACCCGCCTTTGGCAAATGATGATCACTATGCAACCGATGAGGGTGTCGAACTGGTCGTTCCTGCGCCGGGTGTGCTAGGAAATGACAATGAGAACGACCCATTGGATAGAATCATCGCTGATCTCGAGGACGAGCCGGCGCATGGTACCGTCAATTTGAAGGAGGACGGCTCCTTTACCTATGTACCCGATGCGGGCTACCTGGGTGAGGATAGCTTTACCTACAATATGCTCGGAATTCCTCCGGAGATGATCATGTCTCAGTACGCTGATGAAGCCACTGTTTATATCATGGTTAACACCAAGCCTATCGCAAATGACCAAAACTTGGCGACTGTTGAGGATAAAGCCTTGCCAATTACGTTAACTGGTGACTTCCTCACCCCTGGTCCTGAAGTTTGGACTGTTAAGACGCAGCCGGCGCATGGTACTTTGAGTGGTACGGAGCCTAATCTGGTTTACACCCCAGAATCGGATTGGTTTGGCACTGACAGTTTCACTTTCTCGGTCAATGATGGTATCTATGAATCCGATATTGCCACCATCACTGTTGAAGTGACACCGGTTAATGACGCGCCAAAAGCTAATGACGATTTCTATACGATAGGTGAGAATTTAATCTTGGAAGTTCTTGCACCTGGCGTGCTGGAAAACGACTATGATCCGGATCCGAGTGATGCCATCTTGGCGGATGTTAAAACCAATCCAATGCATGGAACCCTGACTTTGAATTCTGATGGCTCATTTACCTACATACCTGATGCGGGTTACGTTGGCACTGACATCTTTGAGTATTACATGTTAGCCACGCCATCGCCATCGATAACTCAGTCAGAGTTGGTGGATTGGGCGACGGTCACGATTGTAGTTGGCTCCAACAACGTTTTGTACTTACCAATGCTGTTCAAGTAAGTCAAAACACTCAAATTCTGGTAACAGAATCTAATTAGACAAACGCTTCCGGCTAAGAAACTGCCGGAAGCGTTTTCTATTCCATCACAATTAATAAGCTGTCTGTATGATAAATTTGTTGGGTAACAAGTTCCTTCGCAACATGGGAATCCGCTACAACATCGAACTTTATATCTGTCCTGCCAGCGTATGGTTCATAATAATTTTCCGCTTAGCTTTTTTAAGATGACAGGCAGCCATGCTCCACAGTCCAGCGACTTCCCTTCGGGAATAGCTAAGCCGCTCCCTTTAACTGTTTCCCTGCCAATTCTTATGGCAGAATGCCTGTTATGCCTGACAAACCTGCATATACTCCCTCAAAAAAAACACAACAGGAAATGATAACAATTCTATTGCAATTAGTTATCATATATGCTAATATAACGCAATGGAATTCGATACATTACTACAGCTAATCGGCAATGATCCGGTCTTTGAATCCTCCCTGCTCCTCGCCGGGAATATCAACCCAAAAATTGTCCGGCTCCAGCTTAGCCGTTGGGTGAAAAGTGGACGTATTTACCAATTGCGACGGGGGTTGTATTCAATTGCACCGCCTTATCAAAAAATTCAACCGCATCCCTTTTTGGTGGCCAATCATTTACAACGGGCATCTTATGTGAGTCTGCAATCTGCGCTTGCGTTCTACGGCTTGATCCCCGAAACTGTGAATATTACTGTAAGTGTTACTACTGGTCGCCCTGAACGATTGGAAACACCTCTGGGTATTTTTGAGTTCCGGCATATCAAATCCAGGCTCCTTTTCGGTTACGAAATGATTGACTTGGGAGGGCAAAACGCATTGGTAGCAACACCAGAAAAAGCGCTGCTGGATTTGGTGTATTTGCAATCAAGCGGTGAATCACGAAATTATTTAAATGAGTTACGTTTACAGAATTTGGATCGCTTTAATCTAGATCTATTGAAGAAACAATCCGAAGTCTTTGACTCTCCAAAAATGGGCAAAGCCGCAAAGGTCATTTCCCAATTGATGCTTGTTGAAACAAGTGAGTATGAGGAAATATGAAAGAATATTTAGCGAGCCTGGTAAAGCAAACAACCTCCCCACTGGAAGGTAGAAACCTGGCAAGGGAATACCTTCAAGCTCGAATTTTAGGTTCGCTGCAGCGATCTGGTGCCATGATTCCCTTAGCGTTTCATGGTGGAACGGCATTAAGGTTCCTCTATTCCCACGGTCGGTATTCCGAAGATCTCGACTTTACGCTGGAAGGTAATCGTCAAAGCTATGATTTTCGTTCCTACTTACACGCGATTCGATCTGAATTAACTCCCGAAGGGTACAAGGTTGATTTAAAGGTCAATGATAAAAAGACTGTAAATAGTGCATTCGTACGTTTTCCAGGATTGCTATTTGAAATGGGCCTTTCACCTCAACAAAGTGAGGTGCTGGCGGTCAAAATTGAAGTGGATACAAATCCACCCAAAGGCGCTGGACTTTCTAACACCGTTGTGCGTCGGTTTGTTGTGCTTCAACTTCATCATCATGATAAAGCCTCCTTGTTATCCGGCAAACTGCATGCAGTTTTGCAGCGGTCCTATACCAAAGGACGCGATATTTATGATTTGCTCTGGTACCTAAGCGATCCCACTTGGCCGCAGCCCAACATGATATTGCTCAACAATGCCCTGACTCAGACAAATTGGGCAGGAGGAACGCTGACCGAGGTCAATTGGAAAGAACAAGTTAGTCTGCGGTTGGAAAAGCTGAATTGGGACGGCATTGTGAACGATGTGCGTCCATTTGTTGAACCCGGTTTTGACCTGAATTTATTGACACTAACCAATATGAAAAAGGTTTTACGCGCATAATTCTTTTAGATTTGCCAAACGCGCTTTTTTATGTCCCCAGTAGAATTCAAACAGTTTGCACAGCTTGTCTTCGTAAGTTATTGGAAGACTCTTGACCAAGCTATTAAATCATAAAATCGATTATTTAGCACAGATATAAAAAATAAAATATTCAAATCAAACCCAAACCAATTCTTGGTGGCCATGCGACTTTTGCATTCAGAAATGGCTGGTTACGGAAAGGAATAGATGCGGTCATAAGCAACAGCAACTGTTTTACTAAAGGCAATGCGCGCATTGCCTTAGGGTTGGCAAGAATACGGTTCGCTCTATAAAACATTGGTGCCTGGCAGCCGGGTTATTGGAGGAAATTAGCACCACGCTAGATCGCACTCTCTGAAACCAACTTGGTTAGCTTTAAAATTGATTGTGGATGGGGGTCGGGATCCTTATTTGGAGAGAAGGCTCACTGTAGTTATTCCATTGACAGATTGTGCCCCTCCCACAACAACTCTATTTTTCTTATTGACGCTTGATACTTATTATGATATGATAATAAGAGGAAATATTAACAATTATTTTGTGAATTTAGGAGCTATTGTGCTGTCCAAGAGTAAAAGACTAAGCCGAATAAATCTCCTTGCTGACGTAGCGGAAATGTATTACATCCGAGGGGAAAACCAAGAGTCAATCTCCGAACAAGTCGGCGTTACACGCTCCATGGTCTCCCGAATGTTGTCTGAAGCGCGCGAACTTGGGATGGTCAAAGTCCAGGTTGAACGACCCACCGATAACAAAAACAAGCTCTCAGAATTATTGTGCAAACAATATAACCTAAAACGGGTTGAAGTAGTAGACATCTCCAAGCCACAATCGCCGCTGAGCATGCTTGGGAAAGTGGCAGCCCGCGTGCTGATTGAAAACCTCCAGCCCGGAATGACCTTGGGGTCCTCTTGGGGCGCTCATCTCAGTGCTGTAGTTGACAATATCTATCTCACCACCCCCATTCCACAGGTTAAAGTTGTACAATTGATGGGTGCTATGCATACAGGGGTAAACGCCAACGATGGGTTTGCCCTGGTTTACCGACTGGCGGAAAAACTTAACGGCCACACTATCTATCTTAATTCGCCTTATCTCGTGGACGATCCGGTAATAGCCAATGGACTGTTGGAGAACACCGAAGTCAAACGAGCCCTGGAGTATGGTAAAAATGCTAACCTGGCGCTGATGGGGATTAGCACCAACCAGATGACCTCCCCCACCAATTCTGCTGCGAATTACGGCTTTGAAGAGGAGATAAGACTCCTGACACAATTGGGAGCAGTGGGGAATGTCTGTGGATTATTTTATGACCAGTATGGTCAAATCGCTTCACCGGAATTTCAGCAACGCACTATCGGTATTTCTAAGGAAAACCTTAAGAACATTCCTACCCGCATTGGCGTGACAGGGGGTCCTGAAAGAATACTCCCGATCCTTGGCGCACTCAGAGGCGGCTTTATCAACGTCTTGGTTACAGACACCAGCACCGCTCAGGCCGTCCTGCAGGAAAGTGCTTCTGCTAACGCATTAATCCCATCCTGACCACTACAACAGCGTCCCCCTTGGAACGTCCCAGACTGCTTGCGTCCCCACCTCTTTTGTGGGGCAATCACCCTTTTTCTTGTCTGTGTGGAATCCCCTGAAGCTTGTCCTCAAGGAATAGTTCAAGTACTGTAAAACATGGCTGACTTGTGAAGCTATTTCACCCTTAAAAGAAGAGATTGCTTGCCCAAGGTAAACGACAGGCTGCATTCGGACGTTGGGTTTCGCTGATGACAATGAATTTTGTATGGATGCAACCCCGCTAAGCACTAACTCAAAGTGTCCTAAATTGATTGGGTTGAGTGAAAGCGGCACCTGTTCTAAACTTATAGCTGTCAGCAAAACCCGACAGCTCTGGATAGAAAAGCTTAGATTCAGTCCTGGTAAGAATCTACCAAATAGGACTTATTAAAGTTTTGGATCGAGTTGGTTGGTCAGCCACCCACCCTATCGCAGCCTGCATTTATGATTTCTGTTGAGAGAAAACCACCTATAAGCCAGGCTCCGCCCTCCCCACCCTTCGCCCCACAAAGTTAATAACCCCTCTGTGCCCTTTAAATTCACACACAAACAACATTTTGCTGAAATTCTTGACACTTCTTGTTTATTATGATATCATCACCAACGTGAATCGAACTGAGCAAATGTGAATTTTGGAGATCCCATGCCAGGAAATTTTCGAAGACAAGATCGAATTGACCTCCTTGCAGATGTTGCAGAAATGTACTATTTGGACGGGGAAAGTCAGGCCGAAATCTCGACACAGATCGGGGTCACCCGGTCCATGGTTTCCCGCATGTTAATTGAAGCGCGAGACCTTGGGATTGTAAAAATTCAGATTGATAGACCATTAAGGGTAAACCATGAACTGGCAGAATTACTTTGCCAACGATTCAATCTCACGCAGGCTGTTGTTGTAGACCTCAATTTTAAGCAACCCCTGCTAACTACACTTGGCAAGGCTGCTGCCAAACTCTTGGTCGAAAACTTGCGGCCCAACCAAGTTCTGGGCACTTCCTGGGGAACAGCAATCAGTGCCACGGTTGATGAGCTTAACCTCCCCTCTCCCGTTCCTGGAATAACAATCGTGCAATTGCTGGGTGCCCTTGGAGCGCGAATCAAGGAGTATGACGGGCTTTCCATCGTTCACCGTTTGGAAGAAAAACTGGGCGGGGAAGGCATCTATCTCAATTCCCCCTTTCTGGTGGAAGACCGTGCCATGGCAAGCGCCCTAATGGAAAGTAAGGGCGTTCAAGAAGCACTGGCTTTCGGAAACAAATCCGATTTAGCCCTGCTTGGCATCGGTACCACCAAGTTGGAATTCTCTCCCTATTACCTGGCCGGCTATGTTACAGAAGACCAAATGCGCGCTATCCAGGCGGAGGGTGCAATTGGTGATGTCTGCGGTATATTTTTCGATATCAATGGGCATCTCGCCTCTTCCAAGTTTCAGGAACGGACTATCGGGATAGAACTCGAGCATCTTTTGAAGATTCCCACCCGCATTGGTGTAACGGGAGGGACTGAAAAAGTTATCCCGACCCTTGGCGCTTTGAGAGGCGGTCTTATAAATGTTTTGGTGATAGATTCCAGCACCGCTCGAGGAGTATTGCAGATAAGTAATTAACGTTCTATTCCCTTAACTCACACACTTATACTAAGGATTTTAGCAATGGTCATTTCGAAAAAAGAAGAATTTGATAATCACGAAACAAAAGATGTGCTCGAAAAGGCTAAAGAACTTGGGCTGGCTGAAAACGCCCTGGTTGAGATGTATCGTACGATGGTTAAGATCCGTCTATTTGAAGAAATGGCGGATAAATTGTATGCCCTCGGAAAAGTACATGGAACCATGCACCTCTCCGCAGGTCAGGAAGCAGTGGCTGTGGGTACTGGCTTTGCCGTTCGCAAAGGCGATTACCTGCTGAATCATCACCGCGGTCATGGACATTTTATCGCCAGTGGTGCAGATGTAAACAAGATGATGGCGGAGTTTCTTGGCAAAGATACCGGCTATTGTCATGGTCGCGGCGGCTCTATGCACATTGCTGATGTGACCTCCAACAACCTGGGTGCTAATGGCATCGTTGGCGGCGGGCTTCAACTGGCAGTTGGTGTTGGCTTAGCTGTCCAGATGAAGAAAACAGACCAGGTAGTCTTGACATTGTTTGGAGATGGTGCCACAAACGAGGGTATTTTCCACGAGTCATTGAACATGGCTGGCATCTGGCACCTGCCCATCCTCTATTTATGTGAGAACAACTTGTACGGCATGTCGGCGAGTGTCAGTCAGGTATCTGCCAGAACACCCTTTAAGTATCGCGCGGCAGCTTATGATATTCCGGGTTATTACATTGACGGAAACGATGTTCTGGCCGTTTACGAATACGCAAAGAATGCGGCAGAGTATATCCGCTCCGGGAAGGGACCGGTTTTCATCGAAGCACAAACCTACCGCTATTTTGGACATTCCAAGAGCGATCGCAACCTCTATCGAAGCAAAGATGAAATTAATTACTGGAAGTCCGTTGAAGACCCCATTGACCGATTTGAGGGGCTGCTTCTTCAAGCTGATTTGCTTAAGGCGGAGCAGATCAAACAGATCCGGGAAGAAATGACCAAAGTAATTGATGAGGCAGTCGCGTTTGCCGAAAACTCACCGGAACCAGATATTAATGATGTAGCGGAGTGGGTATATGCCTGAAATAACTTATCGTGAAGCTGTCCATGACGCCATGGTGGAAGAAATGCGCCGTGATGAAACGGTGTTTTTAATTGGCGAGGATATTGGCACCTATGGGGGTGCCTTTGGGGTCAGCGCCGGAATGCTGGCTGAATTTGGTCCCGAGCGCATACGTGAGACCCCCATCTCAGAATTAGGCATCGTCGGCGCGGCAGCGGGTGCTGCCATGGTAGGTATGAAGCCAATCGCCGAAATGATGTTCATGGATTTTATTCTGCTGGCGTTGGAGCCTTTGATGAACCAGGCTGCCAAAGCACGCTATATGTTTGGTGGAAAAGCTACTGTACCAATGGTAGTGAGAATGGCTGGCGGCTCCGGAACCGGTGCGGCAGCCCAGCATTCACAGTCTCTGGAAAGTATCTTAATGGGCATTCCCGGCATCAAGGTCGTCGCACCTAGCTCTCCTTATGACGCTAAAGGTCTTTTATTGAGCGCTATTCGCGACCCGAACCCGGTTTGTTTTGTCGAGCATAAACTCCTCTATAAGACCAGTGGGGTAGTGCCTGAAGGTGAATATACCGTTCCCCTGGGAGTTGCCGATATCAAACATGAAGGCAGCGATATTACCGTGGTCGCTTCGGGCATCATGGTGAACAAATCGCTGGCAGTCGCCAAAAAGCTGGAAGCTGAAGGCATCAGCGTGGAGGTTTTGGATCTACGCACTCTGCGACCGTTGGATACCGAAGCCATTACAAAATCCGTCAAAAAGACCGGGCGCCTTTTGGTAGTCCATGAGGCAGTCAAGACGGGCGGCTGGGCTGGCGAGGTGATGGCAGTTGTTTCGGAAAGCTCCGCCTTTGATTATCTGGACGCTCCCATGCGGCGGTTAGCCGGCAAAGACGTCCCCATCCCGTACAACCGGAATCTGGAAGCCGCGGCTGTTCCACAAGAAGCAGATATCGAAGCTGAGATACGTGCCATCTTAAACAATCAGTACTAATTCGAGGAGTGAAGACATGCCAACACCCTTTATTATGCCAAAAATGGATATGGATCAGGAATCAGTCACAATAATAGAGTGGCTGAAAAAAGAGGGCGACATCATCAAAAAAGGCGAGCCGGTGATTTCGGTCGAAACCGATAAGATCACCAGTGAAGTGGAAGCGCCCGAGAGTGGAACGCTGGCGGGCATTCTCTATCATGAAAACGAGGAAGCCCCAGTTACCAAGGTTGTCGCTTATATTCTGGGTGAGGGAGAAACAGTCGCCGACCTCCCCACTGCCGAAAACAAACAAACGCCGAAACCCAAGGGAGAGGTTGTTGGGGCACAACTGGAAACCCCTGCGGCTGCTCCATCAAAGCAAATCTCTGCTGACTTGAACGTTGGTCTGGTGCAGACCCCCGAAACCGGCCAAAAGGAATCCAAGGTTGATGTCGAAAGCCTGATAATAGGACAACAAGGCGCAGAGCCATCCCCAGGAGTTGCTGCCACCCCGGCAGCCAAAAGGGCGGCAAATGAAGCGGGTTTACGCCTTGAATCAATTTCTGGTACAGGCCCGCGCGGGCGAATTCAGGAAAACGATGTGTCACAAATTGTAGGCGCACGGCCAGCGCAACCACAAAAAACTGTACTGGTCCCAGGCGCATCTTCAATCCCCATGGTCGGAAAGCGCAAACGTATTGCGGAACGGATGACAGCCAGTTATCAAACTGCTCCACATATCTACTTGACCGTAGAGGTGGATATGAGCGCAGCCGAAATCAGTCGGAAACATCTGAACGCCCTGGCAGAGAAACAAGGGAAATCCCCCATTTCGGTCACCGCTTATTTGGTCAAGATGGCTGCTTGGGCGCTGAAACGGCATCCTTACCTCAACGCTTCCCTACTGGAGGATCAGATTCAATTGTGGAACAAGGTTAATGTGGGAGTCGCCACAGCGCTTGAAGAGGGATTGATCGTGCCCGTAATTCACGAAGCGGACAATTTGACCATCAGTGAAATTAACGAACAGCTGCGCTATCTCACCAAGCAAGCCCGCAGTGATGCACTCACCCATGAAGAGGTTGATGGCGGTACTTTTACTATTTCCAATTTAGGCATGTATGGCATCAAGTCATTCACAGCCATCATCAATCCGCCCCAATCCGCCATTCTAGCAGTGGGCGGTTTGGAACGAAGAGCTGTCGTCGTGGATGATAAAGATACCATTTCGGTAAGACCGATCTTGACGATGACCTTAGGGGCAGACCATCGTGTTGTCGATGGAGCCGAAGCGGCTGCCTTCCTGGCGGATCTGGTTAGCGTGCTCGAAACACCTGATTTGATCTTATTTTGACGATGGAATAGGGGTAACTGTTCCAATGGATTAAGTAGAACAGCAACCCAAAAACAAAATATAAAGGAGAGAAAAAATGGCATTATCTGACCTATTGCTCGAATCAACGCTTAGTTTAAACTACGATGGAAAAGATGCCAATGATGTAATTTCCCACCTGGGTCAAAAGTTGTACCAAGCCGGGTTGGTAAAGGAAAGCTTTGTAGAAGCTGCGTTATTGCGTGAAAGCACTCTTCCCACCGGTCTCCCGTTAGGCGGCAACTATAATGCTGCCATCCCGCATACAGACATCATCCACGTCAAAGCGCCGGGCGTTGCCATGGCAACGCTGGTACATCCTGTTACGTTTCAAAACATGGTGATGCCCTCAGAAGGCGTGGAAGTGAAGCTTGTTTTCTTATTGGCGCTAGAGCAACCCAAATCCCAAATTGAAATGCTGCAAGAAATCGCTTGTGTACTACAAGACCCAGACTTGATCGAAAAGTTAATTGCAGCCAAGAAACCCGAAGAGGTTTTTTCGTATTTGGCAAACATTGGAAAGTAAGAAACTGATTTTTTTATCACCAATTATCGATAAGACCAGGCAAACAAAAAAGTTTTTGGAGGATCAAAATGTTAGGAAAGAAGAGAATTTTAGTAGCTTGCGGTACCGCCATTGCCACATCCACCGTGGTGGCGAAAGCGATTGAAGAAGCCCTTGAAAGTCGTGGCATTCCAGTAACCATCCGTCAGTGTAAAGCCAGTGAAGTACCCAGCTTGGCTCAAGACGCTGATTTGATTGTCACAACCACTCAGGTTGCAACCGATCATGGTAAACCAGTCATTCAAACACTTGCCTTCCTGACGGGGATTGGAAAGGAGGAGGTTATCGAGAAGATTGTTGAAAAATTAAAAGAGTGAGTACCAATTTTAACAAACTAATTTATTAAGAGGTAGAAAATATGGATGCAATTCTTTCTGGAATAAAGTTGTTTTTTGATACATTTGGATCCACCATCCTGCTGCCAATAATTATCACTATCCTGGCACTTATAATGGGAGCAAAATTCGGTCGGGCTTTCCGGGCTGGAGTCACTGTTGGTATTGCTTTCATTGGGATTAACTTGGTAACCGGGTTGATGAGTAGTGTTCTTTCTGAGGTTGGCCAAGCATTAACCACCAATCTCGGTATTCAACGGGATGTGTTCGATGTCGGTTGGCCTGCCGCTGCAGCCATTGCTTTTGGCACCAATGTCGGTTTGGCGGTTATCCCAATTGCCCTGATTGTGAATGTGGTCATGCTGGCATTGAAGTTAACCAAAACCCTAAATGTGGATGTCTGGAACTTCTGGCATTTTGCTTTTTTGGGTTCAATGGTCTCCATCGCGACCAATAGCCTTGTTTACGGTCTCATCGCGGCAGCCATCGCAGCAGCATTTGCTTTGTTCATTGGTGACTGGACTGCCAAAGGCGTTCAGAATTTCTATGGCGTACCCGGTGTCTCCGTACCCCATATGGCTTCTGGTCCCGGGGTGCCTTTCGCCATTCTGGTCAACTGGATCTTCGAGAAGATCCCCTGGCTGCGCAACCTTAAGGGCGATCCTGATACCATTCGTAAGAAGTGGGGTATCTTCGGTGAACCGGTCATCATGGGTTTCGCCATCGGTGCGGTGCTTGGCATTCTGGCATTTGCCTTTAAAGTTCCCGAGGGCAAAAGCGTGATGCAAGTTATTGCCGATATCCTCAACGTTGCCATGAGCCTGGCTGCCGTTATGTTGCTCCTGCCCCGCATGGTTTCCATATTGATGGAAGGTCTCATCCCTGTTTCAGAAGCCGCCCGCGAATTTATGCAGAAACGGGCTTCCGGTCGCGAGATCTACATTGGTTTGGATTCCGCCATCCTGATCGGTCATCCTTCCACCATCTCAGCGGGTCTGGTATTGGTTCCGATTTCGATTCTACTCAGCATCATCCTGCCTGGAAACCGGGTTATCCTGTTTGCAGACCTGGCTGTGATTCCCTTCATTGTAGCCTTGTTTGCACCGATTATGAAAGGCAACATTATCCGCATGATCGTAGCTGGCGCACTTGAGATTGGTGTAGGTTTCTATATCGCTACCTCCATGTCGCCATTCTTTACCGCCGCCGCCGTGGAATCCGGCTTTGCACTGCCTGAGAATACTCTGCAGATTACCAGCATTGCGGATGGGTTCCTCTGGCCAGGTTGGTTATTCACCAACCTCACTCAAAAGCTCGGCGGCCCCCTCGGTCTGCTCATTCTGGTTGCTCTTCTGGGAATTGCGTATTTCTCCTTCCACAAGAACACCAAGAAATGGGAACAGATTGCTGGAGCACCCGAAGAAGAAGCATAGTCATATTATTCCAACCAATCCTGGGGAGGAAACAAGAACCTCCCCAGGATTAGAAAAAAGAGAAGTGTAATGGTCGACGCACTCGTTCGCGGATTATTAGGTCAAGTTGGTTCTACAATATTGGATTATTACACAGCCAACAGCCTTTGGATCAATACAGTCATTTTTGTGTATGTATTTTTTATTTTTCTTGGAAAGCGAAGCTATGCTTCCATGAAGAATACAGTGCAGCAGCACTTAACCCAGGAACATGGCCCTGAGCTTGAAAACAACTCGATATCCTGGTTCAAAAAGACACTAAAGAAGCACCCCCTGGATTGGGAAGAAGTAAAGCATAGCTCAGTAATTCCGATTGTTACCCCACCAAAATCTTTGGTGTTTCATGCCAAGACGGATAAAGTCATCAAAGAATTGTTCAGTCCAGAACTGATAGCGGGATTCTATAAGAAACAAACTGAAAACCCGGCAGGGGTCCTTTCCGAGCCGAAGAATACAGAAGAATAAACCCTTACGCAAGTATTCTTCTGTCTTACCATTGGGTCTATTATTCAATTGTTGTAAACCAGCTATCAAGCCATGCTTTTATTCTGCTGACAATTAAAGTTGGGAATCGGGGACTCACCCTATCATTTTTAAAGGTCGCCGCTGAGTGGGTACTGTGCATCCCCAGGGATCGCAGCGAAATCCAACAATACTCAATCCGGATGAGATCTGGAAGGTTACAGAGCGCAAAGCTTACCTGCCCTAAACAGGGAGACTCGAGACCAATCTTACCGGCATTTAAGAGGTGAATTCGGACGTAAGTATTTCCCGGAATGTTCAGTGTTTTCTCCCGCATTCACCCTTTATGGACCCCCGTCGAGTTAAATAAAAAAGCAGCGCCTATTTTTTTGGCGCTGCTTTCAATTCTCCTTACAAAAGCTACTTCAACGGCCTGTCACTCACCACTTCATCCGCTTCCGAGCCAGTCTTGCTCGAGAACAACTTGAGAAACCTCTGCCAGCCTTCCTTAATGTTGGCTTTTTTCATCCGCCAGGTTCCCACAATGCCATAAGGCAAAAACATCACGATCAGAATGAATAGCAAGCCAAATACCAGCGGCCAGCGCGCTCCAAACCAGGTATAGAAAAACTGCTGGATCACCTGACTAATGCCGGCACCGATAATCGGGCCAATCAGAGTACCCATCCCACCCATAATCGTCATAATCAGAGCATTTACTGTTGTGACCGTCGAAGCCATCGTGGGAGTGGCGCTCATATTCCAGATGGAATACAACGATCCCGCAAAGCCGGCAAAAATGGAAGCCGTCACAAAGGCAACCGTTCGGTAGGTGACCGGGTTATAACCAATCATGCGCATACGGTCTTCATTTTCGCGGTTTGCAACGATCACCCTTCCGGTGGGAGAATTCACTATCCGTTTCATCACCAGGTAAGAGATCAACAGAAATGCCAGCGCGATAAAATAAACTGTCAATCGGTTTTGGGTGGGGTTCAACCAATCAGGCAGCGGAACCCCGTGCAGACCTTCATCTGCGCCAGTCCATTTATGCAGATCGGTCGACTTGATAATGATATAAAAAGCCGTGCTGAGCGCCATAGTCAGCATGGCAAAGTATGTGCCTTTCAAACGCATTGAGGTGATCGCAAACATCAGCCCAATCAGGACTGAGACCACCAGCACTGCCAGGGTGACGATCAATAAGACAACGATCATCGTCAGGTCCGTATTCCCGATCATAATCGAGTGGGTCTCGGCAAAGTTAGGCGCCCAATGTTTCATCAAAAGAGCAAAAGTGTATGCACCCCCGCCAAAAGAAGCGGCGTGTCCGAACGAAAGGATGCCGGAATATCCAATCAGAAGGTCATAACTCATTGCAAATACCGCCATGATGAAAAATGAAATCAACTGCCCCTGCCAGAATTTTGTCACCCCTTCATTCAGCCCGGTGCCGGTAATAAAGTTCATCACAAAAGGAAACACCGCCATAATGGCAATGAAAATCAAAAATCCGCGTTCTTTGATTAACCAGGACTTACGCTCAGGGTTGGGGGAAATGGTTTTTTCTGCCATATCGCGCTTACTCCTTCTTTCCAAACAGACCTTGGGGCTTGGTCAACAGCACAATTACCATAATAATTACCGTGGAAGCTTCTGCAATCGCCGGGGATAAGGAAAATTTGAGTGCAAAGTAATCCCCAAAAGCCCGCGCCATTCCCAGAATCATAGCGCCGACAAACGCGCCTCCATAACTGCCCATGCCGCCGATCACGACGGTGATCAGACCTTGTGTCTGGTAGGTATCCCCCATCAAAGGCTGAACGGGCAGGAATGGCGCTGCGCCAATCCCACCCAGAGCTGCCAGGCCCACACCGAGAGCAAATACGAAGGTAAAAATGGATTTGACGTTGATACCCAGGGCTTCCACCATTTGCGGATCCTGTACACCAGCCCGAATGATCATTCCAAGGCGGGTCTTGGTCATCAGCAAAGTAACAATGATAAACATAAGGATTCCAAGGGCAATGATAAACAAACGATAGGTCGGGATTGTAACCCCGAGAACGTCGATAGTGGCATTACCGTTGCTCAGCCATTCACCAATCGAACCAGCTTTGCCAGGCTGGGCAAAAAGCGGCGGGCGGGACATTTGGTAAGTCAGCGGATCCCACAATAACGACACTACTTCACGGATGACATAACTCAGACCGAGAGTCATCAATATGATAAAAGTAGGGCGCACATATAAAGGTCGAATCAGGGTGATCTCAACCACTCCGCCAAACACAAAACCAAAGATGACTGCCACCACAATAGCAAGCAAAAAGCGCCAATTGCCATTCATAAGCAATACCGTGACCGGTGCACTTTCCCGATACAATGTGCTGAGGATAGTCAACACCATCAGAGCCACAGGTAAAATCAATTTCTTGGTTAATTTTTCTTTGGGGGCGAACTGTGTCTTATCCCCTGGTTTAGATGAAGCAAATGCTATCAACAACCCGCTGATGAAAAGCAGCACCGGGCGGTACCAAAACTGAGCCAGGGGTTCTTGAGCGCTGATCTCTGCCAGGGGATTGCCCGCGGTAGTTGTTGCAGCAGCTACCATAGCAGTATCTGCCAAACCCAAAATGTCCAGACCTAAAAAGCCGAACACGGCGATAACAATAGCTAATACATAGGCAATCTTAGGCAGCGCTTTTTGCCATTTTACCGGGATATCCCAGCGAATCAAGTAGGGTTTAATCACTCCCGTCATCATCACCCCTGCGGCAAATGCCACCACAACCGGAGCGAGTCCAAAAATAAAGGTAGGATTGGTGTAAAATTGCCAGCCAATGTAAGCACCCAGCATGAACATCGAGCCGTGAGCAAAGTTAAGCACATCCATCAGGCCGAATATGAGCGTGAGCCCTGCTGCAACCATAAAAAAAAGCGAGCCAAGCGTCAACCCGGAAAAGAAAGTGCTGATGAACGGTTTCTGCCCTGCATACAGGTAAAGACCGACAAAAACTGCGATCACGACCACCACAATGATGAGATTGTTCAAGTTTTTTTTACTCTTTAGACTCATGTTCTCTCTCCAGTTCTTTCCGGGTTTTAATGCTGGCACCCAGATAATGATGAACCAATTCAGTATCTTCCACCAGCTCCTTCATCAAACCGGACTGTACGCTCTTACCATCATCAATAATGGTATAGCGCTGAGCCAGCTGGCTTGCCATGATGAAATTCTGTTCAACCAACAAAATGGTCGTCTTTTCGCTTAACTTCCGAATGGCGTCCATCATTTGCTGGATCAGAATCGGAGCAAGTCCTTCACTGGGTTCATCAATCAGGAGCAGCTTATTATCCGGTACCAGCGCCCTGGCAACAGCCAGCATTTGCTGCTGCCCACCGGAGAGATGATTGCCCGGCAGCTTATAAAGCCGCTTGAGGTCAGGAAACAGGTCAAATATAAATTCGGAGCTGCGCTCAAAATCACCTTTTTTGCGTTCCGCCAGTTTCAAATTTTCCAGTACAGAAAGCGAGCTGAAAATGGCACGATGCTCCGGCACATACCCGATACCCAGGTTGGCAATGTTATAAGCTGGTTTACCCTGAATTTCCATTCCGTCAAAAATGACTTTGCCATTGCAGGGAGGGGTCAGACCAAGGATGGATTTGAGTGTGGTGGTTTTGCCAGCGCCGTTGCGCCCCAACATGACCGTGATCGAACCTTTGGGGACCTGCAGAGAGACATCCTCCAGGATGTGGAATTGCCCAATGAAGGTCACAATCTGCTCAACGACAAGCAAGTCGGTGGGATTGGTTTGATCACTCATGCTAATTCTCCATATAAGTCACCCAGATAGGCGGTTTGCACCTGCGGATTATTGGCAATCTCATGTGGGCTGCCTTCCGCCAAAATACGCCCTTGGTTCATTACTGTGATCACATCTGAAATCGACATGACCATATCCATACGGTGTTCCACCAGGATGGCGGTGCGTTCTTTTAATTGGACGACCTTATTGATGATTTTTATCAGTTCGGGAACCTGCTCGGAGGACATGCCTGCGGTAGGTTCATCAAAAAGCAGCAGCTCAGGATCACAAGCCAGCATGATGCCAAGCTCCAGTTTTCGCTTCTCTCCGTGCGGAAGGTTGCGTGCCAGGACCATTTCGCGCCCGGTCAGACCGATCACATCAATGACTTCTTCGGCTTTCTCGATATACGACGTAAAGCCATCCGCCAATTTGAAAAGCTTGAAATTATCTTTACCCATGGCTTGGGCTGCCAGGCGGATATTTTCCAGAACAGTCAGGTTCGGGAAAATGTTGGTGATTTGATAGGTTCTGCCGATGCCCATATGGGCTCTACGTTGGGGGGAAACACTGGTGATATCGTTTCCTTTAAAAAGCACCTGCCCGGTTGTGGGCGGCATCACACCACTCAACAAGTTGAACAAAGTTGTCTTTCCGGCTCCATTGGGTCCGATGATAGCGTGCATGGTCTGCTTATGAATCTGAATGCTGACGTCATCCACGGCGGTCAGACCCCCGAAAATCTTGGAAAGGTTCACTGTTTCGATTAAGATTTCATTTGTCATATAAATTGCCCTTCGTTTATTTCCTGACAGAGTGAGTGCCGAATAATGCCGGAAAATAAACAAATAATGCCTGCGTTCAAGAAACACGATATCCCTTTCGGGAAGTGGTTGCTGCCCGAACTTGCAGGGATGCTTTTACGGTATCAGAATGGTGCATGGGGAGGGAAAAATACCCCTCCCCATGCCTGAACATTTAGAATTTACTCAGCCGCAGTGAGAACCGGCAGGTCACCACAGCGGGAGGCGTATTCGCCTTCAAGCGTGCAGGGCACACCGAGTTCATCATACTCTGAAACGTAGATCGTTTCAAAGAAATGGTATTCATTAATCCCGTCACCGTCTAAATCTGGGTTCAGATTGACCAGTTTGAGGATGTTCATCGGCTGCTCGCAGACGTGATCTTCCGGGCGAATGTGGTAGGTACCCTTAGGTCCTTCAAAGGTTAAGCCTTCAAGGGCTGCAATCATGGCGTCACCAGAGGTATCACCACCGGTCTTTTCGAGAGCGGTCGCCAGGGCGATGGCAGAGGCCATACCACCGGCAGTGAACAGATCAGGATAGGCATTGATAGCGGCATCAGGTTCGTCCTTATAGGTCTCGAAGTGATTCTCAACCAACCAATCATTGACCGGATTATCGGGAACAGTGTAATGGTAGACGTTCAAACCAATACCATTCAGAGTGGCAGGGCCAAAAACAGCTGAGAAGGAAGCGTTATCGCCATAACCGGTACCAACCGTCATGACATCCAATGCGCCCATATCTGCCAGACCCTGGAAGAGGGTCACATATCCAGTCCCAGACCAGGTCAGGAACAAGTTTTCTGCGCCGGAATCCATCGCCTGCTGAATGTAGGGGGTGAAGTCGGTGGTCTCGAAAGGAGCATAGATGTCTGCAATCAGTTCTCCTCCAAATTTTTCAACGGAGTACTTGAGAGCAGCACCTGAAGCCTGACCAAAGGCATTATCAATCCCAATATGTGCAAAGGTAGGTCCAACATTTTCGACCAGGTATTTGGCGATGATGAGAGTGTCATCAAAGCTGGTGCGGGCAGTACGGAATACGTAGGGGTTGAAGTAAGCACCAGTGGTAAAGTAAGACGCCGCTGGGTCAATCATCAGGATGATTTTGTTCTCGAGGGCAACATTCGTCAGGGCAATCGCACTGGCGGAGGAAACAGGACCCTGCAAGAGTTCAACGCCGTCTTTTTCGATCAGTTCAAGCGCCAGAGAGACTGCTTTTTCAGCATTGCCTTCGTCGTCTTTAACGATCACTTCCACTGGGCGGTTGGCGATAATGTAACGACCCTGGTCGTCAGTCTTTCCGCCGGACATGTATTTCAGGCCCATTTCAAAACCGCGTTGCTGCTGCAGACCGTAAAGAGCCATCGAACCAGACATCATTCCAATTTGACCGATCTTGAGGACGGGACCAAGCTCAGCTTCAGGCTCTTCAGTCGAAACTGTCGCATCCAATCCGGTAAACTGATCAGCGGTGTAATAGCCAGAGTCAATCACGGCTTCCTTGACGTTAGCCTGGTCGACTGAGACAACAGCGGAGGGTTTCGCCGGAACATCGATAACACCATTGTTGTAGGTGGTGGTCTCTTCCGGAGTGCTGCCTTCGAGGAAGGCAACGGCAGCCTTAATGGCATCGGAAACGAGGGTGCGGACGTCCTTCAATACGGTCATGGACTGTTTGCCGTCAATGATGTACTGCACAGAGGCAATCTCTGCATCCTGTCCGGTTACATAGTACTTCTCGACATCGGTGTCAGCAGCAAAGGCATCGGCAATGGCGCGGGCGGTGCCATCATTAGGAGCCAGGATGAAGACAGTACCCTTGTCGGCAGCGGTTGTCGCTGTCAGGTTGGATTCTGCCAGGGTCTTGGCAACATTGAAGTCCCAGTTGGTGGTGATTTGGCCAATAATCCTGCCCATTTCATCAC
>JBAQLH010000006.1:0-77509 GCA_049301715.1 Anaerolineaceae bacterium
CGTTTTCAAAGCTGTCCGCCCTGATCCGGGCTTGTATGCTTTTCCTCTCCCCATTTTCTATCTCTACACTTATACTTAGTCCGACTGTTATGGTCATTGGAAGTTCCTTTCTTTTGTTTTCACTAAAACTAATTGTATTGGAACTTCCTCTTCTTTTTCCTTGACTATCGACTTTTGAAACGCATACTTCGTTCGGTAACCTCAACAAGTTTTGAATTACTGCAATATAATCTTAATTACTTGAATCTACCTAAAGAATGGATAGTTGAGATGTCCGACAATACACCAGAAATAAATGTTCAACGAAGGCGCAAAGGTTCCAAACCCACTTCGCAGGCTGCCAGACCTACCCGTCAGTCTTCCAGCGGTACCACTTCAAGCGGTTATAGTACTGGTGAAACCAGCGGAGGCGGAGCCTCCGGGCAGGGCGGAAATATTCTGCGCTCTTCCGGCGGAAAGTCAGGTTGCGGCAGTATCGGGGTGATCATTGCCGCCGTGATCATTTACATGCTCTTCTTTAGGGGCGGTCAGTCCATCGACACAAGCCCGTCCGAAGATGAATCCTATCTCGACGCTGAACCCACCATGGTGATTGCCACCCGGACGCCTCGCCCGACCAGTGTCTCTGCCGGTACAGGAACAAATGAAAAATGGCTGGTGATGGTCTACCAGGATGCCGATGATCAAGCCCTGGAACAAGATATCTTCATTGACCTGAACGAAATGGAACGCTCTTACGCCTCCACCGACCAGGTTATGGTCGTTGCTCAGATTGATCGTTATAAAGGAGGCTATTCAGGCACTGAAAATTGGAGTTCTGCCCGGCGTTATCTGGTTATGCCTGATGACGACTTGTCCACCGTTGCCTCTGATATGGTGATGGACCTGGGGGAAGTGGACATGGCCGACGGTGCTTCGCTGGTTGATTTTGTCACTTGGTCGGTTGAGAACTATCCGGCTGATAAATATATCCTGATCATGTCCGATCACGGCATGGGCTGGCCGGGCGGTTGGAGTGATCCCGCGCCTGCCACTAAAGATCCTGGCAGCGCTCCGCTTATCTCCGCGCTGCAAAGCGATTCGATCTACCTGAATGAGTTGGATGATGCCCTTGCCCAAATTCAATCCAATACTGGCATTGACAAGTTTGAACTAATCGGCCTGGATGCCTGTCTGATGAGTCAGTTGGAAGTCTATTCTGCCTTGCAACCTTACGCTCATTACGCTGTTGCCTCCGAAGAAACCGAGCCTGGCCTTGGCTGGGCTTACTCCGCTTTTCTGAGCCTGTTGGTCTACGATCCCTCCATAGATACTGCCCAGGTGGCTGCCAATATTGTGGAAACTTACATCGACCAGGACGAGCGCGTCACCGATGACCAAGCACGGGCAGAATACTTAAGCCAAAACTCCAGTTCCAGCGGGTACTTCGGCGCCTCCCGGATTAGTGCCGACCAGCTTGCCAGCCAATTGGAACAAAACGTCACCCTGACTGCGGTCAATCTGGATAATCTTCCTGCCTTAATTAAAAGCTACAATACCTTTGCTTATGATTTGCAGTCCATTAATCAGCAAACGGTTGCCAGCGCCCGCAATTATGCCCAGTCCTTCACTAGCATCTTTGGAAGCCAGGTACCCGCATCCTATATCGACTTGGGTCATTTTGTCCAACTGGTAGCCAAAAAATCGGGCGATTCCACCATTCGCCAGTCTGCCAACAACGTTCTGACTGCCCTGGAAGACGTCATTGTAGCAGAAAAGCATGGTTCCTCCAAGCCAGGCGCCACCGGCATCGCCATCTATTTTCCCAATTCGACTCTCTATACGAACAATACCACCGGGATGAAGTCCTATACCATGTTGGCAGATCGCTTCTCGCGAGTTTCCTTGTGGGATGATTTCCTGGTCTATCATTACAGCAATCGGGCTTTTGAAGCTGATGCTGCCGAAGCGGTTACCCCCTCCACCACCAGTATAACTCGCGCCCCAGGCAGCGGTGAGATTTCCATTTCCCAAATTGAAGCCTCCGCCAGTTCGGTCACAAGCGGTGAATCGATCACTCTCAGTGCTGAAATCACCGGCAGTAACATCGGCTACATCTACCTGTTCACTGGCTCTTATGATTCGGAATCCAACAGCATTTATGTGGCAGATACCGACTACCTGGAAAGCCCGCAGAGCGAATCCCTCAACGGGGTTTACTACCCGGTCTGGCCCGAAAGTGAAACCTTCAGGATAAATTTCGAGTTTGAACCGGTACTCTTTAATATCAGCGATGGCACCCACTCTGCTCTGGCACTCCTCAACCCGGTAGCTTATGGTGCCAGTGCCGAGGAGGCAATCTACTCGGTTCGGGGTACCTATACTTTTGTGGATACGGGTGAACAGCGCACCGCTGAACTGTATTTTAAGGATGGCAATCTTTTCCAGGTTTTCGGCTTCAAAGGCGAAGATACTGCCACCCAACCATCCGAGATCACCCCAACCATTGGAGATACCTTTACCATCACACGCCGATGGCTGGATTTGGATTCCTCAGGTCAGGTAATTCAGGAATCCTATGATGAAGGCAACACCCTCACCTTCTCTGGTGAAGCTTTTACCTGGGAGCTGGTTGATGCTTTTGGCGGTGATTACTTGGTCGGCTTCCTGGTCAGTGACCTGGATGGCACTATTCAACAAGCGTACACGCAGATAACGGTGGAGTGAATCCAATCCAACCTTTACCCAGTGGGGGGCTCTGAGCAGGAAAAGAGCCCTCCACTTTTTATTCCAAAAGGACTGCCTGGGACTTAGTTAAGTCTTTTCTGACCTTGCTTTGGCTGGCAGACCGACTTGAACAAGATTACTGAGTGGGGTTTGGGAGTGCTTATTATGTGGTTTCGGTCAGAGCCTTATCGGCAAATGCCGCTATAAACAAATCCGGATCCTGTGCAAGAGTATAATGTGAAGAAGTAGAACCAGAATTTCTTGGGTACACTAACCTCAATGAGCATATGGTATTTCTCTGAATATTGTGGAATGCCCAGCCCGTCGCACCAAGGAAAAAAGGAGACTAGTTGGAATGACCGCTATCCATTATAAGAACGTTTTGATTGAATGTGTTCAGGGGGATATCGCCAGTCAGCCGGGGATAGACGCCGTGGTAAACGCTGCCAACGCACAGCTGCTCCCCGGGGCAGGGGTTTCCGGCGCCATTCATCAGGGGGCTGGTCCGCGTCTGGCAAAAGCCTGTCGTTCCCTGGCTCCTATCAAACCGGGTCAGGCGGTCATTACTCCCGCGTTCGACCTCCCGAATCGTTATGTTATCCACTGCCTGGGACCGGTCTATGGGGTTAACCTTCCTTCCGAGGCGCTTTTGGCAGACTGTTACCGCAACGCTCTCTGCTTGGCTGAACAACACCAACTTCATTCCATTGCCTTTCCCGCCATTTCTACCGGCGTTTTTGGATACCCTCTGACCGAAGCCGCACGGGTAGCCATCCACTGCATCCTGGATGAAACCGGCAACCTAAACTCCGTTAATCATATTCGTTTTGTACTTTATAGTTCCATTGATCTTGATATTTTTACCCGCCTGCTTGAGGAGTTGATTGCCTTACGTCAGGATTATGCCCCCTTTTCCCTATTCACCGACCTGTATGAACTGTCTATGATGCAAGCGTACCTAGCTGAAGGGATGCAAGAACAGGCTGTTTTCACCCTTTCGGTTCGCAGCCTGCCCCCTCAGCGCAATTTTCTTTTGGCGGCTGGGCTTGATACGGTAATTGATTATCTGGAAAACCTGCGTTTTACTGATTCTGATATCAATTATCTTGCCACCCTCCCTATATTCACAGCCGATTTTCTTGAATATCTGCGCCATTTTCGCTTCACGGGCAATCTCTATGCCCTGCCGGAGGGAACGCCTTTTTTTGTGGATGAACCCATCCTGGAGGTCGAAGCCCCCCTCCCCCAAGCTCAGTTAGTTGAAACCTTTGTTATGAACCAGATTCATATCCAGACCCTGCTTGCCACCAAAGCGCAGCGAGTAGTTGAGGCAGCCAAAAGCCGGCCAGTGGTAGATTTCGGTGCCCGTCGTATCCATGGGACCGACGCTGCCATAAAAGGAGCCCGGGCTTTTTACATCGGGGGTGTCAATGCCACCTCGAATGTGATGGCTGGAAAGCTATATGGAATTTCAGTGGCAGGGACCATTGCTCATGCTTATATCCAGTCCCACCCCACTGAGGCGGATGCCTTTAGGGCTTTTACCCGGCTTTACCCAAAAACCATGCTATTGGTGGATACCTACGACACCCTCAAAGGCATTCAAAAGGTCATTGACCTGGCAAGTGAACTTGGCGATGATTTCAAAGTCACCGCGGTGAGGCTGGATTCTGGCGACCTTTTATCCCTTTCCATGGAGGCACGCAAATTGCTTGACCAAGCCGGCTTGAAGCGGGTTCAGATATTTGCCAGTGGCGGCTTGGACGAATACAGAATTGAGAAACTCGTCTCTTCTGGCGCGCCTATTGATGGCTTTGGTGTCGGGACCGCCATGGGTGTTTCAGGTGACGTTCCGAACCTTGATATTGGGTATAAACTTGTCCAGTATGCTGGCAAAGGACGCTTGAAGTTAGTGGCAGCAAAGACTGTTCTGGCAGGCAGAAAACAGGTATTTCGCGTGTCTGATCAGGGTGAGGATAAGTTCGATATCATTGCCAGAGCTGATGAGAAGCTTGAGGGTCGCCCTCTGCTGAAGCCCGTTGTGCGCGGCGGAATTCGCCTTCATCATGCAGAGATCAGTCTGGCAAATTCACAAGCCTATGCCAAAGAACAGATCAACCGCCTGCCAGTACCGTTACGCTCTCTCACCGGAGCTGAAACGCCCTACCCGGTGAAGCTCAGCCCTGCCTTGCAGGAGTACCAGGAACGCATAACCGATGAGCTTAGCGGTGAGTGAATGGGAACCTTGAATCAGTATAGAAAAACTAAATCCTTATCCCTTGGAGAAAAACCATGACCAAACCAACAGAGCTCTTAAAAACCGGTGATGCCCTGCTCATCATCGATGTTCAAATCGATTTTTGCCCGGGTGGACCCCTCCCCGTCGAAGATGGGGACCAAGTTGTTCCAATCTTGAATGATTGGATTGAAGCCGCCCGCTTAAAAGAAATCCCTGTGTACGCTGCCCGTGACTGGCATCCGAACCAACACCCCAGCTTTAAAGAAAATGGCGGGCTTTGGCCTGTTCATTGCCTTCAAGACAGCCCAGGGGCTGGCTTTCACCCAGACTTGAGCCTGCCAGAAGGAACCGTGCTTATCAGCAAGGGTGTGCGCTTCGACCAGGATCAGAACTCGGCTTTTGACCAGACCGGCCTGGCAGTACAACTACAGAAAGCTGGCATTAGGCGGCTGTATGTCGGGGGGCTGGCGGAGGACGTCTGTGTGGTTGCTACTGTATTGGACGCATGCCAGGAAGGTTTTGAGACTGTGTTGATCAGGGATGCCACCCGCCCGATTACGCAAGAGGGCGGCAGAGCTGCGCGCGAAACTATGCGTGAAGCTGGTGCACGATTTATAAGCATGGAACAAGAATAGACAAACTTAGCAGAAGATAACATTGGCAGTAGCAGAAATACCCCGGGGAATGAATTACAGGGCATCCATTCCTCTTGTTGCGAGCCTCTTTTACGCGGCAATCTCTCGTTGTATTAAGTGCAGATTGCAAGACACACTCGTTTTGACTGTTGGGTTTCGCTGGATTCTAGGTTGGCTGCCTTAAATGTCACACCCGCTCAACAACAACCTATCGGGTTTTATACTGGTGGGAATACTGGCATAACTTACCATAGTGCCAAGGCAGGATGCTTCACTGCGTTCAGCATGACAGTTTGCGACTCCTGCCCGTTTTTTCAGATCCACTACAAGGCTGCCGGAATTCAAACCCGCCTTAGCCTGCCACCTTTACATCCAGCCCGGCAAACGCCTCTGCAAGTGCCCTTTCCACACCCCAAAAATAGGCCTCGCTCAGGTAATCCTGCAGGCTGTACTTTCTGTAGACCCAATCAGCATAGTGGTAGTTCATCCGGTCCAGGATCACCCGGTCAAGTTTGCCCGCCAACAGCCCGGGCAGCCCCTCCGCCCCGGGCAATATCGGTGCGATCATCACATAGGTCCTGATGCCAGCCTGATGCAGCTTATCCAAAGCGTTTACTCTGGCTTCAATCAGTGGTGCGTCCGGTTCAAACAGCTTGCGGATCTGGTCGTCTGCCGTAGGAATGCTCAAGCCCACCTCGAATTCCTTCCCCTTCACAAAAATATCAATATCCCGCGTTACCAGGGCTGAGCGGGTCTGTACACTGACCGGCCAGTCATACTCCGCCAGGATCTCCAGACACTGCCGGGTCAGCTGGTAGCGTGCCTCCAGCGGCTGGTAAGGATCGCACACTCCGCTGACCCACACCCGCCCCGCCCTCTTCTTGAGGATCTCCCGCCGGAGCAGTTCGGGCGCATTTACTTTGACGTCCACAAATTCCCCCCAGGCTTCCTTGTGCCCGCTGAAACGCTTCATGAAGCGGGCATAACAATACGAGCAGTGGTGCTGGCAGCCCGTGTAGGGGTTGATCACATAGGGGTAAACCTGTGACTTGGAGAGGATGCTTTTTGCATAAACTTCTGTGATGAGCATGGCTTTATTCTATTCCAAATTTCGCCTTATGCTGTCTGTAAGGTTATTTCAGCATGTTTCCATTGTGTTTTTTTAGCATTGTTATAGTTCTTCTTGAGAAGTCAAAGATTCAGGTTGCCCATTCTTAAAGGGAGACCGTGTACTATAAAGTTTGGGCAGCTTGTCAGGCAGTTTCAAGCCTGCCCGCCCTTTGCCCTGCGCAAGGAGTCTGCTCAGCGGTGTACCCAATCGTTCCTCCCGCCCCCATTTCCATGAACGCCAACGCAGAGATGCCAGAAGAAGTGTTTACACTGCAAACACCTTCATAACCTCGTCGCCATAGTCGTTGATGACCTTGACGGCAATCTTTCCGCCCTCGGGGCGGGTGAAGGGAATGCTCTCCGAGCGGTAGAGCATCTGCCAGGCGCTTTCATCCACCTCTGCCCGCAGAGCCCGTTTCAGTTTTTCATAAGGTTCATCCCAGCCGGTGAAGTAAGCCTGGCGCACGAAAAAACTCTCGCCGTTGTAATCGTCATCCACAAACCAGCAGGCGATCTCTTCAGGCTTGCTGGAGCGGATTTCACCGGTGGTGGGGTCAAAGATGTCCACACCTTTTAGCTTGACCACTAATTTACCATCCACCCGGCGCAGGTCGATATCCGGTTCGCCATAAGCGGTGAAGAGGTTGGCGCTTTTAGTCTTTTTGAGCAGGTCGCCCATCATTAAATCGGGGTTAATCCGCCCGGGAAAGACCTTCAGCCGGCCGTACTGTTTGATCTCCTCAGAGACATACGGATCAAAGGCAAAGCCGAGCACTACCAGCAGGTCAAAGCCAACGCCCTGCATGGCTTCTTTGGCGGCTTCTTTGACCAGGTCGGGAGTAACCGTGCTGTGCTCCGGCCCGATGCAGACCGCCACCCGTTTGGTGGTGTTGTTTTCCAGGTATTCACCGCTGGCTTGCAGGTAGGCGCCGACAAAGGGTTCCAGGCGGGTGAAGTTCAGGCGTTCGCTTTTGCGGGTATTTTGGACGCCAGAGGTGCGCAGATTGTTGATGATGAACTGTTCGAATTTTCCGCCGCTTTCCAGTTTTTCAGCCAGTTTTTCACTCTCAGGGCGCTCGGCAGCGGTAGCGAGCACACGGTGGGGGGAAAGGCTTTCGACGGTGAAGGGACCGCAGACGCGAATGCGTTTGCCGTCCTCGGAGGGTTTGTCGTAAAGCAGTTCCACGTCGGCCCGTTTGGCAATGGAGGCGTCAATCTCTGCCTGGCGCTGCCGGCGGGCATCCCACCATTGGGTCAGCTCTGAAAAAGCGAGATTGCCGCGGTCGCCCTGCTCCCTCGCAATGACAGAACGGGGGTTGTCATTGCGAGCCTGCGAAGCAATCCCATCTTCTGCTTTTGAGACTGCTTCGTCCCTCGCAGTGACAACTTTGGGCATTTCCCACTCCTCATAAGAAGTGCCGAGGAGTTGGTTTATCTGAGCGCGCAGGGGTTCAAGCACTTCCTGCCATTTGGCATGAATGGTGTCAATCTCTTCGTTGTTGGCGATTGATCTGAGGGTGATATGCGGAACGCGCTGGTAGACAAAGCCCATTCTCAGGTCATTGTTGAAGCGCGTCTGGCGGGCGGAAATGGCAGTTTCTGAAGGCACCAAGGTAAGTTCGGTCTCTTTGGCATAACCTTCAGCAGAATCCGAGAGCAGGTAATAAGGGTAACGGGCGGTCATCAGGCGCATGCGCGCCAGGGCAATGGAAACGCGTGAGGTATCAACGGTGATCCAGCGCCGGCCCCACTGCTCGGCTACGTAGGCGGTTGTGCCGCTGCCGCAGGTCGGGTCCAACACCAGGTCACCCGGATCGGTGGTCATCAGCATGCAACGTTCAATAACTTTTGTTGAGGTTTGAACAACATAAATTTTATCCTCAGAAAATTGCCCTGTGATTGTATCTGTCCAAACATGTGTTAATCTTTTTTGGGGATAATCATCACTAAATCTGATGTATTGAATTGTGTTCTTTGATTTATAAATTCGGGATGCATTGATTAACTTTTGCATTCCATTTATGGTCGTTTTCCATACATTTCCTCTATTGGGTGTATAAGTATCTCCTTGAAAATGTACAGTTAAATCTTCAGAGGAATTTCCTTGTGATAATATATTATCGGGTTTAAATAATCTTGTTTCTCCATGATGTTTGGTTTTGTCTACCACAAAACCATCACTTGAACGGTAGTATTTGTAGCCCCATTCCTCCGGTTTATCATCGTCAAGTAATATATTTTTGTATTTGATTCTTTCTAAATTAGAAGCATACCAAAGTAGGTAATCAGAGGATCGGGATAAAGTTTTTGCCTGAAAACCGGTAGTCTTGGCAAAAGTGATTTGGCTTACAAAATTCTCGCTTCCAAATACCTCATCTAGGATGCATCTCACTAAATGTATGTTTTCTTCACTGATCTGTACAAAGATGCTGCCGCTTTCGGTGAGCAGTTCCCTTGCCACGCTGAAGCGGTCGCGCAAATAGCTCAAATAGGAGTGGATGCCCAGCTCCCAGGTATCGCGAAAGGCTTTGACCTGCTCGGGTTCGCGGGTCAGATCGGCTTCGGCGCCGTCTTTAACGTCACGCTTGCGCAGGCGCGTCTGCCAGTTGGAGCCAAATTTGATGCCGTAGGGAGGGTCCATGTAGATCATCTGCACGCGCCCCTTCAGCCCCTCCTTTTCCGCCAGCGAGTTCATCACCAACAGGCTGTCGCCCAGCACCATGCGGTTGGACCAGTTTTGTTCATGCTCGTAAAACTCCACCAGGTCTTTAAACTCGATGTGGTTGAAATCCCCAAACATATCCATCTGGTAAGCCGCTTCCGGTTCGGCGATCCCGCTGCTGATTTTGGCTGCCTGCTTGCGCACATTCTCAATGATTGCCTGAGGCTGAATCTTCTCCTGGATGTAGATGGGCACAGAAGGCACAGTTAGGTCTTCCTGGTCCTGCGCGTCTTTGCCTTTCCAGACCAACTGCGGGTCCAGCGAGGGGTCGCGCGGGTAGAGGGTAGTCTTGGGTGCGCGCTCCTCATCCTCCATGAAAGCCGAAAGCTCCTGGGGAGGGATATTGACGCGCTTATCCTGGTGTTTGAAGGACGAGATATCGGTGGATGATGTCTTTTTTGTCATGTTGTTAACCTGTTTCTTGTCTTTCTTCATTTACCCTTCTTGAAGCTGTATAGAATATCGCCCAGCATAGGTTGGGTTGAGCGGATAAGAATCGCACATTTATGGTTTCCTCCAATAAAGCGAAACCCAACAAACACCCGATCGGTCGATGATGCCCATTGAACCCGGATACGATGTTGGGTTTCGGGCAAAGCTTTTCTTTTCTCTGCATGCTTCGCATAAAAACTTTGTATAATATGGTCATCAAGCCTGCTCCGTATGAAATCCGACTGCATGTCGCTGGAGGGTATCCTTCTTAGTACGATGGTGGGCTTTTCTTATTATCTACATGAGTGCTTATCTCAGCGAATAATGAATTTTGATTCTTCATTCAATAACAGAGTAAAATGAGTTTTCCGTTGAATTTGTATCCTTTTCCATTATCACATCTTTTTTTGCATCCGGCTTTTCTTGATTTTTGTCAATATATATGCTATAGTATGGTTAATCCATTTAGTGGAGTTGGATGGTCAGTGACCATCGGAGATCGCCCTTACGGGCGATTTTTATTTCTAAGGTAACAGTTTTTTACCATAGCCTTCCATTTTTCCGGATCGTTTATTTCGAAGATATTTAGAATTTCCTAAAATATTTGAGATCCTATCACCGAACACGTCTCTATTATCTGTCAGCAGACGGTGATCCAATAGAATCTCTCTCCGGGAGGCATGCGCAATAAGATCTGCGAGCTGCAAACCACAAATATCGGCACTCTTTTGCTTTACCTTCAATGTCTTTGAAGTTAGTCTTGATTGCCAGGTTTCGCAAGAAATGTTATCTGTTCCATTATGGTAAAGCCGTTCAAAAGAATCAATCAATTTTTTATCTTCATTACCGCCACGGCTTTCCACCATAACATCGCCAGTGGCAATCTCATTTTGAAGAAATAAAACAAATCTTTCCATCATAACTGAAAGGCAATAATGGTAAGATGATATGTCCAAGTCAAATACTTCTCTCTATGAGCTAACTTATCTATTACGACGGTGATAACGTGATAATCCCAATTCTCCAAAGATTTTAGTAGCGTGGAATTGAACTCTTTTTCGACTTGTAAATCTCGTAAAGATTGAAAAGGTGGACGTTTGTTCATCATATCTTTACGATGAAATATTACAGATTCGTCAGGATCGTTGATAAAAAACTTCCTCTTAATCTCGGTAAATTCGGGGATTAATACATTTTTACAGTAAGTTGATTCAATAATCACACCAGTTAAGGAAAGGAATTGCTCATTGGGATTATCGGCATGAATCATGTCGTGGTTACCAACCTCATCGATATAAAGTCTGTATAAACTCATGCTAAATTTACCTTACTCCTCCCTTAAGTTTTCTCTGATCTCATTCATTACATTCCAGGGGTCGCTCGTCTCGTGAAAAGCCCACCGTCCGAACTTGCCCAGGGCATTGACTGCCGGCACCCACAGCATCCGAGCGGTCGCCACCTTTTCCTTCTTGTCGCGCTTCTCCCTGCCGCTCACTTCCACCACCAGGTTGAGCAGGTCGTCTTTCCCATGACCATCTTCGATATGCACGACGAAATCGGGAATGTACTCATGCCCCTCCCCGTTGAGGGTATAGGGAATGGTAAAACCCAGGCGTTCATTCTTGACGTAATGGATGACCTCGGGCATGTCCTCCAGGCTCTGGGCGACCTTCTGCTCCCAGGTGCCGGTATCCCCCACCACATGGGAGACGTGGCATTTATCCGCGCGGGTGCTGTAAACCGGCTGGGTGGTGTCAAAATCCACATAACGGGTGGAACCAACCTGATCATAAGGCGCCAGAATGGGGAAAAGCTTGGCAGTGCCTTTATCAGCCTGTACGATGGCACGGTAGATTTTTTCCACCGCATCATCGGCATGCTGCACCAGCAGGAGCATCTGCGGGAAAGTATTATCCTTATATTGCACATAGCTCTCCCGCCAATCCCGCGCAATCTGGAGCAGGGGTGGAAAAAGCCAGGGTTTGGGGTCGCCGTCTTCAGCTTGAAAATATTTGCCCATCAGCCGGCTGGCGATCAGGAAGTCCACTTCCTGCACACGGCGTGCTTTCAGGTCATCCAAAGTGTGCTTTTCATTCTCGCCCAAGATGGAAGCCATCTCAGTCTTGCTGGGCAGCTCCTCGGTGGAAAGTACCTTGCAGCTTTCTTCGGTGAATTCTGCCCGGACGCTCTCATCTGGCAGAATGTAGCGGTAACCAATTACCCGCGGATAAGTGATCTCGCATTCGCTGCGTTCTTCGAGGGCACGCACCCGCGTGGGGATTGCCTGAGGTTTGGGCATGCGGGTGGCGCCAGCGCAGGGAATGAAGGAGAAGGGCACCCCATAAACCTCAGCGTATTCCGGTTCGTAGCTTTCAAAATCAACTGTCTTGCCATTGTATGCAAGAGTTTGGGTGCTGGTGGCGTGGCTCATGCGGCGCAAGCCGCGGCCGATTACCTGCTCACATAGCAGTTGGGTGCCAAAGGCACGCACACCCAGGATGTGGGTAACTGTGCTGGCATCCCAACCCTCAGTAAGCATGGAAACCGAAACCACACAGCGGATCTGCTCACCTAACTTATCCTGCTTGCCCACCGTGTTCATGACTTCGCGCAGCAGGTCTTCATCAGTCAGGCTGTCAGGGTCTCGGCCCGGAAAGCGCAGGCGGTACTCGTTTTTAAACTGGTCAATTTCAACCCCAGCCATCTTTTTGAAGTCGGCAGAGAGACTCTCACCGCTTTCCAATTGTTCGCTATCCACCAAGATGGTGCTTGGCTTGGCAAGCCAGCGACCATCCTCTACATTGCTGAAAAGCGGGAGCTTTCCTGGAACAAGGATGGTGGTTCCATCAGCCAGAACCTTGCGCCAGCCGGCGATATAGTTGTAGACCATGCGGGAGACGTTGGTATTGTTGCAAACCACAATAAAAACCGGAGGGGTGCTGCCTTTCGTGACAGCATCCTGGTCAGATGCCCAGGCTTGGTAGGTTTTGGCATAGTTTGAGTACAGGCTGCTGAGAGCGCCTTCCAGCTGGAGCGGCAGCTGGGGCTCTTCCTCTATCGTTTCGGTACGCCGCCCTTTCTTGGGGAGTCCGTCGCGAATGCGTAGCCACAATTCCCTATACATGGGCATGGCTCCTCCCATAGAATCATCCGAGACCGGAACGCGCGGAACCTTGACGATACCGCTTTCGATGGCGTCAATCAGGGAGAAATCTGAGACCACCCAACCAAACAGCGTGCCCTCAGGATAGCCTGAGCCTTTCAGAAAGAAAGGTGTGGCGGAAAGATCATACACCGCCTTGATACCCAATTTGTTTTTTACCGCTTCCAGACCGCTGATCCAAATGCGGGCTTGTTCTTCGCGTTTTTTAGCTTCCTGGCGTTCATCCCCGATCAGTTTTTCCTGCCCATCTTCGGCTTTATGCCGGTAGCAGTGATGAGCTTCATCATTGATTACGATGATGTTCTTCTTGGTGCCCAATTCGCGGCAGACGCGCCGGACCATCTGGTCGGAGGATTCCAGAAAGACTCCATCGGATTCGTTCTGTTCAAGAATGGCTTTGGTGAGTCTTCCGACTTTGATTTGCTCCCGGCGCATGAAGGCATGAAAATTGGTAATGATGATCTTGGCGTGCTGCAGCTGTTCCATCATTTCCACCGGAACCAGGTCATGCAGGCGGTAATAATTGCCCGGGTCGTTGGGGAGCAGCACGCGCAGGCGGTCGCGAATGGTGATGCCCGGGGTGACCACCAGGAAGGCATCCGAAAAGCGGGCGTCTTGCGGGTTGGCTGCTTTATTAAGGGTATGCCAGGCAATCAGCATTGCCATCACCAGGGTTTTACCGCTGCCTGTGGCCATTTTGAAGGCAATGCGGAACAAATCCTGGTTGGCAGCGGCATTTTCGTCGATAAGGGTTTGATCAATCCAGCCATCACTATAATTTTTCGCAACTTCGCTGAGGTAAATGGCGGTTTCAATTGCCTCCAACTGGCAAAAAAACAAGCGGTGCTCCCGGTCAGGGTCTGACCAGTAGGCCAGCAGTCGGCGGGTGGTATTGGTGACGCCGATATATCCACCCTGGCGCCATTTCCATACTGCCCCACGCACCCGGTTAATAAAATCATTCTCTTTAACCCGGTTTTGGGTCCATTCCGTCTCGAACAGGGCTTGCTGCGTGCCGCGTTTGCGCGGCTTTGGGATGGGAACAAAATAAGAACTCTTGCGGCGTGAATCGACGATTTCGTTCGTGATACCATCATCATTAAATTTGAAATGCCGGACAGGTTCTTTGAACGGTGAGTTTATGATTGGGTTTTCAATCAAAACATCTGGCATAGCTCCCAGTCCCTCCCATTTGGTAGATAGTGCTTGAATAATATCACAATCGAGGTGGGTAGGAGGCGCGGTTTGGATTGGGAAAACAAAGATTACTCTGATCGTCCAAGGTCACCGCGAAGAATCCGCTTCGGTTTCCGTAGGGGGGATACGGACGCAAGGAATGCCAGAAAAGCAATCCCTTGCTTCCCGAATCCACCGGTTGACATGGGTTTATAAAACGGTTTTGGAACGCTCCGTTTGCAATCCCCTCAAGCCTGCTTGGGCTATAATAGGATAGTTTAGTATTAGGATTCCCCCATCCCCAAATAAGATTTATTCAAGGAGCAAAATTTTTTATGACAACTTCAAATCAAAACATTGAAAAAAAGAACCCCCTGGGCGATTGGATCGTGCGCTTCCTCAAGGGCATCCTGGTCGGGGTTGGCTTCATCACCCCCGGGCTCTCCGGTGGGGTTTTGGCAGTGGTCTTCGGCCTGTATGAGCCGCTGATGCGCTGGTTGGGCAACCTGAAAGAAAAATTCGTCCGCAATCTGGCTTACTTTCTGCCGGTCGGGATTGGTCTGGTATTGGGTGTGGTGGCGTTTTCTTCGGTTGTGGCAAAAGCCTTCGGCAATTACTCCGCCCAGTTTATCTGGCTTTTTATCGGCTTCATCGCCGGCACTTTCCCCTCCCTCTTCAAGACCTCCGGCAAGCAGGGGCGAAAGCCCTGGCACTGGGTACTGTTGGTGGTCATCGCAGTTGGCACGGTCTTTTTGATGCGCTGGATGGAAAACATCCGCTCAGTGAGCCTGGCGCCTAGCTTCGGCAGTTGGATTCTTTCCGGAGTGTTAATCGGGCTGGGCGTGGTCGTGCCAGGCATGAGCCCCTCCAACTTTTTGATCTATTTGGGCTTGTATGAACCAATGGCAAGCGGAATCAGCCAGCTAAACCTGGGAGTGATCGTTCCGCTCGTACTTGGTTTGGTAGTGTGTGTGCTGGTTTTTGCCAGGCTGGTTTCTTGGCTGTTCAAAAAGTATTACGCCTTCATGTACCATTTCATTCTGGGAATTGTAGTGGGGTCAACCATCGCGATCATTCCCAAAGGCGTTAGCGGCTTGGGGGTGGTGGTGGTATGCGCGTTACTCTTCGTGGCCGGAGCGGTAATCTCGTATCTGCTGGCAAAGCTGGACGAGAAATACCCGCACGAAGCAATTATTTGATGAAACAACATTTATAAGGAAAGGGTTCAGAAGTTGATTCTGAACCCTTTTTTGATAGAGGGGCGAGTAAAAGGCTTGTGGACAACTCAAAGCGGTGAGCACACGGAACGGACGGGTTGTCTCCGTCTATCCGGATAAACCATGGCCGGCTCTCATTGCGGATGACCACGTAATAATCGTATTTTGAATCAATTACCATTTGGGAATTCTCTTTTCAACTACAATTAAGACAAATTTGGTAGTAAAAGGAGTTGGGATGGAACGAGATAAAGCTTTGGCTGGTTGGGCGGTAGAGTTAATGCAGGAGCGCCAGTCGGTAAGGAACTTTACGAATGAGCTCATACCGGAAGAAGTTTTGCGAGCCATCCTCGAGGCAGGGATCAATGCTGCCACTGGCGGAAACCTGCAGCCGTATTCGATTATCGTAGAAAAGGACGAGGGACACAACCAGCGGCTTGCTGAAATGTGCGGTGGGCAGGAATTTATGGCGCAAGCACCGGTAAACCTGGTGTTTTTGCTGGACTGGCATAAGCTGGCAGTTTACAGCCGCAGCAATGACGCACCCTTTACTTGCAACAAGAGTTTTCAGCATTATTCGATCGGAATGGATGACTTGGTTTGCTGTGCACAGGCAATCGAAACAGCAGCATGGTTGTATGGGATTGGGAGTTGTTACGTCGGGACGATTCTGAATAGCATCCCCGAATGTGCGGAAATGTACAGGCTGCCCAAGCTGGTGGCACCGGTACTGATCCTGACGCTCGGATATCCGAAGAGATTGTCAGCTTGGCGCAAGAAGCTGGACTATGAGATGGTGGTGTTTGAGGGCGCATATCCAGACCTTTCCGCAGAGCAGATTTGTGCAGGCTTTGACCGAAAGTATCAGGGGGCACGTACGGCATTGCCAAAGGATGAAACACGGCGCCAGAAGATGCTGGAAGACTTTCGGCGAGCGCTGTTGACAACCTACAACGAGAAAAAGAGCGAGGAGATCATCCGGGCGGCAGATGAGGATGGGTCCGTGAGCGAGATTCAGCGGCGGTTCGGGCTGCATTACCACGCCGAGGACATGCTCAGCCAGGAAGTGATCCAAGGTTTGGCAGACCAGGGAATTTACCCGTTTTATGGTTGGATTTAAGAGGAGAGAAACCGATCTTCAGTACTTTATGAATGACTGACAATCCATAGTCGAGCCCATATTAACAGTTCTGAGACCCTGTTGATCGAGACTTGGCAAATACAGTTAACATATCGTGCAATGTCCTTTTGTCAAGCTGTTGAGGACAGGGTGTTGAAAAATGTCATTGCGATCCTCCGGCAAAGCAATCTCAGGTGTTGGAAAATAAGACCGCCATATTGCTTATCCTATGGGCACTTTGTTTTTGTGCACTGCGTCCCTCGTCCAATCGATGTACCCCGCTCTGCTTTGCGAGCCTCCGGTGATGGGCCCCTTGAAATGGGAATGACACGAAAGATTTTTCAACACTCTCTGAGGATTAATTCAACCGCGTCTTCCTGCTACGGTGCGATACCGCGGAAGTATAGCAAAGCCATGCCGCCAAAATAAGCTATTATCAGCACAAGGGCGTCAATTTCAATGAACAAGAATTTGCGTTCTATCCGGACAAGGCTGCTGATCAGTCCAAAGACAGTCATCAAAAGCCCCATAATCCCGATCAACAAGAAGGAACTATCAATGGCGCCAAAAAAGCGCCCCCCCACAAAAAACAGGTCAGCAATACCAAGGGTGAACATATTAAACATGTTGCTGCCAAACAGGTTACCAATGGCCATATCATCCGCTCCAATCCGGGCAGCAGATACGGTGGTAACCAATTCCGGTAGGGAAGTGACGAAGGCAACCAGGGTGGAACCGATAAAGGTAGCGCCCAAGCCGGTAATCTCGGCAATCTGGGCACTGGAATTGACCATTTTGGGAGTGACCAAGACAAGAACTATTGCCGCTCCGGCAAACCAGATAATAGAAGCCTTAAGGGAAGGCAAACCTTCAGGAATGGGCGCTTTACTGCCTGCCAGGCTCTGCTGACGGCTCTGTTTGTGTAAAATGGACATAGCCAGTACGTAAACCAGGATCATGGTAATGCCATCCAGACCGACCGAGAGAGAGCCAAGTTCAATTTTAAATGGCAGTTCGGCAACGATAAAAAAGAGCGCCATCCCGATCATCAAGACTGCCAGGCTGCCTGAAAGAGCATGCTTTTCGGCAGTTTTGCGGGTAATACGGCGGCGGATGTGCGCCATATCCAGAACTGCCAGCAGGAGAATGTTGAACATATTGCTGCCGAAGAGGTTACCCGCAGCCAGGTCAGGCAAACCGCTGTTGACTGCGCTGATAGTGGTCATGACCTCAGGCAGTGAGGTTGCTGTGGCAAGTAAAAGCGAACCGGCAAACATGCCCCCAAAACCAGTGCGAATGCCAATGACATCGCCAAACCTGGCCAACTGGGTAGAAGCAAAAACAATGATAACAGCACTGATCAGAAACTCAAGCCAGACCATCACAGATTTTCTTTCTTGCCCAGGCCCTTAACACTATAAAGCGGCCAGGCGGTAAAGATGCCGGTGTTGCCGGAATCCAGGTCGCCGACCACCGCTTCGGTTGCATCCAGGCAAGCCTGGATGCTGGTTTCTTCTTCAACAATCGCCAAAAGGGTCAGATGGCTTTCTTCCTGATCAAACAGTGCGGAAACATAACGCATAGGGACAAACTGGCGCCGGACGCGGTGCATGCCAGTGCTTTCGATGATGGTAACGCCTTTGATGCCAGCTTTTTCCCAGGCATCCAAAACTTCGAGCAGCTTCTCCGGGTCGTCCAAGACAAATAAGATCATGAACATGATTACCTCCTAATAAAGCGCTTATGCGGTCTTTGGGTTAAGTTCAGAGACTTGCTAATAAGCGTTGTGAGCGGTATGCTTGAGCCTAATCCACTATGAGTGGGCCCACAGACTCAGTCTGTCGTATTTTATTATATGTGGCAGAAAATGGCAAATTGGGAAAATATGCATTGTATGTCTCAGTAGCTGGTTGTTTCCAGCGAAGTACACAAAGGCAGCAGCTCATCTAGCTTTTTAACAATTCTGTTTTGTTCAGCAAGCGGAGTGAGAGAGATACGGAGACCTGGCGGTCAAAAGCCTTTCATGGTACCCGGAGGGCAGGCTCCGCACTCAGGAGACCATGAAAGAGCCCGGCTGAAAAAGCAATACACATCATTTACAGCATTTACACTGTTTTTTGATGGTGCGAGCAGACAGTTTGACTGTAAATACTTTATTTGTTAATGTACCGGATTGCAGGTAAAATCGTATGGGTACATAATAGCACATTTGTTCTGTTTTTACAAGTGGTTGTAAGCTGACATTTGATAGTTGATAGCAGGCGGAAGGGAATGAAGCTTGGGCTTCCCTTGGGGGAAGCTGGATCCCGCCGTGGAGTGGATGGGATACTGATGAGGGTCTTTCCGGGAAAACAAAAAGACACTCTCCCCCGCTTCGCCGACCCACCCTCAAGGGAGGGCTATATAGCATCAAGATTCGGCGGAGTGGTGAAAAGAGCAGCATTCCGCTCTACATTTTCCCAGCCACAGCCATCTTCTGGTCGAAGATCCGTGTAGCAAAGCGAAAGGGAGTGAGGGTTGCCTTTCCCTCACTCCTACGTTTGTCAATTGCATTAATTCTGACCAATCAAGTCGGGGAATGAAGGGGGCCGGCAAAGCAGGGTCACCAAATAGGGATTGCTACTTATTCCTACCTTCCACCAAACAGAATAAAATATTTCCGTTTTGGCGGTTGCAAGTGGTAAAATCTGCTTATGCCCATGCAATTTCCACCAAATAGAGGTGAAGTAGTTATTGGTGATTTTAATAACCTACTACCTCACGAAATGACAAAGATTAGACCCTGTGTTGTAATTTCCCCAAGATATCAAACAAGATCTAATTTAGTCACGGTAGTATGTTTATCAACCACAGAACCAGACACTATCATGGATTATCACGACAAGATAGAGTTCAATCCTCCTTACTCTCCTAAGTTTCCATCAAGATTTATGTGGATTAAAGGGGATATGCTTTACTCATTAAGTCTCATAAGAATTAACCGACCCCACGTGATACTTGCTAATGGAAAACGGGATTACCCGATACGCATACTTGGACCAGATGATATGAACAAAGTAATGAAGTGTGTGCTTTGTGGTGTTGGCTTTAAAGTTGACAAGGATCTTAATAAGGTGTAATATATAGTTGTCACGGCTCTGCTAACGCATCCGGCTAAATCCTCATCTGAGGTCGCCATGTATAGGAGATATCAATCCCGTCATGGCGTTTTTTTAACCCTTCACCGAATTGATGTGAGTCTTTAATTTAGTTTATCAATTGCATCGTGCTGCGACCATTCCCCAAGGGGAAGGCTGAGAAGGCGGATCGCCACGCTACGCTCGCGATGACGAGAGTCCGTCTTTGCGACTGCTTGCGTACAGAGCAGTAGCGAAGAGACGCGGCAATCTGCTTTTCATTCCATTAGTTGGAGACCTGACGGTCATAAGCCTTTCATAGTACCCGGGGGGCAGGCTCCGCACTCAGGAGACCATGAAAGAACTAGATCAAGGTGAGTGCTTGGGGTCAGAGTCCTCCCGGAACTCATACTCTATGGTATGATATTTTCATCCACATCCACCGCCAAGGAGGTCAAACGATGGCGCAAGCGCAATACGGACCAAACAACCCCCATCCCTTTTCCACCATACACACGGAACTCATTTGGGAAGGGAAGTATGACGAGTACGGCAACCGCCGCGAGGTGGATATTGCCGGCTCGGCTTTCCCTTTACAGAAAATCGAGACGATCGATGAACCGCGTTCCCGCGCTGAGGTGCAGGGGCTGCTCTTTGAACCGCAAAAGAGCCACCGCGATGACTTCCGCAACCGTCTGATTTGGGGCGACAACAAGCTGGCCATGGCCTCGCTGCTCAAGGATTTTAAAGGTCAGATTGACTTGATTTACATCGATCCTCCCTTTGATGTCGGCGCAGATTTCACGATGGACATATCTATTGGAGATGAAGATTTCGAAGTAAAAAAGGAACAGTCTACTCTGGAAATGGTAGCGTATAGAGACATGTGGGGTCTAGGAACTGATTCTTACCTCCAAACGATGTATGAGAGATTGCTAATTATAAAAGAATTATTAAATGCAAACGGAAGTTTTTTTCTACATTGTGATCACAGAGTAAATAATTATTTTCGTTTGATGTTAGATGAGATTTTTGGACAAGAGTACTTTAAGAATGAGATTGTTTGGCATTATCAAACATATCAAGGTCAAGTTAAATCATATTTTCCAAGAAAACACGACACCATTTTTTTTTATTCAAAATCAAATACTTCTACATTTCGATTATTGAAGGAAGATGATCCGACAAAAACAATAGATTATACAAGATGGAACAGATACCTTAACGAGAATAATGAAATAACAGGCGCTAATTACCCTGTTCAAGATTCAAGGTTTATAGGGTATGTTAGAAGATTTATTAAGGAAAATCATCGAAAGCCCGGCCCCAACGATATTTTACTACGACTTGAAGGCAATACTGTAGATTCAGTTTGGGAAATAAAAGCAGTAGACCCTAAAGACAAAGAAGAAAGAATAGGCTACCCAACCCAAAAACCGGAGGCACTAATAGAACGTATCATCAAAGCATCCTCCAATGAAGGCGACCTGGTGGCGGACTTCTTCTGCGGCTCCGGCACAACCGGTGCGGTTGCAGAAAAACTGGGCAGGCGCTGGATCATGGCAGATCTGGGGCGCTTTGCCATCCACACTTCCCGTAAACGCCTGATCGAAGTGCAGCGCAGCCTTCACGAAAAACATCAGCCCTACCGCTCCTTTGACGTTTACAACCTGGGGCGGTACGAAAGGCAGTGGTGGCAGAAAGAATCTCTGAAAGGCGCGGATGAGGAACACCGCCAGGTGGTGTTGGAGTTCTACCGGGTTGAACCGCTTTTTAACAGCCCCAATCCCTTACTGCACGCGCGCAAAGGTCCTGCATATGTGCATGTCGCCGGTATCGATACCATCTTCGGCAGGTCTGAAGTGCGTCAGGTCGCCCTGGCTGCCCAAAGCATCGGCGCCCGGGAGCTCAACTGCCTGGCATGGGAGTTTGAGATGGACCTGCCCATGGTTTGCGATGACCTGGAAAAAGAACTTGGGGTCAAGATCAAACTGATCCGCATCCCCCGTGAAATCATGGAGCGCAACCGCAAAGACCCACCCCCATTCTTTGAAGTCGCCAGCCTCCAGGCGGAGCCAGTGTATCGGACAGAAGGTTCCAAGCGGACTGTGGACATTAAGTTGACCTCTTTTTTGCCCTCCCTGACCGAAGTCCCCGAAAAAGAACTGACTGCTTTACAGGAACGGGCAATTCACTCTGGTTTTGACTTTATCGATTTCTGGGCGATCGACTTCAACTACCAGCCCGATCAACCTTTCAACCACCACTGGCAGGCTTTCCGCACCCGGCGGGACCGAAGTTTGCCGACGGTCTCTAACCAGGCTTACAGCTACGACCAACCGGGAAACTATACCGCTTGTGTAAAAGTGGTGGACGTATTCGGAGCCGACACATCAATTACGGTGCCAATCAAGATATAAAGGGGAACTTATGAACGATAATTCTATAAATGTTGAAGCGCTGAAGCCGCTTTTTGGTCCAGCCGATGAGCCGAATTATCACCGCAAAGCTGCCAGCAAACCGGGTGAGCATGCGGTCGTCAGCAAAGGCAGGCGCCCAAGCTCCATTCCAATCGTAAATAGTCTGCGTCACGCGCTGGATGATTGGCGCCAGGGAGATTACGTTGGAGCTTCTGAGACCAGCCGGGAATTGTTGTATCACTGGTTTTATACCGACCATGTTTTCGAGTCTGCTTCCGGGGAACCCCTCCAGTTCAATTACTATTTTTGCCAGCGGGAAGCCATCGAAACCCTGATCTACCTGATAGAAATCCGCGGAATTCGCTCGCTCTCGGCCTTAAAAGCAGAATTTGAAGGAGATCTCGAGGGAAAAGGAGTAACTCCGGACGAAGACCTGTGGCCGCGCTATGCTTTCAGGATGGCAACCGGCAGCGGCAAAACCAAGGTCATGAGCCTTGCCATTGTTTGGTCTTACTTCCATGCTTTGCGTGAATCCGACAGCCCAATGGCAAAAAACTTCCTGGTTATAGCCCCCAACCTGACTGTCTTCGAGCGATTGAAAGAAGATTTTGGAGATGGACGCATTTTTGACAAGGATCCGCTGATTCCTTCTGCGTGGAAAGGCGACTGGAACCTATCAGTGGTCCTGCAGGATGAAGCAAGCGGGGCTGCCACTGGCGGCACCCTATACCTTACCAACATTCACCGACTTTTTAACGGCAAACAGGGCCGCACCCGAGAGGCAGAAACCTACGATTGGGCAGGCCCTTCTGTTTCGCGGGCTTCAGCCCTGGATACATCTGAAGTTTTGCGGACACGGGTGACTTCTCACCCCAACTTAATGGTTATTAATGATGAAGCCCATCACGTTTGGGATCCTGACTCCGCCTGGAATGAAGTGCTCAAGGCGCTTGATGAAAAGATGAAAGAGCGCAACGGCTTTGGTTTAGCCGCTCAGCTTGATTTTTCTGCCACACCAAAGGACAACCACGGGAATTTGTTCAAGCACATCGTCACCGACTCACCTCTTGGAGAAGCAGTCGACGCTGGAATTGTTAAAGTGCCGATTATTGGACATGTCGGGAACATCAAGGAAAGAGCAGATGACAATGCCGCTTACCGCTACGAGGAACACCTGCGCCTGGGTTATGCCCGGTGGAAAAAGTCCAAAGAGGAATGGGAGCCAAGCGGCAAGAAAGCCCTGCTTTTTGTCATGTGCAACAGCACCGAGGAGGCTGACCAGATTACCTATCGCCTGAACACAGATAGCGCCTTTGAAGAATTGAATGGCAAGACGATCAACTTGCACACAAACCTTAAAGGTAAAGTAAAGCGTATAGGCAAAGGCGCAAATGAAGTCGTTGAATTTGTGGAAAGTGAAAAAGACATCAGCGATGAAGACTTGCGTGCCTTACGACAGCTTTCCCGTGAGTTGGACAACAACACCAGCCCTTATCTTTGCATCGTGTCGGTGCTCATGCTGCGTGAAGGGTGGGATGTGAGGAACGTAACCACGATTATCCCGCTGCGACCCTACAGCTCGAAAGCGAATATCCTGCCGGAGCAAACTCTGGGCAGGGGCTTGCGCCGTATCACGCTGCCGGGGCAAGCTCTGGAGATGGTGACTGTGGTTGAGCACACTGCCTTCACCCGCCTTTATAGGGATGAACTCGCTCAGGAAGGTCTGCCCATTGAGGACGTGGATGTCACCACTGTTCCACGAACCACCGTCAGCATTTTCCCTGACCCGAAAAAAGACTGGGAAGCATTGGATATCCTTTTGCCTACCCTGTCAGATTCCTTGAGAATTGTTTCCCGAATTGAAGAAATAACGGATGATGAAATCAAAGCCATCGCCAGTCAGCAGAAAAAGTTGGACCTTGGCACCCCACGCGACGTAAGCATTGACTATGAAGGTCGGGCAATGATTACTAACGAAGTGGTTGAGCGAATGAAGCTTGAGGTCCCTCTGCTGAAAAATGGCTTTGGCGCTATCAGTTACTTTGTCAAGGAACTTGAAACCACCTGCAAGATCAGCGGCTCGCACCGCATTTTGGCACCATTGATTGAGCGCTACATCACACAGGACTTGTTTGGTCAGAAACTGAACCTGACCGACCCGCGATTGGTTGCCAGGCTTGGCAATATGGATGTCAGAGAGTACATCCGTGCTACCTTTGTTCCCCTGATAAATCAGAAAAACAAAATCGAACAACAGCGCGTTCCCCAGGGAGCGCCTTATTCACTGACCAACTGGAAACCATTCCAGGTCACATCGTCAGAAAGGAATCAGGTCATTAGCGCTGAACGGACCTTGTTTAATCTCGTTCCGTGCAACCGCAACCTCGAATTTACTTTCGCGACATTTGTTGACCTTGCTGATGACGTGGTGGCTTTTGCGAAAAACGCTGGTCCGCAGTGTTTACGCATTGATTATGAAGCTTCCAACCATCGCCGGGCTTTTTACACACCGGATTTCATCGTTCGAGTGCAAAGTGGCAAGTATTACCTGGTTGAAACCAAAGGCGAAATGGAACAGGAAGTCGCGGCTAAAGCCCGTGCGGCTGTGGCATGGTGTAAGTCCGCCAGTGAGAACAGACCGGCATGGGAATATCTCTTTGTGCCCGAAGCTCTCTTCAAACGCTTTAACGATACGACGTTGAAATCCCTTGCAAGCACCTGTGGTCCGGAACTGCAAAGACTGATCGCTGATGCTCAGTCTCAACAACCTGGACTGCCTTTCTATGTGACTACTGAGGAAGAAAAGCAGAATCACCGCCAATTGTTTATCAGTGACGAAGACTTTGAGCTTCTGCCCGAGCTGTACCAGGAATCAATAACCAGCGCCACTGACCTGTTTGCTTTTCTGAAAACAAAGCCGCAGTCCTTCTCCGCTTGTTTTCAACCTTTGATGAAGGCAGTAGATCGGGCTGCAATTAATCTGATGAACAGCCTCCTAAAAGAAGACATCCCTGTTGAAAAAGAATTGCGTGACCGGTTCTTTAATGTTGATGAACGATATTACACGCAATCTGAAGCGGATTGGTTAAGAAAACAAGCGGCCAGTTTGAAAAAATTACTGGTCTTTTCAAACCCTATCATGCCTATAGGGATATTAAGTTCCTGCATGGACCTGGGGCGAAATCCCATGAGCAGAGGCGAAAATAATATTATTAGGTTGGTGGAGGTTAAGTTCGACCGTTTCAAGAACAGTCAACTTCCTGACCGCGTGGAGCATATCCGCAATTTCCGGAATAACTTCATCGCTCATCAAACTGAAGATCACGAAGTAGACCAGGAAACTGCTGAAAAAGAGATCAAAAACTGGGCAACTGGAATCGCAGCGCTTTATAAGGCTTTGAACAGTTAGCGGATATCTACAAATAATAGGTTTATAGAGGTAAGATATCAACGTTACTTTCATTCCTTTCATCGCTAAGGTCTCCTGACCAAGCGACAAAAAAGATTGCCGCGCGCCTGACGGCACTCGCAACGACGAAACAAGAATTTAAATGAAAAAGCCACTGAAACAGCGGCATATTAAATGAAAAGTCTCTTGGCAATGACCTACTCTCCCAGGGGGCTACCCCCCAAGTACCATCAGCGCTGGCGACCTTAACTTCCGGGTTCGAGATGTTACCGGGTGTACCCTCGCCGCTCCAATCACCAAGAGACATTTTTCTATATTCATCTGAATAACATTTGTAAGCATAATTTTGAAAAAGCACCGAGTTCTCCACATCACGTTGGAAGCACTCGATCATTAGTACAGTTTAGCTCAACGCATTGCTGCGCTTACACATACTGCCTATTAAGCAGGTTGTCTACCTGCGATCTTACTCCCTTGACGGGAATATAGAGATCTAATCTTGAGGCGAGTTTCCCACTTAGATGCTTTCAGCGGTTATCTCTGCCAGACGTAGCTACCCAGCAATGCCGTTGGCACGACAGCTGGCACACCAGAGGTCTGTCCACTCCGGTCCTCTCGTACTAGGAGCAGCTCCTCTCAAATCTCTTACGCCCACAGTGGATAGAGACCGACCTGTCTCACGACGGTCTGAACCCAGCTCGCGTACCGCTTTAACGGGCGAACAGCCCGACCCTTGGGACCTTATCCAGCCCCAGGATGCGATGAGCCGACATCGAGGTGCCGAGCCAGGTCGTCGATATGGACTCTTGGACCTGACTAGCCTGTTATCCCCGGGGTAGCTTTTATCCGATGAGCCACGGCCCTTCCACACGGAACCGTGGGATCACTAAGCCCGACTTTCGTCTCTGCTCGGCGCGTTGGCCTTGCAGTCAAGCTCCCTTATGCCTTTACACTCTCTGGCTGGTTTCCATTCAGCCTGAGGGAACCTTTGGGCGCCTCCGTTACTCTTTAGGAGGCGACCGCCCCAGTCAAACTGCCCACCTGGCACGGTCCCCCATCCGGATCACGGAATGGGGTTAGGGTCTAGATATCATCAGGGTGGTATTTCACTGATGGCTCCACCAAGGCTAGCGCCCTAGTTTCATAGCCTCCCACCTATCCTACACAGATGAGATCCAAACTCAATGCCAAGCTGCAGTAAAGCTCCACGGGGTCTTTTTGTCCTACTGCGGGTAGGCCGCATCTTCACAGCCATTTCAATTTCGCCGGGTCCCTCGTCGAGACAGAGTTCTAGTTGTTACACCATTCGTGCGGGTCGGAACTTACCCGACAAGGAATTTCGCTACCTTAGGACCGTTATAGTTACGGCCGCCGTTCACCGGGGCTTCAGTTCAAAGCTTCGCTTACGCTAACCTCTCCCTTTAACCTTCCGGCACTGGGCAGGTGTCAGCCCCTATACATCGCCTTGCGGCTTTGCAGAGACCTGTGGTTTTGTTAACCAGTCCCTAGAACCATTTCACTGCGACCTCCCAGCGCTCATTATACATTCACGCCAGAAGGCACCTCTTATCCCGAAGTTACGAGGCTAATTTGCCTAATTCCTTAACGAGGGTTCTCCCGTTCGCCTTGGTATATTCTACCCATCTACCAGTGTCGGTTTGCGGTACAGGCACTTAAGATTCAACGTTTAGAAGCTTTTCTTGGCAACAAGGCTCAACTCACTTCCACCTCAGGGGCACGTCGCCTTATCTCACCTCAGTCTGCGGATTTACCTACAGTCCTCATCGGCTGACATAAGACGCACCTGTACAACCAATCACAGGCTGGTCTACCTCGTTGCGTCCCTCCATCACTCATCTTAAGTGGTCCCGGAATGTTGACCGGGTATCCATCGCTTACGCCTTTCGGCCTCAGCTAAGGCCCTGACTAACCCGACGCGGATTGACCTGGCGTCGGAAACCTTAGATATACGGCGAACACGGTTCTCACGTGTTTTACGCTACTCATGTCTGCATTCTCACTTCTGTCCGCTCCAGCCGTCCTCACGGTCGACCTTCCCAGCTGACAGAACGCTCCCCTACCAAACGTGCATTGCTGCACGAGTCCATGGCTTCGGTATTAAGCTTAGCCCCGTTATATTTTCCGCGCAAGATCACTCGACCAGTAAGCTGTTACGCACTTTTTAAAGGGTGGCTGCTTCTAAGCCAACCTCCTGGTTGTTTCAGTAACCTCACATCGTTTCCCACTTAGCTTAAATTTGGGGACCTTAGCCGATGATCTGGGCTCTTTCCCTTTCGCCCCCGAAACTCATCTCCCGGAGTCCGACTGCTATGCTTGGAGTAACGGCATTCGGAGTTTGATTAGGTTCGGTAAGCAATAAGCCCCCTAGCCCATTCAGTGCTCTACCTCCGTTACTAAACACATAACGCTAGCCCTAAAGCTATTTCGGGGAGAACAAGCTATCTCCAAGTTCGTTTGGCATATCACCTCTAACCACAGTTCATCCCCTAATTTTGCAATATTAGTAGGTTCGGTCCTCCACGAGCTCTTATACTCGCTTCAACCTGACCATGGTTAGCTCACCTGGTTTCGTGTCTAATTCTTGCGACTGCACGCCCTATTCAGACTCGCTTTCGCTGCGGCTTCGGGTGTAACTCCCTTAACCTTGCCACAAAAATTAACTCGCAGACTCATTCTCCAAAAGGCACGCCGTCAGGCATAGCGGTGCGCACAAGCTTTCGCTATAGCACCAACCCGCCATTAGCCCTTCGACTGTTTGTAAGCTTACGGTTTCAGGTTCTTTTCACTCCCCTAACAGGGGTACTTTTCACCTTTCCCTCACGGTACTTGTTCACTATCGGTCGTCAAACGTATTTAGCCTTGGAGAGTGGACTCCCCAGTTTCCTACCGGATTAGCGTGCCCGGTAGTACTCAGGTATCCAAAGAGAGGTTCGACATTTTCGCGTACAGGACTGTCACCTTCTATGGTTGGCTTTCCCACACCAATTCTGCTAACGTCTCACTTTGTAACTCTCATCTATTGGACCCTACAACCCCGAACCAGCAAGCTGGCTCGGTTTGGGCTGTTCCCCGTTCGCTCGCCACTACTTGGAGAATGGTCTCTTTTCCTCTGGGTACTTAGATGTTTCAGTTCCCCAGGTTCCCTTCATATGACTATGTATTCATCATATGATGCTGGTGGTTCGCACCAGCAGGTTTCCCTATTCGGACATCCCCGGATATATCGCTTGTTCACAGCTTCCCGAGGCTTATCGCAGTGTCCCACGTCCTTCATCGGCATTTGACGCCAAGGCATTCACCGTAAGCTCTTAGTAGCTTCTCCACGTGATGCGGAGAAATCGATGCTTTTTCAAGCATTCGTTATTTACTAATTCGTATGACACATTTTCATCGCTAAAAACATGTCGATACGGCCTACAAATGTTATTCAGTTATTAATGTGCGGTCACTCTTCACCTGTTGTCAGGCGATGGACAGATCCAACCTTTTAGATCCATCCATCCCCAGGCAACCGCCCCTTCCCTCCTAAGTTTCAGGTGGAGATGAGGGGACTCGAACCCCTGACCTCCTCCTTGCAAAGGAGGCGCTCTCCCGACTAAGCTACATCCCCAAGCTCTTTTGAAAGAGTGGGCCTTTCAGGGCTCGAACCTGAGACCTTGCCCTTATCAGAGGCACGCTCTAACCAACTGAGCTAAAGGCCCATGAGTCAGCCTTGACAACTCAAAAGTGACAGGAAGATCGTGGTAATTATTTCTTTACCTTGCCAACGTACGCTCTGTGTTTCACCGTATCAGAGCGATTCCCTAATTTATTAGGTATTTTTTTGTACAGAGTAAAGCCCTTGCCCTCAGGCAATGGCTTGGATCTCCATAGAAAGGAGGTGATCCAGGCGCACCTTCCGGTACACCTACCTTGTTACGACTTAGTCCCAGTCACCAACCCCACCTTTGACAGCTCCCTCCCTTACGGGTTAGGATACCGGCTTCAGGTGTTGCCAGCTCCCATGACTTGACGGGCGGTGTGTACAATCCCCGGGAACGTATTCACCGCAGTATAGCTGACCTGCGGTTACTAGCAACTCCAACTTCATGCAGTCGAGTTGCAGACTGCAATCTGAACTGAGGCCAGCTTTTTAGGATTGGCTCCGCCTCGCGGCTTGGCAACCTATTGTACTGACCATTGTAGCGTGTGTGTAGCCCTGGATATAAAGGTCATGCTGACTTGACGTCATCCCCACCTTCCTCCGACTTAATACCGGCAGTACCGTGTGACACTTGTAACACACAGCGAGGGTTGCGCTCGTTAGCGGACTTAACCGAACATCTCACGACACGAGCTGACGACAGCCATGCAACACCTGTAACAGCTCCCCGAAGGGTCGGTCCGATTTCTCTTCCCTACCACTGCTATGTCAAACCCAGGTAAGGTTCTTCGTGTAGCAACGAATTAAACCACACGCTCCGCTGCTTGTGCGGGGACCCGTCAATTCCTTTGAGTTTTAACCTTGCGGCCGTAGTCCCCAGGCGGTAGACTTATCGCGTTAGCTTCGACACCGATGGTGATTAAACCACCGACGCCAAGTCTACATCGTTTATGGCTAGGACTACCGGGGTCTCTAATCCCGTTTGCTACCCTAGCTTTCGCGTCTGAGTGTCAGGAGTGGTCCAGGAGGCCGCTTTCGCCACTGGTGTTCCTCCGGATATCTGCGCATTCCACCGCTACACCCGGAATTCCACCTCCCTCTACCATCCTCTAGTCTGGCAGTTTAGAACGACCTCTCCCAGTTGAGCCAGGAGCTTTCACGCTCTACTTACCAAACCACCTACACGCGCTTTACGCCCAATAAATCCGGATAACGTTCGCCTCCTACGTGTTACCGCGGCTGCTGGCACGTAGTTAGCCGAGACTTATTCTGAGAGTACCGTCCTTCCTCATCCTCTCAAAAAGTGCTTTACAACCCGAAGGCCTTCTTCGCACACGCGGTGTTGCTAGTTCAGGCTTTCGCCCATTACTAATATTCCCTACTGCTGCCACCCGTAGGTGTATGGACCGTGTTTCAGTTCCATTGTGGGGGGCCACCCTCTCAGGTCCCCTACCCGTCATAGCCTTGGTAAGCCATTACCTTACCAACTAGCTGATGGGACGCAGGCCCCTCCCGAAGCGAATAAATCCTTTAATCAAAAAGGTTCTAATCTCTATGATATTATGCGGTATTAGCAGCTCTTTCGAACTGTTATTCCACACTTCGGGGCAGGTCACCCACGCGTTACTCACCCGTTCGCCACTGAGACAGTATTGCTACAATCTCCGTTCGACTTGCATGTATTAGGCACACCGCCAACGTTCATCCTGAGCCAGGATCAAACTCTCCGCTAAAAATTTATCACCTTTCGGTGTTTCGTTTTCACGGAAAAACAATTAACGAGGCTTGAATTTTCTTACCTATTTATTTTTTACTTTCTTCCTATCACTTTTCAGTTGTTAAGGTTCTGACTTCATGAGAGCAGGATTCTACCGAACTTGTTTTGGCCTGTCAAGACCTGCTTTGCCCTTTACAGACGAAAGCGCCGGCTTCACTTGCTCGCCGGCAACGGGCTCTGCATCATCCTGAATTGTGCTCTCTATCCCATGCTATTCTTTTTTCAACGATCTGCCAGAAGGCAAGATCACCAAGGTGCTACCTTGGAACGATTAGTATAGACCAATCCAATCGCTTTGTCAAGGGTGAATCTGACTAAATTTCAATCAAATTTTAGGTCTGTTCTTTTTTCAAAGTACAGTGCTAAACGCACAAACGCCTATTATATGCATCCCAAACTTTAAGTCAAGGGGGAATCACACCAAATTTGAAGTTGCTCTATGATTCAGCATGCTTTCCGGTTTTCTCATGCTGATCAGATTTGTCCCAATCAGAGGCTTGTCAGCGTCTTACTTGCGTAGCTACAATTATCAAACATCCGTCAAAGGAAAATGCATGGAAAAAACAGCCACAATACCCTCAAGAAAAGATGAAACACTTACAGCCTTGAACCCGGATAGGCTCTCAGCAGATACAAGCGATGACTTTTCTGAGCTCTACCGAAGGCATGTCAGCTCAGTCTATTATTATTTGTACAGCCGGGTGCAAAACATCGCCGATGCGGAAGATCTCACTTCTGAGACCTTCATTACCGCCTTGGAAACTCGGCATCGGCTACGCGACCCCTCCAAACTTACTCCCTGGCTTTTCACGATCGCCCGCAATAAAGCCATGGACTACTTTCGGCGAACTCGCAGGCATCCAAACCAAAACTACAACGAAGAATTGGATCAATCGCTGGTTCTCAAGAGGTATGACAACAACCTCGAGCAGGATCGCCTGATTGAGTTGGAACGCTTGATCACTGGTCTCAAACCCATCGAACAGGAATACTTAAGGCTCCGTTTGATCGCTGAATTGCCTTTTAATGAAATCGCAACGATCCTCCGTCAACCTGAACACCGCATCAAAAAATCTTATTACCGGCTCCTGGAGCGCCTGCAAGCCCAGGTGGAGTGAAAAATGAATAACTTTACCCCCTTCGAAAAGAAAGTCCGCAATACTTATCATCTCTCGCCGATGGACCCTGCCTTCTCAGAAGGCTTGGAACGCGACTTGAGTATCCGTAAAGCCGAGCTCAACCAGCCCACACGCAAGGCATCAAGTTTCGGCTGGGCTTATGCCTTCGTCCCGCTTCTCCTTGTGGTCGTCCTGGTAATGAGCATTGGACCTCAAAAAGTTCTGGCACAGATGCAATCCTGGCTGGGTTTTGTACCGGGTGTTGGGATTGTAGACACGAGCTCTCCATTCCGAGTCCTCGCTGAACCTGTAACCCAAACCAAAGATGAGGTGACCATCACCATCAATGAAGCCTTCGTGAGCACAGACAAGGTCATGATTAATTTCAATACCTCCAACCTGTCCGATGCCACCCGGCCTGCAAATATCACCGATCCGGAATGCAACCAGCAAGCCTACCTCCTTCTTCCGGACGGTTCCCGTTTGGAAGGCGCCACCGCAGGCTTTCAGCCCTTGCCTGATGGAACCCGGGCTGAAGAGCTTGGATTCCGCGACGGTCTTCCTGCCAACATCAATGAGGCTTCCTTAGTGATGCCTTGCTTGTTAGGCACCGCCCCTGGGAAAGCGCCTGAAAACTGGCAGTTCGTACTCACTTTTAAACCTGCGCCTGAAGAGTTGATCGTAATGCCAGTCTTCGATTCGGGACAGCCGGATGAGGCAGTCGAGGACCTGCTTGCTCCACAACAGACACTTGAAGGCGCTGAAGAAACAGATTCTGCGTCATCTCTTGTAATAGCATCCAGCGAAGTACCCTCAACCCAAGCCACAGAAAAAACAATCACGCCTGAAAACCGCTATGAAATTAAGGTGCTCAAGGTCATCCAAAAACCAGATGCTTATATTTTGGTTTATGGAGTCCCAAGAACGCCATTTGATGAACACACGCCTTTTGGCAGCGCAGATTCGGACATTGGTGAAATAACTGTCACAGACGCAACCGGCAAGGTGGTAGAAACCAGGATACCGGAGGAAATCAACGATCTTATGGACGAGGAAAATCGCCGTTGGGATGAAAATGGTGAATTGTTCGTAGGTGTATTTGCTGTTGAGTTTTCCACCCAGGGTCTGAATTACCCGCTGGCACTGTCTTCTGATATTCAGCCAATGACCCGGCCAGAACCGGAGGCGTTTACCGAACTTATTCTGAACGTGGGTCCAACACCCAAGCCAGGGGATCGCTGGGAAGTCAATCAAACCCTCAACATCGGCAGTGTGCCTCTCACCATTACTTATATTGAGGTAAGCGGAAGGGGGCAGTACTTGTTCCACACGGACAGAGACCCGAAATGGGATCGCGTAAACATCCAGATCAATGGCATGGATTCAGACTATAGCGGTGAGGTCTCCTGCGGAAAAGATTGTCTGGACGCCTTTGTATTTTTCACCTCGCCATTACCATCCGGTAATCTAACTATCCGCTTTTCAGATCCAATCATCAAGCTCCCTGGCCAACCTACAAGCACTACCTGGTCTCCAGATCAGACCATCGAGCCTTAACACCAAAACGGTAATTCAACTGGGTTTTGTAATCGCTGGAGGAAATTTCCTCCAGCGATTACATTAGAAATAGTACTCTCCCCGGTAGCTGGTCGCCCGAGTAAATCTTTCCAAATTCTGTGTCAAGAAAGGGCTGTCCCAAAAGTAAGGGGGACACCCTTTTTCTTGGCTATGAATGAAGATGGTTAGAGCGATAAGGGAAAGCATATCATTCCCCCAGCGGCAACATTCCTTTATTTCCAATTTCAGCTCTATAAAAAAATTGATTTAAAATCGTGCCGTCGACAACCTTCAGGCATTTTCCAGACTCTGCCAGGGGAGTTCGTGAAAACCCATGGAAAGCTTAGGGTTAGAATGGTTCCCTGAACCAATAAGGGGTTCGATTCTGAAAAGATTCCCAAGATCAGGGTTTGGGGGGAATGGCGAATCCCTCAAAATCTCCTTTTATTGGGCAAATTGAAGATACGGCTGCACCCGGGCTAACCAGTGCACCAATGCAGAGCGTGTCAGAACGCAGTAGGGACAATAATGACAGCAGAGTAAAATTCGTTAACATCCTGTACATTTGTGCCACAATAAATTACGTACCGTGTGATAAGATTTTGAGAGATTAGGCTCGATCTGATCATTAAAATAATTTTTTTGTAATCTAGCTGGAGGGTGTGACCATGTCGCTTGTAAATCTATCACAATTGATGCAGAAAGCCACTCAAAAACACTTCGCGGTAGGTGCTTTTGATGTTTATAACTGCGAGCTGGCAGCCGGAGTAATCCAAGCGGCTGAAGAAGCTAATTCACCGGTAATCCTGGCTTATGTCGAAGCCTTCGACAGTTTGATTCCGATGGAAGCTTTCGCTGCCCTGCTTGTCCAATTGGCAAAGGATTCATTCGTCCCAGTCTGTATTCATCTGGACCATGCCACAAATAAACCCGTCATTGAGCGGGCAGTTGCCTGCGGCTTCACTTCTGTCATGATTGATGCCTCCACTGCCCCATTTGAAGAAAACATCGCCTCCACCCAGGATATTGTTGCACTGTGCCACCCCAAAGACATCTCGGTGGAAGCTGAATTGGGTCATGTGTCCGGAAATGATGGTATGTACAAGACTGACACGCCTATCTACACCGATGTCAACGAAGCCGCGATCTTTGCCAGCCGCACCCAAGTAGATGCCCTGGCTGTGGCTATTGGAACCGTTCATGGCGTCTACAAAAGTAAACCCGTCCTGAGCCTGGATACCTGTGGCAAAATAAAACAAGCTGCAGATAATATCCCTTTGGTACTTCATGGCGGTTCTGGTCTTTCAGATGACGACTTCCGTGACCTGATACAGTGCGGTATCACCAAGATCAATATCTACACTGACCTGTTGCTTGCCTCGATGGCTTGCCTTAGACAGACCGACTTTGCAGGGAAAACTGGACTCTACGATATCTCCACAGCAATTTCTGCTGCAGTGCGCGCAGAAGCCCTGAAAAAAATCCTCCTGTTTGGCAGTGCCGGCATGGCATAACTCAGAGGCATTTTGCCGCACTTCTCAAGCACAACCATTGCTCGAAGCAATTAACCGCAACTAAACCACACCCTTTTCCTCAGAATCAGGTGTGTTTATGCTTTATTTACTTTCTGCCTAATAAAATAAAACTTCGGGTTGGAAATAGGTCTGAAGTCTGTCTGTTTTTTTAGAAACTGACAATATATCGGAAAGTATCCGGTTTGATCGCCTCTACGAATGCCTTCGATGCCTGATGGTAGTCCCGCACGCCTGAGATCAGGCGTCTTGGGTCAAGCAAACCCTTGGAGATGAGCTTCACCGCCCGATCAAAAGACCCAACGCTGGGATTTACCGCCCCAGTCACCACGGCTTCGGAACTGTGCAGCCAGTTAGGGCTGACGCTGATCGGGCTGTCCGGGTGTTGTGAACTGTACATCACGCACCGGCCGGCATTGCCTGTGATGCTGATAGCCTGCTGCGCGATGCTTGAAATCGCAGTTGTATTGAAAACCACATCCGCTCCGCGTCCATCTGTCAGTTTCCGGACTTCCGCTTGCAGATCTGTCTCCAGCGGGTTAATCACTACATCGCATCCCATTTCTTTGGCAATTGACCTTCTGCTTTCATCAGGTTCGCTCAGGATCGTGCGCGCTCCCGAAAGTCTCGCGCAGAGTATATGTAATAAACCCATCACTCCCCCACCAATGATCACCACATCGTCCCCCATCTGCACTTTGCCCTTCTCCATGCTGTTCAAAACACAGGCAACCGGTTCGGTCATGGTAAGCGTTTCAAATGAAAATTCATCTCCGTACACCCAGATGGCGGAACGGTCGATCGCCATGTACTCAGCAAGCCCTCCCATGCCGTACACTTCTGGTCCGTTCATCCGAAAAGTGTTCAACTCAACGCATAAATCTTCCTGACCATTTCGGCAGTAATAGCAACTGTGGCAGCTTTTCACTACCCGTGGAGTTACTTTTGCACCAATTTTGTACTTTTCCTTGTCCACGTCTGAACCGAGTTCGCATATCTCGCCCGAGACCTCGTGTCCGCCGACCATAGGAAAGGGCACTTTCTTTTCGCCGGTAAACACACGTTGTTCCCAGGTGCAAAGCCCGCAAGCCTTTATATGTACCAACACTTCATTCGGTTTGGGAGTGGGCTTGTCAATGCGGATAACCTCAACCCGCTTCTCCCCGACAACAGCCACAGCATTCATCTTTTCAGTCATTCAGCTTGCCTCAATCAGTGAATTCGTCAAAGGCAGGGGGGCAGGTTGAACCTGCCCCCCTGCCAGCAATAGATTATAAAACTCCAACCAAACCGCCTACAACGCCGATCACGACCACCAGAAGAATTACCTTCTGGGCTGTCCAGCCTTTTTTCAGCAGGGCATAGCAGCCCAACGTCAGACAAAGAGGCAGCAGACCGGGAACCAGCGCGTCAAACAAGTTGGTTTGCAATGAGAATGAAGTCCCATCCGCCAGCGGAATATCGATGGCAGTTTTGAGCGAAACATATTGCGAAACAAGTCCGCCCATCACGGCGCATCCGAGGATGCCCGCTCCGGTAATGACCTTGTTGATGGTCTTGTTTTCCATCAGGTTCAGGATGGCTTCTTTGCCTTTGTTATAACCAAGTTTGAGCAGCCAATATCCATAAGCATAATACAGGATGAAGAACAATACCGAGTAGATGATAGGCGCGGCTACGTTGCCCTCCTTGGCAAGACCAAGGAACATAACAACCATTAAGGGGATAACCACACCCTGCCAGATCGTATCGCCAATGCCAGCCAATGGTCCCATCAAACCAGTCTTAATGGATGTGAACGCGTCATCATCCAAATCCGCACCAAGTTTCTTTTGTTCTTCCATTGCCGCGACCAGACCGATTACAGCAGAACCTGTTGCGTTTTCAGTGTTGAAGAATTCAACATGGCGGGTCATGGCTTGTTTCTCGCCCTCAGGATCATCCTTATAGAGCTTCTTGATTATGGGGGTCATTGCATGTAAAAAGCCTACACCCTGCATGCGTTCATAGTTGTAACAAGACTGGAAATAATACATCCACTTCCACCAGGCACTGCGGAGGTCCTTGGGTTCCAACAGTTTGTTGCCTTCTATTTTATTTCCCTCCGGAGCAGCTTCCACCACTTCTTCCGCTTTAGTGGTATTTCCTTCTTTCAGCGTAACATAAATAATGGAAATACAGAGGAATATCAGACCAAGAGGCAGGGTCTTCAGACCAAGGAAAGCTGAGGCAAGAAAACCAAGGAAGAAGAATACTTTAGCTTCGCCCTTAAAAATTGCCACCAACATCAATCCTATACCAACAGCCGGGAGCATTCCGCCAATCACACCCAAAATTCTCAGGAAATTACCGCCAAGATTTGTTATAGCAGTTGCGATGTACCCAGCCCCAAAGTAAGCTGCCAGGAAGCAGGGCACTGCGGTGATAAGGAACAGGAATAGTTGTGGGAGCAGCACATTGGCAATCCAGACTTTTTCAGGTTTGCCTTCATCAATGTATTTTTCTGCTAAACGAACGAAGACTGAATCAAAGGTGAGGCGGCCAACCCAAACGAGTGAGCCAAGCAAACCCAGGGGAACGGCGATTGCTAAAGCGGCATTGGTTTCAAGACCACCTGATATTGCCAGGGCAGTTCCCAGAATACCAGCCAGAGACATATCAGCCGGCATTGAACCGCCTACACTAATAAACCCAATGTACATCAAGTTGATAGTCGCACCAATTATCGTACCCTGTACAGGATCTCCGAGGATAATTCCAACAATAAGACCTAATACCATCGGACGATAAAGGGTCGCGTAGTTGCCAAGACCTCCCGCGGGCCAGGGGCTATTGGCAAGATAATAAAGCAATCCGAGAAGTAAAGCTTGAATTAATGTCATTTCTCTCCTTAAATAAATTTCTTTACGTTGATTGGATGTTCAGCCGGAACCAGTTGATAGAAAATCTCTGTTCCTCCATTTATGATCCTCTTCATACAATCAACTTCTTCTGTACTTGCGGAAATATTCTTGTTTAATTTGCTTCGTCCTGTTTTCGCTCCCATTCCTCCTAAAATAATTGTCTTTATGAAAATATTTTGATTGATGAGGTCTTCCATGACCTTCGGGGTTTTTGTAAGGAGAATTACCTTGCCTTCTCCATGGTCATCTTCTTGCAAGAATTGAACAGCTTGATCGAACCCCAGAATATCCACGATAATGTCTGACGGAGCAGCAGCCTTAAGCAGCCTTTGTGTAAAGCTGTCTTTTGAAAGGGGATCATCCACAATTACAATCCGGTTCGCACTGGTCGCCTTACACCAGGAAGTGACAATTTGCCCGTGGATCAGGCGGTCATCAATTCGTGCTAATACAATGTTTCTCAACTTCGCTCCTATTCTTTCATCAAGGCGTTCACATCCAGCACCGATGTGGGAAAAACATTCAGGATATGTTCGCAGAGTGCGTCAGCCGATAGGCTGTCTCTGAGCATCAACGCTTCGAGCAGCATCGCCAGGTTAAAACCGCAAATGTGCCTGAATGAGTATTTCTGCATCAGTGATCCAGCCACATTAAAGGGCGTGCCGGAGATTAAATCACTCAACACCAAAATCTCATCGGGAGCGAAAGTTTTCAGTGCGGCCTCGATGGCATCTTGAAGTTCCTCAGGGCTTTCACCCGGCTGAAGACCCAAAGCTATCACGCCATTTTCCTGGTGCCCGACAATCATTTGAGCGCTTTCCAGCATGGCTTCAGCCAGATTTCCATGCGATAGAAGGATCAGTTTTATCATTTGGTCTGTCTCACTTTGTTTGGTTTAACCGTTCCAGAATCATTTTTGCTGTATTGTTATCAGTGATCAGCGTTTTTATATAATGATTTTTCGCGGCAGCAATGATACCGGGGACTTTGGATTCCCCTCCAGCCACGCAAATGACTGTCTTGATCTTTTTCAGTTGCCTCAGCGGCAGGGAAACCTGCTCATAATAGGCTACAGAATCCACAATACTGCCATCTTCACGGAAAAAATTCGCCAGGATATCCCCGACAGCATCACTGCCAGCAATTAACGCCTTGTATTCCGGCGAAACTTCGCTGATTAAAAAACTACCGCTCTTAAATTTAGGCCCCAGACCAATGACTGCTGCGTCCAATTTTTCCCATTGTTGCTTCAAGCGGGAATAACGGTCTGACTCGGTTTTTTGCCTGGTAGTACTGTTTTCGTAGAAGGCTGGTACGCTCGTGTAATAACTTAACGCTCCGAATTTCTCCGCGAAACGATCGACAATAACATTGCTTTGCAGGTAAGGATTGCTCTCATCCGACATACCCACCAGGGGAATAAAAGTTGCCGCGTTCTTCAATTTTATGTTTGGCATAAGCAGAGCGGTCTGATATACGGTATATCCCCAGCCTATTCCGATATGATAGGCTTTGCTGAGAAGCTCTGCCATGTGCTCGGATGCGATCGTGGCAATATTCTTCGACACCTTCAGATTATCGTTTTGGTGTTCCTCAGGTACATAAACCAAGAGAACATCTTCGATCCTCAGTTTTTGTTTAAGATCCTCCTGCAAGCTGCTCATGCGAAGCTCCTGCGGAATTTCCACTGTAACATTCGCGATGCCGCATTCCCTGGCTTTAGCAAGCAGCCGGGAGACATGCGGACGGGAGATATTTTCCTGCCGAGCGATTTGCTGCTGGGACATATTGTCAAGATAATAGCTCTTGGCTATTCGGTATAACATGGTGTAATCAGGAGTATTTTTCATATTACTATGTACATTTGTACATGTGTTATGTACTTGTTGCTACCATTATAGACCTGGCTGCAAACCTGCGTCAATACAAAGGACGGGTACATATGTACAAATGTTTAGACAATAATGGAGCCGCAGCTTCCGAATATATACCATCACAGACCTGTACGCTCCTCATGCGTAGCAGAAACATTCTGAAAAAGAATTTAAACAGGAGGAAAAGAAAACCAATCTGGAGAAAGTAGCCCACTGAACCAAGAAAAGTTCAATTCTGAAGAGATTCCCAAGATCAGGGTTTGGGGGGGATGGCGAATCCCTCAAAATCTCCTTTTATCGGGCAAATTGAAGATACGGCTGCACCCAAGCTAAACAACGTACAAGTCACCTGTGGTTTGACCTGACCTCCGGAAAAAAGTCTGGCGTTCACAATCAAAAAAGACCCCTTGCAGGAACACAACCGCTATGCGAAATGGGTAGCACCCGATCAATAAAGGCTAAGGCATCACCGAGCTGGCACAGCGAAAACCAAAGCTTTCATTATGGGTGTTGGGATCGTGATCACTGTTATAGGCTATCCGCAGCCTGCCCCAACTGTAATCCCATGACCCGCCTTTGACTATCTTATTCAGCCCAGTCCCGTATCCCTGTGGATTAAGATAGGCCGAGTGATAATAATAATCTCTCCCATACCAATCGTTGACCCATTCCCAAACATTGCCAGCCATATCCATGATGCCATAAGGTGAAGCGCCATCAGGGCGGGAGCCCACTTTTAGAGTATCCCCAATGCAAGGAGAGCCCAAATTTCCATCCTGAGAGTTAGCCAGCTTGCAGGTGGTCTCTTCATCCCCCCAAGGATAAGTTTGATAAGTGGTCCCACGGGCTGCTTTTTCCCACTCCGCCTCGGTAGGCAGCCTGCCCCCTGCCCAAGTGCAATAGGTATCTGCTTCATACCATGACAGACTCATGACAGGATAATCATCATAATCAGGATTGCCATAATAGGAATCGCGGGTGGAAGAGCTCTTGTAATAAGGATCGGAACAACCTCCATCTTCAACACACAAGGCATACTGCCGGTTTGTCACCTCATACTTGTCAATGTAATAATCCGAGAGATAGACCTTGTGTAGGGGTAATTCATCCTGAAAGCAGTTAAAGCCGCCATTACGGGTTTGGTCACAGCCCATCAAAAATTTTCCTGCCGGGATGAGGACCTCAATTGCGCCATCGGATTCTCGCACTCTTTCCTGATATGTGCCAGGTTCCTCGCTCAAAGGGGAATCAGGAGTTGTTTTCGGAAGGAATCCTACGGGCCATATACCAGCCGGTACAAAAGGGGAAATCCACAAAGTCAGGGGCTTCTCAACAGCCCCCACATTTGAACTGGAAGAATCGTTGGAAACAAGGGTTGCCGAAGGATCCGCAGAGTCTGAACTGACAGACTGTGACTGCCCCAAGGAATTCGTACAGCCTGAGATCAAACCAATTATTACAACACCCACCAAAAAATTATTTATGCGAACAGAGTGGAAATGATTATTTAATTTCTGTGATGTCGGAATATAAGCTTGGTAATGCATTTTGGCGCAATCTAAATTTTGTACCATGGTTATGATGTGTGCGCGCATCAAAGTCTACGTATAGATTTCCATCAAGTATTGTTTTAGCGAGATTTTCAATTCTAAAGCCTCGTAACATATAAATACGATTGTAATGATAAAACTCCACCCCATTTTGCTTTAAGACTTCTGCTTGGACATAGAATGTATTTAATAATTTTGTTCCAGCTTTATGGAATAAATCATCGAAACCCCAGTAAGGTTGAGGAGCCAACTCCCCAAGACCTATTTGTTGTTTTACATTATTCAACCACTCAAAATGATGAGGAGCTACTTTTTTATAATCGAAGGACACTATTATTTTTCGATTAATATCATCAATTTTAACGATGAACCCTCTATCACTATAAGCAAAACCACTTATTGTTTGCCTGAAGCTCATTTCATTAAGCGGATACAAACTCCCAGCTTGTTCATGTTTCCAACCATAGTATGGTAACAATATCTTAGGAACTAATCTCAAAGCTCTGGGAGAAGGCTCCATGTGAAATAATGTTGTCAAGGACGTGGTATCAGACCTTTGAGATTTTAACTCCCATTCGGCAGCATTGGGTATCGGTAAATTGTTCTCGTCGATTCCCAAAAGGACTTCCAAAGTATTTCCTATTCCACCGGAATTACCAGGACGCGCATTGGGAATCCATCCGCAATTCTTTATTTCTATTAAGGCTTCAATCAATGTTTCTTTTGTATAAATTTTCATCAGTGCTCAGGAGGTCTCCAGAAATCTAACAGATACTCAAAGGTGGTTCCCATAGTAATGTAGTTACTCGGATAACCAAAGATTCCTATTCCATTTACAATGTTAGTCCTATCCCAGATAATTGTGTTTCGGAGTTCATACCCTCGTTTACGAAGTTCATTTATCAAGGATACATGTATCGTTATTCTTTCATTCTCCCACCACATGTCAGGCACATTAATTACACAATGCCCTTTTGAATGCAACAAAGGCAATAATTTTTCAAAAATATCTCCCATCGCATTTGTGTATTCTTCCAGCGCCATTGTTCCTAAATCTCTTGGGTCTTGAGAATACTGCTCAACCTTGTATAGTTGATTATTATTCCGATCGCGCCTTGATTTATTTTTTCGTTTACGATTTAATAAATTTGCATAAGGGGGAGATGTCCAAATTAAACTTATACTATCAGGTTTTAAATAATTTTCTATATGCAAAGCATCATCTTTAATTGCTAATTGTTGTGCGTTATTGAATAAATTATTACCTGCGAGTCTATTGGAACATAATTCGATATACTTTTCTTGAAGATCAAAACCGATCGCATTTCGATTAAGATCTTGTGCTGCGACCAAAGAAGTACCACTTCCCACAAATGGATCAATTACCAATTCCCCTTCGTGAGTAAATACGCTAATAACTTTTTTGGCTAAGGATATTGGGAAAGTTGCTGGATGAATGCTTTTGTCTCTTATATCTCGACTCTCGTAGAAAAATTGCCAGACCCCAATCTGAGATTTTAACCAATCTTTACCACTAAGACAATTTAAACTATTGGGTTTACAGTCACATGTTCGATCTGAACCGATTTCTATTGTTGTTCTATATAAAGTGGATGATTCTTTTATTTCTAAAGGCAGCTTATTTGAAGAATTTGCAGATTCCATATCTTAATCTCCCCAATGATTTTACACCAATATTTTTCCTGGTCACTTTACAGCACTGATTGTAAAAAACTTTGAAAAAGGAGTTTGATATGAACTTTGGTCTGAAAGATGGGGACGATCACTGTGAGACCGGGACCACGTACCCCGCTGAATTTACCCAAGGTTAAAACCGCAGCGCACTCGTACTGGTTACGATTGCCCATAAAGATCAAATACAATGCCAATTAGATAACATAATGGAGAAGGTCAGTACCACATAGTATCTCCTTTTCTATGATCGGATTGTAGGTTTTATCCAATTAACAAGCTTTCCACCTGATATAATCTAAGTTGAATAAACCTTCCTTTGCATTCAGCAAAAGGAATATTGGAGGTTAGATGGAAATCGTTTGGTATGGTCATTCATGTTTTCGAATTACGGAACGGGGTTTGGGAGCAGTAGTTACCGACCCGTTTGATTCAGCCGTGACTGGGTACAGCCCACTTAAGTTAAAAGCGGAAATCGTAACGGTCAGTTGTGACAACCCGGCCCACAATCATGTAAAAGCCATCAAAGGTGACCCTTTTGAGATTCGCGGACCTGGTGAATACGAGATAGGCGGAGTTTTCATCACAGGGATGCAGACTACCACCCACAAAAAAGGCTCAGATGGCATGCGCAATACGCTCTATCTGATGGATTTTGGCACGCTCACGGTAGCGCATCTCGGTCAGTTAACCCAAACGCCTACCCAATCAGATATTGAATCGCTGGGGACTGTCAATATTGCCCTGGTGCCGGTCGGAGATGGTGCCAGCCTGAATGCCTCTAAAGCTGCCGAAGTCATCAGCATGCTTGAACCCAGTATTGTCATCCCGATGCAGTATGATACTCCCCAGTCCAAAATGAGTCTGGACCCGCTGAGCAAGTTTCTTAAGGAAATGGGGCTGACCCAGTTGGAAACAATGGAATCGTATAAAGTGACCAATGCCAACGCCTTTGTGGAAGAAGAAACACACGTAATCGCGCTGGATCCGAAGGTATCTGCCGGATAAAATATGAACGTTAAAATCATTCTGACCTGGAACATTCAACCTGGCAAAGAGCAGGAATATTATGGCTTCATGGTCGGGGATTACCTGCCGAAGGTAAACGAACTGGGATTGGAATTGACAGACGCCTGGGTGACAATCTACGGAGATGAACCTCAAATTTTGGTCGGTGCCATAATGCCCAGTTATGCCAGGGCGCGCGAATTGCTCAAAGCTGAGACATGGCAGAATTTGAATGACCAGCTATTAACGTATGTGGATAATTACGTCTGCAAGATCACCAACCAGAAGGGAGCATTCCAATTTTGATGCCTGCCATGGCAGAATCTCTGCTCCAGTGGTATGACAATAACGCCAGGGACCTACCCTGGCGTTCTGCTCCCAGCCCCTACCACACCCTGGTTTCAGAAATTATGCTCCAGCAGACTCAGGTAGAAACGGTATTGCCCTATTTTGAGCGCTTCATCCAGCGCTTCCCGGATTTGCCCAGCCTGGCAGCAGCCAGTCAGGCGGAAGTGCTGCAAACCTGGGAAGGATTGGGCTATTACAGCCGTGCTCGCAATTTGCATAAGACCGCCCAAATTCTCTGCCGCGAAAATGGCTGCGAGCTGCCGGCTGACCCAAAAGCCCTGCAAGCTCTGCCTGGGATCGGGCGGTATACGGCAGGGGCAATTGCATCAATTGCCTTTGATCTGCCAGCCCCTGCCCTGGATGCCAATGTGCGACGGGTGTATGCTCGCCTATTAGTTCTGGAGCTGCCATTAGGCATCCCGGAAAGTGAGCAAATTCTGTGGAATTTTGCCCGGGAAAATTTGCCGCAAACAAGGGCAGGGGATTTCAACCAGGCATTAATGGAAGTGGGTGCGCTGGTATGCAAGCCCAAAAACCCGCAATGCCCGGTTTGCCCATTACAGGGGCACTGCCAGGCTTTTGCCTTGGGCAAGCAGGAAGAAATTCCGATGCGCCGGAAGAAGCCGGCTATTCCCCATTACACCGTTACGGCAGCCGTGATTTGGAAGGGTAAACAGGTGCTGATTGCCCAAAGACCGCAAGGGGGCTTGCTGGGCGGTTTGTGGGAATTCCCTGGAGGTAAATTGGAGCCAGACGATCTGGATTTGATAGCCTGCCTGGAGAGAGAAATTCAAGAGGAATTGGGTGTGGAAGTACAGGTGAGAGAAACTTTTGGTATTTACCGTCACGCCTATACGCATTTCAGGATCACCTTGCACGCCTTCCAATGTACACTCAAGCCGGGGCAGATCCTGGACGAAACCAATCACCCAAATATCCGCTGGGTTTCTCCTACAAGGCTAAATCACTATGCCATGGGCAAGGTTGATCGACAGATCGCTGAGAAGACAGCCTCAGAGTTCTATAGTCAGACGATTGTATAGCCAGGCAGTCGAAGGAAGAGAGTGTTGATCCGCGGTATTCAATAGTCATCAGTGGCTGAACGGCGGCTGCCAAAATTAATGAAAGCAGGAGCGTTTGACTAACCCATTACCAGAATCAACCCGTACCAAACTGGCGGTCGCCGGCATCCCCCAGACCGGGCAGGATGTAGCCATGCTCATTCAGGCGCTCGTCAATGGCAGCAATATGGATGGGTACATCCGGGTGGGCATTATGCAGTTTCTGAATGCCTTCCGGAGCCGCCAATATCCCAACAAACTTGATCTTGCGCACGCCCCAATTTTTGAGGATATCTACTGAGGCAACTGCTGAACCACCGGTAGCCAGCATCGGGTCAAGGATCAGGCAAACCGAAACAGTGGGTTCAACTGGCAGCCGGTTATAATAAGCCACTGGCTTAAGCGTTTTTTCATCACGGTAGAGCCCGATATGCCAGACCTCGGCGCTCGGCATCAATTCCCATACGCCTTCCACCATGCCCAGACCCGCCCGCAAGATCGGTACCAAGCCGATGCGTTCCATCAAGGTAACCCCGCTAGCCACCGCGAGTGGGGTTTGCACATCGATCGGGCTTATCGCCAGATCGAGAGTGGCTTCATATGCCAGCATGGCTGCCAGTTCGCGCACCAATTCCCGGAACTTCTTGGGTTCCGTGCGGACGTCACGCAAGCGGGTAAGTTTGGCAGCAACCAGGGGGTGTTGGGAAGGAAAAACATTCTGCATCATCATTTCTCCATAGAAATAGATTTGGCGCGGTTGATACCCGCAAGTGAATAAGACCACAAAACCACGCAAAGTGAAAGCAATAATTTAAAGACCGGCAGGTTGGGGAGAGCACGGAAGAACAACAGAATTGGAATGGTGATCAGTACAAGGATATGGGTCACCAGACCGGATCTGATTGGCTTGGGACGGGGAAGTATTGTAGACTTGAGCAGAATCAACAAAACCAGGGTCAAGTCCAAAAACCACCCTAACCCGATGAACCATACAGAAAGCTCCGAGCCATTTTCGATAATGCCCAGGGCAGAACCCAGCATGAAAAGCGCATAAGCACAATAAATCCAGAACATCCAACACCGCAGGTATAAAAATGATATGTGATTATGCCCAATTATACTTCCAGCCATAGGGGTTAAGACTAACTTCACGATCTCAGCAAAGAGCAGATCATGAAAAAATTAGGATTGTCGTATTGAGCGAATGAGGGACAAACGCAATCGGCAACTGCTTATATCCGTACCCAAACTCACCATTGCTTCAATTTTGTCCCCGTATTAGGTTTCGCTGATGATAATGCGCTCAGCGAAAACGCTATTGCCGCTCACCTGGCTTATAGCCGTGGCATTGGAATTCCATCTTTTGAGGTCCAGTTTATTTGGTATAGATATAGGTTGGGTTGAGGGGTATTGTTGGAGTCAATCAAGATTTCTTGGCCCGAAACCCGACAATACTTCAATCATGTACGTGTGTTGGGTTTTGCTGTGACAATGCGCTCAGGTTGAGCGCTGTTCCCGTTCAACCCAACCTATAGCCTGCAACAGCCTAAACAGGCTGGCATTGTTTCTGCCAAATCCCTGGATCATCATTTCCTCACACACCCGGTTGATCACCCCGGAATAATATTCTGTGGTTCTGAAAACACAAAACTCCATCAAACCAAATCATGAGGTTCAAATTTGCTTTTCCGCTTGACGTGCAAGACGATTTCTACCAGACTGATGTTTCGTTGAAGTATCCGCTCGGTTTCTGTTTTACTGTACAATTACCAGACCATGCAATACATCATAGATGGGCACAATCTGATTCCCCAGGTAGCCGGCCTTTCTCTGAGCGACCTCGAAGATGAGCAGGGCTTGATCGATCGGCTGATCCCCTTCTGTCGTCTGAAGCGTGCTCATGTCACCGTCTTTTTTGACCAGGCACCTCCCGGCCAGAGTGGGGAGCGTCTCTTTGGTGCAGTGCGGGCGGTGTTCGTCCCACAATCCCAGACTGCGGACTCCGCCATTATCGCCTACCTGCAAAAGCTGGGGGGAAAAGCCCGCAATTACACCTTGGTAAGCTCAGACCGGATGGTGGCCGCCGCGGCAAGACAGCACCACACCGCCGTTCTCTCCAGCCAGGAATTTGCCCGCAAACTTGAACAAGCCCTGGCAATTTCACCGCAACCTACAACCTTCGGCAAAGAGTTAAGCGAAGAGGAAATTCGCGAGTGGGAAGCGTTATTCAATCGAAAAAATTCCGAAGAATGATCCTCTGAGATTCTATTTCTTTAAGCACCTTTTACAAAACTTTTACAATATCCCTTTATAATTACTTTCAGCCAGTAAATCGACAGTCTCAATCAACTCAATTACCCGAAGAAGAGGACTGTGATTTTCCTGCTTGACAGATGGGTACAATGACTGAATCAAACTTCACTTCCCGCCGGCTTCTCGCTGTGCTCGCTCACCCGGACGACGAAGCTTTTGGCATAGGCGGCACACTGGCACTATATGCACAACAAGGAGTGGAAGTTTATCTGATTTGCGCCACCCTGGGAGAAGCCGGATCGGTTTCTGAAGAGTTTCTCAGCAACGGACAAACCATCTCCGAGCTCCGCTCGCAGGAGTTGCAGTGTTCCGCGCAGGCCCTTGGTCTCAAACAGGTCATTCGATTGGGGTATAGAGATTCTGGCATGGCAGGTTCACCAGACAATCAACATCCCCAAGCCTTGATCGCTCAGCCTATAGAAAACGTGGTCAAGAAGATCGCCAATTACATGCGGGAGATTAAACCTAATGTTGTGCTGACCTTTGATCCGTTGGGCGGGTATCAGCACCCGGATCATATTCGCATCCATGAAGCCACAGTGCAAGCTTTTAACCTGGTTCGGGAGGACTGCTCCTCTTCTGCATCAGACTTGCCAGCCCGACTTTACTTTCATGTTATGCCAAAAGGAATAATGCGCACCTCCATATTCTTCCTGCGTCTGAGCGGGAAGAATCCACACAAGTTTGGCAAGAATGGCGATATTGACCTAGCAGCGATTGCCGATCAGGATTTTCCCGTACACGCGCGCATTAACTACCAAGAGGTGGCTGATAAACAAGCCAATGCAGCAGCCTGTCATGCCAGCCAGGGCGGAGGAAGACAGCCAAGAGGCGCCCAGGCTCTGTTCAGCAGACTCTTCAATCGCCCGGTTGACCGGTATATGCAAGCCTACCCCTTACCTTCCCCTGCTCAAAAGGTCAGGAAGGACCTATTCGAAGGGTTGCCATGATGAAAAGCAACATTCCAACCATTATTCCAGCACAAAACCAAAGGAGAGAAAAGAGGGAATTATGACCTCCATCGGAAGTTTTTCTGGTGAACCTTTTTTTACCATAAAAGTCGTTCAATCCCGAACCGGTATCAAACCGGTGACCCTGCGCGCCTGGGAAAGACGCTATCAGCTTCTTACCCCAATGCGAATGCCCAACGGCTACCGTCTGTATTCTGAACGCGATATTCAATTGCTGATGTGGGTTCAGCGCAAGCTTGATTCGGGAATAACCATCAGCCAGGTGGTGGAACAGTTCAGGTCTGTCCGCGACCGAGGGATTTGGCCTGAAACCATCCAAAACAATCCACCAGAGACGCCCAAGCTAAAGCCGCCCAGACCTTCCCGAGATTATGCTGAGATGTTGTTTGGTGCAATGGTAGCGCATAACGAGTCACGTGCCAATACCATCATGGATGACGCCCAGAAGTATTTTGATCTTCTGACTATTTTTCAAGAAATTCTGGCGCCCAGCTTGGAACTGATCGGGGAGGCTTGGTACCGAGGGGAAATCCCGATAGCTACAGAACATATGGCATCGGGGTATATCCAGGGAAAACTAATGAATATTATGCAGAATCTACCGGTAATTAAAGAAGGCGCCCTAATTCTGGTAGGTTGTGGTCCTGAAGAAACACACGAATTGGCAGCCTTAATGTTCGCCGTTCTATTGCGCCAGGAAGGTTATTTTGTGGAATATCTGGGTCCTGACCTGCCAGTGGATGATTTACTGGACTACTCCGCCACGGTGCGGCCCAAGATGATTGTCCTTGCAGTCAACCAAGAAGATACTGCTTACCTGATGAAGGGTTTCGCTGGGGCGCTGTCAAACCTGCGCGGAAAACCCAAACTGGCTTATGCGGGGCGATATTTTGACCAAAATGAATCAGCCCGCACTGAACTGGGAGGTATCTACCTTGGAAAGACTCTCGCAGAAGGGCTTGAAAAGGTCAAGCAGTTGATCGCAGTTGCTTGAGCCGGGGTATTGCTGCATTATTCAAAGCGCCCAAAATTTGGGCGCTTTTTTTTAGATAATTAGGGATGGTTGCGTCAAACGCGACGATTAAAAGCCTTCCAGGGCGGAGAGATCTGCCAGCGGGCGCACCAGGGCAACTATCTGTTGCAACATGCCCAACCGATTTTGCTGAACCTTCTCATCATCAGTCATTACCAAAACTTTGTCAAAAAAGGCATTAATCGCACCGCCCAGTTCTTGCACTTGTGTAAGCGCAAGTTGAAGATCGTCACTGCCATCCAGGCGAGCTTTTGCCTCATGGAGCTGGATGAATAAAGCCCGTTCTTCGGGCTCCGCCAGCAAGGCAGCGTTCACAGGGAGGGAAGTTCCCAAATCCCGAGTAATACGGGCGCAGCGGCTGTACGCCGGCAAAATATTCATCCAATCCGGGCGGGCAACCCATTTACTCAAAATCTCAGCATTCTTAAAGGCTTTGGCAGGGTTGGCAGCCTGGCTTTTCAAAACAGCATCCACCACATCAAAACGAAATCCCTGATCCAGAAGCAAACCACGCATCCTCCCGCTGATAAAATCCAGAGCAGACTGCAAAGCCTGTTGGGTGAAGGGCACAGGCAGATGCTTTCCAGCCTGCTCAAGCCCCCATGCTAAATCAAAATCCAGTCCTTTGCCTGCTAACAATTGCACCAGCCCCAGGGCGGTCCGGCGCAGGGCAAAAGGATCCTTATTTCCGGTGGGCATTAATCCCACAGCAAACAAGCCTGCAATGGAATCAAGCCGATCGGCGATGCTGACCAGCAGCCCCGGCTGCCCGGAAGGCAATGCATCTTCAGCATTTCTGGGCAGATAATGTTCAAAAATACCCTGGGCTACCGCATCCTCTTCCCCAGAGAGGGCAGCATAATATCTGCCCATAACCCCCTGAAGCTCGGTCATCTCTACCACCATGGCTGTTGCCAGGTCAGCCTTGCAGAGCAGGGCGGTGCGGTCAGCCAGTTTTTGCTCCTGGGCGGGTAAATCAATATGGGTACCAATTTCACTCACCAGCGCCTGGATGCGGGCGGTTTTATCCAGCATAGAGCCCAATTCTTTTTGGAAGGTGAGTTGCGCCAGTTTGGGCACAAAGGCTTCCAGAGGGCTTTCTTTATCCTCACGGATAAAAAACTCGGCATCGGCAAAACGAGCATGAATCACCTGCAGGTTGCCGTCCACTACCACATCGCCATAGTGCTCATCCCCATTGCGCACAATGATGAAATGCTGGGTCAGGTTGCCTTCCTTATCCAGCACAGGGAAGTAGCGCTGATGCTTCTTCATCACTCCGATCAGCACCTCGGGAGGAAGGGTATCCAGGTAGCGCTTTTCATACGTACCCAACAGAGCGGTAGGTCTTTCAACTAGGTTGGTGACCTCTTCCAAAAGATCCGGGTCATCCGCCAGGGTGCCGCCAGTCTTCTCAGCCAAACTAAGCGCTTGCTGCCAGACGGTCTCCTTCCGTACTTGTGGGTTAAGCACGATGCCCTGCAGCGAAAGATATTCCAGGTATTCGGAAGGGTCTTTGAGCACCTGGGATGGATTTTCCGAGAAACGCAAGCCGCGGGTGGTCCGGCCGCTTTGTAAACCTGCAAAATTGAATGGAATGACATCTTCACCCAACAGCGCTACCAACCAACGCACCGGTCTGGAAAAGCTGGCTCCGCTGGAATCCCAACGCATCGCTTTTGTGAAACGAATCAAGCTAAACATTTCCGGAATGGCGCTGGAAAGCAGCTCAATGGTAGTCTTCCCTTTTTCTGCCACCTCAGCCACCACATAGTCGCCGCCATCAATCGCTTTCACCTTTAATTGACTGACGTCCACCCCACGGCTGCGGGCAAAGCCTTCGGCCGCTTTGGTTGGCTTGCCCTCGGCGGTAAAAGCGCGTTCAGCCGGTGGTCCCTTGACCTCACTAACACGGTCACCCTGCCTGGTCTGCAGTTTTTCCACCAAAGCCACCAACCGGCGCGGGGTGCCCTGCACAAGAATATTGCCATGAGCCAAACGAGCATTGGCGAGCACTAATTTCAATCCTTCCTTTAGTTGACTGAGTGCCGAATCCAGGTCAGCAGTGGGAAGTTCTTCTGTGCCAATTTCGAGCAGCAGGTCAGCGTTTTCAGTCTTGGGAGCAGGGAAAGTCGCCGCCTCCAGTTCAAGCGCAGGCTGGTTGGGTTCTAACCAGGGAAAGTCCATTTCCTGGCGCTGCGCCAGGTAGGCTTCCGCCACCCGGCGGGAAAGTTCGCGCATGCTGCCAAAGAGTGCCTGTCGCTCCGTAAAACCAATTGCTCCGCGGGCATCCAGTACGTTGAAGGTGTGAGAGCACTTGATGATGTAATCATAAGCCGGCAGCACAAGACCTTTTTCAAGAGCCAGCCTGGCTTCACTTTCAAACAAGCCAAACATCTGGTACAGACGTGGAATATCGCCAACCTCAAAGTAGTAAGTCGAGTGTTCACGTTCCGCTACCTGGTTGACATCCCCGTAGGTATGATCGGCGTTCCAACGAATTTGCTTGAAATCGCGTACTTTTTGCAGAGCTATGGCAATGCGTTCCAACCCATAAGTGATCTCAACAGAAGGTACCTCTAAGACCACCCCGCCAGCCTGTTGGAAATAAGTGAACTGGGTAATTTCCTGACCATCCAACCAGACCTCCCAGCCCAAACCCCAGGCGCTGAGTGCGGGAGATTCCCAGTTATCTTCCACAAAGCGAATGTCATGTTGATGCGGGTCGATTCCCAAGGCTTGCAGTGACTTCAAGTAAAGCTCCTGAGGATTGCCCGGGTCTGGTTTGAGGATGACCTGGAACTGGTAATGCTGCTGCAGGCGGTTGGGATTGACACCGTAGCGTCCGTCGTCAGGACGAACGGAAGGCTCCACATATGCCACTTTCCAGGGCTCTGGGCCCAACACACGCAAGTAGGTAGCGGGGTTCATGGTGCCGGCTCCCACTTGGGAGTAATAGGGCTGCCAGATCAGGGCTCCCTGGTTTGCCCAGTAAGTCTCGAGGGCAAACATGATCGATTGAAAATCAAGCGGTGTAGATGCATCAGAGGAAGCTGTCATGGGTATCCCTTATTGTTGAGTAAAGTACCCAGATTATACAACAAAGCACCCTGGTTATGCAGATGGGGACTTCCTGATGACAGTTGGCTTGCCACTTGGATAAGCTGATTGCTACGCGCGGGTTTTAACATCAAATCCTGTTGGCTTTAGATTTCCCTATCGTATTCGTTCGGGCCAGTCCCCAGAGCGCAGGGAATTGCACAGCGGGAAAGTGCCAAGCGTGAGTATTGACTAAAAGTCTCTCCTCATCCATTGTTCGTTTTGAGCAGACCAACGCGATTGGGAAGTGCCTTGGCAGAGAATGCGAAATATTATCCTTAAGCACTTTTTGTCTAACGGCAATCAGAATGAATAATAGGAGCCCATACAACGAAGGATCTTTACAATGTAAAAGGCAAGATTCTTCACTTTTCAGAATGACTATCGCTCTTGGCAATGGCGAATCCCTGACCCGCCACACTGCCATCCTGAATGCTATGGCTGCTTGTAAGAGAAAAGCCGTGACTAAGATACTGCTTGAATGAACTTGGGGGTTTTAAGACCATGCTCCAGCAAATAGGTCAGGTAGTGTTCCATCAGCAGCCTGATTTCCGCATCAACTGAGGGAGGAATAATATGGCCTTTGACCTTGCTGTAGGGTGAGCGCTGGAAGAAGCGCAGGTACTTCAGAGCCGGCATGGAAATATGCCAGGCAGCTTGATCCTGCCCGCCGCATTGCGGGCACAATACCCCTCCCAACTTAGGAGAAAAGTACTGGTCCACCGCTTGGATTTCTTTATGGCAGGCAGCGCACTTGGTCAATTCCGGCCGAAATCCCAAAATGTCCAGCAATTGCACCTCATAGTAATGCACCACAGTCGTCGGCTGAGAGCCTTCTTCAAGGCGTATCAATGTGTCCACCAGCAGGTTGTAAAGCTGCCGGCTTTCGCTTTCTTCGTAAGTGAAACGGTCCACCAACTCCGCCACATAAGCAGCATAAGCGGTAAGCTTCAGGTCAGCCCGGATGCCTGGAAAGGTGCGCATGGCTTCCGCTTGGGTAACAACCGCCAGATTGCGCCCTTTTGCCATGAATAAATTCACCTGAGTGAAAGGTTCCAGATGCCCGGCTTTACGGGAATGAATTTTACGAACACCTTTGGCAATAGCCTGAAGTTTACCCTGTTCAAGCGTGAACAAGGTCAAGATGCGGTCTGCTTCCCCATATTCAAGATGCCTCAGAACAACTGCCTGGACATGGAAGGTGTGGGTTTCTTTTATGGGCATGGGTTTCCAATCAGGGGGCTGGCATTACCCAGCGAAGTGTATCAATGGACCAGATCTTCAGGACCAAACGAATGGGGCAGAAGGGCTTCCAGGCTGGTCTCTTCAAGCAAATTACCAGCCTCATCTGCAATCAAGACAATCATATCCTGGCTGCCAAACTCACGCATAACCTGCCGGCAAGCCCCGCAAGGAGAACCGCCGTTCCTGGTGAGTACTGCAAGCGCCTGAATATGCCTATGCCCTTCCGAAACGGCTTTAAAGATGGCGACACGCTCGGCACACAAACCGGAAGGATAAGCGGCGTTTTCAATGTTGCATCCTGTCACTACCTGTCCATCATCCGTCAGAACAGCCGCACCCACCTGATACTTGGAATAAGGAGCATAAGCCAGTTTTCGGGCTTCCTGGGCTTTGCGAATCAGGTCTTGTTTACCTTGTGGGGGAAGCATTGCTTTCCTCGTTTCCGTAAGGCTGCTCTTCGCCTGAAAGGAGCTTCGCCCGGACTTTTAAAATTCGGCGAGCCATCACTTCCTCAACGATGAATTGGACACCATTTTCCTGTACGGCTTCACCAGGCTGTGGTACCCGTCCTAACTCACCATAAATATACCCGCCTAATGTATCGGCATGTTCCTTGGAGAGATGCAAGCCGGTAGTCTCATTGACTTCGTCGATGGTGGCGCGACCCAGGAAGATGTACTCATCAGCCGAGATCTGTTCGAACAATTGTTCCTCGCAGGTATCGTATTCGTCCCGTATCTCACCGACAATTTCCTCAACGATGTCCTCGAGGGTGACCACACCCGCCACACCGCCATACTCGTCCACCACTAAAGCCATATGAATTCCCCGTGACTGCATTTCAGTCAGCAGTTCGTCCACCTTCTTTGCTTCCGGGACGAAATAAGCCGGGCGCAAGAGCTGTCGCTGCGAGGCAATGGTGTCGCTGCCATCTACCACACTGAGCAGGTCCTTGGCATATAATAATCCCACCACGTTATCGATGGTGTCTTCATAGATCGGAACGCGGGAATGACCAGCGTCAATGAATTCCTGACGTGCTTCGCTGATGGTGGTATTGATATCCAGAGCCAGCAGGTCCATGCGCGGAACCATAATTTCCTTGGCGAGGGTTTCACCAAAATGGAAAATGGAATAGATCATTTCCCGCTCACCCTTTTCCAGGCTGCTTTCGGGCTGACCAACTTCAACCCAATCGCGCAGGGCTTCATCCGTGACAGAAAGAGTCACCTTTTCAGCGTGCTGCCCCAACAAACTCATCATAACCTTAGAAGCAGGATAAAACATAAAATTAATCAAAGAAGCGATCCCAGTGAGTTGAATGGCGGATTTTTCTGGTCCATCAAGGATATTTTTTTCGATGATATATTCAAAAATACTCAAGATCAGCAGAACACCCAGCAAGATCAACAATATCACCCAAATATCCTGAAGATTAAAGGCTTTTTCAAGTACCAAGACCAAAACACCCGCTACCCAGAAGTGGGTCAGGGCCAACCCAAGACGCAAGGCCGTCCGCAAGCTGGATTTCTCCATCAAAACAATGGTTCGATCAAGCCTCTCTGTCTCATTTTCACGCTGAGCCAGCAGATAAGGCAGCCTTACATGGGTAAAGGCGGATTTGGCGGCAGAGGTCACAAGATCCAACAATGTAGCGGCAGCCAGTATCACCCAAAGCCAGGTTATTTCAGTCACAATTCTCCCTTCGTTCTTTTGCTCTGGCAGGCACACCCAACACCAGGGTATCATCCGGTACGTCATGCGTAACGACCGAACCGGCGCCAGTTTTGGCATTTTTTCCGATTTTGAGCGGAGCCACCAACATGGTATCACTGCCAATAAAAGTGTTTTCACCAATCTCAGTAAAATTCTTTTTCTCCCCATCAAAATTGCAGGTGATGGTACCAGCGCCGATATTTACATTCGCTCCTATATGGGCATCGCCAATGTACGAGAAATGCCCCATTTTTACATTTTCATCTAAAGTGGATTCCTTGACCTCACCAAAATTACCCATGTGAACATGATCCTTTAGGATTACGCCTTTGCGCAGATGGCAGTAGGGACCAATGCAGACACCATTGCCGACAAGAGCGTATTCCGCCACTGATTCGACGATCTTTGAATGGTCACCTACCTGAGTGTTTACCAAGGTTGTGTTGGGCCCGATGAGACAATCGCTGCCGATCTGAGACGTGCCGCGCAGGAAGGTGTTGGGATAAATGGTGGTGTCCTGACCGATGACCACATCCGGCTCGATGGTGGTAGTAGCAGGCTCCAGCAAGGTCACGCCAGCCAGCATCCAAGCAGTATTGATGCGCTTGCGCATGGCAGCTTCCGCATCCGCCAGGTCCACCCGGTCATTGATACCCAGCCCCTCCTGGGGGTCCGCCAGTACCAAAGATTCCACCCTTTGACCTTCCATCACCGCCAGTTCGACCAAGTCAGTCAGGTAATACTCTCCCTTTGGAGAAACCCTGATCTGCAGTAAGCGAGACCAAAGCCACTCGGCGTTAATGCAATATGCAGAAATATTAAACTCATTTACCCCCAACTGCTCTGGTGTGGCAACGGCTTCTTCTACAATGGCGACCACACTGCCGGCTTCATTGCGGATAATGCGGCCAAACCCGCGCGAAAGGTCTGTTACGATACTTGCCATAGTAAGGACGCAGCCGGTCTCCTGATAGAGCGACATCAATTGACGCAGGGTTTCCTCCCTCAGCAGGGGCATATCCCCGAGGGTCACCAGTATCCGGTCGGCTTTGCCCTCCAAAAAGCTTTGGGCACACTTTACCGCATCAGCGGTTCCCAACTGTTCGGGTTGCAAGGCAAACTTTACCCCGCCCGGGGTGGCTTCCGCCACGACCGACTGCACCTGCTCAGCCCCGTGCCCTACTACCACAACTGGGGGCAGGTCCGTTAGATTCTGAACTGCCTTCAAGGAATGCAGAATGATGGGCTTACCCACCAAAGGGTGCAGCATTTTTGGCAGCTTGGAATGCATGCGCTTGCCAAGACCGGCAGCCAGGATAATTGATGCGGTTGTCATGAAAAACTCCGGGGAGAGAATCGACTGGCAAGGCAAACCATCGCGCCGCTCGTCGGATTAGGTCTATGATAAGGGTCTGATTCAGTGTTCACTTTTTACTTCAGGCCGGGGCACTAGGATTCGAACCTAGATCCACGGATTCAAAGTCCGGTGTGCTGCCGTTGCACCATGCCCCAGAATAGCGACTATTTTAGCATAGATTCAACCAGCCGCAAAAGTCAATCCTTTTTTATTATATACCACAATCGTTGAACCCCAGTTGGGCCGAAAGGGGCGACTCTATTTCAGCATGGCGTAACAGCCCCACTATCCCCAAATATGAGTTTGCCACTGCACAACAGAGGCTTTGGGGAACAACCGGTAAACTTTCTCATAAACTCGGTGGCTTTGCATTTCCTATCCACTGATCAAGTTCGCGCGATATTACGAAAACACAAGAACACCATCCACCTTAAAGGCTTTGAACCCGACTCTTCAAAGGACGGGGAGTTTTCGAAAAGAGAAATAGTAATTAACAGCAAGACAATGACCGTCAGGAATCACTCTGCCGGTCTTTGTTCAAGTGGACCTAACGAAACCAGACCTTGGTACAAAACAGGATGAACAGCACCCAGACAGCAGAAAATATCAGCGCCACCGTCAACCCTGCCAGTACCGCAGAAAAAGTGTACCGGCGCGCCTCGGATTTCGTCATCTGTTCCCCTTGCGCCACAGAAGCCGCCGGTGTTGCGGGTTTCTCGTCATGGAGGCGTTTATCATGCCATCGCATCCCATCCACGTCCATGTCGCAGATTACCCTGCCGTCATCATCGTCGTATTGTTTCAGTTTACGTGTCATTTCCAAAAAACCTGTCTTAATACAAATGGCATACCACCGTGTGCCCAGGCTCCATTTCCTTGGATAACGGGACGACCGTTTTGCAAATCTCCATGCAACTCCTGCAACGCGTATGAAACTTGCAGCCAGCCGGCGGATTAGCAGGCGAAGGGATACTGCCCTCAAGTATGATACGATTCAATTTGACCGCAGGATCGGGGACTGGGGCTGCGCTAAGGAGCGCCTGCGTGTACGGATGCAGCGGGTTATTGAATATTGCTGTCTTGCTCGCGTACTCCACCAAATCCCCCAGGTACATAACGCCTACATTGTCAGAGATATGCTTCACCACCGAGAGATCGTGCGAAATGAAAAGGTATGCCAGTTTTAACTCCTTCTGCAAATCTATCAGGAGGTTAATGATTTGCGCCTGTATCGACACGTCCAATGCAGACACCGGTTCGTCGCACACCACAAACTCCGGATTGAGCGCAAGCGCTCGTGCAATACAAATGCGCTGGCGCTGCCCACCTGAAAATTCATGCGGATAGCGATCCTTATGGTACGGCTGCAACCCACAGGATTTCATGATGCTATCAATGTAATCTTCGTACTCATTGCTCGGGACGATGTTGTGTTCCCTGACCGCCTCGCCAATGATCTCGCTGACCGGAAGGCGTGGTGAAAGGCTTGAATAGGGATCTTGAAATATCAGCTGCATCTTGGGCCGCAGTGCACGCAATTCACTACGACTGATCGAAAAGATGTCCACCCCGTTGAATAGAACATCACCACTGGTCTTCTGATTTAAGCGTAAAATTGTTTTCCCGACTGTCGTTTTGCCACAACCGGACTCACCAACAAGACCCATCGTCTTGCCACGCTCAATTTCAAAACTGATGCCATCAACTGCCTTAACGTATCCAACAACGTGCTGCATCAAACCCGCCTTGATCGGAAAATATTGCTTGAGATTCCTTACCTCGAGTACGTTGTGGCTGTCTTTCACAAGAGTGTCTGTTCCGTAAAGTTTTTCTTCCATACTTAAGCCTTTGCTTGCACTTCGGTGTAGCGATAGCAAGCCACCATATGCGTTTCTGTAATATACACTTCCTGGGGATAGGTGTCATCGCATTTTTCCGTGCGCCGCTCACAGCGATCCCTAAAATAGCAATAGTTGGGCATATTGATCGGGTTTGGCACACTTCCGGGAATGCTGTAGAGCCGTTCAATAGAGCGGTTGATAACTGGCTTGGAGGCCATAAGGCCTATGGTATACGGATGCCGCGGATCGTGGAACACCTCTAAAGCTGTGCCCTTTTCAATAATACGCCCTGCGTACATGATTACCACATAGTCAGCCATCTCCGCAATGACCCCTAAATCGTGCGTGATGAGCATGATACTCGAATTAATCTTTTCCTTGAGGTTTCTGAGCAGGTCAAGTATCTGTGCCTGTATCGTAACGTCAAGCGCTGTGGTCGGCTCATCTGCGATGATGAGTTTGGGATTGCAGGCAAGTGCTATGGCAATCATGATGCGCTGCCGCATACCGCCAGAAAGTTCGTGCGGATACATTTTGTAGACGCCAGTGCTGTTGGCAATGCCCACGAGATCGATCATCTTGAGCGTAAACTCCTTCACCTGCTCGTCCGTCATTTCCGGATTATGGATCTGAACCACCTCATCGATCTGCTCACCCGCGCGAAAAACCGGATTGAGGCTCGTCATGGGTTCCTGAAAAATCATTGACACTTTAGCGCCGCGGATAGTCTCCATAACTTCTCCAGGGGTTTTGGCGATATCGTAGACCTTCTCACCCGTATCAAAGCGAATAGCGCCCTCAACAATCTGCCCCTGTGGTCGTTGCACAAGCTGCATCAGCGATAAAGCCGTGACGGACTTGCCGCAGCCAGACTCACCAACTACACCAACGGTTTTACCCTTGGGTATCTCGAAAGATACCCCGTCAACAGCCTTGACCGTGCCAATGTCTGTAAAGAAATACGTGTGCAGATTGTCAAACTCCACCACGTTTGCAGGATCCTTCATCGTGGTTAGATATTCACTTTCGGGAACATTCTTTCGCTTGCGCTGCCGTTCTATCTCGTCGGTGATCCGGCGGTTTTCACGTGTGATCTTGGACGATTCGCGAGCAGAGATATGATCATTCTCCTTGGGCTTGGTCTTCCCATTGATTCTGTCCATAAGAGTTCTCTTTTCTTCACCCATCGCAAACACCTACCTTTTCATTTTCGGGTCGTATGCATCCCGAAGCCCATCGCCAACGAAGTTGAAACCGAGCACCGTAAAGAGGATCAAAGAGCCCGCCGGTATCCACATAAACCAATAATTGGTCATGACAAATGCGTCCGACGCCACATTGATGATGCTTCCCCAAGAAGCCAGTGGGTATTTAACCCCAAGCCCCAAGAAGCCCAACGTTGCTTCCAGGATGATAACCTCGCCAAGCCCGGAAGTGGCTTGAACTATCAACAGTGGCACGACGTTCGGAATGAGATGCTTGAAAATTTTGCGGCTTGTGCGAATTCCGGTCGCTTCTGTTGCAACCATAAAGTCCTGCTCTCGCAGAGAGAGAATTTGGCCTCGGACAACGCGGGCAACACCCGTCCAGTTGAGCAAGCCCAATATGAGCATCAAAAGGAAAATACGCCCTCTTGGCGGAACTTCCAGGGTGTCCATGACGGAACCAAATATGATAACCATTGGATAGAACGGAATGCTGTTGAACAGATCAACAACACGCATCAGCATTGTGTCCACCCAACCGCCAAAGTAACCAGAAATGCCACCGATGGTGACGCCAATGACAACTTCAATAATTATGACCACAAAACCTACCAGGAGCGATACCTGCCCACCATACATGAGCCGTGTCATTACATCCATGCCGTTGTTGTCGAGTCCGAGAGGGTGTTCACGGGAGGGAGCTTCAAACGTGCGGAGCAACTGCGTGGGTGTTTCCGTTTTTATATTGTAGGTTTTGTTGACACGTACAATACTATACGTGATTTCTTCGTCATCGTCTTCTACGTAAGAAAACTCTGTTTCCTGATTATTTATCGCCTCGCGAACCGCTGTTTTAAAATCGACAGTCAAGAATATCGACTGCTCGAGAGGATTGACAATGATGTCTGACACCTCGGCATATTCCGCACCTGCGGCATCCAAGATAGTGGATTGGCCTTCTCCATAATTAATGGAGTAAACCTGTTCGCCCACCGAAAAGGCTTTTTTGTTTTGCACAAGCGCGCGGCTGCTGGCAAGTTTAAATTCGTAGGAGTCAATGTTTTCCGCATCCGATTGCGTGTAGGCGTCGTAAACATTCAACGTGGCAAGGGCAACATCGTGCTCGGTTGAAATCTGGGCAGCCTTACCTTGTTGTGTGATCCGATAGGAAATGCCTCCCAATTCAAACCCGCTTAATTTATTGTTTACAGCGGATTGATAAGCCGTTATAAGCTCCTCAGGCACAGCCCCACCAACAAGAGGTTTAAAAATCCCGACCATCACTTCAGCAACAGGGTCAAGCTGCAAAATACGGTAAAAATCCTCGCCTTCAGTAACATAGTAATAGATATTATCGTCATAGCTGAATGTTTCACTACCCTTGCCGAGTGCCAACAAAAATTGTGCGCGCTCAGCGCTGCCGAAGCTCTCCTCTGCCGCGACTGTATAGCGCAGTTCATCATTATAGATTGCACCTGCATAATCCTTCGACATGCTGCCCAGGCCACTGAACACCTGTGTCTGCCCGTAGGGAGAAATTAATGGACCAATGAAGGAAAACAGGAACATGAACACAAGAATGCAAAGACCAACAACCGCCAGTTTGTTGCGAATGAAGCGCTTGAACACGAGCATACCTGGAGAGAGCACCTTGACTCGCCTTGCGTCATCAAGATGCATTTCTTCTTGGGTCTCTTCTATTTGGTCAAGTTCAGGTTTTAGATTAGGATTTATTTTGTCATTATCTAACATGAGCCACCGCCATCAGTTCACTCTGACACGCGGGTCTACCACTGCGTACATAATGTCCGCGAGGATGAGACTGAGTTGTGTCAGAACGATGAGAAATGTTGTATAGAACATGGCAAACGGAATATCACCGCGGATCATTGCCTGATAAGATATATAGCCAATGCCCGGTATTTGGTAAAGCGTCTCGGTAATGAGTGAGCCACCAAACATTGAGGGTAACAGATAGCTCATGTAAGAAACAAGTGGAATCAAGGTGTTCCGAAATGCGTGCTTATTAATAACAACATTTTCAGGAAGCCCTTTTGCACGTGCGGTGCGAATATAATCGGAATTGAGCACCTCAAGCATATTGGTTCTCGTATAGCGCATAAGTCCGCCAATCGAAAGCATCGTCAATGTAATAATCGGCAGGACCATGTGGTAGCCTATATCCACGACCTGTTGAAACGGGGTCATTGAATTATAGAATCTGCCGGTCAACCCATAGAGATCAAACCAGCCAAGTTTGATAGAAAAAAAGTATTTTAAAAGGGTCGCAAGAAAAAATGTTGGTAATGATATACCCATCAATGCGAACACCGAGATGGCATAATCCGTTTTGCTGTATTGGTTTCTTGCAGCTTTAATGCCCAAAGGAATGGCAATAACAATTTCCACAATTAACGTGATGATGTTAATGACCACTGAATACCAGATTACTTGGGTAAACTTTTCCGTTACAGGGATGCCATAATGCCAGGATTCACCGAAATTTCCCTTCAGAGCATTTCCGACCCAACCAAAATAACCAGGAATAATACCAATGTCGAGGTGGTAGACGAGATTTAACTGATCCAGCCACTCCTGGTACGTCTTGGTGCTCAGGGGGTTACTGGCACGTTCTCTTGCGATCGTTTCTACATATGAGGAAGGCAGACAGCGAATGACGGTATAAACTACCATCGCCCCTAAGAACGTGATTATTATGCCGAGTAGGACTCTCCTTATGATAAAATTCCGCATGGTGATCTTCCCTCTTCCCAACCAATATAAACTAAAAAACGTTAATCCTGACCATAGGAAATTGTGAGCCCACCCAAAGGTGGGCTCACAATACTTAATATATGCAGTGCATACAAACTATGGAAGCATCTCGATTAATTCGATGTCATTCCTCCAACCCCAGAAGGTGGTGATGTCAGGTGTGATGCTGTCGATATTCATACGCTCAGTGCTGAAGATGACGCTGTTCTGACGTTGATAAGTTGGAATCTCAACTGCCCAGTCAATGATGATGTCGAGAGCCTGTTTGTAAATGGCTTTGCGATAGTTCTGGTCTTCGCTCATTCTGGCATCAACAATAAGCTGATCCAGTTCGTCATCGCGGATGTGGTAATGGTTCGACTCGGAACCGCCTTCACCAACAACACTGGAACTGTGATAGATCTGATACATGTCGGGGTCAATCGTTGCCTGCCAGGCAGCGGTCCACAGATTCTGCGTACCGGCATCCAGAGAATCCCACAGGATGTTGTCGTCTGTGGGGTCATTGATCTTGAGTTCCATACCAATCTTGGCTAAGGAAGCCTGCGCACCGGTCAGGATGGCAAACGCAGGGTGATCGCCAGTGCCGCCACCGGGAATGATGACTTCATAGCTCATCAACGCACCTTCAGGGGCGGCGGTGACTTTGCCATTCTCTACAGTGTAACCCGCTGCTTCAAAGAAGCCCAGTGCCGCTGTTTCAGCAGCAGCGTACTTATCTTCTTGGGTCATTTCCGCGGTATAGATGGGATTGCCGTCAACGTCAGTAGAGAACGCGATCTGGTAATCCTCATCGGTCGGCTGTGGTGCTGCCCAGGAGGTGTTGGAGATCGGGTAGTTGATGACAGATGCGGCTTCGCCGTAGTAGCTGTCAATGGCTACATCGCGATAGACAGCCAAAATTGTCGCCAGCCCCTTGCGCAAGTTCTTGGAAGCTTCGGAGCCAGGTTCGCCGCCAACGTTGACGGTGTCAGCATTGATACCTGCATAGCCGTAACCAAGGTTATCAACTTTGCTCGTGGTGATGATGTCACCCGTGATTTCGCCATTGGAGTTGTAAGAGGCAACCTCTTCAAAGCGCGAACGGGAACCAGTCAGCTCGCCCATATCGGCAGTTCCTGTCTGGACCGCGGATGCGACCTCGGCGGAAACAGTTTCCTTGAACTGAATCTCATTAATCTTCGGGCAGCCTCTGTAATAATATTCATTAGCCTCAAAGTATACGATCTTGTTGTCGTATTTGACAAACTTGTATGGACCAGCGCCCACGGGCGTGGCGGTCAGGCTTTCCTGCTTGGAAAGGTCACCAAAATCAAAACCAAATTTGTTGTTTTCGTAGTCATATTTTGCCACATCACCGTAGTAATGCAGAGGCGTGACATAAATGCCAAGTATGCTGTATACGGCAGGGGCAGAGAAACCGTTCGTAGTAACTTCGACAGTGTAGTCGTCAACCTTGACGATGCCTGAGATGTTCGGAACGCCCTGACCTCCCATACCTTCGTCCAACGGACCCCAATAGCCAATGAAGGCGGAGTTCACGTTGCCCAACACGTCGGTTCCATTGGCGGACTCAACCGAAGCATATGCGACCGGGTCGCCTTCGTATTTGGTGTAGGTCTCATTATAGTAGTCTTCAATAGTGGGGTAGGTTGTGGTCAAATCATAAGTTGTTCCGGAGGGGGCAGCCACCAATTGGCCATCTTGCATCTCGCCAAAACCCCACATTGCCATGCCAAAGGCAACCTGGAGCCCTTCATTTGCGGAAATGTCAGCCGGTTCCATCCCCATGACATCACTTGCATAACTATCAAGATAGTTAGCCATGACGTAGTCAACAATACCCTGAACATCAGCGATCCACTCTTCTTTGAGTCTTGCCCAGAAGTCTTCCTGTTGTTCTTGCGTCCAGGCATCTTCCGCCGTCCAAACATGATCGACGCCGGCGGCATAGATCGCTTTAGCCAGCGCGCTGTACTTGTCATACACATCGCTGGTGGTCTGTGTCTGATAATCTTTCAGACCGACGATATCATAGGACGACAGAGTTGTTGAACCGACGTAAGACGGATCGAGAAATGTGTAATAGGTAAAGATGAGGTCATCGGCAGTGACCGGTTCCCCATCAGAGAATTTCATGCCGACACGAAGCTTTGCGGTATATTTAGTGGTATCCGAAGCTTCATCATAGTCGACACTGACATCAGCAGGTCCCTTGTAGAGATAATCCGTACCGTTATAGTTAACGGTTTCGCCTTCAATCGCATTGAAGATGATGCCGCCTGTACGGTCGGTAGTCAACAACAAAATCTGGGTCATCTCCGCAACATCCATGTCGTAGGCGGTGTCCCCATAGAACGGGCTGAATTTCTGGGAGAAAGCACTGTACGCAACAACGAGTGGGGTTTCAATCGTCGGGGCGGTGGGCAAATTCTCATCAAAGGGTTGATCCTCGTAGACTACTTCCGTTACCTCTGGGGTCGTTTCCGTTGGTACTTCGGTTGCAGTTTCCTCGGTTACGGCTTCTGTAGGCGATTCGGTGGCGGTTTCCACCGGTGTTTCGTCCGCACAAGCGGCTAGTGTGCCCACAAGCATAAAGCACACGACCATAATGGGAAGGAACTTTTTGAATTTATTCATTATATTCTCCTATTCTCCTAAAGTAAATTATTAAAATTATAATAGAAAAGCCAGGGTTCCGTCAATAGCTGTAAACAATTCATATGTAATTGTTAAACGATTTATATTTAATTGTTTGAACAATAGTCCGAATTTAATTGTTCAATGATTATTCTGATGTAATTGACGCATCCTGCTCTGGTTGTTCATCGCTGCAGGTCTGCACATGGATGCGTTTCCGCAAACGAATGATGTAATAGACCGCAGCAGCCGCAAGCGCTTCGAGTGCAAGATATGGGTATTCCAGCGCAAATTCGCCTTCGTCAGCAGAAAACAGGAGGAACGCAATTTCGCCTAACATCCCCACACCGAGAAAGATCAGCAACACGGTGCTTGCAGTCTTCATGCGATCAAACGAAAGCCCAATCTCTTCGCGGCGAGACTTACGCTTCTCTTTAGGCAGGCGCAAAATGCCCTCAGCCAGATAGGTTAATGGAAAGAACGAGAACACATATGGGAGCGCAACATAAAACTGATACATGCCCCGGTTTCCCACAAATCCGCCGCCAATATGTAATAACACAATCACAGCAAGAAGCAGGAGGCAGTTTCTCTTGAATTTGACAATACCGTTCTCGTCGAGCGAAATTTCGAAATAGTCTCCACGATACGCTGCCGTCTTTTTTTCGCGGCCTTTTTCATCTGTTGTAACGACCGTTTCATAGTCGTCTGCATATCTTTTCTTTGCCATGTTTTTTATCTTATCACAAATAGCTAAACTTACCTGTTTCCCAATAAAAATTCCGCGTTGTGGCGTCGGTTTGTCAAACATGGCAGTCAGGCTGAGGTAAGCATTAAACAAAGGCAAGGACTTCATAGATCCGATTGGAACATTGTTGAAACGCCGGTGGTTTCTTCTTAGTTGTATCTTGAAATCTTCAATTGAATGGAACTTCGAATGGTCTTAAAGTTGTTTTTGGTTTTTTTCATGGTTTTTTTCCCACTATCCTGTCTTGAGAGTTGGCATCGCCCTTTTTCCCTTCACTGCCTGACAGGTTTGTAATCCTACTACAGCTCAAGTGCAGAATGATGTGCTATTGGGTTTGGTTATTTTGGAAAGATAGCTAATCGTAATTTTTTCTTTGGAAGGTTGGGCCTGATAACACGACGCGCATTATTTGCCTGCCTGTCTATATCAGAGGTTTATCTTAATCCCCCATTGGTTCTGATTAACTCAAGCTGTTCCAATCCGCCGCCAGAAGGTATTTCCAAATCAAATCTGCTGAGCCATAATTTAACCTGAGGCAGCAGCGGAAAGGCGGGCAAACCGCTATTCAGCCCAATCCACTCGTTCCAGCTGGCTTTCGTCTGACTATCCGACTGCAGATCGCCGCAGATAAGATCGTAGGTCTGGTCCGATAAACCAGCCAGATTAGTACCTATCCAGCCGTTCTCACGATTGGGGATAGCGTCACTCAGGTACAAGCGACATGAATTCGCTTCTGAGGGCTGCCAGGCAACCAGCGCCAGATCAAACTGGCGTCCAAACAACTGTCCCTCCGGGCCTGGGGCATACAATGTGGTCACAGGCATAGGCTGCCACTCCACCTGGATGCCACAAGCACCCAAATTCTCGACGATAAGCCGGGCAGCTTCCCCATCCAATTGCGATTGACCGGTAATAAGATTCAACATAAAAGGGGTCTGATCCAGAATCCCAGCCACACCAGCCGAAGTACGCGGAGTACCAGGATCATTATCTGAATCCAACCAGCCGACCTCCTCAAGAAGTGCACCCGGGTTCGTTTCTGAAAGAACGTTTTCGTATTGAGGTAAGATAATCCCCTCCGGGAGTTTGGCACGCAGGAGCGTTTCTGCCAGATCAGCCGGATCTATGCAAGCGGCAATGGCTTGGCGGGTGCGCAAGTCCCCCAGGTAATCAGGTCGGTCGCCGTCCCAGATCGAATAACCATTATCATAAGAAGCCGGGTTAATCCCAAAGACCAACTGCTCTACCGGTTCCCAGTTTTGAACATACAGATTCGCGGTCTGTCCTATTTCCGCCAGGGCGGTTTTATCCAGATTCTGCCAGCCATAACTGCTGTCCAACAGGTCGCATTCACCGGTGGAAAGCATCTGCAAGGCTTGTTCCTGCTGCGGGATCACCAGGTAATTCAGCAGGTCAAAATAGGGCAGCCCTTCCTCCAGACGGAAGTAATAAGGGTTCTTCTCAAAGTGCAATGCTTGTCCGGCATCCCAACCGGTGATGCGGTAAGCTCCCCAGCCGGCTGGCAGGCGGGCAGCGTTTTCCGCTTCCGCCATTTCTGTGGCCTCCATGCCTCCCAAAAGGTGTTCTGGCATAGGCTCCCAGAAGAATTCTGCCACCTGATTGGAAGTAAATCCGGGTACACCCTGCCATATGACCGTTCGGTCATCCTGAGCGGAATAGACAGCAGTGTGATCCAGCGCCCATTGCAAAGCCGGCAAAGCAGCCTCCTGCGCCAGTTGATAAGAGAAGAGTGAGTCTTGTGCGGTCAGCGGTTCCCCATCTGACCACTTCAATCCATCCAGCAAGGTAAATTCCACCAGCATCTGATCCATGGAAAAATCGCTGCTGCCATCCCAGGCAACTGCACAACTGCTTTCCAAGCAGCCAGTAGGGCGCACCAGCAAGCCTTGCTTGAATACCGACAGGCTGCCGTAGGCATCGACAACCACGTCCCCAGCTTGGACCGGTACGGAGACCAAACGGATTGCCCCATCTTCCAGGTGGGGGAGAGTCTCAAGAATGGATGGGGCATATTCTCCGTTGCTTGGATCAATCTCAAAGGGACCGTCGTACAAGGCGGCAAATACGCTTTCTTTTGCAGTGGAACTGCGCCCGTCATAGCGGAACAGGCTGAGCGGTTCCTCTGCCACACAAATGTTGAGAACTTTTGGGGGAACTGCTGTTGCGGTCAGCGTAGGGGCGCTGGTCGGGGACCCAGTCAAATTTTCTGTGGGTTCCTCCGTGGTGGCAGTCTGGCCGGCAAAGTTGCAGGCTGCCATAAGCATGACCGCAATCAGACCAATCAGCTTGCCCTTAGCAGAGATAAAAGAAGATAGGTTAATCTGGACCTTCAAAATCAATCTCCTCGTCTTCAGCTTGGATCTGCTTGCCGCCGAAGCGCAGCCGCAGGTAAGAGTCGTAACGTTTCGGGTTGATCAGCCCTTCCTGACTGGCTTTACGGACAGCACAACCGGGCTCATGACTGTGGGTACAGTCATTGAACTGGCAGAAACGGACCAAAGGCGCGATCTCACGAAAATAGGCGTCCAACTCCTCGCCTTGGATATCCCACAATGCCAGGGTGCGCAACCCGGGCACATCTGCCAGGTATCCTCCGCCTTCAACCGGGTAAAGTTGCCGAACTTGAGTGGTATGGCGCCCTTTGCCTTTGCCCACGCCCTGGCTCAAGGAACCTACCGCCAGTGCCAGACCCGGCTGGATACGGTTTAAGAGGCTTGTTTTGCCCACACCAGAAGGACCCGCCAGGGAAGACAGTTTGCCCGTCAGGTGGTTTTTCAACTCTTCCACACCTTCACCTGTCAAAGTGGAAGTGTAGATCAGATCATAGCCAATTTTTCGGTAAGGTTCAAACAAGGCTTGTGCAAGCACGCGATCCACCAGGTCAACCTTGTTGGCAACAATCACAGCCGGGATTTCCTGTTTTTCCGCCACCACCAAGAAGCGATCCAGCATGCGCAGATGCGGTTCCGGCTGTGCGCAGGCAAATACCAAAATCACCTGATCGGGGTTTGCCAGTAAAACCTGTTCGTATCCATAATTGACACCGGAAAGCTGTCTGGAAAGGACTGACTTGCGCGGCAGCACCTGGTCGATACTGCCGGTGCCATCCTCTTGAGCGGAAATGAGCACCTGATCACCGACTGCCACCAGGTCGCCTTCAGCGCGGCCGCGCCTCAGCTTGCCGCGCACCCGGCAGAGGATATCCCCAGCCTCCGTGCGAACGGTTAAATACCCCGCTTGTGATCGGATTACCAAGCCCCGGAGGAGATCAGTCATACTTTTGGAAACGCATTGATAGGATTGGCATTATTCTGGCTCGGGAGTCTCTGTTGCCAAAATGTAAGGAGACTCTTCCCAAGGCATGGTGCCGCCAGGGTTATCATTGTTGGAGAAGTATAGCTGCACCACCCGTCGGAAAAGTGGAGCTGCCATTTCTGAGCCTTCTCCGGAATTTTCAAGGATGATTGCCACAGCAATATCGGGTTTGTTGGGATTCTCGTTAAAAGTATATCCGGCAAACCAAGCGTGTGAATCACCCGATGGATTTTCTGCGGTACCGGTTTTCCCGGCAATGTTGGCGCTGACACTCTTCATTTGGTAGGTTGCCGTACCTCGGGAGTTGCGCACTACGCTGACCATGGCTTCCTGGATGGCTTCGATATTTTCTATTGTGATAGGCAACTGACCTGTCACCTGTGGTTCAAATGTGTAGATCGGATCACTGCCATCCACCGGGACAATCTTGTCTACCACAGTCGGCTGATAGAGGGTACCGCCGTTGCCAATAGCGGCTACAAAGCTTGCCACCTGCAGTGGGCTGACCTGGAGAGTTGACTGCCCGATAGCCAACTGCACATTTTCCGAAACACTTTGCGGGTAGTCCACATTGCCTTCAAAATCCGGAATCTCGATACCGGTGGGCTTGCCCAGTCCAAAACCGAGTGCCACATCAGCGAGGGCAGATTCATAACCATCGTTCCATAAAGTCAGACCGATATGCCAGAACCAGGGGTTGCAAGACCGCATCAGACCTTCTTGCAGGGTCAACCAACCTGAGGGGGCAAATCCTTTTTCGTAGGTCCAGTCGTACAACGTGACACCAGAAAGTTCGGTCCAAGAGGAATCACAATAGTAAGGATAATCCGGAGTAAAAACGCCGGTTTCCAATGCGGTTGCCATGGTAATAATTTTGAAGACCGATCCCAGCGGATAAACACCCTGAGATGCCCGGTTGTACAGTGGCAGATCCGCATCGTTCAGGATGCTGTTGAGCATCATGTAGTTGGCATTGGTAGGTTCAAATACGTTAGGGTCATAGGTCGGGCTCGAAACCATAGCGATCACCCTGCCGGTGTCTCTTTCAAGCACCACAATTGCGCCCCGCATATCCCCCATGGAGTGCTGCAGGTTATATTGCAGGGTGCTGTCGATGGTGGTGTAAATGGAAGAGGCCGGTTTGGCATCGGCTGATGCCAGCATGGTCACGATCTGCCCTTGCGGGTCTTTGACATATAGGGATGCCCCATGGGTTCCCGCTAAGTATTCTTCACCCCATTGTTCCAGCCCAGTAGCGCCTATTTTTTCATCCCCGGCGTAGCCTTTACGTTGGTACTCCTCCAACTCTTCTGGAGAAATGGAGAGGACATAGCCGACCACATGCGGAGCAATGCCCCCATCGTAGTAATACCGGGCTCGGAATGGGGAGAGCACAATTCCAGGATATTTGGCGAGCGAGGCGGAATTCTTCTCAGCCAGTGTGGCTGAGACATCCCCTATAGCCACATACCAGTCAGACTGGGCATATTCATACTTCGCATATACCTGATCTTCAGAAAGGCCGGTCAGGTTGGCAAGCAAGCTGAGCATGCCGCCTTCTGTTTCAGGGTCAATCTGCCCGGGAACCACCCCAAGAGCCACTGCGTCATCCTGGGCTACCAGGGGATAGCCGAATTCGTCGTAAATATTGCCGCGGGCGGGCACTTCGTAACGCAGTTCAAGCGTGTTGCCACCGCTCAATTCGGGCAGCAGCATACCCGCCTCCCACTGCACACGCCAGGTGCCTTCTTCCAGCGCCATGTTCATGATGGTGCTGCGGTCAATCTCACCCAGCAGTGTTGTGGTGTAGTTTACCTGGTAACTGACCTGAGCGGTGCTCGGATTGACCATATTGGAAAGGATGGTGTAATCCATGCTTTGCATGGTCATGGCAATAGCAGCTTTCTTGTGCTGCTCTTGGAATTGCTCCAGGGTCATGGAGTCTTTAGTCAACCGGCTTAACTGGGCATACATGGCTTCGTAATCTTCGGCTTTCCAGTCTTCCAGGTAAACCCGGGCGGCTTCTTCCACGTCCGGGGCTTCGTTCAACTGAATGATCGGAGTTGGCAGCCCGCTGGTGGGCGTGACGGTAGGGCTGTTGGTCACATCTGAATTACAGGCTGTGACAAGCAGTAGCACGATCAAGATTGAGAGAAGCCAATTCTTTTTCATCAGTTATCAATGATAACAGATAACACGGCTGTTGATCTATTCCATTAGTCCTGGCCTGCCAGGATCGCCCCGTAGACCGGGCAACGATAGTCAAGCATTGCCTGGCAGAGTGCGGGCACATCAGCGGTTATTGCGATACCATGCCTCAGCAAGGTGCGGGTGAGGTGGCATAAGGGCAGACCCATGACGCTGGCATAGCAGCCATTCAGACTTGCCACGGGTTTAAAGCCTGAATGCTGGATGCCATACGCACCGGCTTTGTCGAGCGGATCTCCACTGGCAATGTACTCTTCCATTTCAGTATCACTGTACCCACGCATAAACACACCCGTTTTGCATAATTCCACTGGTGCCAGCAATGAAGTACCTTTGTAAAGGGCAAACGCGGAAAAAACCTGGTGCTGCCTGCTGCGCAGTCGGGTAAGCATCGCGCAAGCATCTGTTGCATCCGTTGGTTTCCCAAGCACCGCTTCTCCATCCACAACAATGGTATCAGCCGCCACCACCAGATCGGCATATTTCCCTGCGGCTGCCTCTGCTTTTGATCTTGCCAGACGCCTGACGTAATCTTCCGCATTCTCGCCATCCAATTGGCTTTCATCCACATCCGCCGGGTGTACTTTAAAAGGTATTCCCAGCAGTTGGATAAGTTGCCTGCGCCTTGGAGAGTTGGACGCCAAGATCAATAATAGCGGATTCATAACTAAGGCAGATTCTAACATAAAACCATCCCTCCCTTACTGCGCCGGTCGGTGAAATCCATTTCAGCAATCAAGACAAGTTACCGATACTGAGAAAATCCGAATGCGTTGAACCAAGTAAGAAACAGTTGGGAGGAAAACTTGGGAGCTCCGTGTTTCAGACCTTTTTTACCTGGAAACTGTCAAAATCGTGAACCAAGACCGAATTAGGAAAGACAGCTGTAGCTTCATTGATAATGTCGCTATCGCGATAGCGCCGTGAAACATGGCTGAGGAACAGTCTGCCAACTCCGGCAGCTTCTGCCAGCCGCGCCACAGATTCGGCAGTGGTATGTCCAAATTCGGCTGCAAGGTCGGACTCTTCCTTTAAATAAGTCGCTTCGATCACCAGCCCATCAGCGCTGCGTACGTATTCAAGCAAACGTTCTGGTTTGCCCACATCCCCAACCACTACCAGGCTTGTACCAGGTTTTTCCTCCCCAAGCACCACGTCTGGCTCGATCACCCTCCCATCTGGCAGCTTAACAGTTTTGCCATTCACCAGATCTTTCCGCCACGCTCCAGGAGGAATTTGCAGAGCTTCAGCTTTTTCCGGCAAAAAAGGACGACGCGGGAACTCATCAAAACGATAACCCAAAGAGGAAGATCCGCGGTGTTCGACCGGAAAGGCGGTCACGGCAAAATTTTCAGCCTCGAAAATCAAGCCGGGCTTAACCTCCACCAGGTTGATCGGCATGGGTGCTCGGGCGCCGCGCAAAACTACGCCATTCACCAGATCATCCACTCGCTCCATCGTGTGCCGGCTGCCATAAATATTGACTTCATCAATCGCTTCCCAGCGCATAAAGGTGGAGAGCAAGCCAGCCAGCCCCAGAATATGATCCAGATGACCATGCGTGAGTAAAATGTGGTTGAGGCGCTTGAAACCCACGCCCGATTTAAGGATCTGGCGCTGGGTGCCTTCCCCGCAATCTACCAAAAAGCGGTATTCTTCATGTTTGACAATCAACGCAGAAAGCCCCCGCTTTATGGAGGGAGCAGATGCCGAAGTGCCTAAAAACACTATTTCAAACAATGTAAAATGAGTTTCCCTTCAAAAGGATTTATTTGCCGCTGGAAATCTGGCGCAGCATGTTTAGCGCACTCAAACCCACCTGCAGCCCTTGTGAGGTGGAGATTGGGCTGCTCTTACCAGCTTCTTCAGATTGCTTGATCAGGATTTGAGCCACCTGGTATCCAAGCAAGGCACCCAATATGGTACTGACGATTATAGTAGTGGTTTTCACGGAAGATTTCATTTTGTCTTTCCTTGAGAATATTTTGGGTTCATTAAGTTCCTGAGGCGACTCAACCTGGCAGCCCACATCTGGACTGTGATAACTGGTTTGGTTGTGGCATCAGCGCCATCTCTAATCTTGTAATTCGCGTTGGTTAAAAAGTTTACGGCAGACCGGCTGGCACTCGGGACCCAAGCGATTAATTTGGTGATGGCGTAAATCAACCCGACCACGATCACCAGAGTAACAAAAAAAATCAAAAACCATGGCAAAACAACAAAGACCGTTGCAACCTGCCCTTTTTGAGCGAGGAGGTCAGCCTGCCCCCCAGCTTGCTGGATCAGTAATACCAAGGCTGCTACCGCCAAAACGCATACCAAAATGACCGGGAGGAATATCTGCCAGAAACGCTGCCTGCTATGCGCCCTGTGCGGATCAAATGAGTCCATGGAGTTTGTTTTGGTTTCTTGCGGTTCCATAGGGTTATTTTAACACGAGAATTTACCGCAAACTTCGCAGATATAACCAAACCCGGAATTGGCAGGTCTTTTGTGGCTTATCAAAAGACCATATCTTAATTCAAATACCATGGTTTGAATGAGTGGCGCGTTTTAAGGCATACTGTTTCACTTCAAAAATACTGAATGAATGATCATTTGATATGCCCATATTTAATCACACCTGATATATCGGAGCCAGGGTCATCCGACAGATTACAGGATCAACACCACTTTACAACTGACTCCATAGAGCCTTTTACTGCGTCAATAATAGTTGCAAATATCTCAATTGTTGCCTATAACTATAGTTAGACATGGTGTAAGTGCGTTACCAAATATCTAGCTGCTAACGAATCATATGCATTCTTCCAAGCAAAGGAGGAGAAATGAAATACGTTAGGTTAGTGGTCTTATAGGTCATCGTGGCTGTTGCCCTATTGGCGTTGAGTGCTCCGCAAAAAGCTTCTGCGACTAGCGAACCACAGGGCGATTTTAACTGCGTAATCTTGTCGGATGCCCTAGCGATCCCTGAAGATGGCAGTTGGCTCCCAATCTGTCTGGTCGACCCAAACGCACCAGAGGGATCGACGGTGACCGAAATGAATGTAAAAATCCTGGTGGACCACCCTGATCCCGGTCAAATCAAAATTCGACTAACGAGAATGGATTCTGACGTGGATTTGTCTTTATCGTCATCCGAGATTACAAAAGAAGGGGTGGGCAGCTTTATACAAATCCACGATTTTGACGGGTCACCCTCACAGGGAGAGTGGGTTGTCCGGATACGTGATACTGTGCCGGAAGTAAGTGGAAGAATAATCGACGTATCGATCGCTCCTTTCTACACGCCCATAGGGGAATTGCCAATAGCTGTATCTGAAAACAATGGAAAACCTACTTCCGAACGAGTAGCAGCGGATGCCGTAAGGATAACGGGTGGCTTTGAAAGCGGGGAGAAAAATGATGCCGAGAGCCCTCCTGAGATGCAACCGGATGTCCTCGATACAATTACCATTATGAATCAATCCTTTGAAGGGAATTTTCCTCCTTCGTCCGGCGGGTGGTCTATATTTGATGGCAACCCGAACGACGGGAAGGAGTATTATTGGGACGATGATAATCTCAAACCATACGGCGGATCGTGGGCAGCCTGGCCAGCGCGGGGCGGCACTGATGGAATAGATCCTACATTGTCTACAACTTATCCAAAGAATATGGACACATGGATGATTTACGGACCTTTCGACCTGAGCAATGCCAAGTCGGCTCAGGTTGCCTTCATGCTTTGGCGCCACATCGAAGTCAATTGGGATCACATCTTTTTTGGGATTTCGAGCGACCGGGTTAATTTCAGCGGCTGGTCGTGGAGCGGTGACGTTGGTTGGGAAAACAAAACTTTTAGCCTCAGCTCTTACCTGGGTGACAGCGACGTCTGGATTTGTTGGCATTTCGTCAGCGATGGATCGGTCCAATATGAAGGTCCCTGGATCGATGACATCGCGCTCAATTTCGTACCGGGGGACGTAACCATCCAAGGCAGTTTCACCTATGCCGACCGCTCATCCACCATGCAGGGAGCCAAGGGAATAAAGGTTCAACTTTGGGACCGGGATACAAGCGGAGGCGATGACCTGCTGGCGGAAACTATCGTCATCGAAGGAAGTGGACATTATAGTATCCCAACCCTGGTGAATTGGGACACGGACGATACCGATCCAATCTTGGGGAACCGGCGCCTCGATCTTTATGTGCTTTGGGTGCTGGAAAACGATGATTACAAAGTCACAAATTCCAGCGGGACCCGTTACGCATGGAGTAGTTCTCAACCCGATAATGTACAGTCAGGTCCTATGACAATTTCGGCCTCCTTACCTTTTGGTTATATTAAGCTTGAAGCCATGTGGATTTTTCAAGATATTAGGCATGCCAGAGAATACTACCTGAGCTACACGTACCCTCATAGCGATCCTGGCTACTTGACTGCCCATTGGGACGAGAACCAAAACTCGGAAAATGGCATCCAGGGATCGCATTTTTGGGCACCGATCAGCCCCCATGTTTATATTGCACACGACTCCCGTTTTTCTCCCGATATTGTAGTCCATGAACTTGGCCATCATGTCATGTGGAACAAAACCGGGCAATGGCTTTGGTACGATTTTGGTTGTTTTCAACACGAAATCTTTAGCCAGGAATCGGTCCAATGCGCCTGGTCGGAAGGGTGGGCGGATTTCTTTGCGATCGCGGTAAACGGGGATGTCTGTTATGATTTTGACCAATATACTTGTTCTGGTTATGACCTTGAAAATCATACTCGTAACGACCCGAACGCCGAAGGCTTTTGGTGGGGAGACGGCGTGGAAGGCCGTATAGCAGGCACACTATATGATCTGATGGATTCGGCGAATGAATCTCCTTGGTACAATAATGCTTCCTGGGGATTCGATCCTATTACTGATATCGCTCTGGTTGGAGCAGGGCATTCGGGTTTGCAGCAGTTCTGGGCTGCTTACCAGGGTACTGGTAAACACAATGGGGTACGCTCGATTTACCAGAACACCATCGATTACGATCAAGCCCCTGTGTTCAGCGCCATCCCTGAGCAGAGAATTCTTCAGAACTTCCCGAGCACGCATCTTTTCGATTTATGGAATTATTCGAGCGACGCCGAAAGCCCGGATGCATCGCTGATGTACTCGATCGTCAGCGTTTCCGATTCGCGCTGCGGGGTCAGCCTGGATTCACATTGGGTCAATGCCAATCCCCAGAGGAATTGGGTTGGCTCATGCTACGTGACAGTCCGCGCAAATGATTCGATCAAAACCACCACCGGCAGTTTTTGGATGCACGTCCTGCAAATCAACAGCCGGATTTTCTTGCCGATCCTCATGAACGATTGATCACGAAAGGAGACAATCCATGAAACGCATTTTCTGGTTTTCCATGCTCTTGATATTATCGTTGTCTGCTTGCAGCTCCAGCGGTTCTGGCGCTGAATGCAAAGAGGGGATATGCGTCAGTATTGAGGTCG
>JBAQLH010000007.1:0-122938 GCA_049301715.1 Anaerolineaceae bacterium
GACACCTGGTTGGTCCATTACAACACTGAGCGACCACACCAGGGTTATCGTAATATGGGGCGCCGCCCTATCGATACTATCACTTTATTTTCTACCAGCAGTGTTAGGAAAGAACCCTAAGAGTACAAATTATTTTTTGGGTGAGTTTGTTCGACATAATACTTTCAATCAATGAAACAGAGAAAAATGACCAGTTTAATTAGCAAGTATAAAGAGAATATTCGTCTTAGTTTTCTTGGATAAGGCGTTTTATCTCCCCTCGAATTTCCTCGATTACTTCAAGATTCATGATAATTTTATTACTACCGGCTTTCGATGAGTATACATAAAATACTTCCCCGCCATATTTCTTTTTAAATTCTCTAAAAGACGCTCTTTGAAGTTCTTTCTCCTTCATTATCTGTGAAAGTTGAATACCCTGATTTATTGGTTTTATTTGTAAACCGATATATTTTTCATTTACTTTAATGTAAAAATCCACATTGAAATGCCTATCCCATACATCTGGTGCAGGCTCGATTTTGACTCCTAACTCCTTTTCAAGCTGGCCGTAAATTGTACTGATTTCTCTCGTGTAACCGTCGTAAGTTCTATCGATAACAAGCCCCATCAGATAATCAATACAATCTTGTTCAGTAATATCTTCAACTTCTGCTTGAATTACTTCTGTAATCTTTATATACAATCTCTTTCCAAGCTCTATAATATGTTCCTTGGATCTTACGTTGGTAAAGTAGTAATCTCGCCATTGGTCAAGATTTTTAGGTGAACATTTCCTAATGCTTTCTGAAGTAGGACCGACGTTTCGTTTATAGTTAAGTTGGTATCTATTCATTGCACTGTTAAGTATCCACTCTTTAGCCATTTTTTAGTTCTCCATATTCCAGAAACCTGTTCTTAAACCTATATTCAAGTGAAGTATCGACGTCTGTTAGCCCTTCCTTAAGAAGATAGGCATTGATGAATGTCTTATTCTTCAAATATAGATAACAGAGAAGGTTGTTGTTTTCATCATATTTCTGATTGTCAAACCTTAGGAATACTTTTTGACCTGAAAAATTTTTCTTCAGGTATTCAATTGCATCTTTACTGCGCAAATTATTCTCTTTTATTCCAAGCAAACGAATTATTAAGTCATTATCTAGTCTGATTAATGAGGGGCTAATAACTTCTTTTACCGAAAAGTAGTCAATTGGTTTAGTCGAATCTTTATCAATTTTTGAGCCAAATTGAATTTTTTTGGGATCAACCTTCTTATCGAGTTTCAAAGGATCGACAAAGACATAAGGCAATTCTGAAATTTTATTGTAGAGATTGAATTTCTGATTATCTTGTAGAAAAATATATTCTGATTCTGCTGAATTTTGTTGATCTACTCCTAATTTGTCTTGTATTTTTGATGTAAACTCTGGATTGATTTCATAACCTACCGAGTTCCTATTTAAATTTCTTGCAGCTAAAGATGTCGTTCCACTGCCAAGGAACGGATCTAATATGGTTTCTCCTACAAAAGAAAACATTTTTATTAATCGTGCAGGGAGTTCCTCCGGATACATCGCGAGATGGCCGTTTTGTTTTACACCTGCAAAATTCCAATGGCCAGAAAAGAAGGTATTCCATTCTTCTTTGGTCATTACAGATAACTGCTTTTGTGTTTTAGTAGGTTTTGGTGCTTCTCCAAGCTTTTTGAAAATCAAGATGAATTCATAATCGATCTTTATAATTCCATTTCGGGGGTAGGGGAAGCTACCCATCACAGTTGCACCACCTGTTGTATTCATGGTTGTAACCTTTTGCCAGATAACTGCTCCCATATAATCAAAACCAATTGTCTCGCAGAATTTAATAATTTCTGTCCTGATTGGAATTACCTTATAGCGACCATAATAAACCGAACGTGCAAATTGATCACCAATATTTATACATAAACGACAACCAGGAAGCAAAACCCTATAACATTCATTCCAGACAAGGTTTAGATAGTTGACATACTCCTCATATGTATCGTGATATCCTAGTTGGTCATCACTTCCATAGTCCTTCAATTGCCAGTATGGTGGGGAAGTAATGATTAGATGGATAGATTCATTAGGAACGAGATTCATCTGACGACTATCGCCAATTATGATTTTATGATTTGTTTTCAAGATATTACTCCAACAAGTAAGGAAAGTCGTGAAATTTTCTGACTTAACAATTCAATAAGACAGATTCAATCCCTTAGCATGCAAGAGAATTGTAAATGATAATGCTAAGTTATGCTAGAATTTGAATGATGGAAGATTTAGTTTTTCTAACCATTAAATGTTTGCCATTCTTCTTGCCGATCCGGCACGAACTCGTCAAGATCAAATAGAGTCTGAGCTTTTGGAGTTTTTATTCAGATATAGGCTTTTGCATGTTAGTTGCATGAGAGAAGTTGATTCGTTGATTTGCCTTAATGTTGTCAATGACCTGTTGAGGAAGCGAATCCACATATCAAATAATACCCAAACAATGCCAAGATTAATCTGTCAATAGAACTGCGTTAAGAATCTTATCTCAATTCCACTTCCCATAGATGTACATGTGCAGGTTCCCCACCGTCCGTACTGAAGAGAGAAAGCTTCAACCGGCTGACCAGCATCTTTTCATCGAGTGTAACCGTCAGCGGATGAATTTTATCAGAAGCCTCCGCTTCCTCCGTGAAGATGATCGGGTTCTCCTCTCCCAGGGAGGTGATTTCGACCTGGAGCCGGCTGGGGGTATTCCCGACCAGGGCGGTTATCCGGCTCAACTCCACCGGCTGAGAGAAATATATGCTAATCACCAGCGGATTGGCTTCAAAGGTGCGGATCAAGCTGGCTTCGTCGCCGTCAAAAGCTTGGTAAATATCATTGATGTCCAGAGGGGAATACTCCACCTGCACATCCTGACCCAGCAGTGCCAGGCTGGCAGTTTTGGGCTGCCGGCGTTCAGCCAGATCCTGCGCGATAATTGCCGCAATATTATCCACATAGCGCAGGCTAACAAAATAAAAACCAGGCTTTCCATTGGGGAAAGCCAGGGTTTCAAACACCTGCACATCCTGGAACTTACCCGTGGTTTGCATCCAGGCGTATTCCTCGGGGATCATCACGAAGACCATGTTCTCATCCAGCGGAAGCTGATAGAGCGTGAAGGGCTCTATGGTGCCCATCTGGATGGGAAGTGGATCCCCAAGAAAGAAACGCGCAATCACGTCGGTGCCATTCGCCCAGGAAGGGCTGAGGAACACCTGCTTTTCAGGATGGGTTTCTTGGAAGGCAGTGACCTCATCAAACAAGGTCTTTCCGCCCCACTGCATGCCATACAAACCATAGTCCTCATACCAGGTGGGTCCGTTATGGATAGCAGTATTAGTCATCCACAGGCTGAAAGCGGCCAGCAGACTGAAAGCAGCCAGGCTCAGGGTCTTTTCGTGGTGGAGCAAGCCCGCCAGCCAGTGAATGAGCGCGTCCAGCCCCAGACAAGCCAGGAAGGCAAACGGAACTACCATGGCAAGCAGGCGGGTGATGGCAACATCCACCAGGGCAGCACCGGTTGGGACTGCCAGAAGCGCTACCAAGACCACCCTCCAGGCAGGTTTACGCAGGTTTTTGAAGGTCAGCACCAATCCGATCAGTATCAGCGGCAGGCTGAAAAGCGGCAGATGCCCCATGCCCTTCATTTGGTGCCGGATCAGGTCGACCTGGTTGGGCAGGAACCAGTAGGTTGGTTCAAAAGCATGGATATAGCGTGAGAGAAAAGCCCCCAACTTGTTTATGACCGGCTGGTCGCCGATCCAGTAAGACTGCAGCATACGCAGGTGCTGGCTGAGAGCTTGGGGGTTATTGACGCGAAACAGGAGATAAGGCAGCGCCAGGACAAGCAGGATGGCAACTCCCTCACGCAAACCTTTGCGGTCAGCGAGATGATAGCGAAAATCGATGATGAAGAACAACAGCCCTGTCACTACCACCACCATTTGCATTGGGCTGTAGGCATATAAAGCAAGGGCGCCAAACAAGAGCGCCAGGGGCAGGCGCCGGCGGTTTGCCAGGCGGTAATCCAGGTAAAAGTAGAGAAACAGGCTGAACATGGAGGCGCCCAAACTGGTTTCGAAAGCAGTGCGGGAGTGCAAGAACCAACACGGGATGGCTGAAAGAAGCACGGGTGCCAGCCACCAAGTGCGGATTTTGAAGAAGTTCTTGAGAGCAAAGCCCACACTGAGTGGAACCACCAGCGTGACCAGGGCGGCAATTCCGCGGGTAAACCAGACAGAACGGGGCAGCAAAGCCGGCAAAAGTTGCAGATAAACTGAAAGACTCAGGTTGAACTGGCCGCCGTTCTCAAAATAGACCGGAAAGAGGTTGCCACTGGCGTCCCGCATACCTTGCGCGATCAGGTCCACCGCAGACATAGTCTGGATGGCTTCATCGGTAAAGAAGTAAATCGGAAATTTATCCAGGGCGACAAAACGGGTAAGCAGGTATAGACCCAGACCGGCAATAAAGAGCCAGAACTCCCAGCCACGGGTTTTATGCCGGTGGAAGATGGCTCCATCGGCGGGTGAGCACTGGTCTGGCGGGGTCTGATCCGGGCGTAAAGAATGCATGAAAAAATTATAGCATCATGAACCTCAAGCGCAACATGTGCCTACCCAGTGAGGCAGCGCTTTTTTATCAACGACCGCTGCTTCCAGAAGATTGCTCCCTGCGTGGGAGGGAGAGACCTTGTCTCCAATCACTTTCTGATCCGCAAAAATGATTGCTCCCTGCGTGGGAGGGAGAGACTGATTGCAAGGGCGGTTTGGGGAACGGCAGAACAGCGAGGAAGCGAAAAAAACTCAAGTAATGACGTAGGCTGGTAAACCTTGCTATAATAACGGGTAACCTTAATAGGAATGGAAGTTGTAGATTATGCCTGATACCATCACCCCGGAAATGTTTGAGAAACTAGCCAATCTGGCTGCGCTGGAACTCGACCACAGCGAAAGCGAGTACCTGCGGACAGAGTTGAACCATCAACTGGCAGCGGTCAAAGAACTAAGTGAGATCCAACTGGATGACTCAGTTGTTCCAAGCCTGCACGGGATAAACTGCCAGGGGAAGCCGCCCCGTGAAGATGTCTGGAAGCCTTTCCAGAATCCGGAAGAGATCATTGCCCTGGCACCAGAAAGTGAAGACGGCATGGTGGCAGTTCCGGATGTGGCACGCGCTGACCAGGAGGGGAAATGAGCATCATCAATCTATCCGCCCGAGAGATTGCCCGGCAGGTGCGCGAGGGCAGTCTGAAGGTGAGTGACGTCCTAGAAGCCAGCCTGGCGCAACTCCGATCTGTGGATGGTTTGCCCGGCTCGCTTGAACCGACCGCACTTGACCCAAGCGAAGAACGCAAGGTACATGCCTTCATTCAGATAACGGAAGATTTGGCATGTCAACAAGCTGAACGTATCGAAAGCCAGATCACCCGAGGTGAAGATCCGGGTCCGTTAGCGGGGGTGCCAGTCTCGATCAAAGACATTTTTTGCGTCAAAGGCAGCAATACCACAGCCGCTTCGCGGATCCTGGCTAATTTCCAACCGCCTTACACTGCCACGCCGGTGGAAAGGCTGGAAAAAGCCGGAGCGCTGATCATTGGCAAAACCAACCTGGATGAATTCACTTATGGTTCATCGAGCGAATCCAGCGCCTTTCAGCCCTGCCCAAATAATCCCTGGAATACCGGGCATGTCACCGGCGGTTCTTCCGGCGGTTCGGCTGCGGCGGTAGCGGCAAAAGAAACCCCGCTCTCGCTGGGCACGGATACCGGAGGATCAATCCGGCAGCCGGCAGCCTTTTGCGGTGTCGTTGGGATGAAACCGACCTACGGGCGCGTCAGCCGTTATGGGTTGATCGCTTTTGGTTCCTCGCTGGACTGCCCAGGTCCACTGGCAGGTAACGTGGCAGATGCAGCCCTGATGCTGCAGGTGATGGCTGGGCAGGATGATCATGACAGCACCTCTTCGATGGAACCTGTTCCAGATTATGTCAGCCTGCTCGGGCGGGATCTAAAGGGCATGCGAATTGGTATTTCACCGGATTATGACCATATTGTTTACCCGGATACCAAAACTGGCGAAATGGGTATCCAACCTATCCAGGCTGAGATGAGCCAGGCAGTCCGGGATGTAGCTGAAATATTGGCACGTCAGGGTGCTGAAATCGTCGAAAACGTACCCATGCCCAACGCCAGGCATGGCATCCCGACCTACTTTGTGATCTCACGGGTGGAAGCGGCTTCCAACCTGCACCGCTTTGACGGGGTCAAGTACGGTTATCGAACAGCCGAAGAAGTAACCGATCTGAACGCACTTTACCGCCAGACCAGGGCAGAAGGCTTTGGTCTGCAGCCAAAATTGCGTATTCTGATGGGTATGTACGTCAGTGCCGCCCAGCACAGCGCCCATTACTATCAAAAGGCTCTGCGGGTTCGCTCGCTGATCCGGGCTGATTTTGACCGTGCTTTTGATTCACAGGGCAAATACCGTCTGGACACACTCTTGACCCCAACCACACCGACAACAGCTTTCAAACGTAAGGCGGTATTTGGGGATTCGGTTTTAATGCAATACAGCGACCAAATGACCGTAGCAGCCAACCATGCTGGCTTACCCGCCATTAATATCCCGGTGGGGCTGGATGCGGCAGGCCTGCCAATCGGGGTGCAGTTCCTGGGGAACGATTTCCGGGAGGACCTGATCCTGCAGGTGGCGTATGCTTACGAACAGGCAACCTTGGGAGCGGACTGGCGCAAACTTAAGCCGCAAGCTCTGCGCGCTGTGGAGGTGGGCAAATGAAAGAATATGAAATTGTTATCGGGCTGGAAACACATATCCAGTTGAATACCCTGACCAAGATCTTCTGCTCCTGTAAGGCGGATTCCTGGGAAGTCAAACCCAACACTAATATTTGCCCGGTTTGCAGCGGTCTCCCGGGGGTGTTGCCGGTCCTCAATGCTGAGGTCATTCAGAAAGGCGCTATACTGGCAGCCGCGATGCACGCTGAGATCAACCCGGTCTCTTATTTTGACCGTAAGAATTACTTCTATCCCGATCTGCCCAAGGGTTTTCAGATCACTCAATTTGACGAGCCGATTGGCAAGGGAGGGTATTTAGACATCAACATGCCAGATGGCAGTCCCCGACGGGTGCATATCCATAAGCTGCACCTTGAGGAAGATGCCGGCAAGACCAAGATCGAACATGGCCTGCGCCTGGTCGATTTTAACCGCTGCGGTGTCCCGCTGGTGGAGATGGTCACCGAGCCGGACCTGCATTCGGGCGATGAGGCAGCCCAATACCTGATCGAACTGCGCAAACTGCTGCGCTGGATCGGGGTTTCGGAGGCGGACATGGAAAAAGGACATTTGCGCTGCGATGCCAATGTCTCCATCCGGGAAAAAGGCAGCCAGGTGTTGAATACCAAGACCGAAATCAAGAATGTCAATTCAATCGACTCGGTACGGCAGGCTATCATCATGGAAGCCAGACGCCAGATAGAGGCGGTGGAAGCCGGGGAGAGAATTGAATCCTACACTCTGGATTGGGATGCTGATGCCGGCACCCTGCGAAAAATGCGCTCCAAGGAAACCGAAGCAGACTACCGCTACTTCCGAGAACCAGACCTGCTTCCGGTGGTCTTGACACCAGAACAGATCGAACAGATCAAAGCAAACCTGCCCGAACTGCCCCTGGAGCGGAAGCAACGCTTTGTGGAAGAATACCAGCTTTCAGTTTATGACGCTGAAATTCTAACCAATGAACGCAGTTTGTCAGATTATTACGAAGAAACAGTGCGGTTGTATGGTGGGGAAGCCAAAACCGTTTCGAATTGGATGATGAACGACCTTTCGCGATTGATGAATGATCTGGGCAAGAACGCCGCGCAATTGCAGTTGCAACCGGCAGACCTGGCGAAGATCCTTGGGTTGATTGATGCCGGCAAAATCAGCTCGGCTACGGGTAAATTGCTGTTGAAAAAGGTGGAGGAAAGCGGCAAGAGCCCGAAAGAGCTTGTGGAAGCGGAAGGATTGGGTCTGATCGGGGATGAGGATTCCCTGCGGGAACAGATCAAAGCTGTGCTGACGGAGGCTCCCAATGAGGTAGCGAACTTCAAGGCAGGTAAGGAGAGCCTGATGGGCTGGTTCCTGGGGCAGGTGATGCGCCGAACCGGCGGCAAGGCGGATCCCAAACGCACGAGGGAACTGCTGCAGGAATTGCTCAGGTGAGGTGTTGATAAGGAGCGGATTGTGATACTGAAGGGCATGGCAAGTGTCAAGTCAAATGATAATGTTACCGAAGCACAGTTGACAGCTTATCTGAATTGCATACAATAGACATACTCGCGGGCGTCGCCAAGTGGTAAGGCATCAGCCTTCCAAGCTGACATTCGCCGGTTCGAATCCGGTCGCCCGCTCTTTCTCATCAAATGAGGCCGGTTCGAATACCCACAGGGGGTAGGCACTCCGGTCGCCCGCTCTTTCTCATTAAACGAGGCCGGTTCGAATACCCACAGGGGGTAGAAGATGGCAATGGTGGAATAGACGATCTTCCTGACCATCATTGATTGAGTCTTGATCTTCTCCCTGATGCGCAATAAACTGCCGTATAATCTGAATATGATTGATTAAGGGAAGAACAGAGTTATGAATGAAACCATCCAAAATATATTGAATAGAAGAAGCATCCGCAAATATTCCCCCAAACAGGTAGAAGAGAATAAACTCAAACTCATCCTGGAATGTGCCCAGTACGCACCTTCAGCACAGAATCGCCAGCCTTGGCACTTTACCATGATCACCAAGCGCAGTATGTTGGATAAGATTACAGCAGCCAATCGTAAAGTCATGCTCAAGTCGGAAGTGGAGCGATTGAGGGAACGGGCACAGCAGCCTGATTTTGACAGCTTTCAGGGAGCACCCGTGGCAATCCTTGTTTCCGGTGAAGATCAAGCCCGATATACCATGTCGGACTGCGCTAATGCCACCGAAAATATGGCAATTGCAGCCCAATCGCTCGGACTGGGCTGCTGCTACCTGGGCTCGTTCAAGATTGCTTTTGAAGCTGGTGAAGCCGGGGAGCTGCTGGAGGAATTGGGAGTGCCAAAAGGGTTTTCACCTTTATTCGCATTAGCCCTGGGGTATCAGGACGAAGTTTTGGAAGAACGGGCACCCCGCCGGGAAAATACTATCACGATCATTTGAGTTGCCATACAAAATGAAGTGCGAAAGATTATGGATCAAGTGAGGATTCACCCCATTGCCTGCGGTCTGGGCTTTGCTTTTTTGATCGAAAATTCGCAAGGACTTTATCTGGTGGACAGCGGTTCACCGGATCAGGAAGGGCGGGTTCTGGCAAAGCTGCACAAATTGGGGCGGCAGGACCTTAAGTTGATCTGGATTACACACGCCCATTATGATCACTATGGCAGTGCAGCGGCACTGCGAGAAAAAACAGGGGCGAAAATCGGAGTTCATCCCGCTGATGAGGAAAGTATGGCGGCGGGCAAGTCCCCACTGGGAACTTTTCACTCGTATGGTTTTATCTTCCCGTTGGCTCAAAACATAGTTGCCCAGGCGCATCCACTGCCGGCAACGCCGCCTGACTTTACGTTGGAAGATCAGGGCAGCCTTGAAAATCTTGGTCTGGATGCTGCCATTCTGCACACCCCCGGGCATACTCCCGGACATACCTGCCTGCTCTTGGATGGGGGGATTGTATTTGCCGGTGACCTTTTTGGGCAGAGCCCACGGCTTAGGCGGCAGTCCTTATTGGCCACGGACTGGAACGGGATTAACAGCAGTATTGAAAGACTGAAATCTCTGCAGCCGGAATGGGTCTACTCCGGGCACGCCGGCAAAGCGATCCCCGGCAGCGAATTTGAGAAAATTTAGAGCCGATCTCAGTAAAGAGAAATTTACTCTCCCTGATTTCCATCATTGGTTACCCAAAAAGCTCCGATCGCCTGCATCTTCAATCCAGTTGACGTCTCTGTTATGCCCCCTATGATAATACCGACTGTCAAGGGCAATAATTTGCTTGCAGCATGCTGAGGTCATTTCTTTTCCTGTAGATAAAAAAAGGTGAATGAGCGGGTGAATTGAGGGAGAGTCTGGGACCCAGGAGCGGGCACCGACCGATAACCTTATTCTATTTGTTATTTATTGATGGAAATTTTACTTCTGACAGATATATTTTTGTGGCTGTCAAGGCGGACCTTTGAAATGCACTCAGTGGACTCGTGCTATAATCGAATCGATTTTCAGGAGATAAGGTTTACTTTTAATGAATTATTTGATTACAGGCGGAGCGGGCTTTTTGGGAACCGCACTGAGCAATCGTCTTGCCAAACAGGGACATACTGTGCGTGTTTTGGATGACCTCTCTGCCGGGGATCCTTCCAGGCTTCTGCCGGAAGTGCAGTTTACTCGGGGGGATATCAATGATAAAACCCTGCTTTGGAAACTTTTGCAAGATATTGATTGTGTTTTCCACCTGGCTGCACGCGTATCTGTCCAGGAATCCTTGCTTTTCCCCCGGGATTACGACCAGGTGAATGTTGCCGGCACAGTTACCCTTATGGAAGCAGTGCGGGATACTCAAGTCCGTCGAATCGTTTTGGCTTCATCCGGTACCATTTATGGAGACCAGGATGAAATTCCCTACCAGGAAACTTTTGAAGTGCAGCCGCGTTCCCCTTATGCCGTTTCCAAAGTCTGTGCTGAGCACTATGTGCGCACGATAGGTGCCCAAGCCGGCGTCGAAGCCGTCTGCCTGCGCATTTTTAATGCTTACGGACCTGGGCAGCGTGTGCCCACATCTCACCCGCCGGTGGTTCCCAATTTCCTCAAACATGCCCTGACCAATGGCTCAATTGTGATTCATGGCGATGGCAGCCAGACCCGCGACTATGTCTATGTGGATGATGTAGTCAATGCCATGGTGACCTCTGCAACCGCCAGCGGGGTGGATCAGCAGATCATCAATATTGGCAGCGGTGTAGAAACGAGCGTGCGCGACCTGGTCAGGCTGGTGGTGCAGGTTACCCAGAGCAAGCCGGAAGAGATTTACAATCCGCATAAGAACGGCGGCACTTCGCGCATGTGCGCAGATATTACCAAGGCTTATGAGAAACTCAATTATCTCCCCATGATCCCGCTGGAAGTCGGGCTGCGCCTGACCATAGAGCGCGATCCACAGTTTAAAGTTCAAAGTTGACCAGCATTCTCACCCGTGATTTTTATAAATATCCTGCTACACAGGTCGCTCCACGGCTGTTGGGTTGCCGTTTGGTGCGCCTGTGGAATGGCCAGCGCCTGGCTGGACTGATTACCGAGACGGAAGCTTACCAGGGCGAAGAAGATCAGGCCTGCCATGCCAGGGTAGGGCAAACCCCCAGGACGGCACCTATGTATGGGCCAGCCGGGCATGCCTATATTTACTTCACCTACGGAATGCATTGGCTGCTCAATGCCGTCACCGACCAGGTCGGGACACCGTCAGCCGTGCTGATACGGGCGATTTGGCCGGAAGAAGGCATCGGGCAAATGGCTGTGTTGAGGCCTGCGCTGGCAGGCACTTCCAAATGGCTTAACGGACCAGCCAAGCTGGCAAAGGCGCTTGCTCTGGATGGGGCGTTGAACTGCGCTGATCTCTGTTCATCCGCATCAGGAGTATTCATCGAGAAGGGTGTTGAGGTCCGGCAAGAACACGTCAGGGTGGGTGGAAGGGTGGGCATTCAATCAGTACCGGAGCCCTGGCGTTCCATGCCTTGGCGCTGGCAGGTTGATTGGAAAACGCTTGTAGATGAATGGGAGCAGAACGTGGAAACAAGTTGGGGAAAATGAAGGTTAACCTGAAGTATTTGTCTTTACGCATAGTCGAATAATAAAGAAATTCTCCGGTCTGAACCCAAGACCCCCTGAACCAAGGATATAATAAATAGGAAATCGATCTACTACTGGATAAATTTATGCAATTCGGAAAAAAGAAATCAACTCCAACCTTTTCAACCGAGCCGGCTTTTGAGCGGGTCACTTCGGTCATCGGGCCAGGCATCAACTGGAAAGGCGACCTGCGCGGCAAGGGCGGCGTCCGGATTGAGGGCACCATGGAAGGAGAGATTGCCATGCATGGTTTGGTCGTCATCGGCGAAACCGGGAAAGTCACCTGCCAGAATCTGCAAGCGGAATCGGTAATTGTTGCCGGTACGGTCAAAGGCAATATCACCTGCCAGAAGCTGGAGATCCGCTCAACAGGCAGGATCTGGGGCGACGTGGTTGCCATGACTTTTAGCAGCGAGGATGGTGCATTTTTACGGGGCCAGATGCGCATGGAAGAAAAGGTTGAAATCCAGGATGAAAATGAAATTCCGCTCGAATCCGCTCTGGAAAATCTGACGGATGAGCCTTTACCCCCGGCTTAGTCGCCGGAAATCTAACCCAATCCCCTAAAGATCAATTTTTAATGGGCTGTTCCAGCAGGATGGTGACCGGCCCGTCATTTTGAATATCTACCAGCATATGTTCTCCAAACGCCCCAGTCTGGGTTGTTACACCCATTTCCCGAAGCGTTTCGGTAAAGGCGTCGCAGAGCGGTTCTGCCAGGTCGGGTTTGGCGGCATCTGTAAAGGAGGGGCGGCGGCCGCGGCGGGTATCGGCATATAGCGTGAATTGGGAGACAACAATGATCTCGCCGTTCACATCCAGGCAGGAAAGGTTCATTTTGCCCTGGGCATCCTCAAAGATGCGCAGGTTGACCACCTTCTCGGCCAGTTCAAGGACGTCTTCCGGCGTGTCGGTGGGTCCAATCCCCAGCAGAACCACCAACCCCTGGCCGATACTGGCGACTGTCTTGCCGTTAACACTGACTTTGCTCTGACTGACCCGTTGAACTACTGCGCGCATGACCAACCTCCTGGATATTAGGAAAGATTATACTCATTTATCGGATGGTTGATTCCGGTAGCCTCAAACGCTCAGTTGATTTCCCTGGTGGTAAGGTGGGAAATACCCAAATCCTGTTTACTTATCAGGTGCAGGCTCGAGCAATAAGGGATAGAGCATGTTCAGGCGAGGATTTCGATGGTGGGTTCGATGATCACTTCAGATTTGACCGAATTGGCTACCAGGCTGTATTTCTGGGCGGATTGCAGGGCGCGCCTGGTGCGGGATTCCACAATGGAAGGGTTTTCCCCACCGGCAGATATTCTGATAACTGGCCAGAGTTGGATTTGTGTGAAAATTTCTGTCCGGTCCAGTTCAATCAGCTTGGTACCTTCAGCCCGGCATTCATAACTGAGCAGATTGAGTTTGAAACGTTCGGCAGCCCAAATGAACATCATCATGATGCAGGTATTGGCAGCCGCCACAAAGGCATCTTCCGGCGTTAGCACGCCGGGATGCCCCTGAGCATCAGGCGGAGCGGAAAAGTCCATTTCCGGTCCGTTGCCCATTTGAATATGCCCCCAATGCTCGCCTTTCCAGTGGACGGTTGTGTTGTATATGGCTGTTTGGCTCATAGGTTGTGTTCCTCCTGGTTGTTGCAGTACTCCTGGAAGGCGCTTGCCAGTGCGGCTTGAAGGGAGGGCTCTTGTTCGGGCTCGACTGCATTGTAAATCTTGACCATCTCAAGAGCCTTGGCAAGGGCTGGCGGGGTTGGGGATTTATAATCCCGGTAAATATTTTCGAAGATCAGCGGAAGCGCAAGGAGTGTCATCCTTCTGCCATCGATTGTAATATCCTGCGGCGGAATGCCCGAACCGCAGGAACAGGTTGCCGCAATTTTGTTTTCGGAGGTTTCATCCGAAGCCGTATTGTGGGAGAACCCCCCCGTGCTGCGGTTCCACTTCCGCCCGAGCAAGCTGTCCACCTGAGTGGCAATCTTTTCGGCGACCAGTTCGGAAAGTTTTTGCCCGGCCTGGTTAAGGCTGCGCGAGCCTTGGGGGGCTTCCAAATCTGTCTGGGCGAGAATATTGCTCACCACGATGCTAACAGCCGGCTGGTTGGAGTATTTTTCAGTGCCCCGGTAGGCACAGCGTTTTTCACAGCCATCCACCGCAATAGTAGGATAAAATTTGGCAAAAGCCCGGTCGCCTTCACCACCAGCCAAGAACAGCGGCAGGCAGATGGTGACCGTATCCGCCGGGCGCAATTCTTCCAAGACCTTCAGGGCTGCCAGGCGGGAGACAGTCCCTGCAGGCAATTCCTCACCGGAACAGGCAATGATGCCAACCTTTTTTTGTGGAAGTTCAGGCATGGCTTTCTCCTTCCTGCGTGAGTTGATCCACTGCCTGGTCAATTTCCTGGGCAAGGGCATTGGCTAATTTTTCCCCTTCCTCGTTCAATTGGGCAATTCCCTGGGGTTTGAACTGCCGGTAGCGGCGGAATACATCCATCACCGCAAAATCTTTTGCCACCTTGCCTCCTGACTGCTGCACCATCTTGGTGGCACAAGCCAGTTTGCAGCCATCAATGGTGATGGCAGGCATCTCATTGAGCTTTTGCTGGTAATTCTCATCCCCCAATACCAAAAGAGCCAGCGGAACAAGTTGGGTGTCTTCCGGGTGGTCTTGCTCGGTTACCTGGTAGGCGGCTACTCGGCTGACCGTCCCGTAGGGCTTGCCAATTCCGCTGCAGGGCACGATGGCAACTTTCTTGGTTGTTTTCATAAGCTTTTTGCCTCCTGTTCAGCTTCAGATTTCATTTTTTCAAAATAAGCGTCCGGGTGTAAGAGGTCCTGGCTTTGCAGCTCCCAGCTGGCAGCTTGTAGCTCACACAGCCAGCCTTCCCCATACGGGTCAAGGTTGATTAGTTCGGGTTCAAAGTGCATCCGGGGATTGACCAGGATGACCTGGGCGTCCAGTGGAATGCTGATTGCCAGATTGACCTTGATGGTTTCGATCGAAGCGATTTCCTCCCCGGGGGAAACCTGCGTCCCGGCTGGCCTGACCTCTGCGAAGGCGACATCTCCATGATGCTGCTGCAGGTAGTCTGAGAGACCAACGCGGATGAACTCCCCTTGTTTTTTCAACCAAACACCCTCAGAACTGTACAGACGGTCCGTCGCCACCCTGAAGATAAATTTGTCCACTTGTGTTTCCAGGAAATCGGGCATAATTCCTCCGAAGAAATTGGTATACACTAAAGATTAAAACAACTTGTGAAAATGAATAAGGTCTGGTTGAAAAAGTCAGACAATTTAAAACCAGAAGCTAAAAAAGCAACGCCTTCCGGTTCAGGCTGCAGCCTTGACCCATGCGGTAACTTCTTCAAGGGTGGGAATGCGGCCGGCGGAAACCACTTTTTCATTGATCACCAGGCCGGGGGTGCCCAGGATGGGATAGCTGAAAATTTCCGCCCGATCGGTGACGTGGATGAATTCCGCCTGAACACCCAGGTCTCCCACCGCCTGTCGGGCGAGGGCTTCCAGTTTTTGGCAGTTAGCACAGCCGGGGCCAAGGACTTTGATTTGGATCATTCTTACTCCTTCAATAGGCACAAATTATATTCAATAGTCTGAATGTTATTTTACTGCAATTACCTTCTTTTGCAAGAGGGGAGGAATATCTGTATAGGATGGGTCAGGAATCGGCTAACGTTTGCCAATCAACCAAATGGACGCACTCTGCTATTGCGTATACCCATTGCACAACAGCCCCTGCTGAATTGTGAAGAGATTTATTACCTCCACCCAAACATCCGTGCAACCTCTCAGCGTGGTCTCTCATCGAAAGAACTCTTTCTTTTCATTTTCTTGGCGGCAGCTCTTCCTTTTTCTGGAGTTATAATAATCGCATGCCCATACCTGGTATGCAGCTGCCTGTCTTTGTTGATAACCGAGCACTTTATCAACAGATGGTGGCGCATCTCACTTCTCAGACTTCCATAGCGGTGGATACTGAATCCAACAGTCTGCACGCCTACCAAGAAAAAGTTTGTCTGATTCAAATCTCCTCTCTCACTAGGGACTTCCTGCTTGATCCTTTTCCGTTTGATCAGTTGGACGCTCTCGGGCAGATCTTTGCCAACCCGGACATTCAGAAAATATTTCATGCCGGCGATTATGATCTGACCTGTCTCAAACGGGATTATGCGTTCCAATTTGAAAATGTCTTTGATACCATGCTGGCAGCCAACGCTCTTGGGGAAACCACCCTGGGGTTGGCAGGCTTGCTCCAAAAGTACTTGGAAGTGGAAATTGACAAGAAATACCAGCGGGCGGATTGGGGAAAGCGGCCGCTTAAGCCGGAGATGCTGGTGTATGCCCAGTCTGATTCTCATTACCTGCTGAGTTTGCGTGACTACTTGGTGCCTTTATTGCTGGAAAAGGGTCGGATGGAGCTTGTTCAGGAAGACTGCGCCGTTCTGGCGCGGCAGACTCCGCCGATGAAAAACCATGTCGAGAATCTTTGGAAGGTGAAGGGCGTCAATGGGATGAAGCCCAAAGCCCTCAGCCTGCTTAAACAGCTCAATCACCTGCGCGAAACACTCGCCAAGGAACAGGACCTGCCGCCCTTCAAGATCATGAGCGATCAAGCCTTAGTGGAAATCGCTCAGACCCAACCAAAATTTATTAAGGAATTGGACTTGTTACCGTCCCTCTCACGGGGTCAGGTCAAGCGTTATGGCAAAAAAATCATGAAAGCGGTGGAGCATTGGCGCAAGGAACCCGGCAAGGTCGAAAAACGCCGCTTTACCCGCATGGATGATGAAGCCGTACAGCGCCGGGAGATATTGGGAGATTGGCGCAAACAAGTTGGGCTGGCGCAGGGTGTTTCCTCCAACGTGATTCTGCCCAAGGACCTTTTGGAAAGCATTGCGGCAACACCTTTGCAGGATCTGCAAGGTTTGGAGAGAGCCATGCAGTCCAGTCCGAGCCGCTTTAACCAGTACGGCAGGGAAATTTTAGCTTTGTTAAGAAAGGATGACGAATGAAACTACAGGTGCTGGGTGCTGCCCAAACGGTTACCGGTTCAATGCATTTGCTGGAGGTAAACGGTCACAAGCTGCTTTTGGATTGTGGCATGTTTCAGGGCAAGCGGGCTGATACCTATCAGGTTAACCTGCATTTCCCTTTTGATCCAAAAGACATTGAGGCGGTGATCCTTTCGCATGCCCATATTGATCACAGCGGCAACTTGCCTAACCTGGTCAAACAGGGCTTCAGCGGTCCGATTTACACCACCAATGCCAGCATGGACCTGGCGGATATTATGCTGCGGGACTCCGGGCACATCCAGGAGTGGGATGTCAAGTATGTCAACAAGAAACGCCGCAAGCAGGGGTTGCCAGCAATGGAGCCCTTATACACTCAGCAAGATGCCCTGGAGACTTTGCCTTTGTTTCGATCTGTTTGGTACCAACAGAGGTTTGAACCCATCCCGGGTGTGACCGCCAGGCTGCAGGATGCCGGGCATATCTTGGGCTCTGCTTCAATCGTGCTGGACGTCCAGGAAAATGGAAACACGCAGCGTTTGTGGTTCTCTGGTGATATTGGCCGGTATGATATGCCCATTCTGCAGGACCCAGTGCTGCCGCAGGGCGCCGATTACCTGATGATGGAGTGTACTTACGGAGATAAACAGCATAAAAGCCAGGATGATGCCTTTGAGGAACTGAGAGACACTATCAACCGGACCGTACGGCGGGGCGGCAAGATTATCATCCCAGCCTTTGCGGTTGGCAGAACCCAAACCCTGTGTTACTACCTGAGCGATGCAATTGAGAACGGGGATATCCCGAATATCCCGGTGGTAATCGACAGCCCTTTGGCGGTGAACGCTTCGGACCTGTACCGCAAACATTCGGAATGTTTTGATGAGGAAACCTGGCGCTTTATCGCCGAACACCGCAGCCCCGCTCTGGACTTTGACAACCTGTATTTCACCCGCAGTGTCGATGAATCCAAGGCGCTCAACGAGTATAACGAACCTATGCTCATCATCTCAGCTTCGGGAATGGCAGAAAATGGCCGCATTTTGCACCACCTGGCAAATAATATTGAAGATGGGCGCAATACCATTGTGATCATCTCCTGGCAGTCCCCCAATACCCTGGGGCGCCGGTTGGCGGAACAGGAGCACAAGGTGCACATCTTTGGGGATGAGTATTACCGCAAAGCCGAAGTGGTGACGATTGGCGGACTGAGCGCCCATGCAGGGCAGGATGGGTTGGTGGAGTATGTCCTTTCCAGCCGGGAAACCCTCAAGAAAATCATCTTCGTTCACGGGGAAGAAAAAGCCTTTACCGCTTTGACCGGGCGCCTGAAGGAGCATTCAGACATGCCTGAAATCGCTTACCCTCAAAAAGGCGAGGTCTTTGAGCTGTAATTCTCATGTATAATCATGAATCTGATACGGAGAGATGCCAGAGCGGTTGAATGGGACGGTCTCGAAAACCGTTGTAGCCCTAGTGGCTACCGTGGGTTCGAATCCCACTCTCTCCGCCATTTTTGTTGGCGGGAACGGTGAAGCTCTCTTGTTAGAAGGTGGATTCGAACACCATCGAGGTGGGACCTCCCACTCTCTCCGCCTTTTGTCATCAGTAACGAAGTGAAGTAATCTTTCTTGGGTCATTACCCAGGCAGATTGAGAAAGCGAGGTTAAGCCTGTTCTCAGAGGACATGCAAATTCTCACGCAATACCATTCATTCTGACGATTTCTGGAATTCCCCGATTTTTAACTTCTCGAACAACAACGGGCTCAGGTAGCTGATCCACAGCCCAATCAGGGCATAGCGCAGGTAGCGCAGAACGGCGCTCCACAAGCCGGCATCCTTTGGGAAAAGACTGCCCAACCCGGCATACAGAACAAACAACCCGATCACACCAACCAGATAGCGCAGCACGCGCTTTCCCTCACCGGTGCCGCTTTGGAGTATCCCTTTCTTGTGCCGCAGCGCGGCAAAGCCCGCCAACATCCCAAACCAGAGGCCGGAAGTGGTCAGGACGCCATCAAGGCTGAGCGGATCGATATCACCAGCCCTGGCGAGCCAGTCCGCCGGCATGCTCCAACCTGCCGGAATGGCGCGCGCAATCCATGAAAGGGTGATCATTAATAAGGAAGTCCCAAATGCCAAGGCTGCCTGCGCCTGCCAGGAAAATCTGCCGACCCAGCCTGAAACTTTCGGATAAAGCAGGCTGAAAGCCAGCACAAGCGCTCCGCCCAGAAGCCAGCCCGCTAAGACGTCACTCGGAAAGTGCACCCCCAGCACCAGGCGGGAGAAACCGATCAGAAAGATGATTGCCAAACAAACGGATGTCATCCAGCGTTTTTTAGATTCGACTGCCAGCCAGCCAAACACCGAAGCTGAGTTCATGGCGTGCCCGGAAGGCATCCCGAAAGAAGATTCGTGCACTACCGCGGTCACATCATCGCTGATCCAATAAGGACGCGGTCCTTTGAACAGGACTTTCAGAGTATGGTTCAGGGAACCGCTCAAGAGCAACATGCATCCGACCCTCAGCCCTGCCAGGGCATCCACAGACCAATAGATGGCGGGAATCAACAGGAAAAAGAATATCTGACTTCCCAACTCAGTGATAACACTCATGATAACTTGCAGCACGGGTCCAAGCCCTTGTAGTGCCAGATTGACGATGATTTCTCCTGCCCGGATTGTGTCCATCCTTCAGTCCTTTCCAACTTATTCCTGGCTAATTCTACCCGTTAATTCTGGCGGTGAAGTAAAAAAAGAGCCCGGGTTTGGGCTCTTTTGATGGGCGATTGGTAGCGGTTACATTTCTGGATGATCCCCTTTTTGGATCATCCCATTCAGGACCATTTCGAGAGCCATAGTATGTACGCAGACACCACGCGTTTGGAAGAAGCCGCAATCACAGGTCCACTTTCCCTGGTTGTAATGAACGGTGTGCTCGTTGTTATCTCCTTTGAAACTGGCTTCAAAACTCGTGAAAGAAATGCGATCCTTCTCTTCGGCATAGCGTTTGGCTTTTTCAATTTTTCCGATCATTCCACTATCCATGGTACCTCAAGCTCCGTTTCTGGGTGAAATTAAACAAAAACACGCGCCAATAACTACCGGCGTGTGTTCCGCTTTGAATGACCGCTGTAAAAAAATCAGACGGATCATACCTATAAAGCTGACCTCTTCATAATGTTTGTATTATAGTCTGAATGAATTAAGGAGTCAATTAGATTCAGCAAGTTGTTTTGGTTGGAAGATTAAATCACATTGGCGTAAAATGGAAAACTAAGCGTTCTTGCAGTGTATTAAATTTAAAGAGTTTGATTACGCAAAATTGCTGCTTATCAATATTCCGTGTAATTAATAGTTAGCCCGTAATATTTAAGAGGATATTCGATGAAGAAATATTTGATAGAAATGCTTGAGTGCCCGATCTGTCACTGTTGCCTTGACTGGCAAATAGAAACGGAATTTGAAGATGAGATTGAGCTGGCTGAAGCAAGCTGCACAAACTGTGATGCAATATACCCGGTAATTGATGGAGTAGGAATATTTTTAACGCCAGATTTACCGCGCAAGGATTTATGGGGTGAAGCAGAAAGCCAATTATCTTTGTTTCTAAAATCTCACCCTGAACAAGAAAAAAAGTTAATGGAAGTGCCAGCGGAAAATCTCACGCCAACAGATCAACAATTTCGGGCATTGATATTAGATGAGCGTGGAGAGTTTGGAGAAGGCAAGAAAACAGAAGAACTTGCGCACGAAAATATGTATACAACCGAGTACAAAAACTGTTGGGATAGTCAAATTGATTACATATTAAATAATCTTGGAACATTTGATGGGACAATTGTTGATCTCGCATCAGGGAGATGCTATTTAGTTGAGAAAATCGCCAGCCAATTGCAACGTCAAGTAGTGGCAACAGATTTCAGTCCTAGTGTTTTACGCCGCGATCGAAAATATTTCCAATATCTCGAATTGGATCATCTTGTAAGCTTCCTTGCATTTGATGCACGAAAAACACCCTTTAAAGACAAAACAATTGGGATAATGACTACAAATCTGGGTCTTCCAAATATTGAAGACCCAGGTGAATTGATGAAAGAAATAAAGCGAATAGTAAATGGCACTTTTTTAGCAATCTCACACTTCTTTCCAGTGGAAGATGACCAAAATCATGAGTTGATAGAACAGGCAGGGATTGAAGCTTTTGTATACAAAGAATCGGCAATGAACCAATTTTCTGCAGTTGGTTGGAAAACAAGGATCGAAAATTCTTGTATTGCCAAAGCGTTGCCCTCACCAGAGAGCGAGATATTTGAAGGCGCAAGGGCAGATAGGTTTCCTGTGTCACCAACAAAATTAGAGTGGTGCACGATTCGTGCTAATAGCAAGTAGTTGCGTTGCAAGTTGTTTTGGTTTGAACTTGGGAGAAATCAGCCATTAATTTAGCCTCTCGGGCAAGAATGATGGTAAACTCGCAGATGGCAGACCGGCAAGGCAGATGAGGAGACTATGAACACCATTCCCGATTGGTTAGACTGGGTACAGCGCTTGCAGACCATTGCACAGGCTGGATTGACCTATGAAGAAAATCCTTTCTCAATTGAGCGCTTTCAACAGGTGCAGCAAATAGCGGCAGAAATCCTGGAGGCTGGGACGGGTGTTCCGGTTGATCAGACTTATCTTGTGCTTTCAGGCGAGAAAGGATACCCAACCCCCAAGCTGGATGTGCGCGGCGTGGTTCTCAAGGAAGGTAGGGTCTTGCTGGTTAAGGAGCTTGTGGACGGCTGCTGGACTTTACCTGGCGGTTGGGTGGATGTGGGTGAACCCCCCAGCCGGGCAGCCGAGCGTGAGGTCTGGGAGGAATCCGGCTACCAGGTCAGAGCAGTCAAACTTTTGGCTTTGTATGATCATCGGCTGCACAACTTTACCCCGTATTTTTTTCACATCTATAAACTGTTTTTCTTGTGTGACCTTTTGGGTGGCGAAGCAGCCACCAGCATTGAGACAGGCGGAGCAGAGTTCTTTGATTGTAATGCGCTCCCGGAGCTTTCGACAGGACGGGTTAACCGTGAGGTGATGGAGCGCTTGTTTGAACTGGCTGCTCAGCCGGATTCACCGACTGATTTTGATTGATCTTTCCCTCAACCTGCCATGCCTGTAATCGGTGGTTTGGGTCTTGCTGAAAAGAATGCGTTTTGAGTGGCTACATTTTCACTCAACCCGATCTGTCGCGGAGACTTGGTCAAAATCCTTAAAGTTCGAATTCGATCAGAGACTGGAGCACATAAAGGGAGGCGCGTCCATTACTACCCGATCAATTTTTCAAATACCAGCCCGTCTTCTCCCCCAACATAATACTTGGTCACCCGTTTGATCTGCCTGTAACCGCTTTTCAGATACATCTGGATAGCCGCTTCGTTCGAGGCTCGCACGGTCAAACGGACACGCTGCATACCTAAAGCTTTTTCACCTTCTGCCAGCAGGCGCTTTCCCAATCCTCTTCCGCGCCAGGTCGGGTCAACTCCGATGGTGATGATCCAGCCAACCTCCTCCTTTTGCCGGATATCACCCGCCAGAAAAGCGATCATCTCGTTGCCCTGGTCTATTTTCAAACGAACGGTATCAGGGAAGGTCAGAACCCTCAGCAGTTCCGTGAGGGGCCAGGCGTCATCAGGGGAAAAACAAAGTTTTTCCAACCGGCGCAGCTTCCAAAGATCCCGCCAGGTTGCCTGCTGGATGGGAATTTCCAACCAGCATTGAGGCGGGCTTTCATCCGGTCTGTCCATTTTCATTCCCGGAGGCTTCTTGCAAGGACTGTGCCAATTTCTCCCACTCCTGCATCAGCGGTTCCAACTGCTCTTGGAGTTTGAGGTAAGCTTCTGCCAGTTGACTGATCTTTTTGGGGTCAGAGGGAGGGTTGGTCAATTTGGCTTCATGCAAGGCTTTTTCCTTTTCCAAGGCATGGATTTGTTTTTCCAGCGCGTCCAGTTTTTTCTGGATCTGCTGGCGTTGGTTGCGGCTCAACCCTTTTGGGGCAGTAAAGTTGGAAGTTTCTTTCACCACCAACTGTGCAGAAACAGGTGCAGTTAAGCCAGAACCCGGCTGGAAAGCGGTCAGTTGGGCTTGTTTGTATTCGGAATAAGTGCCCGGGAAAACGCGCAGGATTTCTGAAACCGGGTCCATCTCCCAGATTTGGGTCGCCAGGGCATCAATCAAATACCGGTCATGTGAAACCAACAGGATGGTTCCAGGGTAATCTGCTAACACGCTCTGCAACACTTCCTGGGTAGGTAAGTCAAGGTGGTTGGTAGGCTCGTCCAACAGAAGCAGGTTGGCGTCAGTCAGGGCTAATTTTGCCAGTGCCAAACGTCCCCGCTCACCCCCGGAAAGTGTTTCGACCTGAGCAAAGACCTCGTCCCCACTGAAACCGTATTTAGCCAGGTAGTTACGGATTTCCGCTGGAAGCATCTTTGGAGCAATAGTGTTGATCTCTTCGATCAGGGTGTTTCTAGGGTTCAAACCTTCATGCGCCTGGGCAAAGTAACCCACTTCCAGGCTGGCGCCCATTTCAATCCAGCCGGAATAAGGCGGGATCTGCCCAAGGATAGTCTTTAGGAAAGTGGTTTTACCAGCACCGTTAGGACCGATGATGGCGACGCACTCACAACGCTGAAGCACCAGGTCCGGGGAATGGAAGAGCGGGCGGCCCTCATCATGATAGCCCACTTGCAGATTGTAAGTGCGCAAGACCAGGTTTCCGGAACGCTCTGCCAGCGCCAGACGCAAGTGCATCGGGCGGACGTTGGCTGTCGGGGCAGAGAGGCGCGAGTCTTCCAACAGGCGTTCAAGCCGGCGCTGGCGGCCGCGTGCCTGGTTGTTGTTTTGTGTACCCAGGTTCAAACGAATGTAATTTTCCTGCTTTTCGATGTATTCGGTCTGGGCTTCGTATTCTGCTAACCTGCGAGTGTAGCGGGCTTCCCGCTGCTGCAGGTAGGCGGTGTAATTTCCCCGGTAGACCTCCAGGGAGGGGGTCATTTCCCAAACCTGATAGGCGACCTGATCCAGGAAGTAGCGGTCGTGAGAGACAATTACCACAGCCCCCGACCAGTCTCTGAGATAAGACTCCAGCCATTCCACCGCGGCAATGTCCAGGTGGTTGCTGGGCTCGTCCAAGAGCAAAAGGTCGGTATCATCCAGCAGCAGACGCGCCAGGACTGCCCGGGTGCGCTGCCCTCCGGAAAGCTGTGTCAGAGGGCGCTTATAATCGGATTCCTCAAAGCCTAATCCGGTCAGGGTCTGGCGGATACGGGTTGGATAGGTGTAGCCACCCTGTAAATCAAAGCTGGATTGAAGACTGCCGTAGCGTTCCAGCACCTGGGAGCCGCATTGCGGGTCTTGCATAGTCTGCTCAAGAGCTTGGAGTTCATCCGCGTCTTTGAGCAGATTCTTAAAAGCTGCCAGGCAAAAAGACCACAAGGAGCCTTCGCGCATGGTGGTGGCTTCTTGGGGCAGGTAGCCGATACGCAACCCGCGGGCTCGGTGCACAGAACCCTGGCTAGGCTCATCGACCCCTGCCAGGATCTTCAGCAAGGTCGTTTTGCCGACCCCATTCGGACCAACAATGGCAATGCGGGCATTACGGGGAATGCTCAGGTTGATCCCATCAAATATATCGGTGGGACCGAAAGATTTTCCAAGATTGGTCGTGGTAAGCAGTGCCATGATCATGAGTATATCAGCAGAACAAGGCAATTAGGGCTCTATTTGATGCAAAGCCTGGATGGACAATTTCGGTCTGTAATAGAGGCTCCCGCATACAGAAAAGGCGCTTCTATCACAGGAAAGAGAGTATTAATCTGTCATGGGCATAAAACTTATCGATGAGCCAGGTCAACTATTCGACAACTTGTTCGGTAATGGTAAAATCAAGCCTATGAAAATGAAACGTTGGTATGTTTGGGTTGGTGTGCTTATTAGTGCAGTCTTCCTGTACCTGGCTTTTCGTAAAGTGGATTTTTCCCAGGTTTGGGTGTATTTACGCCAGGCGCAGTGGGGGTGGGTGCTGCTTGGGCTGGTGTTCTATTTTTTGGGAGTACTGCTGCGGGCATTTCGTTGGCAGGTGCTGCTGAAGCCTTTAAAGACCCTTCCAATTAAAAGACTATTTCCAGTAGTGGCAATTGGCTACATGGGGAATAATGTTTATCCAGCCAGGGCGGGTGAGCTTTTGCGTTCCGTCCTACTCAAGCAAAAAGAAAATATTGAAATCTCTGCCAGCCTCGCAACCATCGTGGTGGAGAGGCTCTTTGATGCGCTGGTGATTCTGGGTTTGGTGATTCTTAACCTCTATCAACTGACCTCGCTTCCTGCCGCTCAGAAATATGTGGGTACTATCCGTGGGGTGGCAATTTGGGGCAGTGTCATCTTTCTGGCATTGTTGGTATTGTTTCTTGCCCTGGTGCTCTTCCCCGTCCCCACCAAAAAATTTACCGATTGGGTCATCAATACTCTCGTGGTCAAAAAGTTGCGCCCCGGGCTGACCGGTATTGTGGAAAAATTTATCGTGGGGTTGTCAAGCTTACGCTCGGCAAGAGAATCTCTTAAGGTTTTGGGGCTTTCCATTGCAGTCTGGGTCTGTGAAACCGGGCTGTATTGGGGTGTCATGAAAGCCATGGGCTTGGACCTCAGTTTTATGACCCTGATGCTCTTAAACGGCGTGGTTAACCTGGTTTTGCTGGTCCCGGCTGCTCCGGGTGGTCTTGGCACTTTTGATGCTGCCTGCAAAGCCATGCTGGAAGTGTTTGGCGTCGGAGCTGAGCTGGCTTTGGGGTATACCTTGCTCCTGCGGGTGGCTTTGTGGGTGCCCATTACTGTTTTGGGAGCGATTTACTTCTTCCGTGAAGGTTTTTCGCTCTCCACTGACATGCAGCAACTTAAAAACCAATACGAAGATAATGATCAGCCTGCGACTGAACCCGGGGGGGAAGCAGATTCCAATGAGCAGACAGTGACACCCAGAAACGAGTCAAATTAATGCCTGAAAATAAGAAAAATATTGCCATTATTGGTGCTGGAATTGGTGGGTTGAGCGCGGCTTATGACCTGATAAAGGCCGGAAAGCAGGTTACGGTTTACGAATCGTCAGACCACCCGGGAGGGTTGGCAGCCGGCTTTAAGGAACCGCATTGGGACTGGTCAGTCGAGCGCTACTACCACCACTGGTTTGCTACTGACAAGCATATGTTGGGGTTGATTGAGGAATTAGGCTGGTCAGACCAGGTGCTTTTCCCGAAACCGATCAGCGTGATGTATTTCAAAGGGAAATACTATCCCTTTGATTCCATTCCCGCTGCCATCAAATATCCCGGTCTGGGTTGGGGCATTAACAAGATCCGCTTTGGGTTGGTGGGGCTGTACCTGCGGATGACCAATAACTGGAAACCGTTGGAAGAATGGACCACAGATGCCTGGATGCGTAAAAAAGCTGGGAACAGCGTATACGAAAGCATGTGGGAACCAATGATGATTGGCAAGTTCGGCGAACAGTATGCCAGGCAAGTCAATATGGCTTGGATGTGGGCTCGGCTGCATTCCCGCACCACCAGGTTGGGAACCTTCCGGGGCGGTTTCCAGGCCTTTGCGGATAAATTCGCCGGGCATTTACAATCACTGGGTGTGAGCATTCATTATAATGCGCTCGTTGAGGGAATCCGTCGCCAGGAAGATGGCCGGATGCAAGTGCTGATCAAAGACCAAGCCCCGCAAAACTTCGACCAGGTGCTGGTGACACTCTCTCCGGGGGTGATGGCAAAGCTTTCTCCCGATCTGCCGGGCGATTATCTGAGCGGCTTGCTCAACTTAAAGAACATGGGGGCGGTGGTTATGACGCTTTCGTTAAACCATGCTCTCTCCCCGCAGGGGTATTACTGGTACAACATCCCAAAGCAGGTCGGCTACCCCTTCCTCTCGCTGGTAGAGCATACGAACTTCCTCAAGCCTGAGTATTTTGGAGGCGATCACATCCTTTACATCGGGGACTACTTGGAAGTTGATCATCCCAATTTCCAGAAGAGCGATGAAGAACTAATGGCTGAATTCTTGCCGCATCTGCCCAAGATTAACCCGGAATTTAAACCTGAGTGGGTAAAAAAAGTCTGGGTTTCCAAAACAGCTTATGCCCAACCCATTCCGCTGGTAGGGCATTCCAAAAATATTCCCGAGATTAAAACCCCGGTGCCTGGGCTGTACTTTGCCAGTATGAGCCAGGTCTACCCTTGGGACCGCGGCACTAATTTTGCAGTAGAAATTGGACGCAGAGCAGCCAAATTGATGCTTGAGGAATAAAGCCCCCTAATTGCATAGTCTTTCGAAATGAAAAACATTGATTCCTAAACAGGAATCACTATCTTTGAAAAACCTGCCGGATCCCTGCATCAGGAACCTTAAAAAAGGACCTACCAGTTGTACTAACCAGGGAAAAAAGGCGGTTGCGTCCCATATATGGGGGGTAATTGTTTTTCTAATTCCTGCTAAATAGGGATGCCTTATCATGTTAAAGGCAATTCTTAATATGTTTAAAAAGTCTGCAATATTTTAAGAAAGCGGAATCTTAAAGAAATGGGATGTTTTAAGCAAAAATCCCCGGCATTTCCCGGAGTGAGTGGTTAAGAGTGTTAGAATCTTTCTACCAATTTATCTGACGACAATTGATCAAACCTGATCAGTGGATCGAATCCGCAAGGCAATTATCGAATCACTTAATTTATTGTTTGTCCGTCCAGGAGAACGCATGATGAATGCTCACCAAGCATGGCAAGCCACTATCGGTCAACTGCAAATGGAATTATCCAAAGCTTCATATGATACCTGGGTGAAAAACACTCAGCTCATTGAGTATGAAGAAGCTACTGGAACTTTTTTCCTTGGAACCGGGAATGCCTATGCTTGTGACTGGTTGGACAGCCGCTTGAAAACTATTGTTATCAATAAACTGACCGGTATGATGGCAAGGCCGGTTGAGGTAGTCTTTAAGGTTTGGTCTGCCCCAGTAGCGGAACAGCCCAATGAACAGGTGACCATCCCCAGGCGCGTTGAACCGGTTGATAAACAAGAGTTTGAGACACATCTTGCCAGTAAGTACCGCTTCGATAATTTTGTGGTCGGACCAAACAACCGCCTGGCACATGCCGCCTGCATGGCGGTCGCGGAAAACCCTGCCCGTGCTTATAACCCATTGTTCCTGTACGGCGGGGTGGGCCTTGGCAAAACCCACATCCTGCATGCTATTGGCAACTCTGTCCTTCAACAAGGGCTGCAAGTGCTTTATGTCTCTTCGGAAGAGTTCACCAACGACCTGGTCAGTGCCATCCGCACCAAAACCACGGCTGCCTTCCGTGAAAAATATCGCCAGGTAGACGTCCTCCTGATCGATGATATTCAATTCATAGCCGGCAAGGAATCCACCCAGGAAGAGTTTTTTCATACTTTCAATACCCTGCATGGCCAGGATAAACAGATCGTGATGACCTCTGATAGGGCACCCAAAGCCATGAGCACACTGGAAGAACGCCTGCGCTCGCGGTTTGAGTGGGGGCTGACGGTGGATATCCAACCGCCTGACTATGAAACCCGCTTGGCGATCCTGCGCAGCAAGGCAGAAAAAGCCAATCGTGAGGTTCCCACAGAAATATTGGAAATGATTGCCCATGAGATTCAAGCCAATATCCGCGAGCTGGAAGGCGCCTGGAACCGTGTCTTAGCCTATGCCGATCTTTCGGGCAACAAAATGACCTTGCAGCTTGCCACCAATGCTTTGGCAGATTTCTTACCTCAGCGTTCTGACATTTCCGCGAGCGAAGTGCTTACGGTTGTTTCCAAGTATTTTGGTATCTCGACCGAGCGCATTTTGGGCAGGGACCGTTCTAAGGATGTGGCGTTGCCGCGCCAGGTTGCCATGTACCTGATGCGCGAACAGGGCGGGATTTCACTCCCCAAGATTGGCGAGGAACTGGGCGGCCGCGACCATACCACCGTCATGTATGCCTGTGACAAGATCGCGGATATGATCGAACGGGATGACCGCGTACGCCGACAGGTTCTGCAACTGCGGGAGCAACTACTGGTTTAGCGGTCAGGTGAGCTGACCTTTAATCTCTTCCACCACCGAATCCCCCAACGATTCCAACTCACCCCAGTTCCGCCCAAGGCGGGCGTCTGTGGTTAAGGGAACGTCCAATTTCATCGCGTTTTCCATCACAGACTTGGCAACCTTGACTGTCTCGCTTATTTCCTCTTCCGGTACCTCAAAGATCAGTTCATCATGGACTTGCAGGAGCATCAGGGCATGCAGGTTGGCGGCTTTCAAAGCATCCGGAAGCCTGATCATGGCAAGTTTGATAATATCCGCCGCGGTGCCCTGGATAGGGGCATTGATGGCTTCACGTTCTTCGCGCTGGCGCATGGCGTAATTAGTGCCGGCCTGCAAGTTGGGGAAGTAGCGCCGGCGCCCCAGAAGGGTTTCCACATAGCCCTGTTTGGCAGCCAAAATGCGGGTCTGATCCAGCCAGGCTTTAACCGAGGGAAAGTTCTCAAAGTAAGCTTTTACAAAGTTCTCCGCTTCAGCCAGGGTCAGATCAGTGGAACGGGTCAGCCCGTATGGGCTCATTCCGTAGATCAAACCGAAATTGATGGCTTTGGCATGCCGGCGCTGCTGTTTATCCACCTTTTCCAGCGGAACCCCAAGGATCGCCGCGGCAGTGGCAGCATGAATATCCTGCCCCTGGCGGAAAGCCTCCATCATGGCTTGATCCCGGGAGATGTGGGCAACAATGCGCAGTTCGATTTGGGAATAGTCAATTGCCAATAGCTGCTGACCCGGGCCGGAGATGAAACCCTGGCGCACCCGGCGCCCCTGCTCTGTGCGGGTGGGAATGTTTTGAAGATTTGGATCCTGTGAGGCAATCCTGCCGGTAACCGTCCCGGTCTGGTTAAAGGAAGTATGCACCCGGCCGGTCTTGGAATTGACCTGCAGGGGCAGGGCATCCACATAAGTGGACTTGAGCTTGCTCAATTCGCGGTATTCAAGGATTTGGTCAATGATGGGGTGCTGTCCGCGCATTTCTTCCAGGACTCCGGCAGCGGTAGAAAGCTTGCCGGTGCTGGTCTTGCGGGAGCGATCAGGCGGTTCCAGGTTAAGACGTTTAAACAGCACATCTGAAAGCTGCTGGGTGGAATTGAGATTGAAGGGCTCTCCCACCTGGTGGTAAATGGCATCTTCGATGCGGTTCAGTTCTGTCTGCAGTTCTTTTGAAAAACTCGTAAATAATTCCTGGTCCAACAAAACACCGTTTTCTTCCATGGCTGCCAGAACGGGTATTAATTTTATCTCCAGATCGCGGTTCAGTTTTGAAGCTTGACGGTCAGCCAACTCAGCCTCGAGCGGCGCCACCAAGCGAAGGCTCATGACCGCATCGGCTGCGGCATACGGAGCGGCAGATTCAATCGGGACTTCCGCCATGGTGATCTGGCTCTTGCCGCTGCCGATCAAAGCCTGGATCCTCGTCATTTCTACCCCCAAGCGCACCCATGACAGGGTCTTGAGACCCAAGTTGCGCGAGTCCGGGTTGATCAGCCACTCAGCGATCATAGTGTCAAAAGTGATCGGATTGACTTCAAAACCGGCTTGCTGCAGGCATACCAGATCGTACTTGGTGTTATGCCCGACTTTGCCAATGTTGGGATTAGTCAAGAGCGGGATGAGTGCAGTTCGGACGTCAGCCAGAGGCAACTGACTGCCTTTTTTGTGACCGAGTGGGATGTAGTAGCCACGGGCAGGATCACCCGCTAGCGAAATCCCAACCAGTTTCGCCCGCATCGGGTCAGTGCTGGTGGTTTCGGTGTCAAAGGCGATGCGTTCCTGTTGAGTCAAGTCTTTTATACAGGCTTCCAAACTTTTTGGATTGTCAACAACGATGGTTTCGTAATCCCCCGATGGCTGGGTTTCGATTTTTAGAGCAGCTGCTTCTTCAAAAAGGCTCCCCTGAACGCTCTGGCTCAGGCCTGGATGAAGCTTTTTGACCAGCCCCTGCAGGCGCTGGGTGAGTGTGCGGAATTCCAACTGACGGAAGATGCTTTCGACAGCAGCCGGGTTGAAACAGTCGGTTTTTGCCTGATTCAAGTCCAGTTTTACATTCAGGTCGATCCGAATGCGAGCCAGGTCCTGACTGAGGTAGGCGCTTTCCCTGCCGGCTGCCAGAGCAGTACCGGCCCGACCGGTGATCTCGGATAGGTTGGCATAGATGTTATCCAAGTTGCCATACTTTTCCAACAGACTGACAGCGGTCTTTTCCCCAATGCCGCGGACGCCCGGGATATTATCGGAGCTATCCCCCACCAGGGCTTTATAATCCACCACCTGTTCGGGCAACACGCCCAGTTTACGCTGGACGTCCTCAGGGAAGTAATCCTCATTGGTATTGGTCTTGGTGTTGGGCAGGGAAACCACGATTCGATTGGTTACCAACTGCAGGAGGTCCCGGTCGCCAGTGATGATCTTGACACCCAACCCTTTGCTGCGGGTGGCCCAGATAGCCAGGCTGCCAATGACATCGTCCGCTTCGAAATTATCCATTTCGACCCGGGGAATGTTGAAGGCATCCACCATTTCCCGGATGCGTTCGATCTGACCGCGCAGGTCTTCCGGCATCTTGGCGCGGGTGCCTTTGTATTCCGGGAACATATCGTGGCGAAAAGTCCGGCCGGTATCAAAGGAAACAGCCATATAATCGGGTTCCTCTTGTTCCAACAGGCGCAGCAGGGTGCTGGCGAAGCCATACACACCCGCGGTAGGTTCGCCAGAACTGGTAGCCCAGCGGGTGGTGCCGCCTGAAGTGAGCGCAAAATAAGAACGGTAAGCGATGGCGTGACCGTCCAGCAGGTAAAGGATTTTAGGCATGAGGACCTCTGTTTTTAGTTGGTGCTGCAGGGCAGCCATGAAAAGGGCAACCCGCAGCTGAAGGATGGTAATGGTCTGTCATCAGTAAAAAAAATCAGAACACCTGGTACCAGTAGGGTCTGGGGTGCGAGAGGTTTTGCATTGGTGGGTCTACGCCCTGATCTGTTTTAGGATTGAGCGGGACAAGCCCGAGCGGGCGCTCGGAACTGCCCGGATGGCTCTGATTAACGAGGATCTCAACTGGCTGGTCTGAGGCCGGATCGGCAAACAGGGCAAGGAACTCATCCTGCCAGGTGGTCCCTTCGGCGGCGGCTGGAGCTGTGCGAGGCTTCAGGTCTGAAAGGGTTTCTTCAGCCAGAGACTGCTGGCCGGTATGGAGCTTTTCGACCAAACCCTGGGAGTATCCTTTAGCAGCCGAGAGCCTGGTTTCGAGCGGATAGGCACATAAGACCTTTCCCCCCGGTGCCAGAAAGCAGGTCTGCACCAGCAGGGGCTGCCCGCCCATCGGCAGGGTGTTAAACAGGGCAGTCTGATTCGGGGGCTGTTCAGATTGAGACTGGGCGAGCCTGACCAGGCTCTGGAACTCTGTTGGGCTGAAAGAGCCGCTGAAAGCATGGCTTTCAGAGCCCTCAACCAGCAAGACTGCCAGGGCAGGGCTTTGGCGGGTGAATTCCGATAGGGTGGTTTCCCAGTTGTATGGCATGATAAACATCCCGGTTATGGTGCTTGGGATAATCCTTATGAGGATTAGTTTAACATGGCTTAGAATCGAGTGCAAGGCGGAGTACAAAATACGGGAGGAATAGCCTGGGGTAAGTGAGAATTGTGAAGAAAGTTTATTTTCGGGAATTATTATCGGATTGTTATTGCCATTGGCGATATTTGAAATTTAGATTAACCAGTATTAACGAAAGGTCTTGACAGGAAATCTAATGCTTACTATAATGTTATCGATAACGGGATCGATAACGGGATCGATGACGGGAACGATAACAATACTAATGGCAGAAACGAAAAGATTTATGAATCAAACTGGCAACCGTCCTACTATTAAACAGGTCGCTTCCATAGCCGGGGTTTCCACTCAGGTGGTTTCACGCGTGATCAATGATCGTCCTGATGTGGCACCCGAGACGCGTGAACGCGTTAAAAAAGTCATTACTGAAATTGGTTATTACCCCAGTGCTTTAGCACGCAGTTTGATTCAGAAGCGCAGCTACACTATCGGGGTGGTAACCGCGGGATTGAAGTTTATGGGTCCATCCAGAACCCTGAATGGAATTACTTTTGCCGCAGAAAAGGCTGGTTACTCCCTCATCCTAAAAGAACTGCCAAATTTTAGCAGCGACGATATTGTTCCTATTTTAAAAGGGCTTCTTTCCCGTCAGGTTGACGGTATCATCTGGGCTGCTCCTGAAATTGGGGATAATCATGCCTGGGTCGATAATTTTTCTTATGAATTAAATGTCCCAATTGTTTTTTTGACCATGGAAAAGCGTGAAGGCAAGTCGATCGTAGTTATGGATAATCAGGAGGGAGGACGGCTGGCTACCGCGCATTTACTGGAAAAAGGATATCATCACATCGGTCACATCGCCGGTCCGATGGATTGGTGGGAAGCACGCCAGCGTTTTCAAGCCTGGAAGACCACCATGGAATCAGCGGGCAAGGAAGTGTTGAAAAACCATTGGACAGAAGGTAACTGGTCCTCGGTCAGTGGTTATGGGGCTGCCAATGTCCTGTTTGATCAATATCCCGAAATGGATGCGATTTTTGCAGCCAACGATCAGATGGCATTGGGCGCACTGGCGGTCATCCATCAGCGAGGTTTGAGAGTACCGCAAGATTTAGGGATTGTAGGCTTTGATGATATGCCGGAATCGGAATATTTTTGGCCGGCACTAACCTCCATCCATCATGACCAGCAACAGATCGGAATTTCAGCAGTTGAAGAAATTATTCGGATCATAGAATCCATCCAAAATAATGAAACGTCGGAACACAGGACAATTATGCTAACCCCTGACATTATGGTTCGAAAAAGCTCACTTAAGTAGGGGAGGAGGGAGTTTATAAGAGAAGAAAATATAGAAATAAAAGTGCTTGTTGCAGAATTGCGGCTCCACACAAGCACTTCTTTTCGAGTGCGAAAACACTATCAATGAAGATTCAGTTCGCACTTTTCTATTATACCGCACATAACTAACTCATAAAACAGAGGAAGATTTTGTTAAGGCTAATTTTAATTTCAAATCTCAATATTGAACTAACGGATCAAAGTCAGCAAAAAAAGATACAAAAATAAAAGGAGAGCAATCTAATGGAACGAAGAAAAGTTTTGTCAATGATTTTGGTAATAGCCATGTTATTCGGACTTACTGCTTGTTCGCAAACACCAACAGTGGAGCCGTCAACGGAGATCAGTACAACGCCAACAGTAATTGAAGAGCCTATAACTGAAGAACCTACAGTTGTAGAACCCACAGTTGAAGAACCTGTTGAGGAAATACAAAAAGCACCGATGTCTGCTGACGGAAACCCTATTAAAATCGGTTACATGGGCCAGAGTGAGGCCTCCCAGTTTTGGAAGACAGTGAGAGATAGCTTAGTTTACTACTCTGAGCAAAAAGGCATTGAGCTGAGTGTTGCAGTAACAGATCGGGCACCGGATAAGATGAGTGCGGCGATGGATCAGTTCATTATGCAGGGAGTCGACTTCATTGTCGATGGCAATATTGTCCCAGAATTGGGTGAAACTTTTGCAGCTCAAGCCAAGGAAGCTGGCATTCCTTATCTCACTGTTGATATGGAATGTGGTGCAGACTATTTTTTTGGTTTTGACAACCAAAGTGTTGGTGAGACGATGGCTAAGGCAGCCGCTGATATGATTAAAGATGAATGGAATGGCAAACCAGATCTAATCGTTCGAGTATCCTTCCCAGCATTGGGTGATGAAGTGATGATGCGCAGTACGATTATTCCTGAGACGCTGGGTGAAAGTATAGACATTTCCGATGTTGAAGTTGCATTGCTTGAATTAGATTTCTCTTCATTTACTAGTGAGAAAATAATGCAGAAGGCTACAGATTTGCTTAATAGTCACCCGGACGCTGAGAAAATAGCAATGTTTGGTATTGACGATTCCTCAGCTTCTTTTTTTGTGACTGCTGCACAAAATCTTGGCCGTGGAGATCAAGTCATGGCGTTTGGTTGTGACACCACTGACTCGGCCTTGCAGTCATTATGCAAAGACGCTGACAACAATACCAACAGTCCATTTAGAGGATCAGTCAATACATTTGTGCAATATTATGGCGATGCGATCACTAATATTGTTATCCGAGTAATTAGTGGTGAAGAAGTCGATCATTATAACTACACATCCATGGAACTCGCGACGGCTGAGAACATCTATGACATGTTCCCAGGCTGTACCAGAGACTTTTTCAAATAGAAATTGAGAAAAAAGTGACAATGAGAGCGCGCATGTATTTTAAGATACATGCTCGCCCCTAAAAAGGATGGTTCGTTTACCTAATACTACCCTAATACAGTGAGAAATATCGATAATTAGAAAAGATTTAATGGTCGCATGTTATTTTCAAAAAAAGATTAGTTGAGGTTAATACATGGAATACATATTACGGATGAAAGGAATTACTAAGAAATTTCCAGGGGTGGTCGCGTTAGACCATGTTGACCTTGACTTGTTAAAAGGCGAAGTACTGGCTCTTGTCGGAGAAAACGGAGCGGGTAAATCAACCCTGATTAAGATTATTTCCGGAGTTTACCAAAGCGACGAAGGGACGCTAAATATTGATGGCAAGTCTGTAGAACAGTTGACGCCATTGAGTGCTATTGATCTAGGAATTGCTGTTATCTACCAAGAATTGAACTTCCTTGATGAATTGTCTATTGCTGAAAATATTTTTATTGGGAATTTACCAAAAAAGAGCAAGAATGGCTTGATCGATTACGATGAACTGAAGGAAAACAGTTGGAAGATTCAACAAATAGTAGGGTTAGGCCATGTTGATCCTTTTACGTTGGTGAAAGAGCTTTCAATTTCGGAAAAACAACTTGTAGAAATAGCACGCGCATATAGTAAAGACTTCAAGATACTTATCTTGGACGAGCCCACATCAGCATTGAATGAAAATGAAACGCAGCAGTTATTCAAGATAATTAGAGATTTAAAAAAACAAGGTAAATCCATCATTTATATCTCTCATAAACTGGATGAGGTTTTTGAAGTAGCCGATCGGATTCAGGTCCTGCGTGACGGCACCTGCGTCAGAGTGGACAAAGCTGGCAGTATGACAAAAGGTGAAATTGTTCGGCATATTGCTGGACGGGAAATCAAGGACTTTTACCCGATAGGGAAGCGGGACTATGGTGAGACTACATTGGAGGTCAAGAACCTTTCTACGGTAAATCTTCTCAAGAACATTTCTTTTTCTGTCAAAAGAGGAGAGATCGTCGGTATTTATGGTCTGATGGGGGCTGGTTGCACTGATATCGTAGAATGCCTTTTTGGTCTTAGAAAACATACAGCGGGTGAAATCCTCATTAATGGTAAAGTGGTCAATATTAAAAACCCACGCTGTGCTATCCAAAATGGAATTGCGTATCTGCCTAGCGATAGAAGAAGCCAAGGTATTGTACCCATCCATGATGTGAAAACTAATATTTCTATCATAGCGCTTGAGCAATTTAAAAAGTTCAATTTCCTCAATCTAAAAAAAGAAAGAGAGTTTGCAGAAGAGTGGATTACTCGTTTAAATATCAAAACACCTTCGGTCTACACTCTTACAGAATCACTCTCAGGTGGTAATCAGCAGAAAGTAATTGTTGCTAAATGGATGGCAAAAACACCTGGAATATTTATATTCAATGAACCTACTAGGGGAATTGACGTTAATGCTAAAACTGAAATTTATAAACAAATCGATACTTTGTGTAAGGGCGGCTGCGCTGTAGTCGTTGTCTCTTCAGAGCTGCAGGAAATTATGGGTGTATCGGACAGAATAATAATTGTTTATATGGGGCGTGTAGTAGGTGAATTAACCCGGGCGGAAGCGACGCAGGAAAAAATTGTAAGTTATGCAATTGGACAATAGAAATGAAGTCAGTGAATGTGAAGGAAGAAAAAATGAAAAAAAAAGGTAGTTTAATCAGTACTATAGGAAGTTGGTCTAATCATTCATCATCGCAGATTAGTATTTTTGCTGCATTGGTGGTTCTGGCAATTGTATTTAGCTTTTTATCACCATATTTTCTGACCTCAGCCAATTGGAAAAGCATTTTAGTTTATTGCTCATATACCGGCGTTATGGCAGCAGGCCTTAGTGTCGTTATTATGCAAGGAGGCATAGATTTATCTCAAGTGTCTAGCATGGCCTTCAATATCATGATAGCTGCACTCGCGCTGAATTCAGGCATGAATATTGGTCTTGTGCTACTCATAGTAATAGCAACCAGTGCGTTGATAGGTCTCATAAATGGTTGTTTGGTTACCTATGGAAAAATTAATCCACTAATTGCTACACTGGGTATGCAAATGATTTTGAGGGCGCTTGCTTTCATCTTAACGGACGGCGCCTATATTTCTACTGACAATGATGTTTTGAGATTTATTGGGAAAGGTGATGTCCTTGGCATTCCTGTATTGCTTATCATCACGGCAACTGTCTATATTGTCATCTCCATAGTAATGAAGTATACACAATTTGGCCGCAATGTATATGTAGTTGGTGGGAACCCGCTCGCCAGTTATTATTCTGGCATCAATATTGCTAAAGTCCGCATTTTTTCTTATATCATCTCAGGAATCACAGCAGGTATAGCTGCTATTATGTTGCTTTCAATGACTTCCGTGGCGCTTCCAAACGTTGGCACAGGCAGTGATATGGATATTATTGTAGCCGCTGTATTAGGTGGTATCTCCATGTCCGGAGGAAAAGGTAATGTTCTCGGTGTCCTGTTTGGTGTTTTGTTATTAGCAGTGCTGGCAAACGGTATGACGCTATTAAGCGTAAACACATATATGCAAGCTGTGTTGAAGGGCATGATTCTGATTTTGGCAATTTATCTAGATTCTGCCCGAAGTGTAAAAAATATGTAAAACCTATATATTCATAGAATCTACAAATCAAACTAGTACAAGGAGTTTCTATCATGAAAGATAAAAGTAATTCTGTCAACAGACCTGAGATTGAAGCTGTGCAACTAACACCGGAAGACTTAAGTCTTACGCCACCAAGATTCACTTCGGATGGGAAACCGGCGAAATTAATGGCTGGGTGGACTTGGGGTTTATTACAGGAAAATACGGACGAACCATTTAATATTCATATGAGGCAGTTTGGTTCGAACGGACTAAGCATGAATTATGGTATTTCTCGGATGGGAGACACCCCTACGAGCAAACCAACAGGACTCGAGCATTGTCTGGAGATGTACCCCGGTAATCAACCAGATGCCAACCCTGATACCCCCTTTCCGAGCGACAAACAAGTGCAATACATGCAAATAGAGGGCGATCCTGAGGGACTCACCAATGATCCTTTTACTTACGAGCAACGTGCCTCGAATCCACAACTGCTTTATCGCTTTTCGTCCAAGCATGCAAGAGCGGTCGAAGCTGACTTTATGGACTTGACCTATGATTATATGCCTTATGCGATGGTACTAAATGCTAATGGTCCTCTTGAACACCCCTATATCCATCAGCATGCTATTATCCATGGCACTTATGAAGGTAGAAAAGTGAGTTATGTGGGTGCTTGGGACCGAATGTATGATATGAAATTTGAGCAAGCTTTTGAGGGAAAGTTATTTGCTGCTTTAAGCTTTGCAGGCGTGCATCCCGATGGGACTCGCGAATGGGGAATGGTAGCAAAGGTTGGTAAAAGCAGGGGATTTGGTTATTACTGTAAAGACGGCGAACAGCCGGTCGTCTCTACTGATGTGAAAATGGAAACGACCTGGATACCACTTCCGTACGTTAATAATGGAACAATGGTCTATGAAAAAGCGACTTACAGCTTTAACGGCATAGTGATTCATTACGAAGGCAAATGGGGCACTAAGGGACAGAACTACAAGCTCTTGACGTGGCCAGGATTCAGCGGGACAGGGGGAGTCTGGTATGAAGGTGATACACCATATAAGTTTAAAGAATCTTTCGCTTGGTCCGAAAATCACAACGCATTGGAAGACGAACTTATAACAGCTGGATTTTGAAAAAAATAGACTCTCTGTTCATTTTTTCTAACATATTGCACTTAGAAAAATGAGTGAAGCGGTATTCACAAACATACTTACCGCTTCACTCTAAATAAAAAATGTGAAGTACAAGAATATTACCAACGAAATCATGGATGAGATTCTGAATTGGATGAATTCTTCAAACAATCGTAGATTTTATTATAGGCATAGAACAGGAGTTGTTTTGAATAGTGGTTCAATCATCAATAGTAACAATGATGAAAAGAATTTATACGGAATTTTGCTCTCCAACCTCACAACCCAATGGAGAATGATTTCCTCTTGGACAGAGAAGCGTTTATGAAAAATTATGGGATTGGCGTTGATTTCGGCACCGAGTCTGGAGGAACATTTTTGGACGATATTTTCGGTGGGCAAGTGATTGGCTCTGCTGGGTATTCTTATCATAACGGTCTGATCGATCAGCACTTACCTGAACCCGGAGAAATGCATGACTTCTAATGATATTTGTAAGGCAGATGAGTTAAATTTGAAAATTGAAGGGATCAGACATCTGCTGGAAGAAAAAAGGGTAGATGCGCTGCTACTCCAACGAGTCAGCAGTTTTGCCTGGGCTACTTGTGGAGCGGATTCCCATATCAACACGGCTGCCAGCGAAGGTGAATCTTCCCTGCTCATCACGCCCCAAAACAAATTTATTTTGACTAATAATATCGAGGTTCCACGGTTAGAAAAAGAAGAAGGTCTATTAGAACAAGGTTGGGAGATCAAAGCCTTTCCCTGGTATGAGGAAAAAGGCCGCCTGGCAAAGTTTCTTGGAAAGATGAAGGTAGGCACTGATGGGTTGTATCAAGAAGGTATAGACCTTTCTGAGGATGTTACCTGGCTGCGTTCTCAACTGACGGAAGAGGAAGCAAGGCGCTTTCGAATGTTAAGCGCTTTATGTGCTGAAAGTATGCGCGAAGCAATCGAAGCCGTAAAGCCAGGCATGACGGAGTATCAAATTGCTGGTTACCTTTCACAGGCAACTGAAAAGCGCGGTGTACAGACGGTGATTGACTTAGTCGCTGTGGATGAACGTGTCTTTACCTATCGCCATCCACTACCGACTGCCAAAGAACTGCAGCGCTATGCCATGTTAGTCTTGTGCGGGCGAAAATGGGGCTTGATTGCTTCGATAACCAGGCTGGTTCATTTTGGCCCCATACCAGATGAACTTTGCTCTAAATCTCGAGCCTTGGCAGAGATAGATGCGCTTATGATCGCAGCTACCCGGCCGGGCAATACCCTGGCGAATGTTTTTACTATGGCGAAAAGGGCTTATCAGCAGTCAGGTTATCCCGATGAGTGGACAAAACTCCATCAAGGCGGCCCGACAGGATATGAGCCGCGAGAAATTACCGTTACGTCAACGACCCGACAGCCTATCCTTCAAAATCAAGTCTTTGCTTGGAATCCCTCTATCACCGGCACGAAATCGGAAGACACATTTCTGGTCGGAGAACGTTCAAATGAAATCCTGACCGAAATCCCAGGTTGGCCGACTTTTGATGTCCAGATCGAGGACGCATTCATCAAGCGTCCGAAAATCCTTGAGAAGTAAGAAATGAGCTCTTGGGTGGTCTTTGATTGCCTCGATAACAACTATTAAAAACCTTTGTTCAAAGGAGTGTTCATGGAAAAATATGTGATTGGTGTTGACTTTGGCACTGAGTCCGGACGGGCGGTTTTAGTGAATGTCGCTGATGGACGTGAGATTGCCACTGCTGTGTATCCTTATGCCAATGGTGTGATTGATGAGCGCTTACCTGAAACCAATCTTCGGCTGGAACCGGATTGGGCTCTCCAGGATCCTCAGGACTACCTGCGCACTTTCCAAAATACGATTCCCGCTGTGCTGAAGCAATCGGGCGTTGATCCGAATGATGTGATTGGGATTGGAATCGACTTCACTGCCTGCACCATGCTGCCGGTTAAAAAAGACGGCACTCCTTTGTGCTTCCTGCCTGTATACCACAGCAATCCGCATGCCTGGGTGAAATTATGGAAACACCACGCTGCCCAACCAGAAGCAGATCAAATCAATCAGACTGCGCGAGATCTGAACGAACCCTGGCTTGAGAAATACGGAGGCAAAATATCCTCTGAGTGGTTTTTTTCAAAAGTATTGCAGATTGTTCACGAAGCACCTGAAGTTTATGATGCCGCTGATCGCATGATTGAAGCGGCGGATTGGGTGGTCTGGCAGTTGACAGGCGTTGAGACCCGCAACAGCTGTACGGCCGGATATAAAGCCATTTGGTCAAAAAAGGAGGGTTTTCCTCCCGATGAATTTTTCAAAGCATTGCATCCCAAAATGGAGCATGTGGTGGATGAAAAGATGAGCCGCGAGATTCAATCGGTCGGTCAGAAAGCAGGCGGCTTAACCCCCCAAGCGGCGGGATGGACCGGTTTGAAACCTGGCACAGCAGTGGCGATTGCGAATGTGGACGCTCACGTGGCTGTTCCTGCTGCCACCGTCACCGAAACAGGGCGCATGGTGATGATTATGGGGACTTCGACCTGCCACATGGTTTTAGGGAAAGAAGAGCAGCTTGTCCCGGGCATTTGCGGTTATGTGGAAGATGGCATCATTCCTGGTTTTGTGGGCTATGAGGCCGGGCAATCTTGCGTTGGTGATCATTTCGCCTGGTTTATTGAAAACTGTGTCCCGGCAGGCTACCAGGCAGAAGCAGACAGGCGGGGCATCAATATTCACGCTTTATTGGAAGAAAAAGCAGCCCATCTGAAAGTGGGTGAATCAGGATTGGTGGCATTGGATTGGTGGAACGGGAACCGATCTGTGTTGGTGGATGCAGACCTGACCGGGATGATTTTAGGAATGACCCTGGCGACCAAACCTGAAGAAATCTATCGGGCACTGATTGAGGCGACCGCCTATGGCACCAGGATGATTGTTGAAGATTTTCAGGAGCATGGCGTCCCAATTCATGAATTAGTGGCCTGCGGGGGATTGCCGGATAAGAACAAGCTGTTGATGCAGATTTATGCCGATGTAATGGGAATGCCCTTTAAGGTCAGCGCTTCAAAGCAAACCCCGGCACTGGGCTCTGCCATGTTTGGGGCAGTTGCGGCTGGGAAAGTTGCTGGCGGATATGATTCGATTTTTGATGCTGCCAGGGCTGCCGCACATCTTCAGGAAGACTATTATCGACCTGACATGAACAATAAGGCAGTCTATGACCGCCTTTTTCAGGAATACAAACTGCTGCACGATTATTTCGGGCGCGCTGAGAATAATGTCATGAAGCGTTTGAAGACCATCAAAGCTGAAGCGCTGAAAGAAAAAAAGGGATAACCTATGCGGCTCAAAGAGATCCGTGAAGAATTGGTGAAGCTAAACCAGGCGCTGCCCGAAAATGGATTGGTGGCTTGGACTTCGGGGAATGTCAGCATACGCGATCCGCAAAGTGGATTAATTGCCATCAAACCCTCCGGTGTGGCATTTCCTGATCTGACTGCTGAAAGCATGGTCGTGTTGGATTTGGACGGGAAACAGGTAGAAGGGGATGCCGAGCCTTCCTCGGATGTTTACAGCCATTTATATATTTACCGAAATCGGGCTGATATCAATGGAGTGGTGCATACGCATTCCAATTACGCCACGGCATTTGCCGCCGTGAACAAGCCCATTCCGGCGGTATTAACGGCAATCGGCGATGAATTCGGCGGTCCGATCCCCTGCGGCGGTTTTGCGTTGATCGGCGGAGAAGAAATTGGCAAAGTCGTCGTGGACACCTTAGGGAAGAGCCCGGCAGTTCTTTTGAAGAATCACGGAGTTTTCACGGTGGGAGCCTCTGGAAAAGCGGCGTTAAAAGCTGCGGTAATGGTGGAGGACGTCGCCAAGACGGTCTGGCTTGCCCTGCAGCTTGGAGAGCCGGAGGAAATCTCGTCTGAAAATCTACAAAGACTCAATAAACGCTATCTTAATGTTTATGGTCAGCATTAATCTTATTCGGAGGATTTTATAAATGAAAGAAACATCTAACAAGGAATTATGGTTTGTAACCGGCTGCCAGGTTTTATACGGACAGGAAGCCATCGATACGGTCGAAAACAATTCAAAAGAAATCGTAGCGGGATTATCGCAATCGGGGAAAATTCCGGTAAAGATTGTCTATAAGCGGTCAGTGGCATCCTCAGAGCAAATCAAGCAGGTTTGTCTTGAAGCAAATAATGATCCGGACTGCATTGGGATGATCTTTTGGATGCATACTTTTTCTCCTGCCCAAATGTGGATTGCTGGATTGAAAGCGCTTCAGAAACCATTTGTCCATCTGCACACCCAACACAACCAGTATGTTCCTTGGGCGACCATCGATATGGATTTTATGAATCTTAACCAATCAGCCCATGGTGACCGCGAATTTGGGTTTATTACCTCACGCATGCATCTGAAGCGCAAGGTGATTGTCGGATACTGGATGGACCCCCAGGTTCAAAAGGAGTTGGAGGTCTGGTCCCGGGCAGCTTTGGCTTGGGATGACTCTCAAAATCTGAAGGTTGCCCGTTTTGGCGATAACATGCGGAATGTTGCAGTCACTGAGGGCAATAAAGTATCCGCACAGATTCAATTTGGCTATTCCGTCAATGGATACGGCCTTGGTGATTTGGTTAAATACGTTGATCAAGTCCGGGATGTTGAAGTGGATGGCCTGATCGAGCAGTATTGCGAACAGTACCGGGTGCAAAGCGAGTTATTACCAGGGGCAGCGCGAAATTCGGAGTTGAGAGAAGCCGCGAGGATTGAAGCAGGCTTGCGTGCTTTTCTGGAAGAGGGCGGATTCAAAGCCTTTACGACAAATTTTGAAGATTTGGCCGGCCTTAAACAACTACCGGGGCTCTCAGTCCAGCGTTTGATGGCAGATGGCTACGGCTTTGGGGCAGAAGGAGATTGGAAAACAGCGGCATTGCTGCGCTCAATGAAGGTTATGAATGCGGGCTTGGATGGGGGCACATCTTTCATGGAAGATTATACTTATCATCTGGAGGAGGGAAATCAGATGGTCCTGGGCGCTCATATGCTCGAGGTGTGCCCGTCAATTGCCAGTGCAATACCCTCACTCGAAATTCATCCTTTAGGGATTGGCGGCAAAGCGGATCCGGCGCGGTTGGTATTCAATGTTACAGCAAAACCAGCAATTGCCGTATCCGTCATTGATATGGGCAATCGTTTCAGGATGATCGTTAATGAGGTCGAAGGAGTCGACCCTGCGGCTGATCTTTCCGTTCTGCCTGTGGCAAGGGCGGTGTGGAAGCCTCTGCCAAGCCTAAAAGAAGCTGCCAAAGCCTGGATTCTGGCCGGCGGAGCCCATCATACTGCTTTCAGTCAGGCACTTTCCACCCAATATTTGACAGATTTTGCAGAGATTGCCGATATAGAAATAATAGTCATCAACCAGGATACCGAGCTGGTTCAATTTAAGAAAGAACTCAAGTGGAATGAAAGGTACTATCAGCTGATCTAATAGAGCTTGACGGACTGATGCAAGGCGCCAGGGATAAGTGCAAGTGAGCGATTCTTTATGGCAAAGGCAGGCTGTGCCGGATTTATCGGCTGATTTGTCCGGTATCTGATTAATTGTTTACCAAATGAGACCTTTTTTCCCTGGACTGAAGAAAAGGTCTGCACCAGTCCTGCCCGTTTATAGGCAGGGCTGGTTGATTATAACTTGGTCCCGGCGGGTATGCCGGTCTAATTGCTATTATGGACCCCAAGTTGCACAATCTATCACCCAATCCAAAGGAGAAAAGTTGGGTATTTGGACTTCATCAATCTTCCCTTCGAGACTGACGTCATAAAAGGTATAGGGGCTTGTTTCAGTTGCACCTTCCTGTTTGCCGCTGCCAAAGACAAACATTGACTGGCCATCCGGCTTCCAAAGTACAAACTTCACGAAGGGTTCAGGGATATATACGAAGACAGGAAGGTGATCCTCACCAATGATCGCCACATTGAGACTGCCGTATACAGCCAGATCCTTGCTTGTTGGTGACCACGAATAATTCCCGCATTCCACTGACATATTCATGGTCTCTTCGGTTTGTGTGTCAAACCACCATACGCCATTGTCGCGGCAATATGCCAGGGTTTTTCCGTTTGGAGAGAGCGCGTAGGAATAAACATTCAACCAGTCAATTGACTCAAATACAGGTGTAATCTGGTCGGAAAGGACATTCAACGAAAACAGCCCACTCTCAATTCGGTCAGCTTTACCACTCCCCTCACGATACCCTAATGTCTCCGATTGGAAGAGCAGGTGTGTCTTATCAAGCCAGCCAAGCAAAAACGGAGTCTGATTTTTTCCGACACTGATGCGAGTATGTTCACCAGTGGTACTATTGGTCCTCACAATATCTGCTGTGAAATTTTCACCAAAAGCAGCGCTTGAATAGAAAGAAGAACCATCTGCAGACCAGAATAAATTTGGTAGAGTAACTGAAAGTCCAGTTGCAAGTTTAGAATAGGAACGAGTTTCTGCTTCATACAGATAAACCTCCCGGGAATTGCCATTCACCCACACTGCTTTTTTTCCGTCTTCTGACCAAGTAAGCCCGGAATCAAAATTCAGTAGGTTGCTTTCTGTAGTAAGATGTGAAACTTCCTGGCATGGTGTATTTGAAAACAGACAGTTTGGATTCCAATACCCAAATGCAAATCTTACGGGAAAAGTAGGCGTAGCCATTAAAAAATACATGCCCGGGAGAAAATTGCCTTGGATGGTCTGCGTTCCAATTGCTGTGGGGAAAAATTCGAATTCTATAGGTGTTTTCTCCTGTGAAGGTTCTGGGTTCAGGAATGAAGCGGGTGTCAATGTAGATGGCATAGGTGAACTACAACTCGATAATATGCTTGATATAAGTAGAATCAACATAAATTCTATAACTATTTTCTTGAACACGTTTAGTACCATTTTCTGGAGCAGAACCGTCTCTTTATTAAATTGCGGTTCTGCTCCCTAATTGATCGTAAACGAGCGATCCGCTAACTAATATGTGTAGACCCAGACTTCATCCCAGGCAATTTTGCTTCCGCTTCCAGATGCTACATGGTTATTCAATCGGATAGTACTAATTCCACTTGTGTATGGATTGGGTGTGATTACAACCCAAGTGTCATAGTAGCTAAGCTGGTTGACGCATTGGGAAGCCGATGAACTTCCATTGATGTAGTAACAGGCTCCTGTGGTCGTAGCATGGTTAGAAGGAATGAACGCAGATGCTTTGGTGTTGGTGTTGGAATTTGGGCCCCAATAAGCAGATGCTGTTGCCTGACCGGTTGTTGTGGTGGTATAACGGATCGTGTAAGGTGAACACCATGAGCCTGATGGCGATCCGCAATATCCATAACTTGGAACCGAAATTAAATTGTGAGTCTCGTTGTACCAGTAATTGCCATCATTTGCATAGATCTCATTGAACTGATTCACAGTGTTTTTACCGCCAAATGGTATTGTGTTCACAAGATTCAAGATTGATCCGCCTCTGGAAATCCCTACTTGAATATACCCAGGTCCTCCATCGGGAGTCTTGACTCTCTCATCGATCCACCGAAAGAAGTAGTTGATGTTTTCTTTATTCCCGGGTTTTAAGGTCAATTCATCCAGTACTAATTCAGGGCTGACTTGCTGAATGAATTCCACTGCCATTTGATACAGCTCGTCCTCGGTGTACAGCGCTTCAGTGCTATATTCCACAGTCTGGTCATTGACGGGCATGATCTCTATGATTTGCTGGGTAACATCGTCGACCAGATAGCTAAAGTCGCCGGTTATGTATTTTGAAAGCACATTGTCCGGGCTGTAATACGGTAATTTTTCTTTTTCAATATAGGTTGCTGGCTGACCGCTGATTGCTTCGATCCTTCCGACAACGTCAATTTCATCAGGAACTTTGCTTTGGTTCACATTCGCGATTGCCGGTGTAGACGAAGCAAAGAGCAATGTTACAGCCAAGAGTACGCCCAATCCTGTTCTTTTATTCACGATAAACCTCCAATTTTCTTTCTCTGATAGTTGTTTGTTGTCTTTCTTAAAAACCTGATTCTATTTCACTGGCATCACCCCCTTTATATTTTGATCACCCAAGTCCACGTTATAGGCCTTGCATCCATCCAGGTCCAAAAGAATAGACGTGGAGGTTTCTTCACCAGCCAACAGAACCTCAACAGCCAGATAATGACTGTCTGTGCTCCACACAAAACTCTCAATCGCAGTAGGGCTGGTATATTGCAGGGGGGCATCCATCACCAGCTTTGCCGGGCTTTCGTCCATCCCTTTGACATAGAGGGTTGCTTGTTTGCTGCCCCGATAAGCGATCCAATTCCCGTCTGGGGAAACAGCCAAGCCAGGGTTCTTTCCGGGTGAGTTTTCCAGGAAGAAGATGTCTTCAATCTCGCCGTTAGCCACTTCGATGGCACGCAGCAGGTAGCCGGTTCCTTCCGTAGCCTGCACGCCAAAATAAAGTTTTGTGCCATCGGATGACCAGCCTGCCAGCATGCCTTCATTTGGCAGATTGATATGGTTAATGACATTCCCGTTCTGGTCTACAATTTCAATTCCTTCTTGGGCAGATGTTACAGCCAGTAGGCTCCCAGCCGGTGACCATGCCATTGGAGCAGAAAAAGCCCCTGTGATGGCAAAGCTTTCTTCATTCGTAAGGTTGGTCAAAGTGAGGTCTTGATCATCTAAAGAAGCAAGATAAATTCCATCCGGATTGATCACGGCTGAGTTTCCCTGTGCAACCACCTCAAATTCGGCCTCACCTTGTGGGGAGAAGGCGATTGAATCTGGATTTATACCCGTAATAAACATAAAATCCATACTTTCCGGCAATTGTTCAAGCGCTAAAATGTTTTCCTGGTTGATGCAGACACTATCTGCCTGGCTTGCAGCCGATGGTAATGTATCCGGCGACCATTCCACTTCCCAAAGTTGAGGCTCACCAATGTAAAGATCTTCTGTAGGCTCGGCCGTGACCCGTACCGGGAAGGTGATCTTCACCGGAAATGTCACGCCACTTGCATTGAATTTGAAGGCGAACCCAACGTTTTGATCCCCTTCGTTTAGCTGGCCGGCGAACTCTTCAGGAGTTTCGTAAAAGACCATATTGCCTTTAGAGTCTTCGATTGTGGGCACGCTGGCAATATGGAAAAACTGCTCTTCAGGTTTGGCAGGTTGCAAAGAACCAATCAAAATATAGCTTCCGTCGCTTTCAAAATATTGGTTAATAGTTGCATTGCTGGGGATTGGCTCTTGCGGGGTTGGTTGGCTGGTTTCTGCAACAGGATTGATTACCAACCCTTCAGGTGCTGGGACAAAGCGCAATGGCAGCTCCCAGTCAGCAGGAACCTCCTCAAAACTTGTTCCTGGAATACAGGCAAGATACAAATGCACGGTGTCAACATCAGAGCCAATTGGAGGAAAAATTCCCGGAGAATCTTCCTGCAGTATCCTCCCACTCTTGGGAAGTTTTATAACCGGCATCGTGGTGCATACCTCCTTTTCAGAAAGGTCTTTCTGGTTTTCAGATGCTGGCACACCAAACACTTTATATTCAATGGTGGTCTTATCGGAGGTCAAAACAGCGTCGTTCACGATCACCGTAATACCATCCCGCGTGAGGGAGACAGGTTCTTGCAAGACCCGGACGGAATCAACCTCGCTGACCAAGCCCCCACCGGGAGCATACCCCAGCCATTGTTGAATTTGGGCAAGGACTCGCTTAGGTCCAATCGCAAATACCGTGCTGACGATCAGAACGATAATAATCACAGGAATAGCCCTGCTAAGTCTGAATCGATGCATTGGTTGGGCTGGGCTTGAAATCCGTACGGCTTCACAATCCAACTGCGCGCCCAGATAATTGACGAATTCGGATCGTATGGGGGGTTTAATGTATGAAGCTTGAAGATTATCTTCAATTTTGGAATACGAATATGGTCTACTCATTGTTTCCCTCGATTTCTTTTTCCAGTTGGGATAGCAACCGGTAATAAGCTTTTTTGACTTTGTTTTCAGTTTGGCGCAATACGATGGCTATTTGAGCAAATGTCAGCTCACCAACAAACCGCAGTCTTAACATCTCTTGATCCCTTTCCGGCAGGCGATGCACAAGGTTTTGTAACAGGATCAAGTCCGTTTTATCAACCACGGAAGCATGAGACTCCGTTGATTCGAAAATCTCAGCGATCATTTCCGGTTCAAAAGAAATCTCCCGACTTGACTTTCTGTAGTAATCCGTTGTCTGATTACGGGCAATGCTGAAAAGCCATGGAGCGAACCGATCATTTCGATGAAGCTGTTTCAGAGATTGAAGTGCCAATAAAAAGGTTTGAGAAGTCAGATCCTCTGCAATTGCACTATCACCCACCCGATTAACAAAATAATAAAACACTTGCTTTACATAGCGATGGTAGAGTAACGAAAAAGATTGTGGATTCCTTCGCGCTTCTTCCACAATAGAAACCTCTTCCTCTCGCGAGACGCTATTTGTTCGCTCACCTTCTTTGATTGTTTCCATAAAATGTCCTGTATTCTTCGTCATAAGTTTCTTTCTGATGCTTATTATGACGCGGAAGTTGACAATTCGTGCCTCTCTCATGATTATTGGTAGCTACTGAGCGATTTTTTATTCCAGTTATTAATTAGAAGATTGCTAAGTAATCTATTGTTTTCGCAAGTATCTTAATCATTGACGTTCGAATTAGAGAGAAATCTTTCCTGCTCAACTGATAATCTTTGCAGGAGAAGACTGCGCATCTTTGGCGATGGCTATTACCGAATTCTCCAAAGAAATTCGCCGATTTTTAACACATAGAATTGATTTACAGGAAATTTGTGGTTTACTTAAGAGAAATTTATACATGAGGAGAGTAATACATGAAAACATTTGATGTGGTGGTGATTGGGGCGGGTCCCGGCGGGTATGTTTGTGCCATCCGCGCTTCGCAGTTAGGTCTCAAGGTTGGGATTGTAGAAAAGAAAGATATCGGCGGGGTCTGCCTCAACCTGGGCTGCATTCCTTCCAAGTCGCTCCTGCGCAATGCCGAACTGGCTTATCTGCTGCGTACCCACTCGGAAGATTTTGGCATCAAGATGGACAATCTCTCCCTGGATTACACCGCTGCTTTTAAACGCAGCCGGCTGGTCTCGCAAAGATTGACCAAAGGGGTGACTTTCCTGATGCGCAAGAACCAGATTGAAGTCATCCCGGGTGAGGCGCATCTCGTTGCCGCAGGCAAGTTGGAAGTAGCATTGAAGGATGGCGGGCAGGAAACGATTGAAGCTGGGAATATTGTCATTGCCATCGGTGCGCACCCTATGCTGATCCCAGGCATGGAACCAGACGGAGAAAAAATTCTGGACTATTCCCAAGCCATCATGCTTGAAAACCTGCCAAAATCAGCCGTGATCATCGGCGGCGGCGCCATCGGAGTGGAATTTGCCACGGTGTGGAGCGCTTACGGCGTGGCGGTTCATGTAGTCGAGATGCTGCCACACCTGCTCCCGGCGGAAGACGACGAAGCGGCGGCGGAGTTGCAGAAAGCCTTTTTCAAGCGTGGTGTTCAAGTCCATGCCGGCTGCAAGGTCAAGGAGGTCCGCAAGACGGAAAGTGGCACCCAGGTGCTGCTGGAAAGCGAGCAAGGCGAAGAAACCCTGGAGGCCGAGATCACCCTGGTGGCAGTGGGTTTTAAGCCCAATTCTGCTGCAATCGGGTTGGAAAAAGCCGGGGTGGAGTCAGATCGGCGCGGTTTTGTGCAAGTGGATGAGCGCATGGCAACCAACGTCCCCGGCATATGGGCGATTGGGGATGTGACGGGTAAACTGCTGCTGGCGCATACTGCCTCTTCGATGGGAATCATCTGCGCGGAAAACATTGCCGGCGTACCCACCCGCAAGCTTGATTACCGTATGATCCCCCGGGCGACCTTCACGCAGCCGCAAGTGGCTTCCTTCGGGTATAGTGAATCCCAGGCAGTAGAAGCAGGATACCAGGTAAAAGTCGGTCGGTACAACTTTCAAGCCAACGGCAAAGCCTTGGGTTTAGGTGAATCTGCCGGCTACGCCAAGATCATCACCAATGCGCAATCCGGTGAGATCCTGGGGGCATCTGTGGTGGGTCCGGAAGCTTCGGAACTCCTGCCTGAACTGACCTTAGCACAAGCCAATGACCTGACTGCCGGCGCGATTGCCAGTAATGTGCACACTCATCCGACTCTGAGTGAAGTTCTCATGGAGGCGGCTGAAGCAGCTGAAGGGCACAGTATTCACAGCTAATTTTCTGGCCGGAATGGGCTTCGGTCACAATTAAAATTTAATCTGGATTTGGAAAGCAGTTTCAGAGAAATGTGCTGATTATGCTATACTTTAATAATGGAAGTTGAACTGACTGCCCAACGAAATCAAGTTCAACATTCGATAAAGCTAATTCATTTCCAATCGGCTTTATCGCTCAGCATTCCTGAGATGTTTTCTGATTCTGCAGGTGCTATTGAATTCGCCTCCTATACCGCATCTGGCTTGGCTTGGGAAGTGGTAATGGCATGGCTCCCTTAAGCCTGAATGACCAGGTAGCTTTGGCGGTGGTGTTGATCGCACTGCTGGTATTGCTGCTTGCTCTGGCACTCCAAAGCAGGCGGCCCTCGCAGCATTTGCGCAAGGTTACTGCCATCGAGGATGTGGAGACTCTCATGTACGAGTCGGCGGAAAAAGGGCAGCGTTTGGCAATCGGATTGGGCCCAAACTTGTTGGACCGTAACTCGAGTGTGGCAGGATTAAACGGTTTACCGCTTTTGCGAGCCATTTCCAAACGTTCAGTGTTCAACGACCAACCCAGCCAATCCCTGAGCGGAGATGGAACATTGGCTTGTCTCAGTCAAATGATTGTGAGGGGAGTGTATCAGGATACACTGGCAACAGAGTTTTTCAAGGCGGATTACGGTTTGATGATAGGGGTTACCCCCTTTGCCTACCTGGCGGGCTTGCTGCCAGAGGTCAATTACCACACGAATGCCGGCGTGATTCTTTCCGGTCAATTCCGCCCGGAGACCATCCTGGCTTTGGACTTGGCAGAACGTAAAAACCTGCCCGTGATTGCCATGAGCGACTCCCTTTCGGCCCAGGCGGTGCTCTTTGCCAGCTCTGCCCAAGTTTGCCTTGGTGAGGATTGCTTCTCTACCAATCAGATTAACAAAAAATCCCCCATCGGGGCAGCCTCTTTGGTCAGCCAGGATGTCCTGCGAATTTTGATAGCCCTGGGTCTGTTGGCGGGTGCGGTATTGAAGCTCGTTGGGGTGCTGCCATGAAGAAAACCCTTCCGGTGATTGTGGCGGTTGCCTGCGGGCTTTTCGTGCTTTTGGCGCTGATGCTGCAACCCAACCTGGGTGGCTTTCTGAACATCCTGTTGAACTGGGCAATTATTCTTACCAGTATGGCTGTTCTGGTGGCAATTGCCACATTTCTGCTGTCGCACTTGCGCCGGATCGCCCAAGGTAAAAAAGGCTTCATTTACAGTCTGACCCTGATAGCTACTTTTCTGATCAGTTTCATCGGTGGAATTTTATTGGGTGTGGATGACCCGGGCTATTTGAAATGGATTGCATCCATCCAGGCGCCTCTGGAAACAAGCTTGCTGGGTCTGGCAGCATTGGTTATGACCAGTGCGGCTGTACAGGTATTTCGCAATCGGGGCTGGTCTCCTTTGACCGTTTCATTCGGGATCAGCGCCTTGGTGTTCCTGTTGCTCTCCTTGGGCATCTTGCAGGCATTGCAAAATCCCCAGTTGGACGTGGTGATTGGCTATCTGCAAGAGCTGCCCATCGTCGGCGCCAGGGGTCTGTTGATTGGAATTGGCATTGGAGCTCTTTTAGCGGCTTTGCGTGTGTTGTTTGGAATGGAAAGACCGTACGGTGAGTAGATGTCTGACGAAATGATCATCTGCCCGCATTGCGGTGAAGAGAATCTACCCCAGGCAACCCGTTGTGTCCATTGCGGGCTGCCATTAGAGGCGCTCTTCCAAATTGAGGGCTTGGACGAACATTCAGATGAGAGTTCCACTTTCCAGGATGATGACCGGGATGATCTGCCAGAAATCCTGCAAGATTTACGCCATGAAGAGGAAAAAAGAAATTTACCCGAGGAACCTGATCTGGCAGCGCCGGGTGAAAATGAGGTTTCGGGTGGATTATTGACCAATGCGGCTGAAGGTCAAACTGGTGAAGCCTCGGAGGGAAACGGGGAAGCCCCTGAATGGCTCCAGCACATCAGGCAGCGGGCAAAAGAAGAGCAGGATGCCAGCGGTGATTTTGTCAAGAAGATCAACGCCATGGACGAAACGCTCCATGCCGACACGCAGTCTCAGGTGGATGAGGAATTTGGGGCATGGATAGCCCGAATTCGCGAACGCACCAGGCGGGAGAACATTCAGCCAGCCAGACCGGCCGATGAAAGCAGTGAACCTGAAGGCAGCGTCCCGGAATGGCTGCAGCGGGTACGTGATCTGCAATCCCCGGCTGAAGAAGAAACCACCCAGGAAGTGCCGGCTGGGAAGGCAGAAGATGAGCCGTTTGATCATGCTTACAGACTGTCCGATTGGGAAAAGGAAGACCTGACAGAAACTGAATTGGCAGAAATCAAACAAAAGCTGACTGGCGGGAAGGAACCAACTGAACCGGTAGAAACCCTGCCCTTGGCTGAATTGCCTGAAATTGAACACACTGATGAGATAACCTCCAGCACTGTGCCGGAAGAGGTCTTACCAACCGGCCAGGATATTTTCCCTGTGCTCGAAGCGCATGAGCTTGCAGGTGAAGGCGAAATCTTTCCTTTAAAGGAAGAGGCACAGATCAATCAGACGGACGGGCGAGCGGGAGCTGTTAAATCTTTCGCAGATGAGGGGGAAAAGCAGACCGTTCCACCGAATGAAGAAAAGGATATGGCTGAACCCCAGCCAAGCCAGGCAGAAGTGCAGGAAAAGCCGCTGGAATCGATACTGGCAGGGGCAGGGATGGCAGTTGAGGCTCTTGATCTTTCAGCAGCAGAAGAAAAACCAATCCATACCGGGGATAAGGAACCGGATTTGCTGCTTTTACGCAGCCAGCGCGAGCGGGCGGAGCTGCTAAAAACTTTGATTGGAGAGGAAGGTCAACCGCCTCCTCCGCTGAAGACCCAACGGACAGCCAAGTCTGGCTGGAAGCGATTCAGTCTTGCCATGCTTTTGCTGATTGCCCTGATTGCAACGATTATTATTGCACCAGATACGGCACCCGGAACAGCCAGACTTTCCGCTCCGGCTTTGGCTTTCCAGGATCATCTTGAAGCTATGAATCCCGATGACCGGGTATTGGTGGTGATTGATTACCAGGCTGCCACCAGCCCGGAACTGGAGCAGATGGCAGCTCCGGTACTGCAAAAGCTTGAAGAGGACCATATCCAGTGGCAACCTATGACAACACAACCAAACGGTTTGTGGCTTGCCCAACAGCTTTTTGAAAAGGCGGGTTTGCTCAGTATGCCTGAGGTGGCTTACATCCCAGGCGGCAAGTTAGGCTTGTTTGCGCTGGCACTGGGAAATGAAAACCCTGAAGGTTTGGATATCTATCCGGATTTACTTTTCGGGCAAGTGAATGCGCTGCAAGATTTTACTTACGTCTTGCTCTTGAGCGACTCGGGCTATGACGTTCAGGGTTGGATGGAACAGGTTGCGCCCTGGACAGAAGGAACGAAATTCCTGGTTTTGAGCAGCAATCAAGAAGCTGCCGCCCTGCTTCCTTATTATGACTCCGGGCAGATTGCAGGCTACCTGGCTGGTGTGCAGGAAGCACGTCTGCTCCAATCTCAGACAAGCACCACTCTCGCCGGAGGCACACCCTTCAGGGCATACCAAGCTGGCATGCTGGTCATGGCTGTGTTGCTGATTCTTGGCATGATCTCCAAAGCCGAGATGGATTCCAGTACCAAGCCTCAAAAGGATCAAGAACAATGACTTCCTTGGATATTTTTCTTGGCATCGTTGGCATCGTGCTGACCATCATGATCTTCAGCTATCTGTTGGGAGATAACTTCTTCTTTCGGATTGCTTTGTATATCCTGATCGGAGTGTCCACCGGGTATACGGCGGCTGTCCTGATTATGAAGGTGATCATTCCTTACCTTGTAAAGCCCCTGCAAGGAGCGAGCACACCCGTTTTTTTGATCAGCCTGGTACCGTTGGTGTTATGTGTGCTGTTGATATTTATGATCATTCCTCGCACTGCCCAGGCGGGCCGTTTGCCTATGGCTTTTTTGGTCGGCATGTTGGCAGCCATTGCCATCGCCGGCATCAGCAGGGGCACCTTGGCACCTCAGTTATTGAGCATCGCCAATCGCTTCAGTCCAGCCCTGCTGCAACAGGGAGACCAGGCGGATTGGGCTAAAATCGTGGAAGCTGTTACCATGGTGTTGGGTGTCATCGCAGTTCTGTTCTTTTTTCATCACCGTACTTCTAAAAATGCTGCCGATGGCAGTCGGGGCGGTTTTGTGGAAGGGCTGTCTGGTGTCGGGCAGATCTTCATCGGGATCACATTTGGCATGTTATTCGTCGGATTTTATTCAACCGCTCTGGTCGCTCTGATTTCCAGGCTTACCTCTATTCAAGATTTCTTGGTCAGATTGTTTACTTCTTAATCAAAGGAACTGCATTGGATACCAAAGCTTACCTCAGTGTGGATATCGGCTCTCAACATACCAGGGCATGGTTGTTTGACAGCCGGTCGGGTCGGTATGACCTGCACTGCAGCGCCACTGTTCAGACTTCGATTGCCTGCGGTGCGGATATCCAGACAGGCGTTTTGACTGCGTTGGATCAAATCCAGAAAACTTCGGGATACCGGCTGCTGGATCATCAGCAGAAGCTGATCCTTGGAAAAAGCACTAAAGGGGAAGGAGTTGAGCGCGTTGGGCTGAGTTTATCTGCCGGCAAACCCATTCGGACTGCCTTGGTGGCTGTTTCCGATACCTATTCCATGGCAGCTTTGCGGCGATTGGTCAATTTCTTTTATACAGAGGTTGTGCTCGAGATTAACCTTCAGTCTGACCTCAACGCCACAGCCCAGCTTGAGAAAATGATGTCCACGGATGTGGACCTGTTTGTCTTAGCCGGCGGGATTGATGGGGGAGCCAGCAAGCCGGTAAAGGTTGCCATTGATAACGTTCGGATTGTTTATCAAAGCCTGCCCAAAGTGCTGAAGCCGCAAATTGTCTTCACCGGCAATCAAGACTTGGCGGAGTATGCTGCGAAGGAATTCGATTTTGGTGAGGATTTTCACCTGGCGGGGAACATTCAGCCCGGGATTGGCAGAGAGTTTCTGCCGGTAGCCTGGCGCGCCGTGTTGGAGGCGTTCAGACGCATCCGCAACCAGCAGATATTAGGGATAGCTGAGTTACAGGAACAATTCGGGGCTAAGGTGATCCCCACGGCTTTTGCAATGGGGCGGATTGTGCGCCTGCTGGACCAGATCAATCCATCCGGGAAGGGGGTATTGGCTCTGGATGTGGGCAGTGGTTCCACTACCCTTATGGCGGCTCAGGGAGACAAGTTTATTGGAACGATCAGTCACGCTCCCATTTCTGAGGATATTGGTCAAGCCGCCTGCCGATTCTCCTCCCAACCCATTGATGCTGAAACCGCAGCAATTTACATGCACAATAAGAAGCTGCACCCTTCCTTCCTGCCCGCCACCTTGGAAGACTTGGCAATTGAACACGCCTGGACCCGGGTGAGGCTGCTATACGCTCTGAAATTTACACTTGACCTTTACCCGGATTTTGCCTATGATCCCCATATTGGTTTGCTGGAACATTACGAGCCGGTGATCTTATCCGGCGAGAGTCTGGTACGCGTGCCTGCGCTCCAGCACGCCCTGTTGATGGCGCTGGATGGTTTGCAGCCGCATGGCATCACCACCTTTGCCTTGGATGGCAATCACATTATGGCGGGGTTGGGCGCCTTGGGAGAGATTGAACCCATGGTAGCTATCCAGATGATTGATTCAGGTATTTTTCAAAACCTGGGGACCGTTATCTGTGTGGACAGCCCGGAGAAGACTGGCAAGCAAGTGCTTTCCATGGAAGTTGATCGGGAGGAACAGCCCCGCGATCTTTACCAAGTCTGCAAGAGTGAGCTCAAACGGATTGAAGTTCAATCTCAGAAACGCACGCGTATCTATCTTTCGCCCAGCGCTGAAAGTGATGTGGGCATGGGGCTGCCGGGTTTGGGGGGGTGGGTAACTGTAACCGGTTCTGATGTGGGGGTGGTCATTGACGCGCGCGGCCGGCCGCTGGAATTACCTGAGGATAAGAATTTACGCAGTGAAGTCATCTACAACTGGTTATGGGAATTGGGCGGTTGAGGGGAGCATGGATAAAATCTTCATTAAAACAAATCAGCAGATACTGCGTACCTTTACTCTACCTTATTCCGGCACTGTACTGGTTCGCACTGGGCAGGAAGTCCAAGCTGGTGAACCTGTTGCTGAGATTGAAATGCCTGAGCGTTACCAGGTATTTGACGTGGTGAACAATTTTAAGATTAACCCGAAGTATCTGGATAACTATGTTGAGCGGCTGGTTGGTGAATCGGTCAAAGCAGGGGATGTGATTGCCCAAAAACCCGGATTATTTTCACGGATATTCCGAGCCTCTCAGGACGGCATGATTGTTTCCATTCGTGATGGCAAAATTACGGTGGCATTGGGGAAAAGGAAAGAACAAGTTCAGGCAGCCTTCCCGGGTATGGTGGTGGAACTGATTCCGGAACGGGGTGCTGTCATTGCCGCGCAGGGGTCCCTCTTGCAGGGTGCATGGGGGAATGGTTTAAATGCCGCAGGGATACTGCTGCGGATGGCTGATGACCAGGAAGTGCCAGATCATAAAGATGAGTTGTCTCTACCCGAAGGTCATATCATGGTTCTGGATAGCTGTTCCCGATCAGGCAATCTTAAGCTGCTTTTGGCAAAAAAACCGGTCGGGTTGGTGTTTGGGTCAATTTCGCCCGAATTATTACCTGAGATCGAGCACCTACCCATCCCGGTGATGAGTCTGACGGGTTTCGGTGATTATCAAATTGATTCTTACAGCAGTGCACTGCTCGACCAGATGGCAGGCAAAACCGTCTATCTCAATGCGAATATACCTGATACCTTGACTGGTGCCAAACCGGAATTGATCCTGCCGGGAGGTGAAGGTCTATCCACCGGACTGTTTGCAGGGGAAGATCAACTGGAGATCGGTGATAAGGTGCGTCTGCTGGGGAAACCCTATACCGGCAGTGTTGGCATTGTAATTGAACTCCCTGAAGAAGTAGAAATGTTTGCCAGCGGTTTGCTGATGCGGGCGGCAGTGGTACGGCGCCAGGATGAACAAATCATCCGCGTCCCCCGCGAAAACCTTGAAGTGATCCTGGACTAGTTTATTTGGTCAGTGGGGGTGGCAGTCAGCAGGTACCTGCCTACAATCCAGCCAATCTCGCCATTTGGGGCAATTACTTTTTGCCAGAGTATGTCATTGGCGAGCATTTCTTCTCCCAAAAGTTGAATTATAACGCCATCATTAAGATAGGTAACTACCTGAGCTTTGGTGTTGGGTTCAGCTCGGACAACGACGCCGCTGGGAGAATCAACCCTTGCCAGGATGGGTGTAGTGGTAATTTCAGGTGTGCTGGGCGGTGTATTTGTGGGTACAGGCGTATCTTCCGGGGCGTTGCTTGGAGTGGGCGTGACAGCTACTTTGGTAGCTGTCGGCTGGGCTTGAGGCAGGGATGTTGGGGTCTCAAGTGAAGTGGATGCTGCAGGCGGAACATCTGGATTTGGGATGGCATCGCGATTTGAGCCATACCCAACCAGGGCAATACCCGTCATCGCTACAATCAGGAGGGAAATTAGCCAGCCTGAGGCATGACGTGGCGGCAGCCCGGCGATCCGGAAAGTCAGCAGGCAGGAACAAATTGCCACAAGCAAGCGCGCCAATCCCATAAGAAGCACAGCTTGCCAGTCTTCACCCGGCCGAGTTTGCAGCAGCCAACCGCTCAGCGCCAGTGGAAAAAAGGTTAGGTAGCTTAGCAAAGCTGAAGGCAGGCGGGGGAGTTCGTCCTTGCGAAGGAAGAACCCGCCAGTTAGAGCGGCTGCCAGCACCAGCAAGGACCATTCCAACCAGCCAGAGTTTAGCAGATGCTCCAAGGGGATGACATCAGAACTCTTATTTCCCGTGGAAGCCATGCCCGCCAGCCAACCTGTGGCAAAAAAGATCAAAGCGGTAATGAGGAGACCCAACAGTGAACGGATAAAATGCTTCCGGGAAGGGAGGATAGCGCTTAAGGATATACCTATCATCGGTCCGGCGAAGGGTGCCGCCAAGGACGCTACGAATAAAAGCAGCGGGGAATTCAATCTGATGGAAAAGAACAAGACAAAGGCTGACAAAAGTAAAAACAAAAAATAATCCAAGCTGGTTTTTGTAAGGGGCAGCAAGTCTTGCAGAAAGTCAGTAATCTCGGATTCGCTGGCGTTTTTTATCATCAAGCGCAAGCGGCGTCTTTGAGTGGGATGTAGAGAATTAAATCCGTCCGGGGTGGTTTCGCTAGTGGGCAGGCTCATGTGAATATCCCTGGCTTAATGATCATTGGAGTTTTATTTGTGCACATCCTTCAGTGCACATTGCTGATTATACCCCAGTGGAAACGCTCCTTGCGGGCTTTTTCTTACCTGACAATGCAGTCAGGTATGTTCAGCAATTTCAAACTCTATTGGCTGGTTTTGAGCGGGCAAAAATAACAAAATGACCCAGTATGAATCCCAGCGAAACCCAACAATGCAATCTGTCATGCTGAACGTAGCTAAGCATCTTGTCGTAGTGGGCAAGTATGTTTCACATTATGAAAATCTCTTCGTTCCTCAAAGTGACAATTCCTCAACCCTTCCCCGCTTCTTCATCCCAACTCAACCCATCCTATCTCAAACTATACTGCTTGTACTCCTCAGGACGGCAATAAAGCCTATCGTTCTGACCGAAGCGAAGAAACCTGCTTAATTAGCATTCTCGTGGAATCCGAGGATTTGTCTCCTTCATTGCATGTGCTCCATAAGAAATAATGTATGGCGGATAGTGGACTTAGCCTAACAAGCAATATCCTGTTTGGTTTGTATCGGAGGAATGAGAATGAGATTGACCTTCTACAATGGCGCATCAGCAACGGCATGAGGTAAAATTGTGTGAATGAAAATAAAACTTGATTTGCGCTTCGTCTGGATTACTTCTCAGGTATTGGTTTTATTGGCGAGCTGTACCAACGCTTCCGTCCCCGCGCCAACAAGCACACTTCCCATGCCTACTGTGGTGTCTACCCTGCCGATGGCAGGGACAGAACCCCTCCCTACCGCAGTTGCGCCAACCGCAGCCAGCATTACTGCTGACCTGGTTTTGTGGGCACCTGTCAGCGCCAATCCAGACCTGGCAGCAAATTTGGCACAGCAGTTGGGAGCCTATGCTGCTGCTAATAACCTGAGCCTGGAAATACGCCAACAGATCAGTGCACAGGAATTTGCCGGGCAGGTCAAATTAGTGGTGGCGTTGGCTTCAGCCAGCGAGGTTTCTTCATTGGCAGCCAGTGTCCCTTCTGTGAAATTCCTGGCGGTAGGCGTACCTGATGTGAGTGCGACAGGCAACGTTTCTGTTATTGTCGAAAACAGTGTTTCGGTGGAAGACCGGGCTTTCATGGCGGGTTATCTGTTGGCTTTGATCACTGATGACTACCGGGTGGGTGTGATCAGCCAGGCGGGTACAGAAGACGGTACCAAAACACAGGAGTCTTTTGTAGTGGGTGCCCAGTTTTATTGTGGGCTGTGCAATTCCCGCTATGGTCCGATCTTGTACTACCCCAAGTCGGCGCAAATTGCCGATCCAGCCAGCCAGGCTGATTGGCAAGCTGCGGCGGATCTTCTATTAACCAATTCGGTAACTTCAGTTTTCATTCAGCCAGAAGTGAGCTCACCGGCATTGGTTAGCTACCTGGAAGCTGCTGGTGTCAGACTGCTTGGTATACCCGGGCAAGCAGGCTTGGCGGAAGGTGGTGCCTGGGTGGGTGTGATTGGTTCTGATCTGACGAGTGCGGTTATTGGCGTGGTGGGGCGTCTGCTGGCTGGTGAAGAGGTCAGTTTGGTTTCAGCAGGGCTCGAACTGACTTGGGTAAACCAGGATTTCATCTCGGAAGGACGGCAGGGGCTTTTTGAGCGGACCCTACAAGATCTGGAAGCAGGACTGATCCGTACTACCCCTGTAAAATAAGGAAAACAGCCCCAGCCAGGAATGGTTTCAGCATCCACACTGGTTTATCCGTAGGAAGCGGGCTGTGAATTCACAAGTAAATTTACTTTATTTTTCAAAGTGACAAAGCGGGCCAAAACGGTGACCCCCTCATAAAACAGTGACCTTTTTATCTTGACTAAAGTTTCCAAGTCTGGTAGACTCACGTTTTGCTGAAAAGGCTGGTAGAATTACAGTCTTGCGTTTAGATGCGGCTTTTGATATACTTGACCAGCTATAAGCCGATATTTAACAATTTAATATCCAGGGCGCCGGCGTAGCTCAACGGAAGAGCAACCGCCTTGTAAGCGGTAGGTTATGGGTTCGATTCCCATCGTCGGCTCAGATTAATCGTTAGCGATTGAGATTGATTCAGATCAACCTTAATCTCCAGCGGGTAAAGAGCTGGCGCCCAAATGGAACATGGACGGTTACCCAAGTGGACAACGGGGACTGACTGTAAATCAGTTGGCGGAGGCCTTCGGAGGTTCGAATCCTTCACCGTCCATAAACAGATCTCTTCAAAAAATGATCTGTGTTTACGGCTGCCCTCATAGCTCAGTTGGAAGAGCGCGTTCTTGGTAAGAACGAGGTCATGGGTTCAAATCCCATTGAGGGCTTTTTGCCGAAATATGAAAATGATGATAAGTAATTATTAAGGAGAAAAGCATGGCAAAAGTAAAATTTGATCGGTCCAAGCCCCACATGAATGTGGGTACCATGGGTCATATTGACCATGGAAAGACCACCTTAACCGCGGCAATCACCAAAGTTTCAGCCTTGCGTGGTTTTGGTGACTATCGTGCGTTTGACTCAATTGACAACGCACCAGAAGAGAAAGCACGTGGCATTACCATCAACATCGCCCATGTTGAGTATTCGACCCCCAAGCGCCACTATGCTCATGTGGACATGCCTGGTCACCGTGACTATATTAAAAATATGATCACCGGCGCTGCCCAGATTGATGGCGCCATCTTGGTAGTGAGTGCCCCCGATGGCCCTATGCCCCAGACCTATGAGCACGTTCTGTTGGCTCACCAGGTGGAAGTTCCCAGCATTCTCGTTTTTCTCAACAAAGTTGACATGATGGACGATCCCGAGCTGCTTGAGTTGGTTGAGATGGAAGTTCGTGAACTGCTGACCAAGAACCATTTCCCCGGCGACGAAGTTCCGATCATTCGCGGTTCAGCCAAGCTGGCATTGGAAAGCACTTCAACCGATCCCAACGCTCCAGAATACAAACCGATCATCGATTTGCTGGATGCAGTAGACAATTATATTCCAGAGCCTGTTCGCGAACTGGACAAGCCCTTTATGATGCCAATCGAAGACGTCTTCTCAATCAAGGGTCGCGGTACTGTTGTGACTGGTCGTGTCGAACGCGGTCAGGTCAAAGTCGGCGAACCAGTTGAAATCGTTGGTCTGATGGACAAGAGTCTCCCCTCAGTTGTTACTGGGGTTGAAATGTTCCACAAGCTGCTGGATTCTGGCATGGCGGGTGATAATATTGGCATCCTGCTGCGAGGTATTGATCGCGATCAGGTTGAGCGTGGCATGGTAGTTGCCAAACCTGGCAGCATCACCCCGCACACCACTTTTGAATGCAGCGCTTACATCCTTCGGCGTGAAGAGGGTGGCCGCCATAGTGCGTTCTTCACTGGTTATCGCCCACAGTTTTACATCCGCACGATGGATGTTACCGGTGATGTAACCTTGCCGGAAGGTGTCGAAATGGTTCTGCCTGGTGACAACGTTACCAATATGCATGTTAAACTGATTAGTAAGGTTGCCCTGGAACAAGGTTCCCAATTCGCCATTCGCGAAGGCGGCTTGACTGTTGGTGCAGGTGTGATCACGAAGATCCTTGAGTAAAAACTATTGGATGGAGGAAACATGGCTGCCCATAGAAGGCAGCCATGCCAAATAAAATATGGCATCAAAGAAGAAAGATATCCGACCAGTCATTCACTTGGCGTGCGTCGAGTGTAAGGAACGTAATTACACTACGGTTAAAAACCGCCGGAATGATCCTGGCCGTCTGGAAATGAATAAATATTGCCCGCGCTGCCGGCAGCACAGGCTTCATCGTGAGGTGAAATAACTTCGGTCAATCGTAAGATTGGCTGTAGCTTGTTTAGGTCAGTAGCTCAATTGGCAGAGCACCGCTCTCCAAAAGCGGGGGTTGTGGGTTCAATTCCTACCTGACCTGTTGAGAAAATTTCAACGCCGTGAATGTTGCGGCGTTGAGTTATCAACCAGGAGAAAAAGATGGCACCGAGTGAAAAGCTGAACATTTTTCAACGCATCAAGCGTTTTTGGCGTGAAACCATTGGTGAACTGCGAAAAGTCACCTGGCCGACCCGACACGAAGCATGGGCATTGACCAAGGTCGTTCTGATTGTAACCGTGATCATGTCTGCCATTCTAGGTTTGTTGGATTCTATTTTCAGTCGATTGATTGGTTTACTGGTTGGGTAATAGGTAGTTGAAAAGAGAGCCCTCATGGCCGATTTGGATAAAGAAGAATTTATGGATAGCGAAGACGAATCCGCTCAAAAAGGGCCTATGCCTCGAATAGCAGCGGATGAGGTTGCACCGTCCTCCGAAGCGGCTCCGTTGCCTGATAAGATTGCTGCCAACAGCCCGGAAGATGCCCGCCAGTGGTTTGTGATCCACTGCTATTCCGGGTATGAAAACAAAGTCCGCAAAAACCTGGAACAACGCATTGAAACTATGAACATGAAAGACAAGATCTTTGATGTGGTCATCCCGACCCAAGAAGAGATTGAGGTCAGGGATGGCAAGCGCCGCACGGTTGAACGTCATGTTTTCCCGGGCTATGTGCTGGTCAATATGATCCTCGAAGAGGAATCCTGGTTTGTGGTTCGAAACACCCCGGGTGTGACCGGTTTTGTGGGCATGGGTGATGAACCCACACCGCTGCGGCCTGAAGAAGTATCCCAAATTCTGCGCCGTATGGAAGACGAAGCTCCCACATTTAAGGTAACTTATCATCCTGGGGATCGTGTGCGCATTGTCGACGGGCCGTTCAATGATTTTCGGGGTACCGTCTCTGAAGTTAATATGGAACGCTCAAAGATTCGCATCATGGTGAATTTCTTTGGGCGCGAAACTCCTGTGGAACTTGATTTTCTGCAGGTAGAGAAAGCTTAAACCGGAGCAGTCCGGAAATTCGTGGGAGGGATAAGGTTTTATTCCGTCAACACCACAAAGGAGATTAGTTGTGGCAAAAAAAGTAAAAGCAGTTATTAGGCTCCAAATTTCAGCAGGAAAAGCCAATCCAGCACCCCCGATCGGTCCTGCTTTGGCTCCGCACGGTGTTAACATCATGGCATTTTGCAAGGAATACAATGCCCGTACCTCTAATCGTGTCGGTGAAATTATCCCCGCTGAGATCACCATCTTCACGGATGGCTCATTCAAGTTCGACTTGAAGTCGTCTCCGGCACCGATCCTGCTCAAGAAAGCAGCTGGGATCGACAAAGGCTCCGCCACTCCTCAAAGTGAGAAGGTTGGCAAGGTTACCCGCGCACAGCTTAGAGAAATCGCTGAAATCAAATTCAAGGATATGAACGCGATTGATATTGAAGGTGCGATTAAGCAACTTGAAGGCACTGCCCGTAACATGGGTATCACCATCGTCGAAAAGTAATTAGAGTTCATGTGGGAGGGTAGCTACTACCCGTTTGGACCACTAAGGAGTAATCATGCCCAAACACGGGAAAAATTTTGAAAATGCAAGTAAAAAGATAGACCCTGAGAAGGTGTATAGCCCCAGGGAAGCTCTGCAACTGGTGAAGGAGATCAGTTATGCCAAGTTTGATGAAACCGTTGAAGTGCACATGCGCACTGGTTTGGACCCCCGGCAGGCGGATCAGCAGATCCGCGATGTGGTGGTTTTACCCAACGGTTTGGGCAAAACTGTGCGTGTGCTAGTTTTTGCGCAGGGTGAAGCCGCTGCAGCTGCACGGGCTGCCGGCGCTGACTTTGTAGCTGAGACTGACGAAGAAATCAACAGAATTGCCCAAGGTTATACCGATTTCGATGTTGCTGTTGGTACCATGGATATGATGGGCAAGGTTGGACGGTTGGGCCGAGTGCTTGGTCCCCGCAACCTGATGCCAAATCCTAAGGCCGGTACGGTGGTGCAGCCTGCGGATATTACTTCTGCCATCCACGCTGCCAAAGCTGGACGGGTGGAGTTCCGTCTAGATAAAACCGCTAATATTCATGTTCCTCTTGGTAAAGTCTCCTTTACTGCAGAGGCTTTGGAAGAAAACTTGGCTGCCTTGATGAGTGCGATCCGTAAGGCGAGACCATCTGGTGCCAAAGGTATCTTTATCCGTAAAGTAACCGTTGCTTCAACCATGGGTCCCGGTGTCAGAATTGACCCCAACACTGCCCTGTCCATGGAGACGAACCAGATTTAGTGTTAATCCTTTAGCCAGCATACCTTGCAAGTTGTGGTATACTGGCTAAATCAGACAATTGAATAGGATACTTCACTTAAGAAAGCTGGTGCCGTTACGGCTTAATTTCCTGCCGAGGTGGAGATTTAAAGAGGAACATCTTTTGATGTGATTCACATGAATCTCTTTCCACAGGATAACGGAAAGAGATTTTTATTTTCACCGAAAGGAGGTGAAACAACATTGGCGTTTTCTAAGAAACAAAAAGCAATTATTGTGGAGGAATACAGCGAGTGGCTGGATAAAAGCAAAGCTGTTTTTGTTTTGTCCTACTCAAAAATGCGTATGCCTGCTGTAAATGAAGCCCGTGCCAAACTGCGTGAGGTGGATGGTCAGCTGCACGTGGTCAAGAACCGACTCTTCAAAATAGTTCTGGATGAAAAGGGCTATAAGTATGATGAGAAGTTCTGGGAAGGCAATAATGTGGTTGTGTTTGCATTTGAAGATGCCCCAGCCATTGCCAAAGCCCTGACTGAACTTTTGAAAGGCAATGAAGCTTTCGCAGTACGCGGTGGTTACCTGGACAAGCAATCCTTGACCGTAAAACAGGTTACTTCCCTGGCAGAGCTACCCACACTGCCTATCATGCGATCCATGCTTCTGGGTACCATCCTGGCACCCGCCAGTCAATTCGTTCGTACTTTGGCAGAACCTGCTCGTGGTTTAGCCGCCGTCATCCGAGCCAACTCGGAAAAGCAGCCTGAGGCTGCGTAAGACAAACCAGCGCACACAAGCGCGTGGGAAGAGATAGAAAAGAAATAACAAATAGGAGTTTATTGAAATGGCAGATTTAGAAAAAATCGTTGAGGAACTGAGCAAACTTTCCGTACTGGAAGCTGCTGACCTTGTCAAACTGTTGGAAGAAAAATGGGGCGTTTCCGCCGCTGCACCAGTCGCCGCTATGGCCGCTGGCCCAGTTGCTGCCGCCGCTGAAGAAGAAGTTGAAGAAAAGACCGAATTTGATGTGATCATCAAGGGCGCTGGCCCGAAGAAGATCGAAGTCATCAAGGTTATTCGTCAACTTACCAGCCTGGGTCTGGTTGAAGCCAAGAATATGGCAGAAGCTGCTGATTCCAAGGTTCTCGAAGCAGTCAGCAAAGAAGTTGCCACTGACGCCAAAGCCAAGCTTGAGGCTGCCGGCGCTGAAGTTGTCCTCCAGTAATTTCAGCACAGCCAATCAAAAAAGCCGTATATTATTTACGGTTTTTTTGTTTTATTAATGCGAATTGGTTCAGTTGTTCTGGATCTGACGGATGACCAGGACGACTTTGCCCTGGATTTCCACCACACTGGGGTCTTCGATAATGATCGGCTGCATGGAAGGATTGGCAGGCTGCAGGCGCACCTGACCATTTTCCAGAAAGAAATATTTTAAGGTGGTTTCGTCCCGATCAGCCAGCCAGATGGCAACCATTTCCCCGTTACGTGCTTGGTCGACCTTTTTCATAACGACAATATCGCCATCGTTAACCATGGCATCAATCATCGAATCGCCATGCACACGCAGGGCATACAGTTGGTCAGGTGAATCAGAATCGGGCAGCAAGCTACGGGCGATATCAATGCCAGAATCAGGATCGTAATAACTGAAGTCAGAAGGAGGCACTGGCATGGGTTCGCCTGCTACGATATTTCCGACCAGCGGGATGGTAATGAGCTGATCGGCCATTTGGTAGGCTGCTGATCTGGCAGTTTGGATGACATTGCCGGCATGAGTTTTGAGCAGGTTGATACCGCGTGAGACATTGCTGCTGCGTTCTATGTAACCCATTTCTTCAAGCTGGTTCAGGTAGTAATTGACCACCGAAGTCGAACTGATCTGGGTCTGGTTGCCAATCTCCCGGATAGAGGGCGGAAAGCCCTTCTCTTGCTGGTAGGTTTCCAGGAAGGCGAGTATTTTCTTGTGCCGGATGCTTAAGCCACTTTTTCTTCTTGCCATATAATCCCGCTTTCTGAAAAACAAGTCTTTGGAGTATTTTCTACTTAATAATAACAGAACAAATGTTCGCTGTCAAGGGCGTTTCCCTCGACTCCGTTCATATAAAACCGGCCCATTTGGCTTATAATCACAATTCGACAACTTGGCATGATTAAGGATGACACAACGTGAAAATTAAGAATTTCTTCAAACAATTAGATTTCAGTCCACGCTCGATTAAGGATTATCTCTTGATCTTGTTGGGTGCTTTTATTCAGGCATTGAGTTTACGCCTGTTTTTAGTGCCTGCCAACCTGGTTAGTGGCGGTGTAAGCGGACTCGCGCAGTTGCTGCATTACTCATTTGGTTGGTCAATAGGGGCGGTTGTAATCTTGGGCAACCTGCCTTTATTTGTGTTAGGCTGGCGCCACCTGGGCGGTCCGCGTTTTGCCTCTCGCACTATGCTGGCGATTGTCAGTTTCTCGATCTTTACAGATTCGCTGATCTACCTAACCGGAACGGATGCCATCACTCAGGATCCGGTGCTTAACACGCTTTTTGGGGGGATGTTCTTAGGTGCTGGCCTTGGTGTGGTGTACCTTGGAAGGGGCACCAGTGGTGGTTCGGATATTTTGGGCAGGATCCTAAATCGCAAATTCGGTATGTCCATTTCAATGGCTTATATGATTACGGATTCCCTGGTAGTAATCCTGGCCGGCTTTATATTTGGCTGGGAAAAGGCACTCTATGGCTTGATTATGATTTATGTCAGCGGGGTAGCGGCAGATAGAGTCTCTGAAGGCTCCAATATTGTTCGAACAGCGTTTATTATTACCAAGTATCCGGATGAAGTGATCCATGAGATTATGGAAGAATTGGAGCGTGGGGTCACCGTTATTCCTGCCACCGGCGGTTATAGCGGCGAAGCGAAAACCATGTTGTATTGTGTCGTTACGACCACAGAAGTAGTCCGGCTGAAGACGATGGTTCATGATATTGATCCTAAAGCGTTCATGGTAATCGGGCAGGCGAATGAAGCTCTGGGAGAAGGTTTTAAACCCTTGCATGAGATTTGAGATAAGCAAAATCGCTTATTGACATAGGGAATCCAAAAAGCTAAGGAATTTATTAGACTTTTTGCGTTCAGCCCTCGAATTGTAAAGGATGAAAGAGTTAATTTAAAGAACTAGCTGATCAACCCAAGTTCCTGTCAGTTCACATGCTAAACAGAATGAAGGACCTTATCTCGTTACCAGGCGTATGGTCCTTCGCTCCGCTCCGGACAACAAATATCAACTGCCCCTGGTAAATTCGTTCTGCCAGTCACCAGTCCTTCTGAACAAAGTAAAGAATCTGTCCTGTTGTTGTGATGGCTCCTATGCTTTGCAAAGGCTCTTCAGGATTTTAAGTGTAATGAATTTTGGTAGATGAAAATTTCACTTATCCCAATTCATCCCTCGACACTCCGGCTGTCCGGAAAAGCCAAAAGAAAACCTGTGTTCACCAGGCATGAGCAATACAGGCAATTGTTGAATTACTCTTTTATTTCATGAGCAGGGAAATTTGTGATTGAGTAGCCTAATTTCTCTTGCATCTTTTCAAATAAGGCGTCATCCAAGCTACAGCCACGAAAGCTTTCCATGAAAACGGTGAGCATCATATTGCAGTCTGCCACCTCGAAAGCGATATTTTCCTTGCGCAGCCGGTCATGATTGCGGATCCAACCTGGTACCCTTGAGACAATTTCATCTGCTTTTAAGCCCAATTCAGAGAAGCCATTCATGAGCTCTTGTTCCTCCGGGCTAAGTGCCACCGGCGACTGTGCCAGGTATGCTTCAGCCAATTCACCCACTTCTGAAAGATAAAAAAGCAGAGCGCTTTTTTGGTCCGGCCAACTCAATCCGCGGGCACTGTAATAAGCCTTTATCTTTTCAATTTCCATCAATGGCACCTTTTCTTGAACAGCGAATTCCGGTCTGCCTGGCAAGCCAGAGAATATTGTACTGGATTTGGGAATTATTGGTATGATTATCTCCTTGAGGATTTGAGACAATGAATTATTCAATTATCTCTCAACCGACCTGGCTGAATTCGGTATTGCATTTTGGCACAGTGGATTACCTTTCCAATCCGAGACCGCATCTGGGTGAGATCATTACTGTCAAGTTGAGCGTACCCGTTGATGCTCCCATTCAACAGATAATTTTGCGAACCATTCCCAATGGCGAACAGCAATTCACTCCAATGAGAGCTACCCTACGCGAAGATGATCGGCAGACTTGGAGTGCCGAATTAACTGTTCAAGAGAAACGCATGCCGTACCGGTTTGCCATTCAGACCCAAGAAACGGTCTGGTGGATCAATGCTGTTGGTGCCAGCCAAGACAGCCCCTTCGAATTATTTGATTTCAAACTGTTGGCAGACACCCCTGAGATTCCCTGGTTGAATCAGGCGGTTTTTTACCAGATTTTTCCCGATCGCTTTGAAAACGGCGACCCGGGCAATGATCCAACTGAGGAGCCAATCGGGTATCATAACTGGGTCCGGCAGACATTTCCCTGGGGAGAAGCCGCCCCCAACCAGCCTGGCATGGTCCCTTTTTATGGCGGGGATTTACAGGGCATCATTCAGCGCTTGGACTATTTACGCGACTTGGGCATAAATGCGTTGTATCTTAACCCGGTATTCACTGCCTGCACCAATCACCGTTATGACGTCATCAACTATAAGCAGGTTGATCCGGTCTTAGGCGGTGATCAGGCTTTAATCGATCTGCGACAAGCCCTCAGTGCTTTCGGAATGCACTACATCCTGGATATTGTCCCAAATCACTGCGGCTATGGGCACCCCTGGTTTCAAACAGCCTGTCAGGATCAGAACAGCCCAGAAGCGCAGTTCTTTTTCTTTGAAGAGCATCCCCGCAAGTATGTTTCCTGGATGGGACACGGCAGCCTGCCAAAGTTGAACTACCAGAGTGCGCTTCTGAGGACGGAAATGTACGCAGGGGAGAATGGGGTTTTCCGTTATTGGTTAAAGCCACCCTTTGGTGCTGACGGATGGCGCGTGGATGTTGCCAATATGCTGGGAAGGCAAAATGAGCAACAGTTGGCACAGGAAGTACTGCCTGGCATCCGGCAGGCAGTCAAAGAAACCAACCCTGAAGCTTATTTGATAGGGGAGAATTTCTTTGAGGCAGCCTCTCAATTGCAGGGGCAGGGTTGGGATGGGGTGATGAATTACGCCGGCTTCGTTGAACCGCTGTTGCATTGGCTCCGACCTTACCATCAGGGTGCTCTGGGGTGGAGGGGGGAACTTGCCTCAGATCAACGCTGGGAGACCGCTACAGTGGTCAAATCCTGGCTGGAAAACCTGGCAGCCATCCCTTGGGTGATTGCCTTGCAGCAATTCAACTTGCTGGACAGCCACGATACCAAACGCATCCGCACCATTCTGGATGGGAACGAAGCCCTGATCCGCCTGGCTGCGATAGTACAGTTTACCTTCCCTGGCGTCCCTTGTGTTTATTATGGCGATGAAATCGGATTGGCTGATGAAGAAGGATTTGGCTCACGCAACTGCATGCCCTGGGATTCTACCCATTGTGACCAGAATTTGTTGGAGTTTTACAAACGGTTGATCAGCCTGAGGAAAGCCAACCTGGCCCTGGCTCGGGGCGCCTTTCAGGTACTTTATTGGGACGATGACTTGCTGCTTTTCCAGCGCGTCTTGCGAGAAGAACGGGTACTGGTAAGCGCCAACCGGAATCCTGATCTGATTCCTGCCAGGAGTTTGAACCTGCCGCAAGCCGGTTTTGCCCAGGGAACGCGCTTTGCAGGTGCTTTTGGGGGCGGTTTTGCAAACGGGGGACCTAACGCTTTGGATTTGCCGGAACTTGCGCAAGGCGGAGAAATCTGGCTGTCGAATAATTGGAAGGTCCAGTATAATTGCTTGAACTTGAGGTGAGTTTTTCTAAGGCTGAATTAGCATTCATCCAGGGAACAAGATATGAAATCAATGGCTTCACATAGTGACGAGGTAAATCCCAGGGGGGAAACCTGTAAAATGGCGTATTCTGAGGGGATCAGATCCCTTATTTTGAATAGCCCAAAAGCTCATCAAGGATTCTGATCGTGGACCTTTCCATCTGCATCCTGACTCTCAATGCCAGGCAGTATCTGAAAGACTGCCTGCAGTCCATTGCAAAATATCCCCCAAGCCTGGATTACGAGATTATCGTGGTTGATAATGCCTCCACGGATGGTACTGCAGCAATGCTGGAACAAGAATACCCGCAAGTAAAGCTGATCAAGAATAAAAGCAATCTTGGTTTTACCAAACCGGTCAATCAGGCTTTGCGTGTAGCCTCAGGGGCGTATTTACTTTTATTAAATCCTGACACGCTCCTAATCGAAGATAGTCTGACCCCGATAGTGGAGTATATGAAAGTCAATCCCCAGGTGGGCATTGCCATCCCCAAAGTATTGAACGGCGATGGCAGTTTTCAAAAGCAGTGCCGCCGCGGAGAGGCGCGGCCAGCCGAAGTATTCGGGTACTTCTTCAAATTGGGAAGCTTGTTCCCGAAAAACCGGGGATTGAACGGCTATTTGCAGAGTTGGCTGCCAGAAGACGAGATTGCCGAGGTAAAGGCAGTTTCCGGGTCCTGCATGTTCATCCGGCGAGAAACCTGGCAGCAGGTGGGTGAATTTGATGAGAGATTCTTCGCTTATCAGGAAGACAGCGATTACTGCCTGCGTGCCCGCCAACTGGGTTGGAAGGTCATGTATGCGCCTCTGGCAAAGATTATTCATTTCGGAGGGCAGGGGGGCTCAAAAACCCGTCCGTTTAACTCCATTTACCAGTGGCACCGGTCCTATTATCAGTATTACCGCAAGCATTTCGCCAAGGATTACTTCTTTTTGTTCAACTGGTTTTATTACCTGGTAATGGTGATCAAATTGATCGTGGCGCTGATCATCAATTTGTTTGCCCCCTCCTAACCAAGCGTTTTTCAAAACCCAAAAGGAGTGCCATTCGCCGGCACTCCTTTTAATCATTGTTGAAAATGATGGATAAGTTTTTAGCGTTATTGGTAACTTTCCGGCAGAGTCTACCTGCTCAATCGCAAAATGGCTGCAGCATCCTTGCCGGTGATATCGGAATGCTCCCCAAAATTCCAGCTATGCGCTTCAAAACGAGCCTGGACCAGATCGGCGGCTTCGTCGGGATCAATTCCGTAAGCTGTCAGTGTAGTAGGCATGCCTACGCTTTGGAAGAAAGCTGCTGTTGCCAGGATGGTCTGGTCAATCCGCTCAGAGAATTTTTGAGCCCGCAGGTCAAACACACGGTAGCCATACTGCAGCAGTTTGCCTTGTTTTTGTTTGCGCTTATACCACATCAACCAGGGCAATACTACTGCCAGCGTTTCAGCGTGGTCTAGCCCATAGAGCGCGGTCAGTTCGTGACCGATGTTGTGAGTTGCCCAATCCTCGGGGACTCCTCTGCTAATCAGGTGGTTTAATGCATTAGAAGCAGCCCACATGTAATTGGCACGCCCGGTATAGTCGGGGGGCATCTGGAGTGCTTTAGGTGCCACCTCAATCAGTGCCTTCAGCAGGGCTTCCGCTTGACGGTCTTGTACTACCGCCCCAACCGGGAAGGTCAGGTATTGTTCCATGACGTGCACATAGGCATCAACAATGCCGTTGCGGATCTGCTTTTGAGGCAGCGAATAGGTGGTTTCGGGGTCAAGAATGGAAAATTGAGGGAAGACTAAATCGCTGGAGAAGGATAGTTTTTCCTGGATGCTGCGGCGGGAAATAACAGCGTTATGGTTCATCTCACTGCCAGTTGCCGGCAGGGTCAGGACGGTTCCAAAGGGGATAGCTTGCTTCAGGTTTTTAGCAAGGCTGCCAGCTACAATCTGCCAGGGGTCGCCTTCATCAAGCAAAGCCGCCAGGGAAATGAACTTGGTGCCGTCAATGACCGAACCTCCCCCCACTGCCAACAGAAAGTCGATTTTCTTCTTGCGCACTACCTTAACAGCCCTCATCAGCGTGTCATAATCCGGATTTGCTTCAATCCCGCCGAACTCTAAAACCATGTTTTTTTTCAGCGCTGCCGTCACCTGGTCATAAACGCCGTTCTGTTTGATCGAGCCGCCACCGTAAAGCAGCAGCACGGTCGCTTTTTTAGGAACCAACTTGGAAAGTTTGGCAATGGTACCTGTGCCAAAGACGATGCGGGTGGGGTTGTAGAAGGTGAAATTATCCATAGGGTTCCCTCTCAATCAATTTTTCATAGGGTTTGCAGAAAGCCTGCTTCCTGCAAACTTCGACTATCGTGAAAAGATTATATCCCACAAAGGAAAATAATCAAAACGGGGCAACATTTGAAACCCTGATGCTCTGAATTGTGCAGAATCCCTTCTCAATTCTGGCAGAATGAGATTAACTTGGATTATATCTGGGCGCGGTAAAATTCACGCGGATGATAATGGACGTAGACACCCTTCACGTATTCAATATTTTCCATCAGTGTTTTTTCCACCAAGCTGGCAATTCGATCACCGTCATAGACCGTGATTCTGCCATCCACACAGACGGTGATATTGATGACGTAATACTGACCGAAGCGATGCGCTTGGATCTCATCAATCTTTTCAACACCCTCAATCAGGCCCACCAGGCTGGAAATTTGAGTGTTGAGGATTTTTCCCGGGACGGTGTCCATCAGAGATGAAGTGGCATCGCGAAGAATGGATACGCCTGTGCGTAAGATGAACAAAGCCACCAGGGCGCCTGCGAAGGGATCGACCCACAGGTACCCCAGCCTGCCCAGCAAGATGCCAATCGCTGCTGCAGAGGCTGCCAGGATGTCATTGTAGTGGTCCGCAGCCAGGGCAATGATGGAGGCATTGTTGGTGGATTTTCCAATCTTGTTGGTAATGGCGTAGAGCACAACCTTGAGGACGACCGTGCCGATTGCCACCCACAGTGCCAGCGAACTTCCGCCTTCAAAAGTGCTTTTGCCGGCCAGTAAATTAACCAATGTATCGAGCGAATTCCAAAAAATGGTGACCGCACTGGTAATCACAAACGCCCCCACCAGCAGCGCACCGATGCTTTCAAACTGGGTATGCCCATAGGGATGATCTTCATCAGCAGGCTTGTGGGCAGCGCGGATGAAGACGCCCACCACCAGGTAGTAAACCACGTCCGAGGTGGAGTTGATGCCATCTGCCAGCAGCGCTGGTGAATTACCAATGATACCGACACTGGTCTTCAGGATAGCCAGGATGATATTGGTCACCAGTCCGAGGTTGAGCGCCAGGTTGTTCTGCTTGGTTTTTTGTTCGTTGTCCATGAAAAGGTCCTCAATAATTTCTGATTATTCCATACTATTTTAGTTTACACAAACAAAGGCTTATTGATGTAAACCCAACTTGGAAAAAGGTTTGATAAAAATGACTGCCCTAATGAGATTTATTATTCTATTAAGGATTATATTTAGATTACTGATCGGAAGAATTGGTTGAGGTTGTACCATTTTCCGGCACTCGGCGATGGCGCTCCTCTTCCATGCTCGACAGGATGCCCGGAATCTGTTCTTCCATGATTGAAAAAAGGTCGTGCGCTTCGAGCAGCCTTTCGCGGGTCTCCTCGTTTTTGTCGGACATCAGTTCCAGACCTCTTTCGGTGATGCTGTGCAGCTCAGACATCAGCCCCAGCCAATCTTGCATGTAATTGGTCCAGCCGCCGGGCCTGAAGCGGTAGCAAGTCTGGCGCGGCAGCGAAGTGGCGACTCTGTCTACCAACCCCTGTTCGATCAGCATGCGCGTTGTCGTGCTGATCGAACCTTTGCTGGCTTTTAATTTAGCAGAAAGATCAGTCAGGGACTGGGATGGCGGGTCTGAAATGAGCAAGGCACCAATAACTTTGCCAGCCATTCTGGTCATGCCCATTTGTTCGAAGAACAAGCCCATATCTTCGATGAAATGCATCTCATCTCTTTGGTGTTTGAAATCCAGGGTCATTGTGTATCCTTAATCTGATTATACCTGCTCAGTTACTTTGTGATCGTTATTCCTGCGGATTTTATTCGCTATCGCTTTGCCCAGTTCAACCACAGTTAGCATGCTGAAAGCAATCAGTGCCACCAGCCCCCACTGCTTGAGGGTCAGCGGGACGATTCCCAATAATTTCTGCAAACCCGGGATGAAAAAGGGCAGAATGGCTGTAAGGATACCCGCCAGGACAGAAAAAATCAGGGGTTTGTTCTGGCTGAGTGGGGGCATCTTGTTAATGGGCATGCGTAAACTGCGATAAGCAAAAATGTAGATCATGGAATTGAGCGCAAAACTGGCGAATACGATTGAACGGCCTTGTTCAACATTACCAAGAACATTTGCGTAATGGTTGAAGATTGTCAGGGCGGCAATGGCACTGCCAATGCTGATCACGGCGATCAGAATCAGGCTGAGCGGAGGCAGGATCGACTCTTTCACCGATTTGGGTTTCTCATCCATGATGCCCGGTTCCTTGGGTTCAAACCCCAAAACGATATCGGATGGACCATCGCAAATCAGGTGGATCCAGAGGATTTGTGCCACTAGCAAAGGCGTTTGCCACTGCAGAATCATGGAAATGAAGATGGTGAGGACTTCTGCAAAGGAGTTGGAAAGGGTATACGCGACCACCTTGCGGATGTTTTCGAAAATCACCCGGCCTTCTTCAACGGCTGCCACAATAGTACGGAAATTATCATCCATCAGAACGACATCAGAGATTTCCTTGGCAACATCGGTAGCGGAGCCGACAACCACGCCGATATTGGCACGCTTGAGCGCCGGGGCGTCGTTGACTCCATCGCCAATCATGGCAGTGATCTCGCCCTCCTCCTGAAGCGCCCGTACGATCCGTAATTTGTCTTGCGGGTAGATGCGTGCAAAAATGGCGGTTTTTTGGACGTGTTTTTTAAGTTCAGCGTCGCTCATGCTGGCAATCGAACTGCCTTCAAGAATCTCATCGCCATCCCTATAGAGGCCAATATTCCGGCCGATTTTTTCCGCAGTCCGGCGGTAATCTCCCGTGATCATTTTGACTTTAATGCCGGCATGATGGGCGACCTGCAACGCATGCACCACACCCTCACGCACGGGATCTTCCATGCCGACCAAGCCCAGCCATTCATACCCGGAGTGTTTCCCGAGCTGACCGTTTTTTGGTTTAGCTGCCAACCCCAACAGGCGCAAGCCTTCGCCAGCCCATTCGTCGATCTGGATCAAAAGCTGGTTTTTTTCTTCAGGAGAAATGGCACACATTTCCAAGACGATCTCGGGAGCACCTTTAAGCAGGAAAATCCACCTGCCATCCGGAAGGGCGACGTCCACACTCATGAATTTTGTTTCACTGGTAAAAACCTCTTCGCTGAAGCGTTGTGTCGAATTGAACAAATCCTGGGCTTCGGAGCCGATTTGACTTTCCACGTATTGCCAAAGGGCAATATCCACTGGACCTTCCAGGTTGTTGCACAATATCATTACTTTTTGACTCAGGTCAGCATTCTTGAAGTCAGCTTTGGTGATGCGCATTCTCCCTTCGGTAAGGGTACCGGTCTTGTCGGTGCAAATTGTGGTAACAGAACCGAGAGTCTCCACTGCGGAAAGGCGTTTGACTAAGCCGTTCCGTTTGAGGATCTTGCGCATTCCCAACACAAGGATCACTGTCACGGCAATCAGAAGTCCTTCAGGTACAGCGGCAATTGCCAGGATGATGGAAGTGCGCAGCATCTCCAGGAAAGGATTGCCCATGACTAACCCGATGATGAGAATTGCCAATGTCAGGCATACCACAACGATCGTGAGGGTTTTGGAAAAGGATTTCATCCTAATCTGCAGGGGAGTATCCTGTTCCTGAGGTTCCTGTACGCTGGCGGCAATCTTGCCGAGTTCGGTCTGGAAGCCAATCCCCGAGACCTGCATCAAGCCATGCCCGGTCAGGACGGTGGTGCCCATGAAGGTCTTGTTACCTTCTGGAGAGGTGTTTTTCATTACTGCTTCGCTCTCACCAGTCAGAATGGCTTCGTCAATGCTGATTTTGGTGCTCTCAAGCAGGAAACCGTCGGCAGGGACGTGTTCCCCGGCGCTTAAAACCACAGTATCCCCTGGAACCAAATTGATCGCTTCCATCTCCTGGCGGATACCATCACGGATGACCGTCGTAGTCGGCTTGATCAAATTTTTCAACGAAGTGTACGTTTGCTGGGCATTGAATTCCTGGACATAGCCCAAAATGGCATCGAAGATGATTACCACCATTATGATGGCGAAATCACCATATTCCTTGACGATCAGGGAGACAAAGGCAGCCACCAGAATGATGTAAACCAGGGGGCTCTTAAACTGATTGAGAAGAATGGTCCACTTTGAAACCCCTTTTTCGGTGGGAAGAGCATTCATTCCGTATTGTTTCTGTAGTTTAGCTGCTTCCTGCGAACTTAGCCCGGTATGTTTTTCTTGCAGGTGGGTCGCCTCATTTTTGTTATCAATTGTTGCCATGTACTTACACTCCTGAAACTTTGTTTAGTTTCGTGAGAGTATAACTTGTTTGGTACGTTTAGTAAATACAAAATTTAGAGAATTGTAAATACTAAAAAAAATCCTTTCTGTTCAGTGTTCGAACGCTGTAAAATCCTATTTTAGAAAAAACAATTCAGAAAGTGGTAAAACTTGCTGAATTGTTTAATCATTTCTCTGCCGTATAATCAGCGGTCAGGATTGCTGATTAATTTGTGGAGAGAATTTTCTTAATCCAGTCCAACTACTTTACGCATGCGCGCCAACACCGGCTGCCCGTGTTCCCGGGCTTTTTCCGCGCCTTCTTTAAGCACCTGGTCAAGATAAGTATGATCGTCAATCAAGGCGGTATATTTTTCGCGTGCCGGGGCAAAGTAAGCCTGAATCAGACCTGCCAGCTCCTCTTTAAGAGTACCATATGCCAAACCCCCGTTGCGGTACAACGACCGAACTTCCCCCAGGCGCTCAGCCGGCGCAAACAGCCGGTAGATCTGATAAAGGTTGCAGGTATCCGGATCCTTAGGCTCCTCGGGGAGTCTGCTGTCAGTCACAATCCGCATAACCTGCTTGCGCAGGGCATTTTCTGGGGCAAAGATTGGCAGGGTGTTGCCATAGCTCTTGCTCATCTTGCGCCCATCAATACCGGGAATGGACTGCACATCTTCTGAGATGATCCCTTCTGGGATTTTGAGCGTCTTGCCGTAGGTACGATTGAAAGCTTCGGCGATATCCCGGGTGATCTCAATATGCTGCTTCTGGTCCAGACCTACCGGCACCACATCCGAGTTATAGAGCAGGATATCGGCAGCCATCAGAACGGGGTAATTGTACAGCCCGGCGTTGACGCCGTCATCCGGGTCGCGATCTAACTCCACATTCTTCTCCACCGCTGCTTTATAGGCATGGGCGCGGTTGAGCAGCCCTTTTGCTGTAACGCAGCTTAAGATCCAGGTGCATTCCGGGATCTCCGGAATATCCGATTGACGGAAGAAGACCGACTTTTCCGGGTCCAGACCCAAGGCAATCCAACTGGCAGCCACTTCGTAGATCAAAGATTGCAGCTCCTTGCGATCCGGCGTGGTGGTTAGGGCATGCAGGTCAGCTACAAAGTACAGCCCAAGGTATTTTTCAGTCAGGGCTAAGGCTGGTTTGTACATGCCAAAATAGTTGCCGATATGTGGATTGCCGGTAGGTTTGATGCCGGTCAGAGAAATTGGTTGCATCGGGTGGTCCTTTTTTTCTAGATTGAATGGTTATTATAATCCAGAAGACGGAGGGTATTGACGCACAAAGGATGGGATGATGACCCTTCCACCGATGCAAGAAAGCTGAAATTTGCGCTGTTGGAGAATATTAACCTTTTGGTGTGTTATTGAGTGGCTGATATCTTCTTTTGGCGGGTAAAATTAACCTGGGAGAAAAAATGAGCAGCAGACAACCCTGGAAGGGTTTTATGAAAGCGGGGGATGAAAAACCGACCATCAACCGCAGTGTTCTCAAACGTGTAGGTCAGTATGCCAAACCCTATAAATGGGGCATTCTCGGATCGCTGGGAGCTATCCTGGTTTCCACGCTCTTAAACCTGGTCAATCCGCTCATCCTGCGCCAATTGGTAGATGTTGCCATCCCAACCGGTAATATAAAACTGTTGGTGTATTACGCCATTGCCATGCTGATTGTTCCAATCCTGAATGGCCTGTTCCAATTGATTGAGCGCCACTTTAGTTCCCGGGTGGGGGAAGGGGTTATCTACGACCTGCGCGTAGCGCTGTATGACCACTTCCAGAAGATGTCGTTACGTTTCTTCATCCATACCCCCCTGGGGGAGCTGATCAGCCGTCTTAACAACGATGTGGTAGACGCACAAAATGCAGTGAACCGCACCCTAGTGAGCTTGGTGACCAATTTCATCCAAGTGGTCAGCGTCTTGGTGATTATGTTCTCCCTGGAATGGCGGCTGACGCTGATCAGCGCGGTAATTGTGCCACTGTTTGTTCTGGCAGCCCAACGGCTGGGCAAGGTTCTGCGCAAAATTTCAAGACAGCAGATGGAAGTAAACGCCCGGATGAATGCTACCCTGGCAGAAACTCTCAATGTGGGTGGGGCATTGCTGGTCAAGCTGTTTGGCCGGCGGGAAGATGAGGTGGACCGGTTTGGTTCGCGAGCAAAAGAAGTGCACGACCTGGGCATCCAACGCGCGACCGCTGCCCGCTCTTTTATGGTGCTGCTCAGCTTATTGATGGCAGTTGGGACAGCCCTGGTGTACGGATTGGGCGGGTACATGGTCATCCAGGATATGTTCACTATTGGTACCATCATTGCCTTTGGCAGTTATCTCACGCAGCTCTATCAAGCTTTTCAAGCCCTGGTTAACGCCCCGGTGGAATTTTCCACTTCCCTGGTCAGCTTCGAGCGCGTTTTTGAAGTGTTGGATCTTGAGCCGGATATCCAAGACCCTGAACAACCTCAAGAACTGGGAACTGTGCGCGGTGAGATTCTATTTGAGGCTGTGACCTTCAGGTACCCTGATAATGACAAAGGCTTGCTGCATGAAGTCTACCGGCCGACTGAATCCGAAAAAGCAACCGAAGGCGTGATCTCGGAACCGAGTGTTACCATAATTGTACCGATTGAAGAAGCTTACAACCAAGCCAGGGAGCTGGCACTGGAGGATATTAACCTGGTAATCCAGCCTAAACAGTTGGTGGCGTTGGTAGGCCCTAGTGGGGCTGGCAAGACCACCCTGACCTATCTGCTGCCGCGCCTTTATGACCCCACTTCTGGGGTGATTCGCCTGGACGGGCATGACCTGCGCAACCTGCGTCTGGAAGATCTGACCAGTGCCATCGGCATGGTCACCCAGGAAGCTTACCTGTTCCATGATACCATCCTGGCAAACCTGCTCTATGCGAAGCCCAACGCTACCCAAGAGGAGATTGAGAAAGTTGCCCGCACAGCCAACATTCATCAGTTCATTTCAGCGCTTCCGGAAGGCTACAATACCGTGGTGGGAGAGCGCGGCTACCGCTTAAGCGGGGGTGAGAAGCAGCGCCTGGCGCTGGCGCGGGTACTGCTCAAGAATCCGCCCATTATGATTCTTGACGAAGCCACAAGCTCGCTGGACAGTGAGTCCGAAGCCCTGATCCAGGAAGCCATGGCGCGGGTCTTCACCGAGCGTACCAGTATTGTCATCGCGCATCGGTTAAGTACGATCTTATCGGCCGACCTGATCTTGGTATTAGACCGAGGCAGGATCGTGGAACGGGGCTGCCACGCCGATTTGATGGAGCAGGGCGGGCTGTATGCGGAGTTGTACGAGACCCAGTTCCGCAAACAGGGAAAGGCGGCATGATGACAGATGCTTACGGATTGCCAATCAGGGGGCTACTCTTTGGGGCTGGGGATCGGGGGATGAATGCTTACGGCCGTTTTGCACTGGCTCATCCCGACCGGTTCCAGTTCGCAGCGGTGGCGGAACCCCAGGCGGAACGAAGGGAACGGTTTGCCAGAACGCACCATATTTCGCCGGAGCACTGCTACAGCACCTGGCAGGAAGCTCTGGCAGCCGGCAGAATTGCGGATGTGGTGGTCAACTGCACCCAGGACCAAATGCATTATTCCTCCGGGATGACAGCGCTGCAAGCCGGCTATGACATGCTGCTGGAGAAGCCGATCACTCCCATCCTGAACGAAGCGGTGGAATTGGTGCGAACGGCTGAGCAGTTGGGGCGGCGCATGATGATTGGGCATGTGCTGCGCTATACCGAGTTCTTTAAAGCGGTGCGGGCTATTCTGCAATCTAATGAACTGGGTCAACTAGTGACTGTCTCTTGGCGGGAGAATGTGGCCGCCTACCATATGGCGCATAGCTACGTGCGCGGCAACTGGCGCACGAGCCGCGAAGCTGCCCCAATGATCCTGGCGAAATGCTGTCATGATCTGGATTTATTGACCTGGTACCTGGGTGAACCGATACAAGAGCTCAGCTCCACTGGCGGATTGCGCCACTTTCGGGTTGAAAACGCCCCGGCAGGTGCACCAGCCCGCTGTACCGATGGTTGCCCGGCCGAAGCGACCTGCCCTTTTTATGCCCCGGGAATCTACATCCAGAATCTGCCGATAAAATACAGCCTGATGCGCAGCGATAAGGCTTATTTGCGCCGAATGGGGAAATTGCTGGTAGAAAAACCGCAAATGATGCGTAATTTTGCCAAAGTTTTCCCAAGTTTGAGGGCAGGCACGGAATATTATGGCTGGCCGCGCTCGGTCATCACCGACCACCCGGAAGATGAAAGGGCAGTCTGGCAGGCGCTGCGAGAGGGACCCTATGGGCGCTGTGTATACCGCTGCGACAACGATGTCGTCGATCATCAGGTGGTTTTGATGACCACCCAGAGCGGGGTAAGTGTCAGCCTGACCATGCACGGGCATTCCCACGAGGAGGGGCGCACCCTGCGGATCGATGGCTCCAGGGCAACTTTGCTGGGTAAGTTCAGTCTGTCGCAGACCTGGCTGGAAGTGTGGGATCACAAGGGTTATAGGCGGGAGCACAGACGCTTTTCAACCGAGCTGGACCAGGATAAATCCGGGCATGGGGGCGGGGATGCCGGACTGATGGAGGCTTTTGTGCGCATGCTACAGGGGCAGGCGGACCCGCTGACCAGCGGCAGGAATGTGTTGGAGAGTCACCTGCTGGCTTTCGCGGCGGAGGAAGCCCGTCTGGAGGGCAGTGTGGTGCGAATGGAAGCGTTCAGGGGCAGGGCGGGGGTGAATAATCAATGGGCGCGATAGGACTCGAACCTACGAACCTTTCTACACCCCCTGTGGGTGCTCGGATGTGACAGGTATAAAAAAGCACCAGATTTTTTTATACCTGGTGCCTTTCTGAGAAAAAACCGTGAGGTCGAAAGTCAAAAAACCGTGAGGTCGACAGTTCGAATTTTGAGGATTTTCCTCGTTGAAATTAGAACATATGGGCGCGATAGGACTCGAACCTACGAACCTCACGGATGTGAACCGAGACTGGAAAAAGGAAGAAGTTGACCTCATGGTTAGTTATGCAGGGGATCCGTGAGGTTCGTAGGTTGTCTATCCGTGTGGTCGTAAGGCATTCAGGATATTAGAATATTATCGTTGATAAGGTGCTATTAGTAAGTAATGTTTGTTAGGGCTGCCTGGTATTCCAGGGCTTGAGCTTCGGGTAAATTTCCATTAAGCTGGATCAGTAGATTGTCTTTGATGAATACCCAGGAAAACAGCAAAGCGGATTGTTTACCCAATTCTGTGTAATAATTTTCCATCAGATCCAAATCTTCTTGGGTGGCAAATGAATATATCCGACCTCCACAGTCTGCACAAAGACTTGGGATCAGGAACCGGATAGCCTCTTGAGCAGATAAGGGCGCTGGACCATAATCATCTTTGGTCATTGGATAGGGGGACACAAATTCCAAATCAGCGGTTGTAATGGCAGCCTGGGCGTCTTGAACGGTCCAGAGCGCAAAAGTGGGCGTTGGGGGGATAGCGAGTGTGGGGGTAGGGGGAATCGGTGTAGATGTAACCTCAACGATCCGGGTAACCTCGACTGTCTGGTTGACGATCCTGGTAACTTCAACAAGCTGAGGTGTGGGAGCTGCACAAGCGCTGAGGATAGACAGGGGGATAATCAGAATTAAATAAAAACTGTTTTTTTCCATTTGATATCTCTAAAGGTCATAGCTTTATCGTCATGCCAAATTCATCCTTGAATTTACCAATTATGATAGTGATCAGGTCCACTAACCAGCCGATGGTTGCATAGCCAAGGGTGAGAGTATATAACCAGGATCCACGGCCGACATACCAGCGATGAATACCAAGAAAACCAAGGAAGAGACAGAGCAGGAGAGTAATGACAAAATTCTTTTCGGATTTATTTTCCTCTTTTAGAGGAAGGCTCTGTGGCGCGGTATTATTGGTCATATTCTTCAACCTGATCGTCTCTGTCTCAGAATCGACTTCCAACGGAGATAATTTCTCGATTTCAATGTTCACGCCGAATGATTCGCCCTCATTGCCACCGGTAATATCTGCGACTGTCACCAGAATCAACCAATGAGCATCCATCAAAGGAGCAAGTTCCTCGGCAACATTTTCTGAGAGATAACCTATCTGATCATCGTATGAGTAGACCGCAATGGCATTATGGTCATATGGATTGGCTGGCTCTCGTTTCAATACGAGGTAATCTCCAATATCAACTGTTTCGCTGATTATTTCTTGGCGATCGGTGCCGTCAATGTTTTTCATGGTTACACCGACAACCTTAGTGAAAAATTTCTCTCCCAAAGTAACCTCCGATTTAAGAAATAATTAAGTGTTTAGAACATTTTTGTAAAAATGATTCCGCTTTTGTACCCTTGTAAAATAAAACATACGTTCTATAATAATTAATCTCAACGGTTCCTGAAAGTGGGCATAGAAAAATATGACAACTGAACTTCACTTTTACGATCCCAATCACCCGGACTTATCGTTTACTGTGATATTGAAACCAAATTTTTGTAAAACTGAGGTAGAGAGGGCAACGCCTTCTGGGGAGTCGGGTTGGATTTCCCGGGTCCTAATAATCGAATCAAGTTCAGTAAGTGCTGATACTAATTTATCCCGAATGTCTGATGGCAGCGAATCTACCGAAACGACTTGAATACCAGGACGCGAATATCCCAAAATATCACACAGTGTATAGTCCTCATTCTTTTCGCAGATGCGATATGCTGTTTTTTTTCCTATATTATTTTTGTTGCCATTCATCAGTTGAGTAAGATAACTGTGGCTTATTCCTAAATATATTGCATAGTCATCCTGAGTGGCTCTGCCTTGATGGACTTGATACAGTAGCCAATTCTTTTCAAAATATTCTCTTAATGTTTTTGCTGTCATTGTGGATTTGCCAATTATGACCCTGATCACTCAGAATCGTTATTTTCACTAACAATAAACCCATATTTTTTCAAAATTGCAGACGAAATATTGATACCCTCACGGGAATCGGGTTGAATCGACTGAGTTCTAAGGGTAGTTTCGATTTCTTCAAGAGCAAAGGAAAGGCGTTCTCGAAGTTTTCTAGGTAATGAATCTATTGTGATGTTTTGAGAATCTGATCTTGCATAACCCTGGATATCCAAGATAGTTGGATCGTGCCTAATTTCAGCGATCTCTTTGGATTTAGACAGACTGACTGTTGTCCGTTTGCCCGCCATAAGCTGTGAAACATAACCCTGACTCAATTGGATATGTTCTGCGTATTTTTTCAGAGAAGATCTCCCAAATTCTAATTGGAACTGTAAAAAATCTTTTTCAAACCATTCCGCCAAAGTATTCATAGACATTTCCTGTTTTAACTCATTGTAAAGAAATAGTAAATCCCATCTTGACAAATTCATAGCTATCAGCTAATATACAAAGCATATAGCAAACTAAGTTAGCATGCCGTAACAAAGGATATCCAAATGCAAGTAAACACCAACCAAAAATCAATTGCTGAAATCACAAATAGATATTTGGAGTCTATAACGCTCAAGACATTCATAGAGGATCTGGGAATTCAAACCAGCCGGCAATCGGTCTGGCAGTGGAAATCAGGAGAAAGTAAACCTTCTCTTGAGACCTTGAAAAAAGTAATCACCAACCCAACTGCAGCTTCCTGGGCCAGAGAGTGGGCGCGGGAGTGCATGATGGCGATTATGGTTGAGTATGGTTTTGATCCAAAAGATAAAGTAATTTAATCGAGGAGATAAAAATGAAAAATAAGTCATACGAAATTCTTTCTGAGTGGTGGCCGCTGCCGCTCCTAATTGTTGTTTTGATTCTGCTGCGTCTGATTGCATAAAATGGCAAATCAGCTTGTTCGAGAAGCGTTGCCTGGCACGTGGGAGGACGCAATCCAGCTCTGGCTGAGCCGGCAGAATTCTCCCAACACCCGCCGTAGTTATGAAACATCCTTGCGTCTGCTGATGCGCTATAGTGGGAAGCAGCCCTGGGATATCAGCCGGATGGATATTAATCAGTGGCTGGTGACGCTGCAGAAAACCTGCGCTGATACAACTCTGGCAGCCAGGCTGACAGCCATAAGTTCGTTTTATGGATTTATTCTGCAGGATTACATCATCAAAGACGCACAGGGTAACGACAGAACACTTCGGAAAGACAACCCTGCCCTGGGCGTGAAACGCCCAAAAATCAATCCGTACGGAAAAGCGACCTGTCTGGATATAGACGGAGCTAAAGCGCTTTTGAAATCCATCAACCGAAATCAGATCATTGGCAAAAGGGACTATGCCCTTTTCCTGGGATACCTGATGCTTGGGCTGCGAAATTCGGAATGGCGGTCGGTCCGGCATGAGGACATTGAACTGAGACCAGCCGGGATGGTGATCCGGTACAACGGAAAAGGGAAACACAATCAAACCAAAGAGTTGTTTGAGCCGGTGTTCATAGCGATCCGAGAGTACTGCATTCCGGAAGGCAGGGAAAGCGGGTTTATTTTCCACAGCTATGGACCGCGAGGCGAGATCCTGGAGCAGCCGGTCTCGGCCAACTATACACGGCGGGCGCTGAAATATTATGCTGACAAAGCAGGCCTGAATGCGGAGGTGCTGCGGGTGCACTCTTTGAGGCATACTGCAGCGCTCTTGCGCAGGGAGGCGGGCGATGATGTGGAAAAAATCCAGGAATTTCTGGGACACAGCAGCATTTCCATCACTCAAATTTATTTGCACACCTTGAAAACCGCTCCAGATAAAACCTGGCAAACAGTGGCGCAATATCTGGGCGTTTGAGGCTGTTTTCTGGTGTTGATAACCATTGTTATCAACACCAGAAAAGCTTATGACAAAGATTGGAGGCATATGCACGGTAGATTTCATGGTTCAAATATAAGGGTTTTTAGTCCAAAACCAAGAAAGGGAGAATGACGGGATGAAGATAGGCGTTGAATGGGTTATCTACCCTGGTCTAATCATTTTCGGAATATTGATATTTCTTCTTTACCGTAAGTTGGTGAAATCCGGTTACGTCAAATTTGTTAATATTTCCTTTCTTACGGGGGTAGTGGCGATGGTAGCTGTGCTGGTTTGTGCACCCTTGATTGGATGGTTAGCTGTTTGGAAGGTCGTGCTGGCAATAGGACTGGCGACAGGACTCCTGGTGTTGGGATCCTATATTATGCAAATTCGGGATCTGGCAAAAGACGATCGGGATCTGGCAAAAGAACTGAGGGGCGATGACGACCAGACTCGTTAGCGGATATGGGATGCACACTGAAATCGCCAAGGCAATCTCAGCATGTCAGACCGCAGATATACATCTCCGGAGAATGATTAATGAACGACCTGGAGTCAATACACAGTTATTACTGATTGCCAAGGTGGTGAGCAACCTGATGGAGATACTGAGCTCGCTGATGGTGATCAAGGAAATCGCGGAGGAATCTAAATTGATGATTGGTATAGATGAGCTTTATCGGTTTTTAGCAGGACAGCAGGTGACTACTCCAAAAGGAGAAGGTTGTGTTGTTGGTCGCGTCAGGGATGGAAAGGAACCAATTAAAATTCTGGTTTCTCTGAAGTCTCCGGAGGGATCGGAAGAGAAAATTGTTTACAAATGCTCTTTGGAAGATTTGGAGCTGGTAAAAAAATAAATCCGGTCTGTCGCAGGAACGGCAGACCGGAAGAGGTGGATCCCAGTCGGGACACTCTCCCATTATAACGGAGGACTGTATGACAATGATTGAAAAGGATCTTACCAGAGTTGAAGCGGTAGTCCTGAAGGCAATACTGCCTTATAGCCGGCAGGAACTGATCACCCGAACCCATCTTGTGGCAGTGGTTAATAGGATGGGATTTAGGATCGAAGAGCGCGCGGTGCGAGATGTGATCAAGAACCTGAGACGAAAGGGCTACTTGATTTGTGCCCTACCAGGTGTAGAGGGTGGGTATTATATAGCTCAATCCCGCAAGGAGTATGAAGAATTTCGACAGAAAGAATATATTGCCAAAATCAGTGATATGTCCAAGACAGTAAGGGCGATGGATACCGCTGCCATAACGCAGTTTGGTGACGCCCAGCAGTTGGAATTGAACCTGGATATATTATGACGCGACCTATTATTCCCCCCAGGTACGTGAACATTCCAGCCGGGTTGGTTTATGACACCAGTTTGTCGCCGGCTGTAAGGGACACTTACATACAGTTAAAAGGGCTGTCCTGGGGTAAAGATAAATTGGATGAGATACCAATAAAACAAATCATGGAGGTAACCGGAAAATCCCGCGCCACGATCTATGGGCACCTGGCTATTTTGAGGGCTTCGGGCTGGCTGCAGTTCAGTTCCGCTCATCATAGCGGCTTAACCTGTCGGTTTACAGAACCGACTGTGGCTCATGATCAGGCAGTAAAAGGCGACATAGTGTCCGAAAATCTGGATTCTCTTAATGATGATGTTAAAGAATCTTTTAATTCTTTACATCATCTTAGTAATGAATCTTTTAACTACCCTGCAACAGTCCAAAAATCTGGACAGCAGTCCAAAAATCTGGACTGTAGCAATGGCTATCACGACCTTATTGATGCGAATTTGGAAGAAAAATTGAGTCGGGTGGGATTGTACCCGGATATTCTTGGCAAGGTTGCTGATATTGCCCGCCGTGATGGTTGGGATCAAGAGCACCTCAATCTGCTGGCAGACGGGATACTGCAGGATATTGGACCGGGAAATGGTCCTGGTATCTTCTTGTGGCGATTGGAGCGAGGGAAAAAGCCAATCACTGAGAAGGACAGAGCGGTTAATGAGCTCGAAAAATATCGTAACTTATCCCGTGAACAAAGAGAGGGGGCATGAGAAATATGGACGAAATTCTTCCCTCAACTGATATCCCAGCGGTTGAATTTGCCAGGCGTAAAAAACATAAACCAGACTGTGAAGTCCCGGCTTGGTCAATCATGGCAGAGGCTGGAAAACTGCCTCCCTGGAAGATGGTACAGGACGCGGCGAAGAAAACATGCGTTGACTGTAGTCTTTGCGATCTTGGCAGCATGATGATCTGTGCAGATTGTCCGGCGATTGAACTGCTGGAGTTGTTGATGGAGCAGGTCGATGAAGAAAACTAATCAGTAAATAAGGTGAGAAATGAGCAAAGAAATCAGAACATGTCCTATTATCACCAAGAACGAGGATGAATCTTACACAATTGTTTTTGGGCATTGGACGCTTGACGGAAACAGCATCCTGTATGTGGGTGACCATGCAGATGCAAGATTGACAGACCAGGAGCTAGATGAATTGTATATAGTGCTAAAGAGGCGCGAGGTTTGTAAAAAACTAACAGAGATAGATAAGGCGATCGAGATGTAGCAAAATGTCCATTCCACGATGATAACAACCCCAGTTTTTGGGTGGATACTGAGCGGCAGCTTTGCGGGTGTTTCAGTGGGTGTACGGCAAAACCGTTGGATGTGATTGACCTGTATGCGCGTCTGCACGGCTTGAGCAACAGTGAGGCGATCAGGGTGATGAGTGAGAGGATGTTATGATGAATCGAGGTATGTTTACGAGTACAACTGATTTATGGTCAACACCACAGTGGCTGTTCGATCGGCTTAACGTGATGTATGGTCCTCTGAAAGTGGTTAAAAAAAGCGTATGAGCAGCGAGCAAAGTGTAGAGTCGATGAAGCTGGCAGAGAATGACCAAGTAGAAACACATCTTGCTTGGCTGGCGAAAACCCTACCAGCGACAACGATCGATAAACTGCAACAAACAATTCGCCAGATAGTTGAGGGGGAGGAGGGTTATGGGCGGATTGTTATTGAGGTCCGGAACCGACGAGTGACAATGGTTACTGCGGAAATAAGCTATAAGGTCGATTAATAGTCTACCTTTTATAAGGACATATTTATTAGCACTCTTCATAACAGTGGAACAGCTGGTTTCCTAATTGAGGTAATGGCTTATCTGACGAAGAAGCTTTTCCGGGAAACGGGAGACTAATGGATACAGAAGCTCGCATCCGGCAATTAGAACGAGAAAATGCCCTATTGAAAGAGGATAGAGAAATCCTACATAAAAACTGCCTATGCATTTAAGCCAAACCAAAAAAGAGCATTGTTGCAATTACTGTGTGAATATGTTACACTATTGGTGTAATTAGTTAGCCCAACGAGGCATTGATCCCGGGGCTGAGTATCTTATATAGATATTCGGCACCGGGTTTTTTATTTAATCACTGGAGGGAAGATGGACTGGTTGATCGAATTGTTAGATAAAGTGCCATTGGATCAGGCGCTGGCTGTGTCGGCTTTTGCTATTATCGCCAATCGGCTAATTGCCGGTTTTATTACCCCTCTCTTTGAAAAATATAAGCTGGATAAATTCTGGCTTATGTATATTTCTTGGATTGTGGCAGGGCTGTTGGTCTGGGCAACAGATATCAATCTGTTTGAAGCATACATCCCGAATGAATTGATTGGCACAATCCTCACTGCATTGGTCGCAGGCGGAAGTGCGAATATCGTTTACGACAGGACCGATGCAGGCACTACGGTTGTGATTGAAGGGGCGAAGATGAATGAAAGCCTCAAGGACATCAAAGAATAATATGTCAGCCAACGACTGGGTTGCTATAATCGGTCTGCTTATTTCGTCAGGAGCAATCTCAATGATCATCGGGGGAATAATAGGAAGAAGGCAAACCAACGCTCAGGTGAAGCAGACAGAAGCCTCGGCGTTAAAGATTGAGGAAGAAGCCCAATCTACAGCGTACCAAACACTATCCAAGACCGCACAGACTCTGTTGACTGTCGCAGAGACGCGCATAAAAGTCATGGCTAATACAGTCCAGTGCCAGGATGAAAAGATCGCGAAACTTGGTGAACAGATATCTCAATTGAGAGAACAATTGCAGTCTACCCAGGAGAGTATATTTCAACGAGACGGAAATATCAGAATGCTCGAAATGGATAAAACACAACTCCAGGATGATGTAGCCAGGCTGCAGAGCGAAGTCTCGGCACGGGACCAGAAGATAGCAGAGCAGAGTGAACTGATAACATCGCAGCAAAACCAGATCAAAGCATTGACGACTGAACTGAGGGAAGTGAAAGCGCAGGTGGATAAGTTGGAGAAGGGGATGTCTTGATGCCTACTAAGTCGAAGACACTATGCACTTATCCCGGATGCTCTAACCTTGTAGTCTCAGGGCGATGTGCTCTTCACACAACCTCGACAAAAGTTGAAGGGGAGTTTATCCGGGACCGAGAGACTCAACGACTGTATGATCGGAGCTGGCAGAAGCGCAGAGCTTCACAGTTAGCAGCGCAACCGTGGTGTGAATTATGCTTGCGTGTAGGCATATATACACCAGCAACCGATGTACATCATGTGATCTCTCATAGAGGGGATAAAACAATCTTCCGCAGCTCACCTCTCAAGTCATTATGTAAAAAACATCATAGTCAAATTACTGTTAGAGAAGTCAAGGGGAGGGGGTTAAAAAAGATTCAAGACGGAGGGTGTCGAGCGCAGGTGGCCAACGACGCGGAAAAAAATCCCAATGTGGAGAATCCAGATGCCCGCTAAAAAGCCTGCGGCATTGCATGTACGACATGACACAAAGGCGGACAGGGAAGCCCGAATTTTGGCAGAGAATCGGACAAAATCGGAGCGGGACCTGCCGGCGGAAGCGCCTGTCGCGCTGAGGAATCATAAGGATGCCCAGGCGGTGTGGCGCAGGGTCATACGGGAGTATAACGCGCTGGAGGGCAAGCTGGTGAGCAGGCTGGATATGGATATGCTGATGGATTACTGCGTAGTGGTGGAGCAGATCCACGAGCTGGACGCGATGCGCAAGGCGGCATACCAACAGTGGCTGGAACTGGGACCGATAGCGCAGGACTCCAAGGAGAATCTTGCCCAAGCAAGAACCAAAGGCATTGGTCTCAAAACGCAGAGCGAACTGGAACAGCTGGCATTGAAATGGGTCAACCAGGTCAATGAGGCATTTGAGACTGTTGTCAAACTGGATTCCAGGGTGGATCGGAAACGGAGCCTGGCGATGCAATATATGCAGAGTCTCTATATGACACCCAGGTCAAGGGCGGGAGTGGTACCTGATGGAAAAGAAATCCCGGAAGAGCCGGATGATATGGACAAGCTGCTATCCGATCAATTTGAGCAGTTGGTGAATGCTCAGGCGGGCAGCGATGACTGATGTTACCCTGCACCTAGGAAACTGCGTGGATTATATGAAATTCATGCCAGATCAAAGTGTTGATGTGATCTTGACGGATCCCCCGTACGGATATTTGAAGCATAAGTTGGATAAGCCGTTCGATGAGATTGTGTATTTTGAAGAGGTTGACCGGATTCTGAAGGATAGCGGATTCTATGTGTCTTTCGGCAGGGGAACAGCATTTTACCGCTGGAACACTCAATTGGCAAGCCAAGGTTTTATTTTCAAGGAAGAGATCATCTGGAATAAAAGGATGTCGTCCAGTCCTTGTCTTCCGATACAAAGATTTCATGAAACCGTTGCTATTTATGCCAAGCGGAAAGGAAAGATTAGAGAATCGAGAGTGCCTTATATAGAGGTTCGATCTGAAAATATCGGCTTAATTGCCAGAGATGTAAAAGAAATTAAAGCCGCTTTGAAGTCAAGAACAAGCTTTGATCAATTGGACAATTTTCTTGCTGTCTATGAGAGCACAGGAGTTATCAAACAGGAATATGGTGGACAAAGCACAAACAAGCATGGTATCACCCTGGGTAAGAGTTTTCGAAAGACCAACAAAACTGTCAGCTTAGCGAAGTCGATTGCTTGCGGAATGAAAGAGCGCAGCATTATTGATATTTCGAGCAACCATTACAACGGAGAGCACCCCACCCAGAAGCCAGTTCGACTGATGGAAAGGTTGATGTTCCTGGTATCCGACAAGGATTATGTGGTTCTGGACCCATTTATGGGATCCGGGTCGACCGGAATTGCGTGTGTTAACCAAGAACGAAATTTTATTGGTTGTGAAATTCTACCGGAGTATTACGAAATTGCACAACGGCGGGTAACCGAAGCCCGAAAAGAAAAAATATTGGTCGGCGTAAAAGCGGGCGGGGATGAATGAAGAAGCTCCTGTTGATGCTCTTAACCGTTGTGATGCTTGTTGGGAGTATACCCATGCCGTTTAGCGAAGCCAAGGCAGATCGAGCGGTGCATTTTTTTGAGCAGTTGAAGCACACGGACGGCGATTTTTATGATAAGCCGTTTATTTTGCTACCTTGGGAGAAAAAAATCATCAGGGATGTCTATGGCACGGTCAATGAGGACGGCACCAGGCAATATAAATTCGTTTATATCGAGGTGCCGAAAAAAAACGGAAAGAGCGAATTAGGCGCAGGAGCTGCTTTATACCACCTGTTTGCAGATGGGGAGCGCAACGGCGAAATTTATGGGTGCGCAGCGGACAGAAAACAAGCGGCTATTGTCTATAAAGTGGCGAAACGTATGGTGGAGATGACGCCAGCCTTGCAAAAGCGCTCCAAGATTCGGGACTCTTCCAAGACGATTACGGACAAGATCAGCGGATCAGTTTATGAGGTTTTATCGGCGGAATCGTTTACCAAGCACGGATTCAAGACGAGCGCTTGTATCTTCGACGAATTACATGCCCAGCCCAATCGAGATCTCTGGGATGTGATGACTTTTGAAGCAGGCGCTACCAGACGGCAGCCGCTGTGGTGGGTGATCACAACTGCGGGGGATGACCCGGACAGGGCTTCAATTGGATGGGAAATCCATGAATACGCGATTAAAATCGCGAGCGGGGAATATACCGACCCCGCATGGTACGTGGTGATCTATTCCTACGATGGCGATGATATCTACAATGAGGTAAATTGGCACTTAGCGAACCCATCTCTTGGCACAACAAAATCGCTTAAATCGATGCGTGAGGCAGCCATTACAGCCAAGAATAAACCCGCAGATGAACGGTTGTTCCGCTGGCTGGATTTGAATCAGTGGATCACGAGCAAGTTGACGACCTGGCTACCGCTCGATTTATACGACCAAACGGTGGGGGATTGGGATGAGTGCGACCAGGAGGGCAAGGATTGCTATTTGGGACTTGACCTTTCCACCACGACAGATTTATCGGCGATTGCACCCATATTTCCGCCCCAGGTATCCCAATTGGATTGGCGGGTGTTGTGGGACGCCTGGATCCCAAAAGAAAACATGATCGAACGAATCAGATCAGACCGTGTGCCCTATGATCTGTGGGCAAAAGATGGTTGGGTTATTCCAACTGAGGGAAATGTCATCGACTATGTAGCAATTAAAGAACGAATTTTAGCGTTATCAAAACGGTACAAAATCATTGAGGTAGTTGCGGATCCGGCGTTTGCGACCATGCTCCTGCAGGAATTGCAGGATGCCGGGCTGAATGTGGTGACAGTCCCTCAGACGTTTGTCAACTTGACGGACCCGATGAACCAGGTGGAAACGCTTTTGAAGAGCGGAAAGATGACCCATTTGGCGGATCCGGTGGCCAGGTGGGCTTTTGGTAATACATCGATCGCGAAAAACGGATCGGGACTAATCAAGTACGTAAAGGAGACCCGGGGTAAGAGTGTGATCCGGACCAAGCGGATTGACCCGATGGCAGCAATGATCACTGCAATGTGTAGGGCACGGTTTTATAAAGGCCGTGTGGATATGAGCGAAGAGATCCTGAGTGATGACTGGGGGATGTGATGGATAGGAAGGCGTGCAGTGAAAATGCTTAGATATCTGGATGACCTGCTGCTGATTCTGGGATGTGCGGTGATCCTGTATGGCCTGTACCAGTGGAATATTGTGGTTACCTGGGTGGTTGGCGGAGTCATGTTGATTGGTTTTGGCGTTCTGATCGGGATGGGAGATAAACAGAAATGATTATCCAACGATTGAGAAATGCATTTGCTCCAGTTCCCATGACCACCCCCGAACTGGTGGAAGCATTGAATCTTACCGGAACCAGTATATCAGGTCAGAATGTAACCCCTGAGAGTGCAAAAAACATCCACACCGCCTATCGGTGCATCAATGTGCTCAGCGATGATGTGGCAAAAATGCCCCTGCAAACCTTTGTTTCACGGGCAGCGGGCGAAATTGAGCGCATGCGTCCTGACAATCGCTCCATGAATATATCCTGGTTGCTGGAGATCAGCCCGAACCGGTGGATGACCCCATTCGTTTTCAAAAAATCGATCATCATGTGGCTGTTGAATTACGGCGCAGCCTATGTATGGGAGCCGGTGAGACGGCCGGGAGGCAGACGGGAATTGTTCATCCTGCGATCAAATGTTACCAGGCCCGTGTTTGATGACAAGGGTGAGCTGTGGTATGAGGTGCGTTGGCAATCAGGCATCCCAACCTATATTCCTGCAGTTGAGGTGATGAGTCTGTTGATAAATTCTGCTGATGGGATTACCGGAAAATCGGTGATTTCTTATGCGCGAGAAACAATCGGCAGACAATTGGCTGCGCATGATACGCAGGCAAAATTTTATTCGCAGGGGTTAAATCCAGGCGGGATAATTTGGATGAACGGTGAACTCAACGAGGCAGCCAGAGATAAGGTACGAGAATCTTATGGAAAGGCGATGAGCGGCACTGCCAATGCATATCGACTGGCGGTACTGGATACCAAGGCGAGCAAATTCGAGACGATCACGATGAAGCCAGTGGACGCCCAGTTTTTGGAGTCCTTAACGGATAACGACCTGCAGATCGCAAATTTCTATGGGATGCCGCTGTTCAAACTAAACGCAGGCAAGCAAGCATATAACTCCAATGAGCAAGCCAACCTGGATTACCTGAATACCACGTTGGATCCCTACCTGGTGCAATGGGAACAATCTGCAGCGTTGAAATGGCTTAGCCAGGAAGAACAAAATAGCACCTATTTCCGGTTCAACCGGGATGTCATTTTGCGAACGGACGCGAAGACCCGATCAGAAGTGATCGAAAAACGTATATTTTCTGGCGTGATGACCCCGAACGAGGGACGCCAAATCGACGACCTGCCAGCCTATGAGGGCGGAAATAATCATTATGTACCTGCCAACATGGTGGCAATAGAAAATTTATCAGCAGGAGGAACGAATGCCAAATAAAGAACCTATCCGCTGTTTTGAAGGAACAGCCAAACCCCATGAACGATTCTGGAGTTTTCGGGATGCCACAGAAGAAACCGAAGCTGAACTGGAATTGTATGGATATATTTCTGAGTATTCCTGGTTTGAGGATGATATCACCCCAGCCATGTTTAAGAAAGATCTAGAAAAACATGGAAACGGAAACCCTATCATTGTCAGGATCAACTCGTATGGGGGTGATGTGATCGCAGCCAGTCTGATGCGGACGATGTTGATGGAATATCCGGGGAAGGTGACGGTACAGATTGATGGCATTGCGGCCAGCGCAGCCACAGTGGTTGCCTTAGGCGGGGACCTGGTCCGGATTCAGGATACCGCCTATTTCATGATCCATGATCCGCTGGTCACGTTCTTTTACGCATCTCTGAACATAGAGGATCTGAATCAATTGGTGACCCAACTGAGCGCCATAAAGGCAGGAATTGTAAACGCCTATGAAGGCAAAACCGGACTATCCCGGGACAAACTCTCGAAGCTGATGTCGGCTGAAACATGGATGGATGCGAACGAAGCGAAAGCGAAAGGATTTGTGGATGAAGTCATAACCGGAAGCGAGAAAAAAGCGGCATTACCTCAAAATGCAGCGATTATAAACGCGCTGCGCAACTACATCAATGTGCCGGCTGAACTGTTAAAGCAAGAGCCGGATATTGAAACCAAGCAGGCGGTGGAGCGTCTCCGCGCCGAAGCCAAACTATTAATCTAACAAGGAGTAGAGAAATGGATCTAAAAAAGTATTTTGACCATGCGAACGCGGCAGAGGAGACTGTTCAAAAAATTGCCGCAGAGCTAAATGACCTTTTTGAAAAAGGCCAGACCGAGGAAGCGCTTGCGCTTCGACCAAGACTGGATGCGGCTAAAAAGACAGCCAAGGAAGCCCATCAGTTGTACCTATCCATGCAGGCAGCGACTGTATCTGACGCGGACCCTGCGAAGCATTTTTTCCCGATTGACGGTGATCCGGAAAAACCAGAGATTAAAAATCTGCGAGCTTCGGACGAATACCGCAAACAATATTTTGACGCGCTCAAAGCAGGGGCATCCCCCAAATCCATCATTGAAGGACGCCATAGCGCTGAACGGTACGGGCGGCTGATGGATGCTCTAACAGAGACCGGCGGAACACCAGCCGGCAGCGAGGGCGGATTCCTGAACCCGGTTGACTTTGACAATATGATCGTCGAACGCAAAAAGCAGTTCTATGATTTGGCGAACGATGTCAATGTAGAGGATGTGACAGCCTATTCAGGTTGGCGCGTCATTGAAACTGCGGCTGCGGCTGTGCCATTTGCCCAGTTGACCGAAAATACGGACATGCCTGAGGCGGAGAATCCCACCTACCAACGGATCGACTATGCGGTTAAGGATTACGGAGGCTATTTGCCCGTGTCCAACTCTCTGCTGTCTGATACACCCGCATTAATCATGAACTATCTGTCAAAGTGGTTTGCCCGGAAGGTAGTGCTTACGGATAACAGCCTGATCTTGCCGAAGATCAACGCCCTAACTCCGGAAAACGTCACTTTCGCCAACCAGGCAAAATTGGCAGATACGATCAAGAAGACTCTCAACAAATCGCTGGATCCGGACGTTTCCGCATTGTCCAGCATCTATGTCAATCAAACCGGTTTTGATATTCTCGACCAGTTGAAGGATTCACAGGACCGCCCGCTATTGCAACCCGATCCTGTGAATGTCACCCTGAGGCGTTTGTTTGGCAGATCGGTGATATTGCTTTCTGACCGGCTGTGGGGAAACCTGGCGGGAACACCCGCAAAAGCCAGAATCGGCGTTGGTTACGGAGCGGATTTCGTCACCATGTTCCGGCGGGCTGCTCTTGAGATGGCTGCGACTACGATAGGCGGTGATTCCTGGCGCAAAAACAATACGGAGATCCGCGGGATCATGAGAGCAGACTGCCAGACCTTCGACAGCGATGCCTTCAAACTGATCACAGTTGATCTTGCCTAAGGCGGTAAGGCATGACAAACATCCTGACAGCTGCGGAGGCAGCAACGATATTGCGGTGTGAGGCAGACGATCTCAATATTTTGGACCTGCTACCCCAGATTGATGCATACATCAAGAACGCGACCGGAAGGGATTGGACAGCGGACAGTCCCATCTGCGAGAGCGCTAAAAGCGCTGCCAGGATGTTATTAGTTTTGTGGCACGAGAACCCTGGCATGATGCAGGGCGGTGAAAGTGCCCTGAATTTTGGTTTGCGCGCGGTTTTGGTGCAATTGGAAGCCCTGGCGCTGGGATATCAAGAATTTACCGGAAGGAATGGCGCTGGCGGCTGTGTTTTGACCTCCGCAGAAATTGGTGATACGGTCAGTTCACTGGTTGGAATTATCGGTGTCAGCGGAGATCAATCGACAGCGTTTGAGGAGGTGATCAGCATCTCAGGACAGATCCAACAGGTGAGCGCTGAGGATCTATCCGGTAATTGGTTCAGAGTCTATCTGACCTCACCAGGTGCATTGTGAAAATCGGTGAGAATGTCACCAACCCGGGAGAACTGCGAGTGAGGATCACGCTGGAGAATCGCGTCATGACCCAGGATACAGGCGGGTTTTGGCATGAGGAAGTGACGGTATCCCTGCCGGTGTGGGCAAAATGGAGGAACGCCTATGGCAGTGAATCCTGGGTGGCGGCGACGAACGGAGCGACCGAGCCGGCGACTGTGCGAATCCGTTATCAGGTGGTAGATCCAACCTGGAAGGTAGTGAAGGGTACAAAGGTCTATGAAATTATCTCGATGGACGACATTCAGGAAAAACACGAGTACCTGGAGCTAAAGGTGAAACGGGTGGCAGAAGGATGAAGGCGAGCTTATCGAGCAAGGGAATCGAAGAATATCTGGAAGCGCTGGCACAAGCGGACGGCGACGTCGACCAGGCAGCTAAAAAGTCTTTAAGCGCAGGGGCTGAAGTTGCCCTGGAAGGCATGGAAAGACGTGTGGCAGTGCTTACCGGTAATCTAAAAAGCAAGCTGAAAGTTGGCGAACCGGAACAGGATGGCAATGTGATCTCGATCGATATTGGTTTGCTGGATGATACCGATGAAGAGACTGCCAGGTATGGAAACGTGCAGGAGTTTGGCAGCTCAACCATGCCGGCGCATCCGTACATCAGGCCCACAATGGCAGAGGATAAATTCAAAATTACCGCTGCTATGCGAAAAAGTCTGGAAGAGCAAGAAATTTTATGACCACGATCTGGGAACGCACTCATACAGCTCTGCTGGGATTGCATGTACCGATAGCAGCGAATGTGCTGATGCTGGCGAGTGGTGTGAGCTGGCCGGATGTATACATCGTATATCAATTGATCACAGGTAGTGGTGAGCAACATGCCAATAACCTGGAAACCTGTCGAAGCCTAACCATACAGGTAACGGTGTACAGCCGGAACGGACTGATCAATTTGCCGGATGTAACGAATGCCATGCTGCAGGCTGGATTTACCAAAGGGGCTGAAAGAGAACTGCCCTACAGCTCAGAAACCAAGCATTATGGCTTGGCAATGGATTTTTATTTTTTAGAAACCGCGCCATAGAAGGCGCAGAGGAGTAAATACCATGATAAATAGCGAAGAATATAAAAGCGTAGTCGGACTGGATGAGTTGCATGCTGCGCTGGTGATCCAGGATGATACAAACCGTTATGCGGCAGACATTCCTGAGATGTTCGCCCCTGCTACCAACGCCACTGCAGAGCCGACCAGCTCGCAAGAGACGCAATATGCCAATAATGGGCCGTTTGACGTGCTGGTTTCTGAAGGTGAAACCAAGATCACATTAGAAACGACCAACATCCCCATAGAGGTTCTTGCCAAGTATCTGGGAAAGATATACGACACCGCGAGCGGGCGGATGTTTGACCAGGGAGCCGGTGCAACCCCACCGGACGCAGCGCTTTCATTCCGCTCAATGAAGAGCAACGGACATTACCGTTACTTCCAGTATCTGAAGGGCAAGTTTTCAGTACCAAAAGACGAAGCCTCCACGGTGAAAGAAAAAAAAGAGCCGAAGCCAATGCAAATCATATTCACGGCGGTGAACACCATTCACCTGTTTGACCTGGGGGCTGTGACCGGCACCGTTAAGCGGGTTATCGGGGATGAAGACAGTCTGAATTTCAGCGGTGCGACCTGGTTTGCACATGTGCAGACACCTGTGACAACCACCCCGAACGCTCTCGTTTTGAGCTCGAGCGTGCCCGTGGATGATGCAGCCAGTGTTTCAGTGAGTGCAAATCTGACGCTAACCTTCAGCAATGCCTTGAAAGATGCTTCTGTGAGCAGAATCACGCTGATTAAATCGACGGACGGATCACCGATCGCAAGCGCAATTAGCCTGGATGCAACGAAGAAGATCGTCACGATAGATCCAACGGCAAACCTGACAGCAGCGACAAAATATTATCTGGTCTATGCTGTGGAAGATATCTATGGCCAGACTTTGAATAGCGCGATTGATTTTACAACCGCATAACATCGTTTCTCCTTTGCAAGCCCCTCCCGACCTCATGTGATTGGGAGGGGCAAAGGAGAATATTCATTCAAATGATAAGGAGAAAAATGGCAGAAAATTTACGACCGGCGATCAGTATCCGTCTATACGACGAAGACAATGAATATCAGGAATTTACACGTTTTTTCATCCCCTGGAAACTGCTGAAGATAGCAATCAAACTTTCAAAGCAGTTAGAAGACAAGAACCTGAGTGAACTGGATGAAGATACCATCGACAGTCTGGCAAACCTGGTGGTGGAGGTGTTTGGCGGTCAGTTTACTATAGAGGAGCTGAACGAAAAAGCCGACGTGACGGAAATGATAACGGTAATTCAGACCATTGTGGCAAGGGCAAGTAGTACTGCAAACCCTACCGAGCCGAGTTAAGCTCGGCAGAATTGCCTGATGACAGGGACGCCTTCGAAGTTATTCTAGACCTAGAAATTCTGCTGGCAAGGACTTTTGGATGGAGTCTGCTGGAAATTGATGAAACAGACTGTGACAGCATGTTCGATTTTATTCACCGGCTCAATCACAATGCCCAAGATAAAAGACTAAAAAAATATTGTGATGAAGTGGACTTTTTGTAAGGACTAAAAAGGACTAAAAAGGATGCCAAAGAAGACCAGCCCTCTCAGTTCCAATTTATCTCTTGATACAACCGATTTTAAGACCGGCCTTTCGGAGGCAAATCGAGAACTAAGGGTATTGGAAAGTGGATTTAAGGCGAACGCTGCCAGTCTGGGAGATTGGAGCAAGAGCAGTCAGGGACTGGAAATGCGAATGAAGTCGCTGACGGACCAGATTGATGTCCAGAAGCGCAAGGTGAGTGCCGTGGCCGGGGAGTATACCCGGGTGGTGACAGAAAAGGGAAAGGATGCCAAAGCCACCCAGGAACTGGAAATCAAACTTAATAGAGAGACTGAAACGCTCAATAGGATGGAACGTGAGCTGGGGGAAACAAAAACCAGTTTGGATCAGATGGGGAATGAGTCCAAACAAACCGCCAGCCAAGTAGATAATCTGGCAAACAAGCAGGATAAAGCAGGAAAGTCCAGCACCGGATTAAGTAAAGAATTTAAGGGCTTGAGCAATGTCATGAAAGGCATTGGCTGGGCTGCCCTAATAGCAGGCGCAGTGCAGGCAGCCAAATCGCTGGGCGACCTGGTGACAAAGACCGTCGATGCAGCCAGTGAAATCGTAGATATGTCGAACGTTACCGGACTCTCCACGCAAACCATCCAGGAGATGCAGTATGTAGGGGACCAATTGGGGGTCTCGCTGGAGACGATGCAGGGAAGCCTGACCAAGGTGACACGGTCAATGGCAAGCGCCCAGGAGGGCAGCGGGCCGGCAGCCGAAGGCTTTGCCAGACTGGGAATCAGTGTGACGGACAGCAATGGCAATTTGCGGGATGCCAAAATGGTTTACCAAGAAACCTTGACAGCCCTGGGACAAATGGAGAATGAGACCGAGCGGGACGCCCTGGCAATGGAGTTGATGGGCAAATCCGCTATGGATATGAATCCGCTGATCAAAGCAGGCGGAGAAGAGATCGCGAAGCTCACGGACGAAGCCCATGAGGTAGGTGCTGTCATGAGCGATGAGGCTGTGAACGGGCTTGAGGCGTTCGGCGATCAAACAGCATCCTTGAAAGCAAGCGTCCAGGGGAATCTGGGAACGCTGATGAGCGGACTGGCGCCGGCGATGACGGGAATTACTGACATGGCAAAGGGTTGGATGGGCGAGTTCTCGGGAATCATGTCAGACTCGGGGGGTGATCTTGCCGCGGCCGCTCCCAAGCTGGGGGGGCTGGTTGGTAAGATCATTGGGGAAGTAGCCAAAAAAATCCCAGAGATGATGAAAATGGGGATAGGCATTATCAAGGGCCTGGTTGATGGCCTGATCACAAACATGCCGATGATCTCCCAGGCCCTTGGCGAGATTCTCACAACGGCAATAGAAGGAATTGGGGAAATGCTACCCCTGATCGTGGAGCTGGCGCTCTCGCTGGTTGTAGGGTTGGTGGATGGCATTACCGCGGCGGTCCCGATGTTGTTGCAGACTGTGGCGACGCTTGTGCCCAAAATTGTAATTACTGTGGTGAACGCCCTTCCGATGATCATCAATGCAGCCCTGCAACTGATCCTGGCGCTGGTAAGAGGCTTGACTGAAGCCCTACCAATCTTAATTAGTTATGTTCCTGAAATTATCACGGCGATTTTTAATGCTTTGATCACAGCATTGCCGATGATCGGACAGGCGGCTGTAGAACTAATCATTGCTCTGGTGACTGGAATCGGGGAAGCGCTGCCCTCGCTCGCTCAAGCTGCGGTTGATATCGTGAATGCTCTGGTAGACGGAATAATTGGGCTGGTGACAACAATATGGAATACCGGCAAGGAACTGGTTACACAGCTTGTCGATGGGTTGAAAGCACAGGATCAGACCATCAGGACTGCAGGAGAGACTGCGTTGACCACTTTAGTGGATGGGATAAAGGGAGTCTGGACAAAAGTTGTAGATGTCGGTGGCGAACTGGCAGGCTGGTTGAAACAGGGCGTGACGGGAGTCGCAGACAGTATCAGGCAAATCGGATCCGATATTGTCTCGGGTGTCTGGGAAGGCATCTCGAATGCGGCTGCCTGGTTCACAGAAAAGGTAAAGAACTTTTTCGGAGGGATCGTAAATTCGGTTATGAGCGTATTGGGAATCTCATCGCCGAGTACCGTTTTTGCCGGTATCGGGGAAAATATGGCTCTTGGACTGGGACTTGGATTTGACAGGTCTTTTGAGGACGTCCGCAGGGATATGGTCAGAGTGATGGAAACCTTGACGCCAGCACTGACTGCCAACCTGAATGGCGGATTGGCGCTGCAGGCTGTGGGAGCTGGGGCAGGGATGTCCAACACAATCAACACCCCGATTTATGTGGCAGTCAACAACAACATTGATATTGAAGTCCTGACAAAAAAGGTCGTGGATCAAATTATGAGGAAAATGTAATGACCATGCAATTATATTTTATGGATGATGGGGTTAAGCTGGACCTGAACGCAGATGGTTTGATCTTGCTGGATGGTTTTTACCCGGAAACAGCCACAGATCAGAGCAAAAACGTGACGGACCAGTTTAGTTTAGCGGTGAGATCCAGCAATCTGAGTGGGAAAATAGAGGCGATAAACCGAGTGCTGGCACATGCGCGTCTATATCCAAGCGGAGATCACGGGGTCTATTTATTTTTTGGGATGACCGAAGCGGATATAGCCTGGCGGACGCGGGTTGTGGATGGGGCGGTGCTGCTGGAGAAGAGCCTTGGCAAACTGTGGGGGCAAAATAAAGCCAATATCACGGTTGCCTTGGAGCATCTTCCTTACTGGGAGGGAGAGGAAACGGCGGTACCGCTGACAAATCTGAATGGGACGAACGTAACAACCGGGATAACCGTATATAACTGTAACGACAACATAGGTACGAGTCCGAACAGGCGGTGTAACTATGTGATGGTCAACAGCACTTATATCACTGGAGATCTGCCCACGCCACCCAGGATAGAATTTACCAATACGGACGGAACGAAAATAGAGGTGCCCACGACGCTGCGAATTGGCTGGCATGTCCGCAACAGTGGATTCACCTGGAATTACGAGGCTGAAAACAGCACATATAACAAAGGCACTGTGGTATCTACGGACGATACCTATAGTAACAGTGCATATCGGGAGTTCACACTAAACGGCGACGATCATCCACGGCTAACAAACTTGATAAAAATACTCTCTTTCCCGCTATCCAGCGGAGTATTAGCTGCAGGTGCAAGTCAATGGTATAAAGTGTTAATATACTTGAACGATCCGGTTACATATAACGACATGAGGATGCAAGTCTCGTTATATTGGCCGAGTGGAGGTGACACGATGATGCTCCAGGAGAGCCAAGCGGTTATTCTGAAACCGGGTCATCAAATATACGAAATCGGAGCTCTACAGATTCCACCCTGGATGATAGGTGTAGTGGATCCGGTGGAGATTGATCTGGTGATAAGCGGTTGGGTCGCGGACACATATACGTTCGGCGTGGACTTTGTCCAACTGTTTCCCGCAGCCGGGTACAGGACACTAACTTCGATCGCAAACACTGTTTTTGACCGGGGCTTGCTGGTAGACGACGGCATTACAGATGCAGTCTGGGTCGTTCACATGCCGATCAATCCCCCGGGTCAGGATGATCAAAAAATAGGGGCTTATGTCGGTCTGGGAAATAGGATTTATCTGCACCCGAACAAGTTGCAATATCTTTATTTTTTGCAGGAACTGGCACTTGGCGCCAGTTATCTTGACATAGTATCAACGGTTAGCATCTACTACCGCCCGCGGAGGCTGACGATATGAACAAACTGGGAGTGCATGTCTACGCCCGGGACTTTTCGCAGTTAATCCGCCCGCCGAGGGTCGCGTATACGGTTAACCGGATCGGCTGGCGAGCTTTTGGCGGAGCTTATGATGCTGATATTGACGTCAGCGGAGAGGAGATTGAGCTATGGGAGCTGCTGGAGCTACTCAGGTGCCCGGTAGAGATCACATCTCCAAGCGCAACGGTGATATGGTCTGGATACATTTCCGCCGTGGAGGTGACCAAAAGCAACCTGGTCGTAAAACTCTCGTTGGATCAGATGAGCAACCGGATCAATCTCGTCTATACTGAGGTCAACCTGGCGGGGCAGAGCGGGGAGAGCGCCGAAACCGGCTGGATACAGGACGATGAGAGCGTGGCAGTTTTTGGCACAAAGGAAGCCTACCTCAGTATGGGAGGGGGCAACTCTGCCAGCGCCTCTGCATATGCGGCTTTGCAGTTGTCAGGACGGCGTTATCCGATTGCAAGTCACGACGTCGGCAGCGGTGGAGATGGCACGATGAGCGCTCACATCACCTGTCGGGGTTGGTGGCAGACGCTTGACTGGAGATATTACGAGGACAGCGCCGGCTCTCTGTCGTGGGACTATGACGGAGAGGGGGAGCTATCGCTCGGGCAGCGCGTGACCGGTACTACCATCAGTTTTAACGCGGCTCAACAGACCATTAATGATACGACCGACGGTTTGCTGGATTTGGTGTCGGGCGATAAGTATTATATCTTTAACAGCGCCAGCAACAACGGCTGGCACGAGGTAACTCAGGTTTCAGACATATCCGCAGGCAGTTCTGCAAAAACAACAAATCAAATTTTAATTAGTGAGAGTGCCGGAGCTTCCATATCGATATCCAGCCCGACATATGTCGCCCAGCCATTCAGCATATCCGGCGACGCCTGGTACTGCAAATACGTCGGGCTCAAAATTTCAAAAATTGGTTCCCCTACCAAAGATGTTACGGTTGAGCTGAGATCTGACAGCTCCGGCAATCCCGGGACTGTGCTGACGACTGGTCACTTGCCCGCATCTGTTTTTACTGACAGTTTCCAGTGGGTAACGTTCACCCTGGCAGACAAAATTCTATTGCAGCCGGGTACCACCTACTGGATCAGCGTCTTTATCACTGACGGGCCGGTATCGCCGGTCAACTACTACCGGGTGGACGTCAACGAGTTTGCGCCAGCTGCTGAAAAGATAAAAGTTTACATCACCAGCGCCTGGATAGCCCCGCTTTACCCCGCGACCATGCTGTATCAGGTAGGCGGGGTGGCTGATACCGGCGCACAACTACAGCGCATGTTCAGTATGGGAGGGCAATTTTTCAGCGGAGTTGACGGGATGACTACCGGTATCGACAGCAGCCCCTATCGCGATGGACAGACGACCGTCTTGCAGTGCGCGGAGGAGCTCATGGATGTTGGGACGAGCGATGCCAGACGGTTGCTGGCACGGGTCACTCCGGAGCGGTGGGTGGTGGTCTATGAGGAGCCCGCGAAAGAGGATAGCCAGTGGTACATCAAGTCTAACGGGAAAATATATAATAACCTGGGGCTGGAGATACAACCGTGGGACATACCCTGCGGAATCTGGCTGCGGTTGATGGATGTGATTCCCGGCAGTGCGGACACCGGCAAGATAATTGATGCGAGTTTCGTGTTTGTGGATGGCATAGACTATAACGGGGATAGCGGGTCGTTCAAATTAATCGAAAAAAACGCGGAAAGTTTTCTGGGGATGTGATGGATCTGATAAAAGAACTGATACCGCGCCTCAAACCATATGTGATCGGGTGGATCCGTGAGTATGGCGGAAATATAACCAAGACGGTAACCGCTCAAAACGACGTTAAATGGTATACCTACACCCCTACTTGGACAGCCTCCACCACAAATCCGGCACTTGGCAATGGCACTCTAACTGGCAGATATACCCTGATTGGCAAAACCTGTGTTGGCAATATCTATCTCGTGATGGGTAGTACGACTACTTACAGTTCCGGTGCATGGAGCTTAAGTTTGCCGTTTACTGCTGCAAACGCCGGCGTCCGGTATAGCGGTACATGGATAATAATCGATCCGGGCGTGGCAAATTACCAGGGAGCATTGTTTATCGGATCTGGCCAAAATAAAATTGATGCATTTGTCCGCGATGGTTATAGTAATTATTTCAGTTCTACCGTCCCATACACATGGGGAAGCAGCGATTATCTGATACTGTCTTTCACCTACGAGATAGCGTGAGGCGTATGACAAGAGCATTTGGTTTAGATATCTCACGTTATCAGGGTCGAATCGATTTTGACAAACTTAAAGCTCACCAGGAACCTGTCCAATTTGTTGCCGTTAAAGCGACCGAAGGCGACGATTGGATCGACGATCAGTTTGCCCGCAACTGGGACGAGGCAAAGCGGATCGGACTGCATAGGCTGGCGTATCATTTTATGCGTTTTAGCGACGATCCCAAAAAACAAATGGAGTTGTTTTTGCGGGTAGTTAATCCGATTGCAACTGACCGACTGGTGTTGGACGCAGAAACATCTGATGGATGGTCAAAAGCACATATCACGACCACGTTGAGGGTCTGTATGAACATCGTCAGGGAGCATACCGGCAGATATCCTATTATCTACTCCCGTGCGGGTTGGGTCAACCAGTACATAACCGTACAGGATATGCCAACCTGCGACTGGTGGTTGGCTCAGTATCGGCTGCCATTTGGTTATCCCGCATACACTCCCGAGGCAATTCCTCCCCCCACCCTGCCAAGAGGGGTCACAAGCTGGCTGATCCATCAGACCGGCGAACGCGGAGATGGCAGGTCGTTTGGAGCGGAAAGTCATTATATCGATCTCGACCGCTGGAACGGCACGGCAGAAGATATAATAAAATATTTTAGCGAAGACGGCGGAGTCGAACCCGTACCCGTACCAGCGCCGGAACCAGTACTCTTCAGGGTGCGTGTAAACGTAAACGCACTGAACATCCGTTCCGGAGCCGGGATAAACAACTCCGCTATCGGGCTGCTCCGACTGGGGAATGAGATTGACGTCTACGAGGAGCAGGAGCGCTGGTACAGGATAGGTGCTGATAGATGGTGTGCCGGCTGGCTGACGACCAAACTCTCTGAGCCGGTCACCGGCGGACTGGATGTTCCGCTTTTCAGCCAAAACGACCCCACCTGGAAAAAAAATAAACTTGGGAATTCAACTACCATCGGCGCAAACGGATGCCTGCTCACCTGCGTGGCGATGCTACTTAAGTACTGGGGCAAGGACACCGACCCCAAACGGCTTAACTCAGCGATAAAAAAGGCAGGCGGATACTCCGGCAATCTGTGGATATGGGAGGCTCTGACCAAACTCTACCCCGATATAGTGATGGACTGGGACAACTGGACCGTCAGCCAGGGCGGGTATACGCTCGGCAGGATAGATATGCTGCTAACTGCCGGCACTCCGGTTTTGGCACAGACCGACTACAGACCGGCGACTGCCTATTTTGACCAGCACTGGGTACTGATGACTGGCAAACATGGCGATGACTATATCGTCAACGACCCGATTGACGAGCAGAAGGTGCTGTTCAGCACCAGGTACGGGGAGCCCGCGAAAAAAATATTCCGGATCGCGGCGTACAAAAAAGTTAACTGATTTGAAAATTATTGCCGGCAAGCAAATCAGCCGGTTTTTTGTTTTCCTCCGGCGATGATGGGGTGGAGCCAGCGATAGCCAAACCGGCGCTCCCCATCCCGGGGACCATACCAAAAGCCATGCCAATGACCGCGGCGCAGGTGGGCACGCTTCCCTTTTCCGGTTGAGGCAGGTTCCTGGGCAGACTGGGCACTACGTAAGATTCCCCCGATTACCCGTCCAACTTCAAAGCGCATTGGTTTTTCTGCCTGAACGAGTTTGCCCGCCTTTTCTGCCCCCTGCCCATACTGAGGTCTGAAAATTGATTGTTTGGGCTGCCGGCCAGGCTCAATATCCGGAGCGTCCGAACAGAGGTAGAGCAGCAAAGATACCAGCGGAGTAATTTCGTCTTTGAGCGCAACCAAATCAAAATTTTCAAGCCTTTTATCGCCTGGTTGTACGTAAGACTTGGCTTCTTCAATAGCTTTTTTAATTGCCGTAAGCACAGACCAGTCGCCAAGATGTAGGACTATCGGAACCAGACCGGTATCGGTGAGCAACAAAAGGCGCAGTTCAGGACGGTTTTGGTTGGTATCCCACTCCAGATGAGCCCAAAAGCCGGTAAGAGCAGTGTCTGAAAACATACGACCTGGCGTCTCAATAAAAACACACCATTCCGGCAGGTGGTAAAAAGCGCGGGAAGGCAACGCGTCACTCAATCCTGTCTCAGCCAAGGCATCTGTGAGAGTAGGATCGATGGCATAGGTACCGCGGGAAAAAGACCAGGTGCCAAGTGCGGTTAAACTTGCCAAGGGCGTCCGGGGTGGAGTGTTGATCGCATCCCAACCGGACATAGGCAGCAGGCACCAGTCCGGCCAATCCGGCAGATCGCGCCCCTTCCCGGCGCGGAAATCATTAACCATTTCGACCATATGCGGAAACAAGAGCTGGATGTTATGCAGCTCCTGATCCTGTTTGTCGAGATGTGAGGGGTGGCGATTAACGCGAGGCATTAACTGGATCGCATTTCCCGGTCAATCAACCCCCGGACATACTCAGACTGGTTGGGTTTGCTTCGCAGCCACTCAATCATCTCCAACGGTAACAATAAGGATATTTGCTTCATCGATTCACTATAAATCGGCGGGCGACCGGCAGCTGCCTCCTCTACAATCGTATCAAAGGCGTCCTCGTACTCAACATATTGATCAGGACATTGCTCCCACATGTCCATAGCCTCTTCCCGGGTTAACGGAGTCAGGCTATCGTGCTCACCCTGCCAGACCGTCAGGTCGATACGGTAGTAGGCTCCGCCTGCGGTTTTGTACAGATGCGCGCTTCTGCCGGTCGATATGCCTTCTGCCAATAATGTCGATGTTTTTACAGTGTACCGCTTTCCTCTGACAACTTTACTAAAATTTTCATCGGGTCTCATTTTAATCCTTTTCTTCCTGTCTATTTTCCTCAGATATCTCCCATGCTTCAGAAAATTGTTTATCTGAGAACAACTCGGCCAGTCCAGTAATCTGTTTTAGTCTTAACACCTCATCTTCGTCCATGCCGAGCTCTTTGCCTATACGTTGATCAGACCACTTTCGCTTTGTAAGTTCCAAAACAATTTTTGACATGCCATCGATGGTGTGTTTTCCTCTGGCACGATTATGCCTGATTGTTGAGGCTATCCTATCTGATCGCCCGTCTCTATCAGCACGAATTACAGTGACTGGCAAATAACCATTCAAACGACTTTTAATTTTATCGGAACGGGCAATTAAATTTCTGTGAAACCCATCTACGACTTCAAAATGACTGCCTTGTTTACAGGTTACAATAGGTTGAGTATAGCCATCTTCAAAGATACTAAGTTCGAGCAATTTCATTTCTGGTGGAGCGACAATGTTTGGATTGTAATCGTTAGCGTCCACCATATCAGTTTTTACCCATATGACGCAATCAACAGGCTCATTTTTCATAGGGCTAATTTCATGAAGTTTTATTTTTATCTCATTAAGAACAGATAGTTTTTGGTCATTGTTCAATTGTTCAAGCAACTCAATTAACTTGTCTGTTAGTAATAACGCAGAATACAAAGTTAGTTCAAGATTTTCCATTCGTCCCTTCGCAATTTCATCATTTTAAGATATTTTTCATAGTGTTCTGGTTTGGTTTGGTCGAATGATAGACCACGGCACCACCAGTCATTTCTCAGGAGCACTTTGCAAATTCGCCTCCATGAGGGCACATCCCTATTAGCCTCGTCAACAGAATTTTCTACATCAGGAATATCATCCGGATATCCATGAAATTTCCACCAGCGCAAAAAAATAGCAATTTTATTTTTATAGTGTTCTTGAGTTGGAGCGGGCATGGAATCGAGTAGCATCTCAGAAAACGATTTCCATGTGTGGCCAGGCGGTAATTCGATTTTTAATCTTCCATTTATGTTTCCACTTTCGTTAGAGTACATCGAGCCGGAGTTGGCACCATTCACACGAGCAACAACTTTCGCCCAAGTTTCCGGCTCTAACACATGGAAAAGCCACAATCCCTTTTTCTGATCATCTCCGTATGGTTGACATAAGCGCGCCTGATGAATGGTCAATCCTGCTTGATACATAAGATCATAAATGTGGTTGTAGGGTTTTTTGGTTGTTGCATGGTATGCCCATAGGTCCTGGGTTTTCCAGTCATAAATTGGGTATACGTTCCAGACGGATTTTCCAACATAGGAGCACCAATTTCTGCCTTCAAATTTTGTTCCGTGGCCGGCAATAGTGCGCCAGCGATTTAGACTTTCTGCTGCTCTGATACCGACGAAACAAGCAGTTAGATCATCATAATCCGAATCCTTTTTCGAATACCAGTAGCCAAATTCAGGAACAAAATCTTCAAATTCCATCCCGTATCTATAAAACGGAAACATTGATCTATCAGTAATGCTTTTTGGATCTGGCTGCCTAACCCATTTTTCTTTAGCAGTTTCGTCCCAACATATCCAAAATGGATCATAAACGCTGACAGAATTTCTTAAATGGATCGGGACTGCTATCCAGTAAGGATCAATGTGGTCAGCATATAAAGTGTATATCTTGCGCACATGGTTAATAGTGTCTTTATATTGCGCCTCAAAATCTATATACATCAAACCAACTTTACGATTGCGCTTAATTGCCTCCTCCATAACCATGTGAGTCATCACGGTTGAATCTTTTCCGCCAGAGAAGCTGACATATATTTTTTGAAACGTATCGAACGTCCATTTGATACGCTCTTGTGCTGCTTGATAGACTGAGATACCTAACAGGCGCTTAGTCACCATAAATATCACTCCGGGTGACCATACTGATTGTTCCATTTTCGCAATGAATATATCGGGTCTTTCCGTTTTCAACAACATGATAGTTGCCATCATCAAGAATATAATAGATAAATATTTTCCTCCCCGTGCTGGTCATATCGTGATAGTTACGTTTCCCGGTAACAAGCATCAACTTTTCACCTTCTATTTTGTAAACAGCGGTTCTATGTTCGTAATTTCCGCGCTTCATCATTTCAATGTATTTATACAGGGATACCCAGTCTGTTATTTTATTTCTACGATCAAAAATATCAGGATAAATCGTTGTTTCCAATCTCATTCCGTATTTCATGTTTTCTCGTATTCTTTAATTTTGCCGCTTGCCAGCCGAGTTTTTCTGTGAGGCTCAACTTGTCGTAGTCAGAAGGAAAGAATTTTTTTATGACGGTATCTGCCGCGCTTCCGGTACTGATATTTTTTCCTGTGCTCAAAGATATCACCTGCTCTAACATATCGTTCCAATTTTTATCAACCTGGATCGCAAGCGGAGATTTGTCGTTGTTTCCGTAATGTTTCTTTATCGAAATAGAATCACTACATTCATAACCAAATTTATTTTTGTAAACAATATTTTTATACATAATAATGGCGTAATGAGGTTTTTTTAACCACTCAGCATAGACTATCTCAGCTTCTGCAGTCGATAAGCGTTTTGTTTCAATTCGACCGATACTACAACCGGTAAAAGGCCTGTATTCATAAAAACTTACATAAACGAGTTTATCATCATAACTATCCATTTTTAGCTCCCGGTACACCCACCCGCTCTAAAAAAGATGTGGCAGCTTGGTTGTTCCACTCGGCAACGAGAGCGTCATAGTCCACGCGAGCTTTAAAAAACTCATCAGAAGACATTGGCTTTCTCATCATTCTACCCGCCTCAATCAGCCTCTCGACCATCGACACGGCGGCATCACGCTGAGACTCAGCAAGTTTTAATTTCTCTACCTCCTTTTCTAATACATGTAGTCCCATGCCACTATAAAAATCAGATAGTTTGTCACGGTCAATACTCTGCTCTCTTGGAGTCGCCTCAATGTCTATTACACCAGAATATCCGGTTTGTCTGATTTCATTTATGACATATTGAAGTAGTTTTTTAGCCTGTCCAGTTTTGCGATATTCGGGGTGGACATACAAATTAAATACAATTGGGTTTTTACCAAACTCCATTTCAAAATAACAATAGCCAAACTTAGTATGAATAAAATCTTCATTCGTTTCAGAGATTGAATCACTCATTTTAATCCTTTTCTCCCCGTCTACGAGGCGGGCAGGGACGCACATAAGTCTAATAGGTGTGTGATCTCTCTGTTTTGGTCGTCCCGTCGGGCATGGCATAGACGTAGACCATATCAGTACTGCAGTCGATTTCGGATCCGTCGCAATCGTCCATATACCCGTATAGTTGCACTTTTTTGTTAGTACGCGCCGCCTCGGCAAATTTTTCTACTTTCTCATTAGCTTCTTTCTGCGCTTGTGCACGGGCGGGAGCGAGTTTTATGTCCATATAGTTTTTGGCGTCTGCCAGAACAAAACTCTGCCCGAGAGCCTTGACCAGATCCTCCTCGATGTAGTATCCCCATCCGTCGACATACTCGGCGGCTCCGACCTCCGCGAGGAGTTTACCGTCATCGCCGTAGGCCGTCCACCCGGAGAGATACTCACCGTCCGAGTAGGACAGCGTGATTTTTTCAGCGCCAATTTTAAGCGCCTGCACATGTTCAGCCTGGGCGCGTTTTTCCGCCTGTTCTATTTCCTCCTTGGCATTTTTATAGGCGGTCAAAACGGCGATGATTTCTGTTTTATGCGTTGCGATGTAGTCGCGATCCTCGGGGGTGAGAGCGGCGCCATAGCTGCACCGCACACACGCAAACCCTGTTTTTCCATCTTTTTCGACCAGATTGATCCAGTATCTGGCGATTAACTCTTCCGTTTTGTCCATTGTTTTGTCCATGTCAATCCTCCACGTAGTTTTTGTCAAAATTTTCTCGAGTGGCTGCATCCCAACCGTAGCGGTCACTCTCGTAGTTGTCGTATCCCCGGTAGTATCCCAGGTTGTACGCTTTTTCCGAGCGCTCCTCAGAGTACCCCAAACCCCTGGCTGCATCCACCCGTCCCTGCCAGAGTCCACGTTGATACTCGACATCGCCTGCATATGACTGGGTGATCAGGAGTGCTTTTTGCATACCCCAGCCGGCTGTCTTGCCGTGATGACTGCGAGCCCACTGAGTTTTAATTTCCTCGTCCGAGGGTATCTCGGTTGACAGTGTCTGGGCTTTTTTGATCTGTTTAGCGGTTAGTTCGTAAATTTTTCGCTCCATCATCTCACCTTATCCTATCTATAACACAATTATATATACATATATATGTAATGTCAAGAGGGGAAAGGAGATTCTAATAAAACGTTAACAATCGATGTTCTCACCCCCTCCCTCAAAGTTGGGCACATTAATCACAATCCCCATCTGGTAACTGGTGAGGCTATTCTGTGTGCAGCTTCAAGGTCGGTTTGAGCAATCATTAGGTATCGCTTGACCATGTCCAGGGTTGAATGCCCGAGTATCTTTTGTAGGGTATAGATATCGCCTCCGTTGCGCAGATATTGGATCGCAAAAGTGTGGCGGAAGCGGTGTGGGTGGCAATCCTGGACACCAGCCCGGGCACCGATCCTTTGGCATTGGCGCAGGACGTTTGCCCGATCCAGTCTCAGCCCGTCATCGGTGGAAAATGCCGGCTGATATAGAGTTTGATCTGGTTTGGTCGTTAAGTAGCGCCAGAGCGTTTGCCCCGTCCTGGGCGAAAATGGAATTGTACGCTCCTTACTACCCTTACCCATAACAAAGATATTGCGGTTACGCAAATCCACATCTTTAATCTTGAGATCGCAGAACTCAGAGACGCGGATTCCAGTATCTAACAGTAATAGAATCATCGCTCGATAGCGGTCCACAAAATGGAGTGTGTTCATTACTTCCCGCCGGCCTATACTGTAATATGGCTTGGTTTTGTTGAGTGAGGCCAGGATGAGCCTTATATCCTCTGCAGTAAATGGCTGGATATCTGTCACTTCTGGTTTTGGCGGAGTGATGAGGCGGATAGTGTTTTGAGGTACTATTGATCGTGCTACCCCCCATTGCCAGAGCGCAGATAGCCCGGTATGGTAATTCAGCAACGTTTTCTTTTTTAGTCCTTTCTGGGCCGCCATGAAACCCTCAATCATAGATGTATCAATGTCGCAGGCTGGGAGATCATCTCCAAGATAGGTGGTTAATTTTTTGAAGGTGTTGCTGTAGTCAGCGATGGTGTGAGGAGAGAGTATAGACTCCGCATAAAGCATATAGCCATCAATCATTTGATAAAGCGTGAAGTTTTTCATCCGTGAGGTCTCCAGAATTTCCGACATAGTGTTGATAATGTTTGTTCTGGTGTGGGATATAAAAAAGCACCAGTTTTTTTTTATACCTGGTGCCTTTCTGAGAAAAAACCGTGATGTCTAAAGTCAAAAATCCGTGATGTCAACAGTTCAAATTTTGAAGATTTTCCTCGTTGAAATTAGAACATATGGGCGCGATAGGACTCGAACCTACGAACCTCACGGATGTGAACCGTGCGCTCTAACCAACTGAGCTACGCGCCCAAAGTGTTGAGATTATAGCAAACCAACCTGAATTTGTCTACCAGGAATTCACCCTTCTTTCCACAGCAAATCTCATTATGGCATTTTGGGAGCGCAAATTTCCTGCAAATGGGTTAAAAGCTGAACTAAAAGAGGCTTGAGTTCCCACATTTGTTGAGTTTTTGCCTGTTTTACAAAATATGACCGCCCCAGTCTTATTCAAAATGAGAATTGCTGTTCTTTCTACCCAATTTTCAGAGTAACAAAATAGCGCCCACGCGTTAATTCTTTGGGAATTTAGTACTGGGACGGTCGAATCAAATTGCTTAATCTCTATTCATCCATCACTACGTGATTTTCCACCCGAGATCCAAAATTATCTGCACCGTAAAAACGGGCATGTATCATGATCAGTTCCTTCTAGCAGACTAAAGAATTTCTTTTCTATGGGAAACCATTGTCGAGTAGGGATCTTTAGAGAGTACATGTCAGAATTGAAAAGGTGGAACACTCGTCAGCCACAATGCTCGAGGTTTAAGACGATCTGCTTATGTAAGTTCAGGAAAGCGGGAATCCCCCTGTTTACGCTGCTCTTCTGAATACGAAGCCCATTGGAAGTGCTGAGTACCGGTTTTGACCGCCGGTCTCCATCCTTTACCGGTAAACCGATCCCTTCTTGTAAGCTCCAGCGGATGGCGCGTCTTTGAGGAGTCGGTTGCGCTCGGGAGCCAATCAGGATTAAGAGAAACCAAACACCCGCTTCACCTAACCGGTACGTATCAGCCCTTAAGCAGTTCTTTCAATCCAGCCGCCGTTAATCCATCCGAAAGCTGAGTGCTGAAATCCTTTTTGCCATCCACAGCGGACTTGACTTTTCCGGCCAGGCTGGCATCGCCCAGCAGAATCGAGCCGATCAATACATCCTGACGGAAGACAAAACTGGCGTAGCTGCCATTGACTTCCTCGGTCAGGGTAATATCGTTTTCATCCTGCGGGGTGAACTGGCCAATACTGAAGAGGTCAATACCCAGCACTTTTAATCGAGCAGAAGGCGGATCCCCGGCAAAAACGACCTCCTTGCCGGCAGCGACAAACCCGGCGATGCTGCCCTGGCTCTTGGCTGGTGCCCACAAGCCGTACAATCTCCCGTGATGCTCAGCAACGTCACCGGCAGCGTACACATCTGAGTTGGAGGTGCGCATCTGGTCATCCACCAGAACGCCCCGATTGAGCTCCAAGCCGGCTTTGCGAGCCAGTTCAATGTTGGGGGTAACCCCGGCGCTGATTACCACCAGGTCGGCGGGCAGCAGGCGGTCCTCTTCAAGCTGAACCCCACTGACGTGGGATTCCCCCACCAGAGCCTGGGTGCGTGCGCCTACGACGACCGAGATACCCATGTCCTCAATTTTCTTCTGCAGAATCTGGCTGGCAGGCTGATCCAACTGGCGCGGAAGCAGCCAGGCCAGGCTTTCCAACACGGTAACTTTGACTCCCCGGCGGGCAATGGCGCCGGCGACTTCCAAGCCAAGCAGACCTCCACCGATGCACACCACCTGAACGGGGGTCTGACAGGTGTCCAGGATGATATTGGCGTCATGAATGGTACGAACGGTCTGTACCCCGGGCAGGTCGGAGCCGGGGAAAGGCGGCACAAAGGGGGCTGCGCCGGTGGTCAGTATAAGTGTGTCGTAAGGAATCTGGCTGCCGTCAGCCAGAATTGCCTGTTTTTCATCAGGCAGCAAATCAGTTACGGTAGCGCCTAGGCGCAGGTCGATCTGGTTTTCCTGATACCAGGCTTGATTGTGCAGGTCCAAGCTGTTTTTATCCAGTTCCCCAGCCAGGTAGCGGGTCAGGTTCATGCGGAAGTAGGGCGGTTCAGTTTCGTTAGAGATCAGGGTGATGGCAGCATTCGGATCGGTCTTGTGAATGGATTCAGCGGCACTCACACCGGCAATTCCGGCTCCGATAATGACATAGCGCTTGGATGTGGTTTCATTGGTTTTAGCGGTCATGGACTTTCCTCGACTTCCTTCTGCAGATGATTAATCAGGTACCGCAAGAGTGTAGCATAAATACCGGCAAGATTTTCAGGGCAATATAAGCTTTAATGGGGAGTATAACCTTAATCAGGCTGAAATGGGGGGCAGCCCTGACCAGGCCAACCAAGACGTAAAAACCAACATAATATTCCCATTTCGGACAGAGGCTGTGTGTGACGCTTTCGGAGTGACATATAGGTAAATTGAGGTTTTCATGAGCAGAACAAAGGGTGCAAGGGAGGTGAGGGGTTGGGAATTATTAAGATATGGCGACAATAATCCTATCCAGTCCCAAAGCCAGCAGGAAAAATGCTGGATTTCGCTTGTGGCTCGTGGAGGATTGACTTGTGTGCAATTCCTGTTCCACACTAATCTGTTTACCCCGCAGGGGAGTACGGATGCCGGATTTGCCGCTCAGTCACTCACCTAATCTTCCACATCCACCACTTGGTCTGGCTGAACCGTATGTCTGCCCGTTTACCGCTCCTCCCAAACTTTATTTTGGGAAGGTTCCCGCCCTGTCAGCGAGTCAGTTCGCTCCCTGCCTGATTACAGGAGAAACGGCACACAACCTGGGACTATTCGTACTTGAAGCGCCGGACCCCAATAGTGAAGAACACCAGTGCAAAACCACACAACACCAGCATCTCCAGCAGCACCCCTGAAGGTCCTTGACCGTGCAAAGTGATATCCAGCATGCCCTGCATTGCCCAGGTAGTGGGAAAAATCTTGACCGCTTGCTGGATCGACTGGGGAAATAACTCAAGCGGATACCAGCAGCCGCCCATCATTGCCATGACCATACCGATCAGGGTGCTCAGGCCATTGGCTTGTGCCTCGGTTTTTACCATTGTACCGAGCATGGTACCCAGAGCGGCAGCCGCCAATGTGGAGGAAATTAACATCATGGCGATTGCCAACGGGGAGTTTCCCCAATTTATGTGCAGAACCAGGCTGCCAAACAGAACCAGAATGGTCATCTGCACCAGGGCGGTGGCAACCTGGCCAACCACCGTGCCTGTCAGATAGGTGGCTCGGCTGGTCGGGGTAGTCAGGATCCTTTTCAGCGTGCCGATCTGGCGCTCGTATGCCAGCATGGCGGAAAGTCCGATCAGGGGAATAAAGACCCAGGTGATCATCTGACCAACGGAGCTGTTGGTATTGGAGTCATATTCGATCTGGTCGGCAGTATTGCCGATGGTTTCAGTCACGCGTTGGGGGGCGGCATCCATTTGTTCCTGGGCAGAGGCTAAGACCTGGTCAAAGTATGCCTGACGTTCCGTTTCACTTTCAAAACCTTGCAGAGATTCAGCTTGTTCCAGGCTTGCTTTGGCAATTTCTACCGAGCTGCCGATCTGGCTGATGGCTGCCTGGACACCTTGCTGCACCGCCAGTGCATCCGTGTTATTGGGCAATTGGCGCAATTCGAGCTCAACCGAGCCATTCTCAAGAACGTCCCAATCGAATCCGGCAGGAAGAATCAATACTGCTGAAATGCTCCGTTCATCCAGGTCGGAAAGAGCTTCCTGTTTGGTTTTGACAAACGGTCGGATAGAGGTGGAGGTTTCTAAAGTATCCAGCAGGTGGGCAGAAAGGCTGGTATTGGCTTCGTCCACTACGTAAAAACTCACCCGGCTGTCACCTGAGCTGCCGGTTCCTCCACCAATGATCAGGGTGAACAAAATAGGCAAAATCAGGAAGTAAAGCCACTCTGCCGGGCTGGTAAAGCGTAAGGTGATGTCTTTGAGAGCAATGGCAAATATTTTTTTCACAGTTGCCCTGTCACTTTCTGGCCAAACCGCGCTGGCGCATCCGGACGGATGCAATTGAAAAGAGCACCACCCCCATAGTCAGCAGGGCAAAAACAGGTGTACGGATATTCTTTAAGGTTCCGCCTCCTGCCAGGGTGGTGAAACCCCGGATGCCCCAACTGTTGGGGCTGATTTTACCAATGGCGGCGACCCAACCTGGCAACTGACTTATATCAAAGAAACTGCCCCCGACGATTCCGAAGATCAGCATCAAAGCGGACCCCACCGAAGATACCTGTCCGGGAGTATTAAAGAAGGCAGCCAGAATCATGCCCCAGCCGGTAGCTCCAAAGGCTGCAGCCAGCACCAGCACCAGCACACCCAACGAGTTCCCCCACTTCAGGTTAAAAAGCAGCGACGACCCCCCAATCAGGATCAGCAGTTGCACCACGCTGGTGAGGAAGATGCCAAACGCTTTACCGCCCAGGATTTGAACGGATGTGGTGGGGGTTTGCAGCATGCGCGGCAGCGTTCCCTGCCGGTTTTCCCAAAGGAAGGAATGCCCGCCGTAGGTCACCGTATACATCAGGAACATTAATGCCATGCCTGGCGCCAGGTAAGCCATCGTGTCATACTGAACGGCGGTTCCACTGGCGGTAACGTTGTTAAGGCTGATAGTGGAGTCGGCAGCTGCATTTTGGGCTTGCTTTTCACTGAAAGCTTGACCAACCTCCGCTGCTTGATCCGGTGTGATTAAGCCATCCTGGATCAATTGTGTCACAGTGATTTGGGCACCGATGCGACCTACCTCGACCTGATTGAGAAAAGAGTCCAGTATGCTGCGCAGGATGCCGGAATAAGTCGGTGAATTGGGGTTGGAGATAAACTCGATCCGGATGACCTCAGAAGGATTTTGTGAGTCTTGTTCCGGGGTGGTGGAGGCTGTAAACCCTTCAGGAATGAGGATGGCTGCCGAGAATCGGTCTTCGTCAATCAGCCGCCTGGCTTCAGCGGGAGAGGACAGCAGAGTGACATTCACCAGATCGTCCAGGTCGGGGGATTCAAACACATCGATAAGCGTCTGACCAAGCTGCCCTTCATCCTGGTTGACAATAGCAACGGGGATGTCGGCAATCCCAGAGCTGCTGCTGCCAGAAAAGCGGCCGGTGATAAAGCCCATGCCAAGGGTAATCAGAAATGGAGCCAGGAGCATCAGGATCAGGGCAGAGCGGTCACGGAAAATTAGCTTCAGATCTTTCCAGGCTATCAAAAGAAACTTGTTCATAACTCCCCCTCTAATCCCTTAAAGCCCGACCGGTCAGGTGCAGGAAGACAGCCTCCAGGTTTGGCTCACGGATATCGATCGAGTGTATCTTGTACCCAATTTCATTAGCGCAAGTCACGGCCGGCGCGATCATTTCTTCTGCCGAAGGTGTTATGATGGAAATCTCGTGGTCGGTGGCATCAGCGCTGCGGACGCCAGCCATGGTTTGCAGTTTATCCACCAGGGGCTGGGGATCTTCGTTTTCGCCTAAGTGCAGCACCAGAGTATCCAATTCGTCAACCTGGCGGGTAAGTTCTGCCTGGGTGCCAAGAGCGATCAATTCGCCGTGATCAATGATGCCGACCCGGTTAGAAAGCTCCTGGGCTTCTTCCATGTAGTGCGTGGTATAGAGGATGGTCATTCCCTGGCGATTAAGTTCTTTAACCGAATCCAGGATGGCACGGCGCGATTGGGGGTCAATCCCGACGGTAGGTTCATCCATGAAGAGCAGTTTGGGTTTGTGCAGCAGCCCGATGCCAATATTGACGCGCCGTTTCATGCCGCCTGAATAGGTCTTGATGCGTTGTTTGGCTTTGTCCTTCAAGCCGATTTGCTCCAATACCTCATCAATCCGGCTGGAAAGCGCCCTTCCGGAAAGGCCATACATCTGCCCCCAGAAATTAAGGTTCTCCATGGCGGTCAGGTCCTCATATAATGCCAACTCCTGAGGAATTACCCCGATGCAGCGTTTGACCGCCATGGGCTCTTTGGTGATGGAGTGCCCACACAAGGTGGCATCCCCGCTGGTAGGGGTAAAAAGAGTGGAAAGAACGGAGATAGTCGTGGTTTTGCCTGCTCCGTTTGGACCAAGCAAGCTAAATATTTCACCTTCTTCAATGGTAAAAGAAATTCCATTGACCGCTGTAAAATCATCGTACTTCTTCACAAGATTGTGAACTTCAAGAATAGGGGTCATATTCTCCTCGCACAGGTTTGCAGAGCCTTTCTATTGAATTGTTAACTTGAGCGGTTCAGAAAGGTTTATCCAGGATGTTTTATGTGGTCTTTTTTAAAATACTGTTTCCTATTATAAACCGTTACTGGAATGGATTTGTGAGGCTCTCTGCCTTAGCGCAACTTTTACATGCTGTTAACTTGGCTTATCTTGGCGATGTTGGGAAAGCTGGCAGCACATGGTTGTCGGTTTCAGCCAGTACAATAATTTACCTGTCTGATCTTCAGGACGGTTCCATCCAGATGGAACATGTCGGATTGTATGCTTTATTGGTAAGGTATTTACCTCCTAAAAATTTCATTTGGCGGGTAATAAAACACTTCCAAGGGGAGCTTTTACTCTCCTTGGAAGATATTGGGGATTACAAAGAACCGCCTATGGATATACTGGAAGGGTGGGGGTTCGCGTGATTGTGGGTGACGGAGAAGGTGAAGGTAACGGGGTGACGGTGGGCCACACGATGGTTGGAAATGGTGTTTCCGGCACGATTGTCAGGTTTGGCGGCGCCGTGGGGGCAGGGAAGTCGGTTTCGAGTTCCATTTCCGCCCGGCTCTCCTCAACCTGTTTCCCTTCA
>JBAQLH010000008.1:0-60444 GCA_049301715.1 Anaerolineaceae bacterium
TGAGGGTGTTGAAATAAACCAATAAGAGGTATTAACTGATGACTTGGAAGCGGTTCAACCCGCTAAAATAAGCAATTACGCACAATTACGACTCAAAATTGGTCTACATCCCGATACTTTCTGCCTCCTTTCGGGCAATTTCGACAGGTTTCCCCTGGTTACCTGACCGGATCCATTTGTGTCTTGAAACCTACCCCGGTCAGGATTTTGACCATCCGCTTGAGATTGAGCATGATTGCCATGAAAAAGGCCTGGATTGCAAAGTGCGTTTTCCCAACATAGCGGCAGCGTCCAAACCCATGTCCTTGTTTGGCCTCCCCAAACTTGCGCTCGATCTTATAGCGTTCTTTCAAACCCTGTTTGTAATGAGGTGTTTTGATCAACTCCAGCCAGACCTCTTTGTTATCATCTTTCTTTTTGATACGGCTGTCCTTCAAATGGATGGCAGAATGCAGTCCGCGAAGCCCCAAATAATAATGGTTTTCGCCATCATCATATCCTTTGTCTCCTGCATAGGTATCCAGCGGGAGTTGCTGTTTTAGGTCGTGATCCACTAACGAGCAAAAATGATGTCCATCGTAGGCTTCTCCAGAGGTAACTTCCAGACTGGTGATCATACCCGCTTCCGCATTCAAGCTGACATGGGCTTTGTAACCATAGAAGTATTCGGTTTGTTCGATTTCCTTGCCTTCTTCTGTTTTGACTTTCCGTTTGTGCTTGACACCCCAACGAGCATCCGGATCGTGCGGCCCTTTGCCTTTCTTTTCCCGCTTTTTATCTTTGGCGGTGTTCACGTTGGCCACACTGTGAACGCTATCGATGATCTGGATGGTTCCAAATTGAACCCCGCTTTGACGGGCAATGTCCACAATCTCGGCCAGCATTTCTTCAAAGACCTTCAGTTTGCCGCGTTCCACCAGCCGCTCGCGAAATACTGTCAGCGTGGAATGATCCGGAGCTTTTTGATCCACTGCCAGCCCCACAAAGTACTTCGCAGGCAAGTTCTCGTTAATATAGACCTCAACCTGCCGTTCCGAAAGGTTATACAGATAAGCAACCAACTCCACCTTGAGCACCAGCGCCGGGTCAAAGGGCGGACGACCGACCAGCCCTTCTCCTTTGTACAACCGGATCAGCTTGCCGGTGAAGCGCTTCCATTCGATAACCTGCTCTAATTTACGCAGAAAATGATCCCGCGCTACCACTTGATCATACAGATATTCTCCATAAAAGGAGTTACGGCCTGTCTCGGCAAAGCGCTCATGTTCCATTTTGATCACCTCGGTTGCATAGATACTTGAAATTGAATCATAGGTTGGTCAAATAGTCAATTTTAAACTTGTTTTTCAACACCCTCACTGAATAAAACTTGCGCAAGGAGTATTAATTTGGTTATAATGTTATAATGCGATTGAGAGGACAATATGAAAAATCAGAAAAGATTTCTACTCCCCCTGTCGATCTTTGTCATCCTGTTGGGCTTGGGTATTATTTCTCTGACCCTAATCAACTTCTCACCAGCCGAGGCTCAGGCAACCTACCAGACGCCCACTCCGGATGCCAACGGAAGAATTTACTACACTGTCGAAGAAGGTGATACCTGCACTAAAGTATACCTTCTGACTAATGTTACCATCAGCGATATCATCCGTTTAAACGGTTTGGATGAGGAATGCACGCTGGTAACCGGAACAAAAATCCTGCTTGGCACAGTGGCTGCCCCGGCGCTGACCGAAACTGCCATGCCCACCGCTACCACCGCCCCTGAACTGATCACCCCAACCCCCACCCCCGCACCCGGATTTGCCAAAGTGTGCGTGGTTTTATTCAACGACCTGGACGGAACCGGTATGCGTACGGAAGGTGAAACCTACCTTTACGGCGGCGTGGTCAGCTTGAATGACCGCCTTGGCAATGTTTCCCTGACGGGCAACACTGTGGCTGGCAATCCCGACGAAGTTGACCCCTTGTGTTTTGAAAACATTCCGGAAGGCAGTTACAACATTACAGTTGCCATTCCCGATGGTTTCAATGCCACTACTATCACCAATTATCCGCTGGAGGTCAAAGCCGGCGAACAAGCCACCGTGGACTTTGGCGCACAGGTTGCCAGTTCGGTTCCTGCCCAACAAGCTGCCAGCGAAGCGGCTGGCCGAGTTCCGGTCCTCGGTATCGTCGGGCTTGTGCTCTTACTGGCGGGGCTGGGATTGGGTTTTTACATGTGGCGCCAGAATAAGATCTAGACCAATTTATTCCTTCAAATCAGAAAACGAAAAAGCCGGCTTGGCACTCAGAAAGTCGGCTTTTATTTATGCTCCAAACCCGGGTTCAATTGAGTTTCAAATCAGTGGTCAGGCAGGTATTGCTTTCAGCAAATGTGGAAATGGCTGCTTGGGCTGTTTTTCCTTCGTATTCCACCTGAAGAGTGGCGTCAATATCGCGCGGGAGCCATATGCCGATAAAACCATTTGCCATAGTGGTCAGATCAGAGTCAACCAAGACCTTGCCATTGGAATCTGTGATGGTTGCATGCATCGTTTTATCCACTAGTTCACCCCGGCAAGAGCTGAGACTGTGGATTGCACAGGGATGCGTAGATTCAACATAAGGCGCAAAAGAAAGATAAAACGAATCTTCAGGAAGATCAAGTTTGAGGGTGGTTTCTTCATCACTTAATACCAATTGTTCGCCAGTGATGCTTGCTGACATGGCTGAGGATTCATCAATAGAACTATCCAGCTTGTAGACAATCTGTTGGGTATCAAGGTTTTGTAAACCATATTTCTCAAGAAAGGAAGCTTCTGCCTTTGACTGATTTCCTTGGCTGACCACAACAGCGATCACAATCACTATTACCAATGCCATAATATACAGGATATTTCGATTCTTTTTCATTGCTCTCCATATGATAAATTGTCGATAAAAATTATATCGTTTATATGTTTAGGTGATTAATCACCTTGTACAAGTTGGGCAGATACACTTCAAGTATCGAACTGTTCCCTCATCTGCTCAACAAAAGCTTTTCTTTGGTTTTGCTTCAGCAGGCGGTTTTAGTATCTACTCTTGATTACAACGATAAGATTATTTGTCCATGGCGAGAAAATAAGCGGGTTTTACAGCTTCTTCCAAGTCGATAACCATAATGACGTTGGCGAGCAGAACAAGCCTTGCCAAAGGTTTTTACCCATTTTTAGACCAAGCCGTAAAATCTGTTTTCCCGACTGCCCGGGCGGAACTAATATCCTTCCCGCCTTTGTTCCAGCCAGATATCTGCTTCGTTATGGTAGCCGGCCCGCTCCCAAAAACCGGGGTGATCCTGTACAGTAAACTCCAATCCACGCAGCCACTTGGCGCCTTTCCACAAATAGACGTCCTTCAAGTCATCCCTGCCGGGAATGGCACCTGCCACACCTCGCAGTGGTGCGCCATGCTCTGCAGTAAGTGATTTGCCATCGTAATGCGTTGCGAGCAGAAAGTTTTCTGCCATGGTGATCTTAATTGGCAGGTTAGCGGTAAATCCATATTCAGCATGTTGGATCACAAACCTGGCATCAGCAGTAGGAACCACCAATCCCAATTCCTTGAGGGTCTTTAAGCTGACGCCCTCCCATTGGGTATCCAACTTGCTCCAGGTGGTGACGCAGTGGATATCCATATTCAATTTGGTGCGGGGCAGTTCAGAAAACTCCTGCCAGGTAAGAGTCAGAGGTTTTTCTACCTCACCCCACACTTTAAAAGTCCAGTTCTGCGGATTAAATCTGGGCACAGGCCCATAATGCAAGACTGGGAAGCGCGAAGTCAGCAGCTGACCTGGCGGAATGCGTCTTTTTTTGGGGTCAATAGTCTCACTCTGGTTCATTTTTCTCACTCTTCCACTTGAAATATGCCACCCGGATCCAGAATGACCGCCCGGGTGTCGGTTTGTTCTTCCACACGCTGCTTCCACGTATAAGGGTCTTGTCTGAGCAGTGGAACGGTGTTGTAATGGATCGGGATGACCACCCGGGGAGTTAAAAGTTTCACCGCACGCAAGGCATCATCCGGGCCCATGGTGTAATTATCGCCAATCGGAATTACTGCCAGGTCCAAGCCTTCCTCACCAATCAGGTGCATATCGCCAAACAAACCGGTATCCCCCGCCATATAAATTTTCTTGCCCGTAAGGGTAGTTAAAAGGAAGCCGACCGGGTTGCCTCCATTGCTGCCATCCGGTAGAGCGGAACCGTGCACCGCCATGGTCAGTTTCAGGTAGCCAAATGGGTATTTAAAACCGCCACCGATATGCTGGGCATGCACTTTCAACTTTCGGGCAGAAAGCCAGTCCGAAATTTCCGCATTGGCAATCAGAGTGGCGCCAGTCCGCCTGGCAATCCCGACTGCATCGCCGATGTGGTCACCATGCCCGTGTGTGACCAGGATGTAATCCGCCGGGACTTGATCTGCCCCAACTTTAACTACCGGGTTGCCAGTAAAATAAGGATCAATCAAAAGGTGATAGCCCCCTGTAAATAGACCAAGGGTAGCATGGCCGTACCAGGTAAATTCTGTTTTCATAAACACCTCCTTTACGCCTTGGGGTGATTATACAATGCCGGCTTCGCTCACGTCAAAACCAGGCTTGTACTACCGGAAAATATAAAGCTTAATTGGGAGTTAGCCAGATAAACAGGGCTTCGTCCTGGCGGTAAACATCAGCGCACAACAATTGGGGCTGCAACAGCGGGAACTGCCTCTGATAAAGCCCGTCAGCCTGTAGCAGGTAAAAACCCTGGGAATTCTCTTGCCAAATCACCGTTTCCACAGCTTCCTGGCTGAGGATCTGCAATCTGGTGCCTTCGCCTGAATACAAGCGGGCTCCGTTTTCCCCATAAGCGATAATCCAGTTGGCATTGGGGGAATAGCTGACCCTGGTTTCCTGCAAAAGCGTTGAAATAATCCCGCTGCTATTAAATTCGATTACAGTGTTATTTCGCGAAACCCAAAAATGCCCCAGTGCGGAGGAATAGTTCAGATGGTCATACTCTCCCTCCAGCAACTTGTGGAAGTAAACACCACCGTTTTGGGAATAATAGATTCCGGGTGTCTGTTCGTTTTGCCTGGCAGATTCCGGGTCCACATATAGGGCAATATCGCCTGTTGCCGGATCAAGCACCAGATTTTTGAAAGCCCCCGAAAAAATAATGGTTGGCTTGCCGGCTTTAATATTAGTCAGCCGCAAGGTTTTACCGCCCTGCTCGGTCTTGGTGTAACTCAAAAGGTACAACTCGTTGGTCCACCCCGCAAAGATTTCTTCAACGCTTTCGGATGAGGGGACATATAAGAAGCGGGTGATGGCATTATCAGGCATACTCAAACCGGCTACCAAGGAGACTTCCCATGCGTTGGGAGTCAAGTAAGTATCCACTTCTTGAAACACAACCCATTCCAAACCAGGCGACCAGAGCGGAGAAATATCCTGCTGATACCGGGCAGTCAGACGCTGAAGTGAATCCGTGGCGGGCTTATACAGGTAAATCTCGCTGGACTGACCATGTAGGGCGGCAGAAAAGACTGCCATTTTAGAATCTTTCGACCAGCTGATTGCATGTGGCTGTTGGACTGCCCGGAGCGCCATAAGTGCTTGACCTTTATCCTGGTTGATAATCGCCTGCTGTAGCCCTACAGAGAGAAGCGGCGTTACCTTATCTGGTGGCTTATGCGGGCTTACCCATCGATAAAAAGCCAATTCATCCAGTTCTTCCATGTTGCCTGCCCGCACAAGCAGTTGTGAACCGTTTGGCGCTCTGCCATCCAATACATCACCGGGCGCCACCAAGGCCGGCAAGTCAATTGGATAAAGACTGCCGGTATCTCGATCCAGTGCATAAAGTCCGGTGCCGGCTTCATTGGGGAAAACCAGCCAAGGTCCGTCTTCAATCAGAGTGGGTGTAGGCGAAAGCGCTGTAGGCGTTGCGGTAGTAGGCAGGCTGGTTGGCGCAACTGGAGAGGCAGTTTGCCTCTCTGAGAGAGCTGTTTGGGTCTGATTGTGTGCCAGGGCGGTGGTTGTCGGCAGCCAGGAAACTGGAGTAGGCGCGCTGAACCGGCATGCCAAAGCAGCCAGAACCAAGCTCAATACCATCAAGAGAAACCAACGTTTGGAGCGCATATTCTAATTTTATATTAACTTATCAACTGGGTATGCCAGGATAAATAATTAGAGTATCTCGAGCTTTGCCAGGGAAGCCACCAGGGCTTTTAAACCGTATCCCTCAAAATAAACTTCCACCGTCTCGTCGCCATGTTCTAGCTTGCTGGTCTTGACCACTCCGCGCCCATAAGTGCTGTGGCGCACTTGCATACCAGTGTGATATTTCGTCTTGGCGGGTTCGTTGTTTACTCGCGCCCTGGACAGGTATGCTGGGGTTTCCCAGCGCGAATAGGCAGGGCGATTTTGATTGCTCAACCGGCAGGGTAACCCGCGTGGGCTACCCTGCAAAAGATCTTCTGGCAGATCATCCAAGAATCTTGAAGGCAGGGTGTCTTCATAGCTGCCATAAGGGCTGCGGCGGCGTTGCGCCCTTGTCAGGGTCAGATGTTTTCGGGCGCGGGTAATACCAACATAAAGCAGTCGGCGTTCTTCCGCCAGAGCCTCTTCGTCATCGCGTGAGCGGTTGTGTGGCAACAACATTTCATCCAGACCTGTGATAAAGACATGGTCAAATTCCAAGCCTTTGGCGGCGTGCAAGGTCAGCATGGTGGGGGCGTCCATTGTTTCGGGCAGCGTGTCCTGGTCTGCCACCAACGCCATGGCTTCCAAAAAGCTTCCCAGTCCCTGCCCCTCATATTCCAGTATCACCTGGCGCAATTCCAGCACGTTTTCCCAGCGGTCTTGCCCCTCTTCGCTGTGGTCCTGAATGTAACTCTGGTAGCCAACATCGCTCAGCACCCTATCAAACAGACCTGCCAGGCTTTCCGTCTGTGCGCTTTTCCGCCAGTCTGAAAACAACTTACCAAATTGAGCCAGGCGCAAGCCTTCTTTGCCCATTTCTTCCAACAAGGTTTTACCATCCGGCTGTGCTAAATTGTAGACAGTTTCCCCCAGAGTTAACCCGCTCGTTTGTGCCACTTGAGCCAATTTTTCCAACGATTTATCCCCAATACCACGCGGCGGCAGGTTGATCACCCGCCTCAGGCTGATTTCATCCTTAGGATTGTGGATCAGACGCAGGAAGGCAATTACGTCTTTGACCTCCCGCCGTCCGTAAAAGCGCTGTGCCCCGACCAGCCGGTAGCTGATACCTTCCCGACGGAAAGCTTCTTCTAATAAGCGGGATTGGGCATTGGTGCGGTACATGATCGCAAAAGCGTTGGGGTTGATTTTATTGACACGGATCGCGCGTTGAATGGCATCTGCCACAAACTGGGCTTCCTCACGGTCATCTACTGCCACGAACAGGGTGATTTTTTCGCCTTTCTGCTGCTCGGTGAAAAGCTGCTTTTGCGTACGGTTAGGGTTACGGTCGATCACCGCCATGGCACCGTCCAAAATAGTCTGAGTGGAGCGGTAATTTTGTTCCAACAGGAGGGTTTGCGAGTCTTTGAAATCATTCTGGAAACGCTGAATATTGTGGTAATCTGCCCCGCGCCAGCGATAGATGGATTGATCTTCATCGCCAACCACGTATAAATTACGATGTTTGGTCGCCAAATTGCGCAAAATGGCATATTGAGATAAGTTGGTATCCTGAAATTCATCCACCAGGATGTGTTCAAATTTTTGAGAGTAGGCATCGCGCACCAACGGGTACTGTTCAAACAAATTGTTGGTATAGACCAGCATGTCGTCAAAATCCATGGCGTTGTTGCGTACCAACTGCTGTTGGTAGTGGATATAGAACTTGCGCACTTGCTCATCCCGAAAATTTTGAACAGGATAATTTTCTGGAAGTATCAAGTCGTTTTTTGCCCGTGAGATGGCATCCAGCACCGATTCAGCCCGAAAGAGCTTTTCATCCAGGTGGGATTCGCGAATAACCTCTTTCATCAATGCCACCTGATCGTCAGCGTCAAAGATGACAAAATTCCGATCTACTGGCAAAAGCTCTGCCTCCCGGCGCAGGATACGCCCGCAGATCGCATGAAAAGTACCCAGCCACATGCCTTGAGCTGCTTCTCCCAGAATTTTTTCCACCCGTGCAGCCATCTCTTTGGCAGCTTTGTTGGTGAAGGTCACCGCCAGGATGTGATGGGGCGGGATGTTCATCACCCCGACTAGGTAAGCAATCCGATAGGTCAATACACGGGTCTTCCCAGAGCCGGGGCCTGCCAACACCAGCGTAGGACCGTTTGGTGTGGCTACCGCTTTTTGTTGTTGCGGATTGAGAAGATTGAGTAAATCATCCATAACTGCCCTGATTGTACCTTAAGCCTTGTCTTCCACCTAAAAAAGGCAGCACCATGCTATGTATGTAACCTTGGAAGCAATTAATTCACCGGTCGGGCTAAGCGGGTCATTGCAAACCCTATTACCCTCTGAATGTCCCCCCAAAAAACAACTTGGCAAATCCCCTCTGCGGATTGACAGTCATCCTGAAGGATGATCTGACCAAGATTGTTATCTACAAAAAATAAGATTTATCGCAGCGTCAATGACGCCAATCCGTACCTCTGCAACTGTAATTCCTTTTGAAGGAACTATCTTTTCTATTCAAAAAGGCTATTCAAACCCTGTGGGAAAGCGGAAATTACCTTATAATTTAACAAAACAGAGCTAAGAAAAGGACCTACGATGAGTAAGACAAAAAGTTGGCTGACAGGAGCACTCTTGGGCGGGCTGGTCGGAAGCACACTGGTGCTGCTTTTTACTCCTTTCACAGGCGATGAATTCAAATCAACTGTGCACGGGTACATTAAGAATATTCAGGATCAAGTTCAAATAGCAGGCGAAGAGAAGCGTGCCGAGTTGGAAGCAGAATTGGAAAATCTGCGTTCAGGCAATGTTTAACCTATGAACTTGTTCTCCAATTAAAAACGTGCTTGGCTGCCTGATTAAGGGTATTCTGGTGGTACAGTAGCAGTTGGCGTAACAAGGGGATAAACGCGTTGGGTGGCTGTAGGTTGGGTGGGTAATATAGAGGTTGGAACGGGAGTAGGACGAGATGTTGGCGTGTAGACAGGGGTGGCTTGGGTTGTCACTGGGTCGGATGTGGCAAGCAAATCACCCACATTCGGAATGGGATCGACAGGCATATTGGCAATATCATCAGCGTAGCTGATGCCGCTCTGGCAGGCAGGTTCCAAGTTCTGGACAACATTTACCCAAGTGAGAGATTGTTTGTTGAGGACAGTTTGCTGCACCGCATTTGATAGGCAGCCCGAGCCGGCGTTGTAATTAAGCAGAGTAAATTTCCACAAGTCTTCATAATTGGAGAGTTGACCTGCCATCTGCCCGGTAGTGTTATACAAAATCTGCCCGACCTGTTCACAATTTGCCAGCAAACTGCGTGCAAAGATGCTGATGCTGAAATTTGCCTGGGTCAGGTCAATCCCAACGGGGCAGTCCGGGCAGGAGGCATTAACTTTTTGCACCAGAGCGCCCCGAAGCATTTCCTGCTGGGCTTCATCCAGGTTGCCGAAACCTCGCTGGCAGGTTTCTTCGGATAACACCAGGGGGCAAAATTGGGTATAGAAGCTTGGGTTCCATAACAAAACGGTATCAGCGCCCAAATCACTCAGGTGACCCAGTCCGGCTTCCTGAACGCGGTCGTAAATTCCTGGCCAGAATTGGCTTTCCATGCTGAAAATATTCTTCATCAACTGCGCCGGTACGCCGGTCTCATTAGCTACCCGTAAAATTTCAGCATCAAACTGGTTTTGCCATTCATCCACGTAAGGCCGAGCCAACTCCATGCCGCATACATTGGCAGCACCGTTCGCTTCCAGACCGCCGTTTTCACAAGCTTGGGCATCCACTGCTCCCTGCTTGATCAGGGATCCGGCCAGCAGGTAATACTCGTTTAACGACACCAGTTCTTCCGATAAGCTGGGAGTTGTGAGCCAATCAGGCGCTCCTCCGACCGGCGTGAAAGCCTGCCAGATGGTTGAGCAAGATGAAAGAGCCTCCCCGCGCCATTGTGAACTGAGCACGTCCACATAGTAGCCGGGATCATCCGCCGGTACAGTATCCGGATTGGCAAAATCTCCCCAGGGAATGACTCGCACCTGAGCATCATATTGTTCGCTGGCATCCCCATAACTGGACTCAGCCCAAAAAATCACCTTTACTCCGTCCATGCCGGTTGGGGAAAGCGGCAAATCACACATATTCCCCGGGCAACTGAAAGGTACCCCGTTCAAAGTGCCCTGAATCTGGATAATCTGTTCATTTGGCAATGGTTCGGTTGCTTCCAGCCGCAGGTAGGGCAAGGCAGTACACTGGGTTCGGGGCGTCTGTTGCGAGCAGCCCGAGAGTGAAACAAAGACCTCTGCCGGGGGCAGGTTGACCTCGACCTTACGCTGGGAAGGGGTTACATTGGCAAGGTGAAGGTACAGACCCGGGCACTCTTGTGGATTGGTAATCTGGTCATCATACACACAGGCATCCGTTTTTAGCCACTGCGCCTGAATATCGCTGCCGCAGTAGTACAGCACTTCACTCTCGTCTGGCCAGGATTCATGTTCAACGTAAATTTGACAGACCACCTGGGAAGTTTTCCAGGAAAGCAGCCACCATTCGTAGGTGGTGTAATCCACATCCAGAACAACCACACGCTGCGGACCCTGAGATGGCAAGGGCACAGAAGCAACCGGATCAGGCGATACGATACCCAATAACACACCACAGACCAGAATAATTCTGAGGGTCATCATGGGTTTTGGTGTGCTTATCTTTCTCAATTTCATGTTGTGGTTTGGCAAACAACTTATGGGTACGGTAGTGGAGTCAAGGTTACAATCGGGTAAGGCAGAGTTGGGATAATGGCAGTAGGAACCGGTACCGGGGTGAGTGTCGGCGTGGCGGCGGGACCTGTGGTCGCCCTCGGCGTAAGTGTGGGCATGATGCGGGTGGGAGTGGGTCTTGACGTGCCAACGTTTGTTTGGGTCAATGCCACCGCCGCAGTCAGTTGGGCTTCGTAAGTCAGCACAATCTCTCCTAGCGGGGCAGGTTCAAGCACAGCCTCCAGGGCTTGGTTAAATATTTCCGCTACGGCCGCTTGATCTGGCAGCAACACCCTGGTTTGGGTCCCATCCGGTAATTCCCACTCCTGGAGCTCACCCCAACCTACCAGAAAATAATTCACACGCTGCGGGTCGCCCAGCCTGAGAAACATTGGAACTTGTTCCAACAGCTCATCCAGGGAAAAATTGGTCTCAATCCAATTCTGGTAAGAAGCATATAACACCGGAACCTGAGCCAACCTCCCGTTCTGGACTAATTTGGTAAAGAGCAATTGCAGCACTTGCTGCTGCCTTCTTGTCCGATCAATCTCATCCTGGCCGGACAAGTATGAAACATAACAATAAGCCTTCTCGCCGTTCATCGTGTGCAGACCTGCCGGCAGACCGCCGCAGGCATCCGGGATAGGAAACAACACACTCACTTCCAGACCTCCCAGGTCATCCACCAGCCATTTAAACTCACCCGGGTGCGCCACTACAAAACGATCCGGTTTGATGCCGAAGTTGTATGCCAGCGTTTCGCTTACCAGTTCCATCCCGCCAAGAGCGTAGGCGGTGTTGAGGCGCTGCATGGTTTGCCCGGGAATGTAGACAAACAAAGTGCCTGGGAGTGAGATGAGGCTGGCTTTAGAGAGCCGCTGGTTGACCAAAAGCAGGTGAAAAGCCTGGGTGCGCCCCTTGTAAGGTGCATTTTGATCGCTGCCCAAAAACAACCAGACTTTGACATCCTCAGGGAGTGTCAGGCGCGAGGCAGCCGGCGGAACCTGTGTAACAGGATCAATGCTGGGTGGGGCAAACGTATTCCATACCACTGGTGTGGGTGTGAAGGTAGGCGTTGAGGTGGCTGTGTTGCTTGCTTCTGGGGTGAACTGTGGTGAGGCAGCAGATGAATTGTTTGTAGAAGTGCTGCAGCCTGTCAGTATAAACAAAAGTCCCACCAAAACCAGGCAACACTTCGCAGATCTGGAATATGGCGATGGTAAAGTGCGCAGAATATTCATAGATTCAATGCGAATACACGGAGTCAGAATGACACCTTTGAATTCTGAATTATAGCATAGCCCTGCTTGAATTCACCGAATTGCATCAAAATTAAAGTAACTCTACAAAAGTACGTGCTTCAAAATAGAGGTAAGCTTGGCAGTATTCCAAAGGGTGCGATGAACCAATATAACAGAAAAGAATAATTAAAGCCCTCTGAATACAATATCTCAAAGGCAGTCCGACAGGGGGTCAGGTCAGAAAAAAAGCCCTCCTATTTATCCCAAAAGGTCACAAGCTCATAATCAGCATGGCAACTGCCAGAATGAGGGAGGTGAAGCTGGAAGCCCCCCAGAGAAGATAAATCATGGTTTTTTCCATGCTTCCTCTCAGGTAGAAGAATATCCCTACCCATAGGCTGGCAAACCAGGCAAATCCCCCCAGCAATGCCAGCAGGTACAAACGTTGAGAGGAAACCACCTCAAGACTGACCCAGGTGATACTTTCACGCAACCCGGAGAGAATTACTGCCAAAGCCAGCAGAAGCAGCGCCATTACCAGCCCGACTTGGATAAGCCTCCTGGCAGCACGGTCCTGCCAGACCTGCTGCCACAAAGTGCCAAAATTTTCAGAACTGGATTGCCAGGGATCAAATGTGCCCAGCTCAGTCAAACGCTCCACTTGATGGGAAAAAGCCACGGAATCCTGGGGGGAAATGCAATAAAAGACTTTGCGGCATGCCACCAGAACCAGTTGATTCCGGTCTGAAGCTGCAAACTCCACTAATCCAAGTCCGTTTACCTGCCTTTTACCGAAAATGGAGCCGGGCAAGGAAAATAATGGCAGGGGCAGGCTTGCCTCAAAATCCGAAACAGGCCGCACCCAAGCCACTTCTGGCAGTGGAATGACCTCACTGCGCAAACCCCAGCGCAGTGAAAGCCCGCCCCGGGAGAGAGTATAGCGCATGGTCATGAGAGCATAGGCGCGATAAATCAGCCTAAACCAGGGCACAATAAACCCGAATCCCAACACGACCTTAACCCAATAGCCGGGGGCTTGTGGCTGCCGCGAAGCATCCAAGAGCAGGTAAACAGAGCCAGCGGTGAGAAGGAGGCACAATAACAGGATCACCACCAAACCAGTTCGTTTTGAGGGAATGAATTCGGTTTCCATTGTGGTTGTAGGCACAATTATAACGGCTCTGACTGCAGTAAATAGGATCACCGTGCCAGAAATTATAAAAATGGGAAGGAGAGTTTGCCAAGCACCGCAAAAATCTGCCACTGGTGTATTCAGTCAGGGTAATTTGTGAATGAGGAAGCAGACCAAAGATCTCTGATCCCTGAAGCAAGTCGTAATGGACTGATCATAAAAACAAAACAACTGCCCTGGAAGCAAATTGTTCAGAGCAGTTGTTTATGGCGAGTTTTACAAGTTTAGCTAGCTTTAAAGGCACTTCCGCGCGCCAGTGCTTGGATATTGATCTCGACAAACTTCTGCAAGCGTTGGGCAGTGTGAGCTCGGAGTGCCCGAATCAGAGCGCCTTCGGGCAGAATCTCCATGTTAGCCAGCAGTGCCCCTAACATGACCATATTTGTGGCGCGTTCATTACCCACTTCCATGGCAATGGCATTAGCCGGGACTGTGATGGTGTGGATGTCTGTGCGCTTGGGACCGTGGTTAACCATAGATTCGTTGATCACCAGGCAGCCCCCCTGCGCCACCAGTGCTTCATATTTATCCAGAGAAGGCAGGTTCATTGCCAGCACCGCTTTAGGGAATTTGACAGTCGGGGAGCCAATCTCCTGGTCGGAAATTACGACTGTGCAGTTGGCTGTGCCTCCGCGCATTTCAGGTCCATAAGAAGGAATCCAGGTTACTTGTTTGCCTTCATCCATAGCAGCATAAGAAAGCAGTTGACCGGCATAAAGAGTGCCCTGACCACCAAATCCAGAGATGATGATTTCAGTTTGCATGTTAGTTCCCTGCACTTTCCCGATTGTAGGCAATCTCAGGCGACACTTTGAAATCTCCGATCGGGTAATAAGGCAGCATATGCTCTCCCAACCAGATCCTGGCATTAGTTGGAGTCAACCCCCAATTAGTCGGGCAGGTGGAGAGCAGTTCCACCAATGAAAAACCCAGACCTTGTCTTTGGACTTCAAAAGCGGTCCGAATGGCTTTTTTGGCGCTGCGAATGTTGCGAACATCATGCAAGCTGCGCCTGGCTATATAAGCTGCCCCATCCAGCGTAGCAAGCAGCTCGGCTGTGCGGATGGGGTACCCCTGGCGTTCCACGTCCCGCCCTAAAGGTGAAGAGGTAGTTTTTTGCCCGGGCAGTGTGGTAGGTGCCATCTGGCCACCAGTCATGCCATAATTGGCATTGTTGATAAAAATCACTGTCAAAAGTTCACCGCGAGAGGCGGCTGCGACAATTTCACCCATGCCAATGGAAGCCAGGTCACCATCACCCTGGTAAGTGAAGACCATGCGGTCAGGCAGGGTACGTTTAATGCCGGTTGCCATGGCAGGAGCGCGCCCATGGGCGGCTTCTACAAAGTCAAAAGTGTAATAATTATAGGCAAATACTGCACAACCCACGGGCGCCACCCCAATGGTATGTTCCAACTCGTCCATTTCTTCCAACACTTCAGCGATCAGACGATGGGCAACACCATGTGTACACCCGGGGCAATAATGGGTGGACCGCTCATTAAAGCCGGCGGGGCGCTGGTAGATTACTTTAACATCAGTGTCAAGCATTTCAGGCTCCTGTTCCAATTTCTTCCCGCATTTTAGCGAGCCAACGATCACGTGGGTGCCCTTCGAGCGTTAATGGTCCGGAAGCCAGTTCCTCAATAGCCTTTAGAACTTCATCAGGGTAAGGCACCATGCCGCCCATCCTGCCGTAGAACTCGACTGGTTTTCTACCTGCCACCGCCAGCCGTACGTCTTCCAACATCTGACCGTTATTCATCTCCACTACCAAGAAACCTTTTACTTTTCGGGTGAGTTCAGCCACGACCTCATAGGGATATGGGGCAAGGGTCACCGGGCGCAGCAAGCCGATTTTAAGTCCGTTTTCCTGGGCCGTGCGCACTGCTGAAAGTGCAATCCTGCCGGCAGTGCCAAAACCTACCACCACATATTCGGCATCTTCAAGATAGTAGCCCTTGTAACGGACTTCGTTTGCTTCAATTTCCTGCCAGCGGGTCATCAGACGGATATTGGTGATTTCCTGCGAGGGAGGATCAATATTAATGGAGGTCAGTACCCGCCTTTGCCTGCCTGGCACTCCGTGGACAGCCCAATCTGGGATGTCGGTTTTCAAAGGCAAGAAAGGCGGCAGTTCAGCTGGTTCCATCATCTGGCCCAGGCTGCCATCCATCAGGATTGCCACCACGATCCGGTATTTTTCTGCTAGGTCAAAAGCCAAGACGGTCAAGTCAATCGCTTCCTGGACGGAAGCCGGTGCCAGCACCAGCAGATGGTACTCCCCATGACCGCCGCCATGCACGATCTGATTGTAATCTCCCTGAGCGGGAGCAATATTGCCCAGACCCGGACCGCCACGAACCACGTCCACAATCACTGCCGGCAGTTCCGTTCCGGAAATATAGGATAGACCTTCCATCATCAGGCTGACGCCTGGGCTGGAACTGGAAGTCATGGTGCGTCTGCCGGTGCAAGCTGCACCATAGACCATGTTGATAGCACCCAACTCACTCTCAGCCTGAACAAATGCCCGTCCGAGCTCTGGCATGCGAGCTGAAAGGTGTTCCAGCAGTTCTGTTTGAGGGGTGATTGGATAACCAAAATAAGATACCAATCCAGCCCTCAGGGCGGCTTCCGCCACGGCAACGTTGCCTTTAATCAACTCACGCGTCATGATTCACCTCACTCGTTGGCGCCTCAATAGGTCGTACTCCGCGAAAGACTGTGATTGCGGCGTCCGGGCATACTACCGCACAGATTCCACAACCGGTACAATCTTCCGGATGAAGCATCATGGCAGGATGATAGCCCTTGGCACTGAGACGCGTCAGATCCAACGCCAGTACGTGGCTTGGACAATCGCTGACGCACAACTCGCAAGCCTTGCAATACAAATCGTTTATTTCTACCCATCCCTTGGCGGGCATTCACTTCCTCCTTATTGCATGAAAATATTCTGCCAAATCTGGTGAGTTCGGCAGGTTTGTTTCTTCATAGTATACCGTAATTCTTCTGCCATAATGCAGGTGTCCAACCAATTCCACCCGGGGCAGGCAGTGCTCCCTGATGGTAGAATTCAAGTAAGAAATTACCACAAAGGAGAAGCAAATATGGCTGAAGCAGTTATTGTTGATGCTATTCGCACCCCCATTGGGAACCTGAATGGAGCATTGGCAGCGGTCAGACCGGATGACCTGGCTGCCCTGGTGCTTGCAGCGATAGTTAATCGCAATCACTTCGATACTCAGCTTATCGATGAGGTCTTTTTTGGCTGTGCCAACCAGGCTGGTGAAGATAACCGCAACGTCGCCCGAATGGCGGTACTGCTCTCCGGGCTGCCCCCTGAAGTGCCAGCCCTAACGGTTAACCGTTTGTGCGCCTCGGGTTTGGCGGCTGTGAATCTGGCCGCCCGTTCTATCCGCGCCGGGGAGGGAGAGATTTACCTTGCCGGCGGTGTGGAGAGCATGAGCCGGGCACCCTATGCTTTTTCCAAAAACAGCGGCGGCGGCAATTTGACCGCGTTCGACACTGCTTTGGGTTGGCGCTTTGTCAATCCGCGCATGGAAGCTTTGTATGGTACCGAAGCCATGGGTCTAACAGCAGAAAACATCGCCGAGCTGACCGGAATCACCCGGATGGAGCAGGATCAATTTGCTTTTGCCAGCCACCAACGCGCCGTGGCAGCCCAGGACCGCGGGGTTTTTGCCCAGGAGATCCTGCCCGTCAGCATCCCCCAACGCAAAGGGGAACCTCTTCTGGTGGAGTACGATGAACGACCCAGGCGGGATACTACCCTTGAGGCGCTGAGCAAATTAAAGCCAGCCTTTAAAACGGGGGGGAGCGTAACAGCAGGCAATTCTTCCGGGCTGAATGATGGCGCTGCTGCCCTGCTGGTGATGAGTCAAGAGGCTGCCAGCCGCCTGAACCTGAAGCCAATGGCGCGAGTGGTCAGTTCAGCGGCTGCCGGGATTGCACCACGCATCATGGGGCTTGGCCCAGTTGAGGCAGTCCGTAAAGCGCTGAGCCGTGCGAACCTGGGCGTGGAAGACCTTTCACTGGTTGAGATCAACGAGGCATTTGCAGTCCAGACTCTGGCTGTCATGCGGGAATTGGGGCTTTTCCATGACATCACCAATGTTAATGGCGGCGCGGTAGCGTTGGGGCACCCCCTCGGATGCTCCGGTGCGCGCATCCTGACCACCTTGTTATATGAAATGCGCCGGCGGGCAGCCACCGCCAAGCGGCCCTTCTACGGTCTGGCAACCTTGTGCGTGGGTGTAGGGCAGGGAGAAGCCACCATCATAGAATGGCTGGACTAGGTTATCGGTTTTCATCAATGAAAGTGTGCGGGGGTATAGAGTGACTGTGTGGGAAGATAGCCATCAGGCAATGCAGCCATCGAAATAAATTGCCGACCCTCCCGGAAGTTGCCCGGGAGGATTTATTTTTTAAGGTTTTATCTGGGTATGCCATACCCTCCACCAACCGGCATGCGATGGCAAGACTCTGTAATTATCTTTATAAAAGTTCTTCACAAATCTATCAAAATTTGCCTGTGGGGATATAAGCAAGCAAAAGAGCAGAAATCGGGATCCATTTTGGGCATTGGTACAAATATTGCAACTTATTGCCTTGAAATCTATTATCTATCTTGCGGATTGGCGAACAATAATGAAAAATCAAACCTTCTCACCTTCGACTGACCCAGAACCCCGACCTAAAAGACATTATTGGTTCTTATTTATCCCCGCGTTAATCTTGTTTGGCATAAGCCTCTACCTGATTCTTGATGAGAATTCGTCTCTATCATCCAAACAAATACCGGGAGCGACCGGAACGGCGGCAGTTGACGGCTCGATTGAATCCTTGTTGTATACCCAACTGCCGGAATCCCTGGCTGAAAACGAAACCGAATCCTGGACACTGGATGACGTCACATTTAGCGATGATAAAAACCAAGCCCTCTTATGGATGGCAGCCAATGACGATAGTACCGGTGAAACGTTAGCCCGTGAATCTCATCTCATCCTGGCAATCTGGGATGAGAGCATCGGAAAATGGCAACTCCATTTGGAAGATGATCCTGACTTTGGCGAGGTATTTCTGAACTCATGGTTTAAGGATACAGAAATTGCTGAGCGTTTTACTGTGGATGATTCCAAAGCGACTAGTACCGGCAACATCTATGGAGGATATTACCTCCCCTGGCAATCCGGGCTAACCAAGCGCCTGACATGGTCTGTTGGCCATACGAGCTGTGCCAGCGGTTATTGCACCTACGCATTTGATTTTGCCGATGGAACCATGTTCGAATTGTTGGCAGCCAAAGGCGGGTATGTCTATCATTGGCGCGATAGTTGCGTCAATGGGACTTCAAACTGTACCAACAGCATTACCCTGGAAGACCGCACCACAACGCCCTGGACCTATCAGATTTATCTGCACCTTGCCAAAGACAGTATTCCGGAAGCCTTGAAAATTAAGGGAACCTATGTTCAAGCCGGACAAAAAATCGCCAAAGTTGACGATACTGGGCTGAGTTCCGGCCATCATGTTCATTTCATGGTGGTGGAGAAAGGTACACTGAATACCTGTGCCTCTTATTGTTGGGGCAAGTCAGTCGATATTACTTTTAGGGATGTCAACATAAATTGGGATCCGGGTACACAAGGCGGAAGGCCGCGTCTGGCGGATGAAGCCAAATGGTATGGCGGCGTAGGTCAAACCAAATATACCAGCGGAAACTCTTACTTACAAAACCCACCTCAACCATTCCATTTGATTTTATTTCCCATATTTAGATAAGGGTATCTGCTAACGCGTTCCTGATTTCCCGAGATCTGCCTGGTCAGCAGCGGTGTAACGGCAGCAAAGGTAAATGCCTTTATAATTATTCCTGCTTGGCGTTTTGCTAAAGCAGTTTAGATGATCATGGACAATACACCCCTCAGTGACCGTGAAATAGAAATTTTGAAACTTGTTAGCCAGGGAAAAAGTAACAAGGAAATTGCCGCTGACCTTTTTATCAGCATCAATACGGTCAAAGTGCATGTGGGCAATATTTTTCAAAAAATAAATGTTTCCTCCCGAACAGAGGCTACTTTATATGCCATCGAACACGGCATCATAAAATCCCCTTCAGGGAATAATGGAGAGGTGGAAGTGCTGGTTCCGGCTCCTGCAGAAGTACAGGGGGGCGAGCCAACCCGCGCGCAGAAGCTGTGGAAGAAATATTGGGGGCTTTTTGCTGTTATAGGTCTGGCAGGGATCTTAGGACTTTCCTCGTGGTTGGTAAACACTTCCATGTTTGCTTCGCCGACTGCCACACCGAATGCCTATGTATCTGCGCTGAATCCGGTACGCTGGCAGGAACTCGCCCCTATGCTACATGCAAGAGCAAGCATGGCTGTGGCAACTTATGACAATGCTATTTATGCCATTGGAGGAGAGACTGATGAGGGTCCTTCCAGGCTGGTGGAAAAGTATGATCCGCAAACCGATACCTGGAATCAATTACAGGATAAACCAACGGCTGTGAGTGATGTTTCTGCGGTGGTTCTTGGGGAAAAGTTGTACTTGCCTGGTGGAAAGTTGGCAGATGGATCTTCAACAAACCTTCTGGAGGTTTATGACCCACGCAAAGACACCTGGGAGCATAAGGCAAATATGCCACAGGCAATCAGTGCTTATGCTCTGGCAGCTTATGAAGGTCAGATGTACCTTTTTGGCGGTTGGGATGGGGAAAAGGTATTGGATACTGTTTTTCGTTACGATCCGCTTGGGAATAGCTGGTACCAGGTTTCGTCCATGCCTACTGCCCGCGCGTCCTCCGGTGCAGAAGAGGTTGACGGAAAAATTTATATCATCGGCGGGTGGGATGGCGAGAAAGCTCTTGGTGTAACCGAGATCTATAACCCGAGCAGAGAGGGTGAGGAAGAAACTGCCTGGAGTAAAGCTAAGCCAATACCGGAAGCGGTTAGCGGATTTGGTATTCAAAGCATTGCAGAAATCATTTATGTAACGGGTAAGGAGTATGTCCGTCAATATATCCCACAGCAAGATAATTGGGCAGTGTTTAATGAAGAATCTCCTGTCCTAAATTGCCATAATTCAAGTCTGGAGACTATTGGCGGCTATTTGTACCTCCTTGGGGGAAAGACCAAAGACGGCGAGATCCTAAACGATAATTTTCGGTATCAGGCTGTTTTTACAATAGTTTTCCCCCTAATCAATAAATAAACCTTACCTATTTGATTCTGGAGAGACATGGCTGACTGTAAATATGTCCTCCTGATTAGTTGAATGAGACTAACAAAATTAATTATATACCTATACCCAGGAATATTTGATATAAATTAACAATACAAGTAGTAGGAAAGTGAGCAAAAAATCAATATTGATTTTCCGTTGGAAGGGGCTTTCCTCCGGGAAGGTCACAAAAAGCAATTACCCCCCTTTTCCTGACAGGGCTGAGCTTTTTCCTTGATCGTGCCGGTCTCCTGAGGGTGAAGCCCCCTGTAAGTGCCAGGCACGGGAATGTGACTGAAGGTTTCCAGCAGGTAGTCGATCGGGAGCCTGCCCTACGACTAAAGATTAAATCTAATTTCCAGGATATCCCCATCGGCTACGATGTAATCCCTGCCTTCCACTCGCAGGCGCCCCTTTGCGCGCGCTTCCGCCGTGCCGCCATAAGTGATCATATCCTCAAACGAAATTACTTCCGCCCGAATAAAGCCTTTCTGAAAATCCGTATGAATCACGCCGGCAGCCTCGCGGGCGTTGGAGCCTTTGCGCAGGGTCCAGGCATGCACTTCTTTTTCTCCTGCGGTAAAAAACGAATGCACACCCAATAAATCATACGAAAGCCGGACCAACCGGGAAAGGCTCGTTTCGGTAATGCCATATTCTTTCATAAAAATGGCGGCATCCTCCGGGTCCAGTGCGGCAATGTCCATTTCCAGCTTGGCAGGCAGGCTGATCATACGGGTATGCGGGTGCGGGCTCTGGTACTCCACAGCCTCCTGCTCCTCAGAAAGATTGATCACCACAATTTGCGGTTTTCGGCTCAAAAAGCCAAAACTCGCCAGGATCTTATCTTCTTCGGAGCTGAAGTCATAATGACGCAGCGGCAGTTCCTTGTTCAGGACCACTTCCAGCCGCTCAAACAGCTTGATTTCATCCTCGATCACCGCTCTATCCCGGCTGACCCCGCGGCGATATTCCTCACGCAGGCGTTCCAGGCGCCGTTCTATCATGACAAGGTCATTCAGGATGAATTCCACATCCATAGTTTGAATATCACGTATCGGATCCACGCTGCCCGCCAGGTGGGGAACGCTGGCGTTTTCAAACTGGCGTACCACATGCAAAAATCCATCCATCTGTGAAAGTTGATTGAACAGGGCGCCTGACAGACCCGCCTTGCCAGCACTGCCGTCCAAACCAGCGATATCAGCATAAGTGACCTTGGCACGCACGATTTTCTTGGGTTTGTAAATCTCGATCAACTGATCCACCCGCGGATCGGGCACATCCACCACGGCGGTATGCACTTCCATTTGACCGGTGGACATTTCCATAGGAACCTCAGCGCGGGTGAGCGCCTTGTAAAGAGTGGTCTTGCCTGATTGAGGCAGGCCGATAATGCCAAGCTGCATGCTGTACTCCTGTGTGGGTTGGCTTCAGTGCTTCGGTAATATCCGGGCAATGAGAAGCCAAACCCGATTTCATTAGTTTTCTCAACTTCGATTATACCCCCCAACCCTTTCGCTTCAAGCATCCGTGATTGTCTCTTATCCCTTGAGAGACTACAATTACTTGACCCGCCGTCAGGACATGGGTATACTACTGGGCACAAGCCGAAGTGGCGGAATAGGCAGACGCGCACGACTCAAAATCGTGTACCCTCGGGTATGTGGGTTCGATTCCCACCTTCGGCATGAAAATGAAACAAAGCCCTCCAGGTTAAGCCGGAGGGCTTTGTTTCTGAGTGTGAACAGGCATATCCCCGGTGGGGCAATCCTGTCAGCATCCTTTGAGTATGATTTCCCCCTGTCTTTTGTTCCGTAATTCTCCCAGGGAGTTGTTAAATTACCTGGCGGCGCTGTTAACCCTTACCTTCCGAAACTTACATTTCCACAACTATTGTAGTAAAATTTGTAAATTAGCAGGAAACTAGCTAACAAATTTGGCATCGGACCCAGGGAATCGGTGCAGAAGGATCGCCAGTGATATTGGGAGCAACTTAGTGGCGATCCTTTTCTTTTTTATTATTGTTGCTCAAAAAAAACTACACTGACGCCGTCTCCGCCTTCCTTTTCACCCCCGGGCTCCCAGCGCTTAACATGCGGCGACTCTCTCAGCGTCTCCCGAACTGCTTGCCGCAGCGCACCAGTTCCTTTGCCGTGAATGATGCGCCCATACGGCAACCCTGCCAGGTAAGCCCGTTCCAGATACACATCCAACGCTTCAAGGGCATCCTCTACCCGCTGACCGCGCAGGTTCAACTCGATCCCTGGGCTTGCCACCGTCGGCAGGCCGGTTTTGCCTGTGGCCGCCGCCTTGACCTTTTCAGGTGCTGGTGCCGCTTCCTCAATTACTTTCCGATCCACTTCGTAGGGCTTCACCCGCAGGCGCAGCATGCCCACCTGCACTTCCAGTTCATCCTCGTCCGCTGAGGTTACCATGCCCTCTGTACTCAGCTTGCGCACTCGCACCTTTTCGCCTACCGTGATAGGGCCGGTGGTTCTCTTCGCTTTGGGCTGGCGCTGCTTGGTGCGGGCGGCTTTTTCCTGCTTGACCTCTAACACTTCCAGCTTTTCTTCCAGCGGACTGAGTTCCTCTACCGGTTGACGCAGGCGCGCCATCTCCCGGCGCATTTCTGCCAATTCTGCCCGCATAGACTCCAGTTCAGTTTCCGCCTGGTCTTGGATATTCTGGAGGATGGCGGTTTTTTCAGCTTCCATCTGTTCCAGGTGGACATTGACCTTGTTCTGCTGGGTTTCGGCTTCCCGGCGCAGGTGTTCAGACTGCTCGTAGTTCTGGCGCGTCAGGTCGCGCTGGCGGTGGATCTCATCAAGCAAGTCCTCCGCTCTCAGATCGGTCGGATCTAATTCACCCCGGGCTGCTTCGATAATGTCTGACCGCAGCCCCAATCTTTCTGCAATTGCCAGGGCATTGGACCGCCCCGGCAGCCCGATGATCAGGTGGTAAGTGGGTTTGAGGGTTTCCAAGTCAAATTCCAGGCTGGCATTGATTACCCCTTTGGTAGCATGCGCATAAGCCTTCAATTCGGGGTAATGGGTCGCCACCAGGCAGGTGATTTTACGTTCCAACAAGTGCGAGAGGACTGCCCGTGCCAGGGCTGAACCTTCTTGGGGATCTGTGCCAGCGCCCAGTTCATCCAGCAGCACCAGCGAGCGGTGATCCGCATGCTTTAAGATCTGCACCAACTGGGTGATGTGTCCTGAAAAGGTCGAAAGAGATTGCTCAATGGACTGCTCATCGCCAATATCAGCGAATACATCCCGAAAAAGGCTTAAACGTGAACCGGATAAAGCCGGAATTTGCAAACCTGATTGTGCCATCAACACTAGCAGCCCTACCGTTTTAAGGGTGACAGTTTTCCCGCCAGTGTTGGGTCCGGTCAGCACCACCGCAAAGGTTTCCTGATCCAGCTCTATATCAATCGGCACGACTGTGTCCTGATTCAGGAGGGGGTGCCTGGCTCTGAGCAGATGGATGACACTGCCAGGGTGATGCTCGGACGGCTTGTCAGCAAAGGGGACGATCACCGGCTCGGAGGCGTGCAGGTCTTGGGCATAACGGGCTTTCATTAATGCCAGATCCAGCGCCGCCATGGCTTCCACGGTTACCCTCAGCGAGTCTGCCTGTTCGGCAATGCGCAGGCTCAGGGCACGCAAAACCTTAAGCACCTCGTCCCGCTCCGCCAACTCCAGTTCGCGGTAGCGGTTGTTCCACTCCACTACTGCTATCGGCTCGATAAAGAGCGTTGCCCCGGAGGCGGATTGATCGTGAATGATGGCTTTGATACGGCCTTTGAACTCTGCCCGCAGCGGCAGGACATACCTGCCAGAGCGCTGCGTAATGAGCAGCTCTTGCAGCATGTGGGCGCTGTTGGGATCATTGAGGTAGCGTGACATGCGCTCCATCAGGCGGGTGTGGGTCACTTTCATTTCAGAACGGATACGGCTTAGATCCTCCGAAGCGCTGTCTAACACCTCTCCCCGCTCGGAGATGGTCTTGTTGATCAAGTCAATCAGCCCAAGGCCATCCGAGAGCCCCTCCGCCATTTCCACCAGGAGCGGCACTTCCGCCATCTGCTCCTGCAAGATGCGCTTGGCAGTACGGGAAATGATCAGGGTGTTGCGGATCGCCAGCAGGTCGACACTTTCCAGGGTGACGCCGTGCAGCGCCTGATCAATCATTGGACGCAGGTCGGTCGCTCCCTGAAAGCAGATGCTGTCATTGAGGCTGAGCAGGTGGCGCGCTTCACGGGTGAGCTGCTGCTGCTTTTGTGCCTTTTCCAGATTGCTGGTTGGGCGCAGTGAATCAGCCAGCGCAGCAGAGGCACTGAAGCCGGCATAGACCTTCAGCCGGTCAAGGATTATGGGATATTCAAGCAGCAGCAATGTTTTTGGGTTCATCAGTTAGAAAAGTTTATCATGAATGGCAGGGCTGTTCAGTTAATTGGCGGACGAGCCTGACCGGAGCGATATTATTGAGCCATCTCAGCTTTTTGTCTTGATCTGCGTTCAAGAATCTGCTCAGATCAAAACGCTACCACACTATTGCTGTAAAGAAGCCTCTGCCACTGGTAACTATATTCCCACAGCACTCTATTGAAAGGAATTAGTCTGCCGACACAAGACTTCCGAGTTGGTTGATCATATAGAGCGGTAGGTTGAGCAGCCAACCTTCGTCATGAAAATCCGCCATGGAGGTGCGAATTGATTTTTTAGGATTGAACTGCTGACGGTAAATTTTTAAGCTTTTTGCCTGCAAATTTTCCGCTGCTTTTACCTCAATGGGATAGATAGCGCCGTTAAGTTGAGCAATAAAATCTACTTCAGCGGAACCTTTATCCGCTGACCAGTAATACAGGGCCATTGCATTGGTAGACAACAATTGCTGAAATACATACTGCTCCGTTAAGGCGCCTTTAAATTGCGTAAAAACCGTATTGCCCTCAAGTAAATTGAGCGCATTCAAATCACTTAGAGCTCCTAACAAACCGACATCAAACATGAATAACTTGAAAGCATTAGAATCCTGATAAGCGCTCAGGGGGACTTCCGGCTTGGTGACGCGATAAACTTTGTGGATCAACCCGCTATCTTCCAGCCACTGCAGGGCAAGCTCATATTCACGCGCCCTGGCTCCCTGCTTGACCACTCCATAAATAAATTTTCGATTCTCTTTGGAAAGTTGAGCGGGTATTGAATTCCAAACTAAACGTATTCTTGGTACGACTTCATAAGAAGCATGTTTGGAAAAATCCTGTTCATAGGCAAGGAGCAATCTCTTTTGAATATCCCGTATCTGTGAAAAACTCTTTGTATCGATATAAGTCAAGACTGCCTCAGGCATTCCGCCAACAAAATAATAATTCTTCAGTAGATCAATATACTTGGTCTTAAAACTGGTGATCAGACTGAAATCATGAGAATTGAGCAGATCAACCAGAGCTTTATTCCCTGAGGCAAGCAAGAATTCCGTAAAACTGAGCGGGTACAAATCGAGAAACTCAACCTTGCCGACAGGAAAGGAGGTTCCTTCGTGCAGCGCCACTCCAAGGGCACTGCCTGCTGCCAGGATGTGATATTCAGGTGCGTTTTCGTGAAAGTACTTCAAGGAGGTCAAGGCATTGGGGACTTCCTGGATTTCATCAAAAATGATCAGCGTATCTGCGGAGATACGAAGATCTGTTTCAATCTGAAGGCCCGTCATAAGCCGATCTACATCAAGATCGTGTTCAAACAGACTTCGCATGCGCTCATTATTTTCAAAATTGATATAAGCAACATTGTCATAATTTTCCCGTCCGAATTCTTTCATTAACCAGGTTTTTCCAACCTGCCGGGCACCTCGAATGATCAGCGGTTTTCGATTAGCTGATAATTTCCATTGCAGTAAATATTCCATTGCGAAACGGTACATGTCTTACCTCTTTCCTGTTACCTGTATTATATCCCCTCAATCACAAAAGTCGTACGACTTTTGTGATTCTACTCACATTTCTCGTACGACTTTTATGTCTACCCTCACATTATTCAGGGAAGCTCGCTCAACGCCTTTATATACTGATTTTATACCAACCTTTATGCTCCCACCTCTACAATAGCATTACTCTAAAACAGACCTTTTTTATTGGAGACACTTATGAAAAGCAAGTTTCTTACCTTAATCCTTACTCTCGCGCTGTTACTGACCAGCGCCTGTTCTTCCAGCAGTTCCACTGAAAGCGTCAGCACAGTTCAGACGCCATCTGTTTCTGTTACCACGCAAACCTCACAATCCACGGTGGAACAGAACCCTGCAACGCAAAGTTCCACTGGATCCGATCAAGTCACTGGCTCTATTACTCCAACGGTTATCGAAACGCATGAGAATGCCGGTGATTACACCTGGGATGCCGACAGCGAGGTTGCCATCAGCTTGGAAGGAAGTTCCATCAGCGCCAGCAGTACTGGCGTACAAGTCAACGGAAGCACTGCCACCATCACTGAGGCTGGCACCTACCGCTTGAGCGGCAGCCTGGACAATGGCCAAATTTTGGTGGACACAGACAGCAAGGAGACTATTCGACTGATTCTGGCTGGGGTAACCATTTCCAACTCCACCAGCGCAGCCATGGATATCGAAAATGCTGAGAAAGTCATCGTCATCCTGGCAGATGGTACCCAAAACGTACTGAGCGACGCCCAATCCTATACCTATGCCTCCGCGGATGTGGATGAGCCTAACGCAGCCTTGTTCAGCAAGGCAAGCCTCACCATTTACGGCGGCGGGTCCCTGGAGGTCAGGGGCAACTACAACGATGCCATTTCCAGCAAGGACGGATTGATTATCAAGAATGCCGTGGTTACAGTTGCCTCAGTGGATGACGGCATCCGGGGCAAGGATTACCTGGTTCTTGAAAACGCCACTCTGAACGTTACATCCGAAGGGGATGGACTGAAATCTGATAATGACGCCGCTGAAGCACTGGGCGCCATCTTGGTTACCAATAGCAGCGTTTCCGTCGATTCCGGCGGGGATGGAATCAGCGCCGAAGGACAGGTGGAGATTAACTCCGGAATTTTCACGATTCTAACTGACTCTGGCAGCAGTTTTTGGGGCGCGGAAGATACCTCCGCCAAAGGCATCAAGGGGAATGTCTCCGTGTTGATCCATGATGGCAGCTTCAGCATGAATACCGCCGATGATGCAATCCACTCCAACGGAAGCATCACTATCGACGGCGGCACTTATGCCCTCGCCAGCGGCGATGATGGCATGCATGCCGATACTTCTCTGACCATCAACAATGGGCAGATTGACATTTCCACCTCTTATGAGGGTCTTGAAAGCGCCGTGATTATCATCAATGGCGGTACGATCCACATTCTTGCCAGCGATGACGGCATCAATGTGGCTTCTGGCGCGGATTCGTCCGGTTTCCAGGGTGGTTTTACCCCAGGGGGCATGCCCCCGGGCATGCAGGGCGGCGGGCGCCCCGGCGATCAGTTTGCCCAGAGCGGGGATTACTGGCTGTACATCAACGGCGGGTACATCTACGCCAACGCTGCCGGGGATGGGATTGACGTGAATGGTTCAGCCCAAATCTCTGGGGGTACCATACTGGTGGACGGTCCGACCGAAAGCATGAATGGTCCCATCGACTACCTGGGCAGCTTCAGCATTAACGGCGGGATAGTCGTAGCCTCCGGCAGCGCCGGGATGGCACAGTCTCCCAGCCAGGATTCCACCCAGCCTTCAATTCTGCTTGTCTTTGATTCGACCCAGTCGGCTGGGACTCTCTTCAGCCTCCAATCAGAGAGCGGTGAAACGCTGCTCAGCTATGCTCCTGCCAAGTCCTATCAGTCCATCCTGGTATCCAGCGCGGCGCTGCAGACCGGTGAAACTGTGACTGCCTACCTGGGTGGGTCCTCGACAGGCGAACTGAGCGACGGTCTGTATGCCGGCGGAAGCTATACTCAGGGCTCCCAATACACTGCTCTGACCCTCTCCTCCGCCGTAACTACCATCGGAAGTGCCGGAGGCTTCGGCGTTCCCGGCAAGCGACGTTAACCATTCCCTGGTAAGCACGGCATCTGGCAGGCTGTCTGCCCGCACAGCAGCCTGCCTCTTGGATCACCCTTATCCAAAGCTATACAAATAATAAACCAAACCTAAATCTCTCTCCGGTATCCTGGAGACAACATAACAAGGAGATTCGCATGAATAATCCATTAACCACTACTCAGGCAACCCTTCTCCCTTCCAAGGAAGAGACAACGTGCAACCTGCCATGCCTCCGGGGAACTTCTTCAGCCCAACTGCAGCTTGCTTTTATCACTGCCAGTTACCGGGACATCTGTCTGCATGAGATGAACTCAGTTGCTTTATTTAGACGTGTGGATACCAAGTTTGGAATGACCTTCAGTCAATTGCAGACCATTTTGCCCGAATTGAGGAATGATTACCGCATACTGACCATTCATGGACAGCGCTTTCAGCCTTATCGCACCCTGTACTTTGATACGCCAGACTTTGATTTGTTTAGGCTTCACATTAACGACAGAGCTGATCAATACAAGGTTCGCATCCGTGAGTATGAGGCAACCCAACAGACTTTTCTGGAGGTTAAACACAAGACCCAAAAATGCCGCACCATTAAGACCCGCAAGCCGCTAAACGCTGCCTTGCCTATCCTGGGTCAGGATGAAATGGACTGGCTTTCCGGCAATCTGCCCGCACAATACCTGGATCTGGAACCCAATTTGCTGAATGAGTTCACCCGCATCGTACTGGTCGATAACCACCTGACCGAAAGGATCACATTGGATATCAACATCAAATTTTCATTCGGTGCGAATGCCTATTGTGCCAACCAGGTCGTAGTTGCAGAAGTCAAGCAGAGCAGCCGGCACCAGCCCAGCTACTTCATGGAAATAATGCACCGTTATCACCTGCGGTCAATGGGCTTCAGTAAATACTGCCTGGGGATCTCAAGCTTATACCATAACATCAAAACCAACGCTCAGAAATCACAGTTGCTCTGGATCAAACGGGCGAATGGAGGAATTTAACATGTCTGAATTAATGAATTTTTTTCTTGGCTTTTGTTTAAACCTGCTGGTAGCGCTTATCATAGTCCGCTGTATTTATTATCCGCGCACCAAGGACAAGCGATACGTTTTCACCTTTATTGCTTTTAATACCATCATCTATTTTGTACTCAGCTTAATGGCGACGATTGAAATCGGAGTCGGGGTTGGCTTTGGGCTGTTTGCAATTTTTTCTGTTTTACGATACCGCACCGATCCCATACCGATTCGTGAAATGACCTACTTATTCATCATTCTGGCGCTGCCAGTGATGAATTCTTCAGGCGTGATTGAGACCTCCTGGCCCCAGTTACTGATCGCTAATTCCGCCGTCATTCTCATCCTGTGGGTCCTCGAAAAAGAATGGGGTTTCAAATATGAGTCTTCCAAGCATATTACCTACGAGAAAATCGAGTTAATTACCCCCTCTCGCAGAGGTGAGTTGATTGCCGATTTGGAAGCCAGAACAGGCATGAAAATCAATCGAGTTCATATCGGCAAGATTGACTTCCTACGCGATACGGCTGAACTTCAGGTTTACTTCACCGAACCCCTTCAAAATGGCTGGTCAAGCACCCCCGGGGAAGACCTCCCCCCAATTAACAACGAAGCGGAAGTTAGCCAATTGGTCAGCGATGATTCCGATTAGATGCTCAATCAGACTGATAGGTTCAGTTATTCTGATGAAAAGAAAGCTATAATCGCCGTATGACCCGAAATATTCTCGTCGTTGATGACACTAGGAACGTCCTGGCTATGCTAAAGGAATACTTGCAGAACCAGGGCTTTGAGGTGCTGCTGGCTTATGATGGCAGGGAGGCGCTGGAGGTTTTACATGACCAAAAGCCTGATCTGATTTTGCTGGATGTGATGATGCCCAACATGGATGGTTTCCAGTTTCTGAGCAAGTTGCGCAGCGAATCAGACCTTCCCGTGATCATGATCACCGCCAGGCAGCAAGAGGCGGATATCATCCGCGGTTTTGAGTTGGGAGCTGACGATTACATCACCAAACCCTTTAAGCTACGCGAGCTGCTTATGCGCATACGGGCGGTTATGCGAAGGGCTGGACCAACAGAAAATGACAGCCCTAGCCTGACCATTGGCGATATCACCTTGGACCGCAGCAAGCATGAAGTCCGCAAACAAGATCTGCCTATTGAGCTCACCCCCCTCGAGTTTCAGTTATTGGAAATGCTGATGGGATCGGTTGGCAAGGTGGTCAAACGGCAGGATATGAGCCTGCGCCTAATGGACTGCGGCTTTACCGGCTCTGAAGCCACCCTGAAGATTCATATCCGCAACTTGCGTCTCAAATTGGAAGACGATATTACCCAACCCCGCTATATTGAGACGGTTTTTGGCATCGGCTACCGCTTCCTGGAGGACATTGTATGAACCGTTCTCTCAAGGGCAAGTTAATCCTGACCTATCTGGCGGTTGCTCTCGTGACCATCCTGATTGTCACCCTGGTCATCCGCTCCACCTCCGACCAATCCCTGGCAGATATGGTGGTTGATCAGCAGGTCTCACAGCTTTCCGCTTCCGTGGAAGAGTATTACACAACCAACAATAGCCTGGATGGCTTTGTTTATTACTACCTGCGCACAAGCAGGGTAGAGGATTTGCCCAACCCTCAGGATGGTTCGCCTCACCCCCCCACCAGGGATGAGATGCGTGGCATATCGGGTTTGGTGGACGCGGAATACCGGGCAGTACTGCCCACTTTAAATTATGGTATTGGGAGAGTCATCCCTGAGGATATGATTGAGGATGCGGTAGAGGTCAAGGTTGATGGCCAGGTAATTGCCTATATTTTGCGAGATACCAAGACTCAGGTTGCCTTGAACCCGGAAGAACAGCGCTACTTACAGCGTACCAACCTGGCAATCGGTCTGGCTGCGCTGTTTGGTGTAGGAACTGCTGTTGTCTTGGGTACCCTCCTGGCAGACAAGATCACCAAACCCATCCAAAAGCTCAAGCAGGCTTCTGCCAGCCTGGCACAAGGCGAGCTTGGGCAGCAGGTCCCAGTAACCTCGCAGGATGAACTGGGGCAGTTGACTCAGACCTTTAACCAGATGAGCGCCGACCTCGCCAGGGGCGACCAAGAACGCAAACGCATGACTGCAGATATCACCCATGATTTGAGCACGCCACTGCAGATCATTTCCGGCTACATGGAGATGATCGAGGATGGGGAGGTTCAACTGACCCCCGAACGGATCGAAATCATCAAGACCGAGATCGAGCACCTGCGCCGATTGGTTGGCGATCTGACTATCCTTTCACAGGCGGAAGGTGGCGGTCTGGAAATCCAAAAATCCTTGCTGGATCCGAACCAACTTTTGGAAAGGGTCTATCAGGCTTACCAGCCCATTGCTGCCCGGCAGGGTATCTCCCTCAACTTGGACACCCAGGCAAGGAACTGCCTGGTGGAAGCCGATGAGGGGCGCATGATCCAGGTGTTGAAGAACCTGGTTGAAAATGCTCTGCGCTACACTCCCTCCGGAGGGAGGATCACCTTGGACAGCTGTGTAGCGGAAAAAGTGGAATTGCGTGTTGAGGATACCGGTGCGGGGATAGATCCTGAAGACTTGCCCTATGTGTTTGAGCGCTTCTATCAGGCTGATAAAGCCCGCTCGACCACTAAGGGCAAGATGGGGTTGGGTCTGGCAATTTGCAAGGCACTGACCGCAGCCCAAGGCTGCGGCATCGAAGCCCACTCCAGCGGGAAAGATCAGGGCACTACCATGATTATCACGCTCGAGAAGTGTTTGCCCGAAAGTTTTTCAGAAGAAGAACCCTGCCCGGAGGAATGATCCATCATCCGGTTGAGTCCTTACGAACCACTGAAGGGACTGATGTGGCAATTAACCCGATTGTGTCTACACCAGCCTGTTCTCATGCGATAGCTTGACGCTGAGCGATTACACCACATCTGTTCCTCTTGAGAGGTTGTAATCTTTAAAATAAAACAAAAAAGTCTAATTTCCACCGGTCTCTGCAACGAGGAGAATCTCCCAAAATAAGATTTTGCAGGAAGGTATTTTGGATTTTTTCACAACTCCGAGGGGCGCTGGTGGTTCCCTGAGCCACCAGTTCAGGATGAGGGAAACTTGAATTATTCCCTGATGAGTGACTCTAAAGATTGAAAATCCACCCGTGAGGTCAAGTCCACACTGAGGGGGGTGACCGATACGATCCGGTCAATCAGAACCGCATAAATATCACTATCCGGTTCAATGACGTCCTTGGGCAGGCGCACTTCATAGCCAATATTGCGCGAGCCCTCGGTTATTTCCGGTTTTGGGGGAATGGGGTAAAAATACCGTTCGCGGGATTGGCGGGTAATCCTCCAGGGGGTTTCAGAGCTGGCAGTATTGGGGACGTCCACTTTGAGCACGTTCACATCAAACGGAAGGCTGATTCTCAGCAGGCGTTCGGCAAATAAACCGGTGAAGTAAGCTGCCGTAGAGAAATCCACCTCAGAGGAAAGTGAATAATGGTGGCTCATGGGTGTTTCCAGAGAGACCGCCAAGGCGGGGATGCCCAGGGTGGCAGCCTCGAGAGCAGCTCCGATCGTACCGCTGATGGTAACGCCGGTGCCGACGTTTTCACCATAATTGATGCCAGAAACCACCAGATCGGGTTCGTGACCCATCACCTCGTAAAGCCCATGCAAAAAAGCCTGGGCTGGTGAACCGCCTACGCTGTAGACTTGCCATTCCTTGCCATGAACGGTCATGGTTTGAGCTTCAATTTTCCCATCCGATTCGCGGGGCATGGCGCGGCCCATTGAAGTTTGTTGGACTCGTGGGGCTGCTACGTGCACAAAACCAAGCGGTGCCAGGGCTTCTGCGGCTGCCCACAAGCCCGGGGAACTGATGCTATCGTCATTGGTCAATAAGATTTGAGGTTTATGATTGTTTGTCATCATAGGGAATTGTACTCACAGAATGGGTTAACAGCAACGGTCTGACACATTTTACCCCTGGAAAACTCTAAGTTGAAGCATTTATCTGACCTTTACATCTTTTCCCGGTAATTTTTAAGCATTTCCTGCCCGGGGAAGAGCAGGGCTTTGGGTTCGCAGACACTCTTGCAGAAGCAGCATCCGACCATGCACAAAAACGGCTCCGCCACCCACACGCGCCCATTCTCGTCCCGTTCATATACATCGCGGGCACACAATTCCAGACAGGCACCGCAATTGGTACACAGGTCACCTGAAATGGTGGGGAACCAGGGGATTTGTTCGCGCGGATAACCGCGCCAGGCGCCGTAATTGCGTGCCACGACAGCTTTGCCCTGTTGCTTCTGGCGGTAAAAACGGGCGTATTCCATCCGCAGGGCGGTGGCATAATCCTCAACGGCAGGCTTGGGGATGAAATTATGCTGGCGCACGCCCGCGATCAGTTGGTTGGTCAAATTCTCATCCATCGGAGTAAGACCCTGGGCATACAGTTCTGCAAACAGTTCCTCCAAACCAAGCAGACCGGCTGGGACGGAAGCGACATTCAGCATGCGGTAACTTAGCGGCGGCATTATTCCTCTTTCTGCGTTGGAGAGGTTTCGAGGTCTGGATTGGCACCAGCGCAAGCCTCAGCTGCCAGCTTGAGATGGGAGACCATGGCAGTCAGCCCGTTGCTGCGCTGGGAGGAAAGATGTCTCCAGAAACCCAGTTTATCGAAAAAGCTCAAGTCCATCTGCCGGTACTGGCTGGCGGGTTGCCCGGAAAGCATCTTGGAAAGCACAGCCACCAATCCCTTGACGATCAGGGAGTCGCTGTCGGCATCAAAGAAAAGCCTGTCATCCTCACAGCGGGTGGCAAGCCACACGTTGGATTGGCAGCCCTTTACCAAGTTGGCATCCGTTTTAAATTCGGGCTCCATCTCGGGCAGTTCAAGACCAAGTTCAATCAGATAGTCGTATTTTTCCTCCCAACTTTCCAGCAGGCTGAAATCCTCGTTCAGTTGGGTTTCAATTTCAGCAATAGTTTTCATAATTCACCTTTTCAACATCCTGATCACCCGCAAGACACCATTTACCAGGGTGTCAATCTCTTCGCGGGTGTTGTAAAGTGCCAGCGAAGCGCGTACCGTACCGGGAATGTGGAGAGCATCCATGATAGGCTGGGTGCAATGCTGCCCGGTTCGAACAGCTATGCCCATAGTATCCAGCAGAATGCCCATGTCGTAATGTTGGATGCCAGCCACGTTGAAAGGCAGAATGCTGGAACGGTGTTGAGGATTGCCATACAAAGTCAGCCCCGGAATGTTGCGCAGCTGCTCCACACCATACGTAAGCAAGCCCTCTTCATAAGCCTGCAGCTCTAACAGGTCAAACTGATCCAAATAGTCCAGGGCAGCCGCCAACCCGATAGCTCCCTCGATGTTAGGAGTGCCTGCTTCAAACTTGAACGGCAGGGTATTGAAGGTCACGCGGGTACTGCTGACCTGATCAATCATCTCTCCACCGGTCTGGAAGGGCGGCATTTGCTCCAGCCATTTCTCCTTGCCGTATAAGATCCCGATGCCCGTAGGCCCGTAAATCTTATGACCAGAAAAGGCGTAAAAATCAGCATCCAGCGCTTGGACATCATGCGCTGCCAGGTGTTGCACCGATTGGGCGGCATCCACCAAAACGGCAGCACCGGCGGCATGTGCCATGGGGATGATCTGTTCCAGCGGGTTGACCGTTCCCAAGGAGTTGGAGACATGGTTGAGCGCTACCAAGCGGGTTTTTTCTGAAAGCATCTCCCTCAGGGCTTCCAGGTCCAATTCGCCATTCTGATCAAAGGGCACCACCTTGAATTGGGCGCCTTTGCGCCGGGCAAGCTCAAACCAGGGCACAAAATTGCTGTGATGTTCCAACTGACTGACGATGATATCATCTCCCTCATGCACAAAAGCCTCCCCAAAGGAGAAGGCAATCAGGTTAATCGACTCGGTCGTGTTGCGGGTAAAAATGATCTCGTGAGCGTGCTGGGCATTGATATAGCGCGCAATCCTGGCACGGGCAGCTTCATGAGCGTCGGTGGCACGCACCGCCAGGGTGTGGTTGCCGCGATGTATATTGCTGTTGCAAGTGGTGTAATAAGTGATCAATGCGTCCAGGACGCTTTGCGGTTTTTGCGTGGTGGCAGCATTATCAAGATATACCAAGGGGTGGTCATTCACCCTGAGGGAAAGTATTGGGAAGTCCTTGCGTGCGTCTGTGATGGTTTTTGTCATGCTCACCTTTTCTTGTTCTATGAAACAAATTTTACCAGAAGCGCATCCAAATACCTGTCAACGTAAGGGCTTGCATTTCGGAATCGCACCCGTGCTATACAAGGTCATCCTGATGACTTGCCAAGTTGGGTTACAATTGTTAACAAACAAGTAGTTTGAGGTTTTAATTAGCTAATCCAGACAAGTTCGGCAGTACCGGGCAGGTCGAGAATGTTTGGAAATACGGAGGAAAAATGTCCGAGAAGATATTGGTCGTTGATGACGAAATTTCCCTTCAGGAAACATTAGCGTACAGCTTAAGTAAGGAAGGCTATCTCGTTGAAGTTGCCGGAGATGGCAATACCGCCCTGGAATTGGCTCGGTCTTCCAAGCCGGACCTGGTTATTCTGGATGTGATGCTGCCCGGGTTGGATGGCTTTGAGGTCTGCCGCATTTTGCGGCAGGAAGCCAACATCCCGGTTTTAATGCTGACTGCCCGAGATGATGAGATTGACCGGGTAGTCGGCTTGGAGGTTGGAGCGGATGATTATCTTGCCAAGCCTTTCAGCATGCGCGAATTGATTGCGCGGGTAAAAGCTTTGCTGCGCCGGGTCCGCATGATGCGTGAAGAAGTAAACTCCAATGCACAGGAAACCAACCAATCCAAATTGATGGTCTTTGATAACTTGGCGATTAATCTGACCCGCCGGGAAGTTCTCTTGAACGACAAAGTCATTCCCTGCAAGCCCAAAGAATATGAACTGCTGGTATTTTTGGGGCAGAATAAAGGCCGGGTATTAACCCGCGAGTTTATCCTGGAAAAGGTTTGGGGATGGGATTTTGTAGGCGATTCCCGCACGGTGGATGTGCACATTCGCTGGCTGAGAGAAAAGATTGAGCCGGTTCCCGAAAAACCACAGCGCATCATTACAGTTCGAGGAGCAGGTTACCGCTTCGAAGGCTAAGCATGAAGCTGAACATTCACTGGCGGAACGTTCTGCCAAATATCCTGCTTGTTATTGGTACCATCGTCTTGATGGCGGTTTTTCTCCCCTTAACTCTGCAGCAAGCCTATCAGGAGTCTGCCCAGACTGGCTTGCCACCTGATTTTACCTGGCCGATTGTGTCGGTTCTGTTGATCAGCCTAGTCAGTGTTGCCGGGGCAATAATCATCAATACCATTGCTGCCAACCAAAACTTGGATTCCCTCAAGCGGCTCAGCCAGGCAGCCAGACAGCTTGGTGAGGGTAAATTTGAGGAGATGGAAATTCCCACCCGGGTGGGTGATCTGCCAGAAATGGGAGACCTGAACCAGGCCATGCGGGAGGCAGCCGAACAAGTCGGGGACCAGATTGACGCGCTCTCAAAAGAGCGCGCCATGCTTTCGGCGGTGCTCAGCCAGATGACTGATGGAGTGCTGATTGCGGATTATGAGGGGCATGTGCAGTTGATGAATGCCGCGGCAGAGCGGCTGTTTCGACTCAAAGAGGAAAAAGCCCTGGGGCGCTCGGTGGTAGAGGTGATGCGCCACCATACCCTGGTGGACTTGTGGTCCAAATCCCGTGAGGGAGAATCTCAAACCATTTCCCTTGAAATGGGTGCAGATCACAAGTTTTTGCAAGTTGTCGGGATTCCATTGGGCATGGACCTGCCCGGACGCACCATGCTGCTCTTCCAGGATCTGACCCAGATCCACCGCTTGGAGATCATCAGACGGGATTTTATTTCCAATATTTCCCACGAGTTGCGCACCCCCATGGCATCCCTTAAAGCCCTCAGTGAGACTCTTTTGGATGGGGCTCTGGAAGACCCCCCGGCAGCCCGTCGTTTTGTCGTTCGCATGGATACCGAGGTGGACAACCTGACCTTACTGGTCAATGAATTGTTGGAACTTTCCCGCATTGAAGCCGGACGGACCAATCTTGAGTTTCAACGCGTCAGCCCTTGTGAGTTAATGGCAAAACCCTGTGATAGAATGGCGTTGCAAGCTGAGCGGGTCGGTCTGACGCTCACACAGGACTGCCCGCCTGATCTGCCGCAAGTGTTCGCCGACCCAGACCGGATTTCCCAGGTTTTCATCAACCTGCTGCATAATGCCATTAAATTCACCCCGTCCGGCGGGCATATCCAGGTGGGGGCATGGATTCACGAGAATATGATCGTATTTATGGTGCGCGACAATGGGATCGGAATTGCCCAAAAGGATCTGACCCGCATCTTTGAGCGTTTTTACAAAGCCGATCGCGCCCGATCTGGGGGTGGGACCGGTTTAGGGCTCTCCATTTCGAAGCACATGGTGGAAGCCCATGGGGGGTATATTTGGGTGGAGAGTGAAGAGGGCAAAGGGAGCAGTTTCTTCTTCACCATCCCAATCGCCTCTACATAGAAGGGCAGCTTAACCAAATATTTACCAGTATTCATCCACTTTTAACCCAATGGCTGTTGAAATGTATTTTGATCATGATATAGTAATTGTGAGAACTCATCTTGGAATTGCACCAATGGTAAAGCCGGGTTGAATTCTAGCAATAAAGGCGAAACCGAAAATGGAAAACTTGAGAATTGGAAAAGCAAATCTCTTCTTGGAGAGACTCTGGACGTATTGTTGGATGAGTGATATTATCGCACGCACTAACAGGAGAATGACATGCCTCGGATGACCATGGATCGCGAAATTCGTCTCATTCAAGATGAGACCCTGCTTTTGGGCAGTTTGGTGGAACAAGCCCTTCTGAATGCAGTGGATGCGCTGAAACAACGTGATGTTCAGGCAGCCTTGGCGGTTGAGCAAGGTGACCATTACATCAATGATAAGCGCTTTGCGATTGAAAACCGCGTGCTGATCCTGTTCGCCACACAATCCCCCCTGGCGAGGGATCTGCGTCTGATGGCGGCGGTGTTGGAAGTGATCACCGAATTGGAGCGGATGGGCGATTATGCCAAAGGCATTGCCAAAGTGGTGGTCAGGATTGCCGATGACGACACGCTCATCCCCATGAGGGAAATTCAAAACATGGCTGACCTGGCGGTTTCCATGCTTCATCGGGCTTTGGGTGCTTTTGTAGCGGAAGATGTGGAACTGGCGCGATCCATCCCAGCAGAAGATGACCAGGTGGATGAACTTTACAATATAGTTTATCGCAAAGTTGTCCAGACCATGATCAATAATCCGGACACCATTGATCATTCCAATCAGATTTTGTGGGTGGTCCACAACATCGAGCGCACTGCCGACCGTGTGACCAACATCTGTGAGCGGATTCTGTTCGTCGCAACGGGTGAACTGATTGAGATGGACACAAGCGATGATGAATGGTCTGAAGAAGCCTGAGGCCTGCCAGATCCCTGACAGCATTGTTGAAAGGCTCCAGTAAAAAATACCTCCAGGTAAAAAGATGCAAATCAATTAAAAATAATGAGTCGCAATTAAGCGGTGATTCCTTTATAATGGAGTTAGTTACTGTCGCCCGGGTGGGGAAGTATTGTTGCTCACCAACGCTCAAATCCCGTTTCAGCACCCAGGAAGAGGGAGCGTTATCTTGTCAGAGGAGAGACAAACGTGTTAAAACCAAATTCCACGAAAGGCAAGTTGATTGTTGTCGAGGGAATCGATGGCTCGGGTAAGTCCACTCAGATTGACCTTTTGTATAAGTGGTTGCAGTCCCAGGGGTATTCCGTATATTTCAGCGAATGGAACAGTTCTGCCCTGGTAAAAAGCACCACAAAGACCGCCAAGAAGGAAAAGACCTTTACCCCAACCACATTCAGCATCCTGCACTGCACTGATTTTGCGGACCGCTGGGAGAACAGTATTTACCCGCTCTTGAAGGCTGGTGTGATCGTTCTGGCGGATCGCTATGCTTTTACTGCTTTTGCCAGGGATGTTGCCCGGGGCGTTGACCCGGAATGGGTGAGGAATATGTACTCCTTTGCCATCATGCCCGATGTTACCCTGTATTTCCGTGTTCCTTTGGAAATTGCAGTCGAACGCATTACTGGATCCAGGAGCAACCTCAAGTACTATGAAGCCGGCATGGACCTAAATCTCTCCGAGAACATAAATGAGAGCTTCAAACTTTTCCAAGGCCGCATTCTTGATGAATACGACAAAATGGTGGAGGAGTTTGGTCTGACCATGATTGATGGCACCCAACCGGTCAAAGACCAGCAAAAGAAAGTGCGCGCGCTGGTCAGGAAAACTTTGAAAGGTTGGGAGGGTCTGCCCAACCCCAATAAGTCCCCCATTATCATGACCAACCCTCAGGCACCAAGCAAGAAACAAGGAGGCGTGAAATGAAAGGTCCAACTTACTATGGAGCCGGCTTTCCTTATCGCGATTTTCAACAACTGCCTGGGAAATTGATTGTGCTGGAGGGTCCTGATGGGGTTGGAAGGTCCACCCAGATCAAGCTGCTGCGGCGTTGGCTGGAAGATGAAGGTTATGCTGTTTCTGACACAGGCCTGACACGCTCGACCCTGACCCAAACTGGTCTGGACGAAGCCAAGAGCGGGCATACTTTAGGCCCGCTGACCATGAGCTTGTTCTACCTGGCTGATTTTGCAGACCGGCTGGAAAATCTGATCATCCCGGCTCTTCAGGCAGGTTTCATTGTGCTTTCTGATCGGTATTTCTATTCCGTGGTTGCCAGGGACTCCCTCAGAGGGGTTGACAAAGCCTGGGGACGCCAATTGTACGGCATTGCCTTAAAGCCGGATTTGATTCTGTACATGAAAGCCAGCGTTCCCACCCTGGTTAGCCGACTGATTCATGGGCGCGGACTGAATTATTGGGAAGCAGGCATGGATTTGAATCTGGCGGATAATCTCTATGACAGTTTTATTACTTATCAGAACCTGATAACCAAAGAGTTTGATGAACTGTCACTTGAATACAACTTTGTAACGATTGATGCGGATCAGAAGGTTGCCCCAATTTTTGAAGAATTAAAGGGGCATATCCTGGAATTACTGCACAATCGCCTGATCAAGGGTAAAAAACCAAGGTAAGCCGATAGGATCATTTATCCACGGCAAACCAAAGATGAGTCGAAGACCTGGAAGGAGCGGAAATGGCAAGCGCCTTTTCTGAAGTTGTTTGCGTTTATGGGGCACGAATCATCAACAAGCATTTGTCTGCCATGGCGGTTGAGGTCGATGGGGTACGCGAAGGCAAAGACATCGAGTATATCCACAGGCTGAGGGTGGCAACCCGCCGGATGCGCAGCGATCTGGAGCTTTTTTCAGAGTGTTTTCCCAAGCAAGAGTACAAGACCATCTTCCGCGAAGTGCGCAAGGTTACCCGAGCGCTTGGGGAGGCGCGCGACCTTGATGTCCAGTTGGAACTGCTGGAAGAAATCAGCCCGCAATTCGGTACGCCCAGACTGGCACCAGGCATACGGCGCTTGCAACTGCGCCTGAAGCAGAAAAGGACGGAAGCCCAGGAGCATGTCAAGAGCGCCATGGATTTGATCGTTAGTGACCAACTGCTGGAGCGGATTGGCCGCTGGGCAGCACCACTGCTGACCGATTCCAGGTCGGTTTACCTGTATTCGCCGGCTTTGTACCAACTGGGATTTGGCGGAATCAAGACCGGGCTGGATGAATTGCTGGCGCACGAGCCTTATATTCATGACCCTCAAAATGTGACAGAGCTGCATGCCATGCGCATCAGTGCCAAACGCCTGCGCTACACTCTGGAAGCTTTTGAAGACCTCTATGGCCCGCAAATCAAACCTTTTATCAGCCAGGCACGCAAACTGCAGGATCTGCTTGGAACAGTGCACGACATGGATGTGTGGATTAGCTATACCCCGATTTTTATTGAAGAGGAACGCGGTCGCATAATGTGCTATTATGGGAATGACCGGCCGCTCAAGCGTTTGCTGCCCGGGTTGGAAGCGTTTAAGCAGTCCCGTATTGCCGTCAGGCAGTCCGCCTATGCTGAATTCCTTCAAGAATGGGATGGTATTGAAAAAACAGGTTTATGGGATGATCTGCTACGCCTGATCAACACCCCGCTGGATCTGGAAGCTGCGCTCAAGGCACTGAAGCCTGCCCCGGCATCTTCATCTCAAAACAATCCGGCTCCAGGCAAGAACACAGCTCCGCAGGCATCAATAGAAACTGAAGACCTTCCCTAAAGGTAAGCTGGCAATTATTCTGGTTCTTCTTTTGGCAATTGTTTTTCCATCCTTTGAAGCAGGATGTAATTAATTGCAGCAATGACAGCCATTACAACCAGCAACACCAGGTAGCCGGTCTTCCAGTGCTCTGCTCCTATCATCATGGTAAATTCGGACATGCCGCCAATCCCGGAGATAAGCGTAAGGGGCATAAAAATGGTGGTGATCAGGGTCAATCGGCGCATGATCTTATTGGTGCGGTTGGCGGACTGAGCCATCTGATTGCTTACCATAGAAAGGCGAATTTCCATCAGGCTGGTTACCTGGTCTCGGGCGGAATCCGACATTTCATAATACTTGGAGAGGTGATCATAGACATCGCGGAAATAGATCAAGGATTGTTCTGCCAGATAAGGGCTGTCTTTCCGGATGAGTTTTCCAACCAATTCCCTTTCATAAAAAAGCGCCTTGCGGATGACCAGGAGGTCTTTTCGGGAATTCATTAGTGAAGCCAGGTTGAATGACTCGGATTTGCTGAGGATTAAATCCTCATCTGCATCCAGGCGTTCTTCAATGGTTTCAATCGCCTCGAACTTACCATCTACGACCATGTCGATGACTTGGTGCAACAGAAAGGAAGGCCCAAGCTGAACCATCCCCATTTCCCTTTCAATGACCTGTTCAAGGCCCTGCAAAAGCCGCCTGCCCGCCTGGTCGCGAAAACCAGCTGTGATCAGGTAATTGGAACTTATGAACAAGTCGAGTTCATGGGTAAAAACCTCTTCCGAGGTGGGTTCAAAAATGTTAAAGACCATAAAGGAATAATTTGGAAAGAGATCCAGCTTAGGGAGTTGGTGTTCATTAATACAATCCTCAATGGAGAGAGGATGAATTCCAAATTCAAAGCTCAACTCAGCCAACAATTTTGCGGTTGGGTCGCAGTAATCCAACCAAATGTAACCATCCTGCCCTGCACCTGCCAGGGCGTCCTTGATGGAGGGAACCTGGGTAAGACCCCCAGTCTTTTTTATATAGAAGTAGCGGGCTTCAGGTTTAAGCATAATCACCTCTATTAATTCAGAAAATGGCTAAGTAGTAACTGCAAGATTTAAGTTCGAAGCATAATCATACCCCCGAGCCCGCACTTGTATCAGTGGAACCAAAGATTTGCTTCGAAGGTAAACCGGGAGTAATTCACCAGGGTATTTGTAACAGGGCCGCATCATCGATAGGTAAGTTTGATCAGGGGGGAGAGCGGATTCCAGTCCAGGAGCCTGGCTATCTGCCAGGTTGAAACCTTGCGGTTTGCCTGGATTTCCTTGCGTTTTTTGATGACCTTGGGGAGCCCTTTCAGTGCTTCCCACTTAGCACTGGCCATTTCTTTCCTGGTTGGCATGAACAAGCCCGCCACAAGGTAAAACAAGTTGACAAGGATGTGGCAAGGCAGCAGGAGCCAGAAGAGCAGCCCGGGCATGTCTTTAAAGTAGGTCCAGACCAGATTGCGATGACCGTGGAAAACTACCAGGGCACTGCGAGTGGAAGTGCTGGCCGAGCCGACGTGCCGAACGACGGCATTGGGCAGATACAGGCAGCGGTAACCCTGCAACTGCATGCGAAAGTCCATATCAACATCTTCCATATAGGCGAAGAAGTCTTCATCAAAACCGTGTACCGACTTGAAGGCTTGTTTTGGGTAGACCCCGGCAGCGGCGCAGGCACTCAGAACATATTTTTCAGTGGCTGTGGCGGTGGAAAGAGGCTTGCCATGGGACTTGCGCCAGACCAATCCGCTGGCATGATAAACGTTCCATTCTCCGTCCAACCGGAGCGGGTCATTTGCCATTATCATGCGGGAGGCAAAAAAGGTGTCGGGGTGCTCTGGAATGGCCGCCTGAATGCGCGCCAGCCATTCCGGTTCAGGGAAAGCATCCGCATTCAGCAGAACCAGATATTCACCCCGGGCAGACCTAGCTGCCAGGTTATTTCCACCTGTAAAGCCCAGATTAACATCAGAACGCAGCAAACGAATGTTCAGATGCGAAAACAAGTCCAGAAGGGAAGGGTCGAAAGGCTCAGGTGAAGCGTTGTCTACCAGGATGACCTCAAAATCTTGACAGGTCTGCGCACGGAGGGCACGAAGGCAGGCAGGAAGATATTGGGCATTCTGCCAGTAGAGGATGATGATGGAAAAAAAAGGTGTGGTCATGGATTGAGAGCCTGGGTTCGCACAGTTCTTATGATGGGAGGATTCCATCTCAATATGGTGGTATTATAATTTAGTTATTGATTGAAAGGCTAAAGGAAAACCATTGACCACAACTACAAAGCCAGTCTATGATTCCGCCAAGCGGGTCTCACTGGCTATTTTAGAAATTCTTGAATTGCGCCGTTACCGTTACCTGCTTTCGCAACTGATCCGCAGAGACCTGGTTGCACGCTATAAACGGTCCGTCCTGGGGGTCGCCTGGACCATGCTGAACCCATTGGGCACCATGCTCGTTATGACCCTGGTGTTTTCACAGTTGTTTAATAATGTTGCCTCCTACCCAACCTATATCCTAAGCGGCTTGGTTGTGTGGAACTTCTTCTCACAAGCAACTAACGCTGCCATGAGCGGTTTGGTTTGGGGCGGCGGTCTGATGCAGCGGATTTATATACCACGGACAATCTTTGGTGTCTCAGCAGTCGGGACTGCCCTTGTAAATCTATTGATTTCCATTGCCACCCTGTTCGTGGTCATGCTGTTTACGCATACACCAATCACCTGGACTGTTTCATTTCTGCCGATTTCTATCTTATTGTTAGCCTGTTTTACCCTGGGATTCGGCTTGATACTTTCCACTATGGCAATTTATTTCCCGGATGTGTCAGAAATGTACCAGATTCTTCTGACAGCCTGGATGTACCTGACGCCGATCATCTATCCGGAAGATATTATTCCTGAGCGTTACCTGGGCATTTATCGGCTTAATCCGATGTATTCAATGGTCAAGATTTTCCGCTTGCCCGTCTATGAAGGCTTAATTCCCACCTTCCAGCAATTGCTTCCGGCAATTTTATGGGCTGTAGGGACTTTATTGGTGGGTTGGATATTTTTCACTTCAAAATCAGATGAGTATTCTTACCGTGTCTGAAATTAACACTGCCACCTCTCAAGCCCAGGTTTCCACCCGTGACCCAGCCATAGCTTTGGAGAATGTCTCCGTTCAATATCGGATTCCCTCCGAGCGCATTGGTACTTTTAAAGAGTATGCCATCCGTTTTATGCAGCGAAAACTTCAATTTAAAAATTTCCTGGCGCTGCACGATATTGACCTTACTATTTATCGAGGCGAGGTCTTTGGTGTAATCGGGAATAATGGCGCTGGTAAAAGCACCCTGCTTAAGGTGATTTCCAGAGTCCTGAATCCGACCATCGGGCGGGTGGTGTTGTATGGCAAAATAGCACCGCTCCTCGAGCTTGGCGCAGGCTTTCACCCGGAACTTTCAGGCCGTGAGAATGTTTTTCTCAACGGTGCTTTGTTGGGATACAGCCGGGCTGAAATGGAGGCTGTATTTGACCAAATTGTGGAGTTTTCGGAGCTAAGCGCCTTCATTGATGCTCCCGTTCGCACGTACTCCTCGGGTATGTATGCCCGCCTGGGTTTTGCGGTCGCCACGTCACATATGCCGGAAATCCTGATCGTAGATGAGATTTTAAGCGTCGGCGATGAGGCTTTTCAGAAAAAATGTAACGATTTAATGCTGGATTTTCAAAAACAAGGAACGACCATTTTATTGGTCTCGCATGCGATGTTCAAGATCGAGGAGATGTGCCACCGGGCGGCCTGGCTGGACCATGGTGAATTGAAAATGGTTGGGGAACCACAGGCAGTCATTGCTGCTTACCGCGAAGGGAACGCATAAATGGAGTTTATTTCTACCAGCATTCCCGATGTGATCCTGATTATTCCCAAGGTTTATGGGGACCAACGTGGCTTCTTTTTGGAAACCTTTCGCCAGGATACCTTTGATGCCGCCTGCGGACACACAAGGTTTGTTCAGGATAACCACTCCGGTTCCAAACAAGGCACTTTGCGCGGGCTGCATTACCAGCTTCAGCAAGCCCAGGGGAAACTGGTGCGGGCAGTGGCAGGGGAAATCTTTGATGTGGCAGTGGATCTTCGCCCTGATTCAGCCACTTTTGGAAAATGGGTTGGTTCTGTACTTTCAGCAGAAAACAAACACCAGTTGTGGATCCCAGCGGGATTTGCCCATGGATTCTATGTGGTGAGTGAATGGGCGGAAGTGTTCTATAAGGCAACGGATTATTACGCGCCGCACTGGGAGCGCAGTCTCCGCTGGGATGACCCCGATCTTGGTATCCAATGGCCGCTGGTGGATGGCGCCTGGCCTGTTTTATCTCCCAAAGATGCCCAGGCGCCCCATCTGGAACAGGCGGAAATTTATCCGGCGGGGTGGTCTGCCAATTAATCGAAACGAGGTGGACGGATGAAGCATGTCTTAATAACCGGGGGAGCCGGGTTTATTGGTTCCAATTTCGTACATTATCTACTGAGAACACAGCCCGATGTCCAGATTGTCAACTTGGACGCTCTTACTTATGCCGGAAGCCTTGAAAACCTGAACGATCTGCCTGATGCGGCGCGGCACACCTTTGTGAAGGGTGATATTACTGACCGGGTTTTGTTGGATAAGATCTTTGCGGAGTGTGGCATTGATACCGTGGTGCATTTTGCGGCAGAGTCTCATGTGGACCGCTCCATTCTTGACCCGGGGGTGTTTATCCAGACCAATGTGATTGGCACTTTCATCCTTTTAGAAGCTGCCCGCAAAGCCTGGCTGGTCGATAAAATCGTCCCATTGGAGTCTGCTCGTTTTCATCATGTCTCGACTGATGAAGTCTTTGGAACCCTCACCCGGAACGATCCGCCCTTTGAAGAGACCACCCCTTACGCCCCCCGTTCGCCTTATGCTGCGTCCAAGGCTTCAAGCGATCATCTTGTCAGGGCATACCAGGCAACTTATGGGCTGCCGGTGAGCATTAGCAATTGTTCCAATAATTACGGACCCAGGCAATTCCCCGAAAAGCTGATCCCGTTGATGATCTTGAATGCTACCATAGGCAAGCCTTTGCCGGTGTATGGGGATGGCATGCAAATTCGCGATTGGCTGTTTGTCGAGGACCACTGCGAAGCTATCTGGAAGGTGGTCACTGAAGGCAGGGTTGGCGAAACCTACTGTATTGGCGGGGATAACCAGCCGCCCAACATCGAAATTGTCAGGCTAATCTGCCACATTTTGGATGAGATCCAGCCCGACTCAGAATTCACTCCCCACGAAGAACTGATCACCTTTGTGGCTGACAGGCTGGGGCACGATCGCCGTTACGACATCAATTTCACTAAGATTCACACCGAATTGGGCTGGCAGCCGCGCTTCACCTTGGAGCAGGGCATGCTGAACACCATCTCGTGGTATCTGGAAAACCAAGTCTGGGTAAAAGCCATCATCAAGCAATCAGACTACGGCTCTTGGGTACAACGCAATTATGAAGGAAGAAAGGGATAGAACATGAAAGGAATCATCCTGGCAGGCGGTAAAGGAACCCGGCTTTATCCATTAACCATGGCAATCAGCAAGCAGCTGCTGCCGGTTTATGACAAACCCATGATCTACTATCCCCTTTCCATGCTGATGTTGGCGGGGATTCAAGAAATTTTGATTATCACTACGCCTGAAGAGCAAATGCTCTACCAACGTTTGCTGCGTGATGGCTCGCAGTGGGGGCTCAAATTTGAGTATGCCGTGCAAGCCGAACCGCGCGGTCTGGCGGACGCTTTTATTGTCGGCAAGGAATTCCTGGCCGGGGAAAAAGTCTGTTTGATTTTGGGTGATAATATCTTTTTTGGGCAGGGTCTTCCGGATGTCTTGCGCAGCGCAGCCCAGCTTGGCGAGGGTGCGGTGGTATTCGCTTACCCTGTGCGCGACCCCGAAAGATACGGCGTGGTGGAGTTTGACGAGGCTGGCAAGGCTATCAGCCTGGAAGAGAAACCCAAACAACCCCGTTCCAATTATGCTGTGCCAGGGATTTATTTTTATGATGAAAACGTAGTGCCCTATGCAGAGGCACTCGCACCTTCCCCACGCGGGGAGATCGAAATCACCGATATCAACCGGCGCTACCTGGAGCAAGGCAATTTGCAGGTCAAGGTCTTGGGCAGGGGGGTGGCATGGTTGGACGCCGGCACTCACGAGTCGCTTTTGCAAGCAGCCCTGTTTGTGCAGGCGGTGGAAGAGCGGCAGGGCATGATGATCTCGTGCGTTGAAGAGATCGCCTACCGGATGGGCTTCATTGACGAAGAAACTCTGCGCAAAGCCGCTGCGGACTTTGTTAGTAATGAGTATGGGCAGTACTTGCTACGCTTTGTTAACGGGTTGAATAAATGAACAAGATCCTTCAGGTTGGGACTAATGGTCAGCTTGGGTGGGAACTGCTGCGCACCTGCGCACCGCTGGGAGAAGTAATTGCCCTGGACTACCCGGATGTGGATTTGTCTAATTCTGAGGGCTTACGCAGGTTGGTGCATGAAGTAAAACCGAACATCATCCTTAATGCGGCGGCTTATACCAATGTGGACGAAGCTGAAAGCGAACCTGAAAAAGCCCGGGCGATCAACGCCACTGGTCCGGCAGTATTGGCGGAAGAAGCTAAAAAGATCGGCGCGGCGCTGGTGCACTACTCGACCGATTATGTCTTTGACGGCACCAAGAGCAGCCCGTATGTCGAAACTGACCAGCCAAACTCGTTGAATGTGTATGGGCAAACCAAGCTGGAAGGGGAACAAGCCATTGCCGCTTCCAGATGTGCCAATTTGGTGCTGCGCACCAGTTGGGTCTACTCGATGCGCCAGGGCGGCTTTGTCACCAAGGTGCTGCAATGGGCACGCCAACAGGAAGTGCTGCACGTGGTGGATGACCAGATCAGCAGCCCGACCTCCGCGCGTATGCTGGCGGAGATAACAACGCTGCTATTGGCGCAGGGCAGGGATGATGTGGTTGAGTATCTGAGCGAAAAAGGCGGCTTGTACCACTGCGCTGGTGGCGGTTCCTGCAGCCGCTACCAATGGGCGCAGATGATTTTGGCATTAGACTCGCACAAGGAAGAGCAAAAGGTGAAAGCACTGCTGCCGGCTAAAAGCGCGGAGTTCCCTACGCCGGCTGTGCGCCCGCTGGTTTCGGTGTTGAATTGCGATAAACTTGAAAGAGCCTTTGGCTTGCGGCTGCCGGCGTGGCAGGCCGGTTTAAGGCTGGCGATGGAAGCTTGATAGAATGTTGGGAAACTGATATATAAATGGAAAACCTTTTAAAGCAAACGTTCCTTAACCACACACAAAAGGTAACTGATAAGTGGACCTTATATGTTAATGAGTGGGATAGGATTTTTCATCCTTATCGGGATGCCCCAATCAACCTTTTTGAAATTGGCATCCAAAATGGCGGTTCGTTAGAAATTTGGGCTAAGTATTTTACGAATGCGAACAAAATCGTTGGCTGTGACATTGACGAGAAATGCAGGGAGCTTTCGTTTGCTGACCCTCGCATCGAGCTCTTTGTGGGGGATGCCAATACGGATGAGATTCAAAAAAAGGTATTGGAGACAGCCCCAAAATTTAGCATTGTCATTGACGACGGCTCGCATAAATCAAGTGATGTGATCCGATCTTTCTCCAGGTATTTTCCTTATCTGGAAGATAATGGGGTCTATGTAGTGGAAGATCTACACGCAAGCTATTGGCAGGATTTTGAGGGTGGATTATTTGATCCGAATTCTTCCATGTCTTTTTTTAAACATTTAGCTGACATAGTCAACCACGAACACTGGCGGAACAACCAATCCAGGGAAGGCTATCTTTCCACGTTTGCCGATAGCCTGCAAATCTCTTTTTCCGAAAATGACTTGTATAGGATTCACTCGATTGAATTTTTAAATTCCATGTGCGTTCTTAAGAAACGCCGGCCCGAGGAAAATATTTTAGGTAAGAGACTTGTAATCGGTACCGAAGAACTTGTAACCCAAGGTTTAGAAAAATTGGAGGGCACTTCCATCCAAGATTTTACCGTAGCAATAAAAGACGATTCAGATTTGGATGTATTTGAATTAGTTAAAAGGCTTGGAAGCGCGAACCATTCCATCGGAAAACTGACCTTGAGCCTTGGAGAGAAAGAGCAAACGATAGCGGATCTGGGAAAAGATCTGACAGAGCGTGAACAGTCTCTGGAAAAGCTAACAGCCGACCTGACAGTGCGTGAACAGACGGTGGAAAAGTTGACAGCCGACCTGACAGAGCGGGAACTTATCGTTGAAAAGGTGAATTCTGACCTGGGTGAACGGGAGAAAACCGTACAGAAATTGAGCGCTGAGCTGGTGGAAATGAACCAAACTTTTCAGAGTCAAACAATAGAATTGGCCAGTCGCGCAAACACTGTTGAAAAATTAACTGGGGAACTGGCTGAGAAAGACCAGGTCATCCAGAGCATGACCAATGATTTGAGGGAGCGTGATCAGGCTCTGCAAAGTCTGCAAGATGCCTTAACTGAAAGTCAAAACGAGGTGGTGTTGTATGTGCAGAGTTCCAGTTGGAAGCTTACCCGGCCGTTGCGCAGGATAAATAAATTTTTGAAGGGGAACAAGCGTGATCAAGTATCTAAAATCTCATAGGGATTACCATCTGATCAAGCGCAGCGGGCTGTTTGACGCCAATTATTACTTATTGAATAATCCTGATGTGCGCAGGGCGGATGTTAACCCTCTGATGCATTTTGTAAAATTTGGCTGGAAGGAAGGCAGGAACCCCTCTGAGTACTTTGACATTGTTTATTACCTGCAGACCTATGCAGATGTCCGAAAAGCCGGGGAGAATCCGCTAATCCACTACCTGAAGTTTGGAGGGAATGAGGGCAGGAACCCGAGCAAGGTCTTTGACAGTAACAAGTACTTTGAGGCTTACCCAGATGTCCGTTTGAGCAATCAAAACCCCCTGGTCCATTTTTTGAAATGGGGAAAAAGCCATGGTAACAGCTCTTTTTCTGTGGTTGATTGGATTGAGCCGCCCCAAACCCAACTCGCAGAGGAGGAAGCATTTGATATTGATCAGTACCTCTCCTATCTGGAAGAGCACGCCCCCGTCATCGTTGACTCAAGATTGGCAGATCGAAAAAAAATCAGTGTGGTCGTCACCGCATACAATCATGAAAATTACATCCAACAGTGCTTGGAAAGCATCTTGATGCAAAAGGGTAATTTCGACATGGAAATAATTGTGGGCGATGATTGTTCTACCGACAGCACCAAAACAATCCTCGAAGGATATCAGGAAAAATTTCCGCAACTGCTCAGAATCCTTCCGAACACTGCCAATCTGGGGATTACGAAGAATCTTAAGCGCTGCCTGGATGCCTGCAGCGGAGACTATATTGCGATCTGCGAAGGAGATGATTACTGGATCGATAAGTATAAGCTGCAGAAGCAAATGGATCGGTTGGAGAAAGACGCGGATCTCTCCATGTGTTATTCTGCAATTTTATTGTACTTTGAGAACACTAACAGGTTCGTACCTTACAACGAAGTAAGAAAAGTTAATACTGAAAAGTTAACTTCAGAAGAATTAATTGGATACAACTATATTGGGAATTTTTCCTGTTGTATGTATCGAAGCAGTACGATTAAAATGCTGCCAAAAGGTTTATTTGATCTCTACGCGGTTGATTGGATTGTCAATATTACTTGTGGGGAAGGAGGGGATATTGGATACTTACCAGAATACATGTCTGTCTACAGAAAGCATCGAACAGGGGCATGGACAGGCATGGCTACGACCAAGAAAAACAAAGAATTGCTACTGCTGATTGATGAGTACGACAAATTTTTGAAATTCAGGTTTCACGAAGAATTTCTTCATTATAAAGAATTAGTTATAAATGAGATCAAGAAGACCAAGGATCTGTTGATTCTTGATACGGTTTTTCCTCATCCATTATCACCCTTTCGCTATCAGGAATTCACCAGTCTGTTGGAAAGCTTCAGTAATTCAATTGTGCTTGCCACCGGCGAGCACCTGCCTGCACTGCGGGAATACCGGCCGGTAACAGAAGTGATCAAAGAATTTGAGAGAGTTCGTCCAGACTTGGCTGGCAGAACAATAGCCGCTTCGCACGATATTTCGCCCCATTGTGGGTATCTTGCTTATGTAGAATTTCATTATAATATGAAGGTATTCCTAAATACTCTTGAAAATTATCAAATTCCTTTTATATTTACGCTTTATCCCGGTGGTGGTTTTGAGGTTGATGTCTCAGAATCTGACCTGACATTAAGGAGAATATTTGCCTCACCACTTTTCAGGAAAGTCATTGTGACACAAAAACTCACTTATAATTATTTGATTAAAAAAGGCTTTTGCAGTCCGGATCAGATTGAGTTCATTTATGGGGTGGTGACGCCTACCGGGATGCTTGAGAATTCCATCAACAAGAGATATTTCGGGGTGGATAAAAGTACTCTGGATATTTGTTTTGTTGCACATAAGTACATGGCAAAGGGGATTGACAAAGGGTACGATGTCTTTATAGACGTGGCAAAAAGAATCGTAAAATTATATGACGATGTAAACTTTCACGTAGTTGGAAGTTTTGATGAAAACGACCTTCCGATTGACGGTTTGGAAGGGAGAATCACTTTTTACGGGTTACAGCCATCAGAATGGTTCCACGGGTTTTACCAGGATAAGGACATTATCCTTTCGCCTAACGTTCCTTTTGTGCTCCTCAATGGGAGCTTTGATGGTTTTCCGACGGCCAGTTGTACCGAAGCAGGCGCCAATGGGGTCGTGATCCTCTGTACGGACAGTCTGGGATTAAACATAAAATTTACTGATTGGGAAGATATCATCTTGATACCCCATAATACAGAAAAAATTACCGAGATCATCAGCCGCCTTCATGCTGATCCGGGTAAACTCATTGAGATTTCAAAAAAAGGCGCCAGGAAGATCAGGGAAGTTTATAGTTATGAGAATCAAATAGTTCCCCGAATTAACCTGATCCGGAACCAACTTGCCAAAGAAAAAGCCGAGTAATTTGTTGATAAATCAATATTAATATAGAATAAGACATATAAATTCGTTTTTATAGGGAGAAGAGATGAAACCTTTTGAAAAGCCGATCTATATTACCAGACCCATGCTCCCAGACTTGGAAGATGTAAACAAGGAAATAGCGGAAATATGGGAGTCCCAATGGCTGACCAATGGGGGTGCCAAACATCAGTTGTTGGAAGAAGAACTGAAAAAAGAATTAAAAGTCCCTTATCTTTCCTTATTTAATAATGGTACGATCGCATTGATGGTTGCGGTCCAAAGTTTGCGGCTCTCAGGTGAAGTCATTACCACCCCGTTTACGTTTCCCGCTACTACGCATGTGTTAGCATGGAACAATATCACACCCGTGTTTTGTGACATTGATGAAGAAACATTAACCCTGGATCCAAAGAAAATAGGCAGTTTGATCACTTCAAAGACAACCGGCATACTGGGGGTGCATGTTTATGGAATGCCTTGCCACGTGGGTCCCATTCAAGAGATTGCAGATCAAAATGGGTTAAAGGTCATCTACGATGCAGCCCATGCTTTCAATACTGAAATCGATGAAAGGTCAATCGGGACTTTTGGCGATATTTCCATGTTTAGTTTTCATTCCACCAAGCTGTTTCATACGGTGGAAGGCGGAGCACTCACTTACAACTCTGAGCATTTGAAGCAGAGAATCGATTATCTTAAGAACTTCGGCATAAAGAATGAGGATGAAGTCATCATGCCGGGGATAAATGGCAAGATGAATGAGGTTCAGGCAGCCGTGGGCTTGCTGAATTTAAAAAACCTGGCGTCTGAGCGGGCAAAAAGAAAGCAAATACTGGAAACATACCTGACCAATCTTGCCGGGATACCTGGGGTTACGCCTTTTCTGATGCCTGAAGGGGTCAAACATAGTTACCAGTATTTTATGGTTCGGATAGGGGCAGATTATGGAATGAGCCGCAACGACTTGTATACGGAATTGAGAAAATACAACGTATTTTCTCGCAAATATTTCTATCCGTTATGCAGCGAATACAGTTGTTACAGGCAGCTTTCTTCTGCAAATCCTCAAAATCTTCCAATTGCCCATAAAATCGTGCAGGAAGTGTTATGTCTGCCCTTTTATGGAAATTTGCCATTGGGTGATGTTGAAATAATCTGCCAGCTTATCAGGGAATTTAGAAAATAATGCCACAAGTAAGTGTCATCATTCCTTCTTATAACCATGAAGCCTTTATCGAAGAATGTATCGAGAGCGTTCTTCAGCAAACTTTTCAGGATTTTGAGATCATCATCACGGATGATGGTTCCAAGGATGGAACAGTAGCAAAAATTGAGAGATTCACGGACCCCAGAATCAAATTATTCCGCCATTCAGAAAACAAAGGGGCTTGTGTAGCTGCCAATAACTGCCTGAAGCACTCTCAAGGGCAGTACATTGCCATGTTGAGCTCGGACGACGTGTGGATGCCGGAAAAACTTGAGGTTCAGGTAGATTATCTCGATTCACATAGTGAAATTGCTGCTGTATTTGGGAAGGTGGTCTGGATTGACGAAGATAGTGATCCTATCATTGATCCGGAGTTTCCATATCAGCACGTCTTTGATGTTCATAACCGGTCGCGGTATGAATGGTTGAACCATTTCTTTTATGGTGGGAATTGTCTCTGTCATCCTTGCAGTTTGATCAGACGCAAGTGTTATGATGTAGTGGGATGGTATAACCCCACTATGGCAAATTTGCCTGATTTTGATTTGTGGGTCAGAATATGCTTGAAATACGACATCCATATTTTGGATCAAAACCTGATAAGATTCAGGCGGCTGCTGGTAGAGGGTAATGCAAGTGGAGATACAAGTGCCAACCGCATTCGCACCAGGTATGAATATTTCCGAATATTGGATCATTTTCTTCAGATTCGGGATGTGGATGAATTCCGCAAGATTTTTCCGGGAACCGACTCATACGGAGATATTACTGAACTCGACATTCCTTATTTGCTTGGGCAAAAAGCCATAAGCGCTGATGTTGAAATTAAAAAATTGTGGGGGTTAAATCTTCTTTTTGATCAACTGCAAGATGAAAAACGGGCGAAAAGGATAGCTGATAAATTCAATTTTTCCGATATTGATTTCATCCATCTTGTTGCCCTCCACGATGTTTTCAAAATTGGGGGAGACCAGGATAAACGGACTGTCTATCGAAGAACCAAAGATGAATTTGTCCGAATCCAGGAATCTGAGGGGGGAAATAGGCGACAGGAATCCTCTTCTGAAAAAAATGAAACGCTTTCGCGTGAGACCGCAGAGAACAAACAAATATCCACTTATGCCCATCCTGTTGGGATCACTCAAGCACTCTTTTCCAGGGTGAGAGCTGTCAAAAGGAGATTGACCCTGAAGAAGGAAGCACAACTGATCCGGGAATCCGGTTATTTCGATTCCTCCTGGTACTTGGAGCATAACCCGGACGTAAAGCAGAGTCAGATCGAACCGCTTCGACATTTCCTGCTTTATGGGGGATTTGAAGGGCGGGATCCCAGCGATAAATTTTCCAGCGAGTGGTATCTGGGTGTTTATGATGACGTCCGAAGATCAGGGATGAACCCCCTGGTTCATTATATTAAATATGGGATCTCTGAGAAAAGATCCCCGAAAAAGCTGACCTGATGAACGAAAAATTTCACTGTCGAACTACGCACTAAATCCGGTTTATTGTTGTTTTGTCTCTTTAATAAATTCTTCTTCTAACCGTAAAAGGTCTTTTTTTCGATCTTTAATCGGTTTGGCTGGGATGCCGGCACAGACTTTCCAGCCAGGCAGTGATTTATTGATCAGCGAAAGGGCTCCAACGGAAGTACCCTCTTCGATGACAACACCAGGAAGGACAACACAGCCAGTGCCAAGCAAGACGTGCCGCTGCAGCACGACCTTTGCTTCAACTAATTGCTTATACTTATCAGGTATGGTTGGGTTTGTGAGGGTCATGCCGGAATAATCATCGGATTTGGCATAAATCACAATCCGGGATGAGAGGTTTACAAAATCTTCCAGTTCAATGCCGAGCTCGCCGCCGTATAGATAACAGCCGGCTGCCACATGGATATGGTTACCAATCGTAATCTTGCCTGAAAGGATGCAAAAATCATCGATCCGGACGTTGCTGCCGATGGTGATGTTTTCGGTTCCATAAAATGAGGCCAGTCTGCTTATGCTGACATTTAGTCCAATCTGCTTAAAGCCCAGGTCTGATATTTCCTTTTCACATAAAAAGCTGTTCTTCATCATGATTTCCTTCTCTGTTGTGCAGTGGAATAGTTAACTAAGATCACCCTGAGCAATTAATGTATAGGAATACTATCCTCAAATACATGATTGAAAACAATCGGCAGAGTGTTGATAGGGTCCAGGTCCTGAGAAAGTTGGGAATAATCATAACCCGGTAAATATAGAGCAAACAAAATTTCTGTCTGATATTCTTTGGGGTAATTTTCCAAGACTGCACTGCCTGGATTGCTGGTCTGTTGATTTCTGGCACCGTGGTCTGATTGAAGAATTATCACAGGGGGATTATCAGGGTCACTATTTTCAAGAATGCCCGTGATCATCTTTTCAATGACAGTCATTGAATAATTATAGTGTTCCTCATAGTAATTCCAATTGTAATACTTTATTGGATCATTAATCCGGCCATTTTCATCAAACATAAAAGGGAAATGTGGAAAAGCCAGGTGGGAGAAAACAAACCTTGGGGTCGGTACTTCATCCAAATTGGAAATCTTTTCAGTGGTAAACGTAATCATGTTTCGGTGTTGTTGAAACAACGGATTATCCATCTTGTAATAATCGGAAAATGCTAGCAGCATGGATCTGTCGGCAACCAGCATTCCAAATTCATCGAATAAGGAGTTGACGTCACTCAATGAGACCTGATCCGTTTTGAATGTAAAATCTGAAACAATGGTTGGAGCCGTGGGGTAGGCAAATGAAATCTCCTCAAAAACTACTGTTGAATATCCTTTAGATTTGACATAATCCATTGCCCGGTTATTGGCAATATCCGCAAAACAAAGTTGTGGGTCGAACGGGTCCATGGAATATTCCTGATAATTTAAGCGGGTTGCCAATTCATGCAAGGTGTCAATGGATTCGCCTTTACTATTTTCCATCACATAAAAGCCATTGGATTCCAGAAAAGACTTGAACTGGTCGACCTCATTATTTTGCCAATAATCCCGCATGGCTTGAAATCCAGAGAATTCATCGAATACCAGATAATAAATGTCTGGATAGGTTTTGTCTTGCACAATCTCTTGAGTTCCAGCCACTTCTGTTTGTGGAGCCAGGGCTTTCTGCTTGTTTATTTCAACAGGAATTATCTTGATCATATTAAAGACGTTTAACACCAAAAAGATCGTCACTGCAACTTTCCAAATGGCATTTAATGCCTGATCATTGATGCGGGTGATCAGCCAGCAAAGGAACACAGTAATAAGTAACATGATGGGCAATAGGGAATAATGCTCGATCCGGAAGGCATCCAGTCCCAAAAGATAATTAAAAAGAATTCCATAGACGCTGAACGAGATTAAGAAGACACAAGAAGCAATTGCTGCTTTCATGCCGTTGAATTTGAAAACGGCCAGGCAGACGAAATACACCGCTAAGGTAATGCAGAGATAAAGTAAGATTGTCCGGTAGAGGCTTGAAATCAGAACAATGTCGGCATTACCAGAATAATAGAATAAAGTGGGGTAAATACCAATAAGCACAGGCGCAAGCAGCGGATAAATGGCTTGCCAGAGTTTTGACTTTAGAGTAGATTGCATGTTTATTCCTTGCCTGCTTGATGGGTAATTATTGTTTAATTTCCAGAGAGATTGTATTAGGGGTGCGAACGATCTCTTTATTGGTCAATTGATAATAAGTGGTTCCGTCGGATTTATTCTTATAAATAATTCCAATAGCATATTCACCAACTTCAATTTTCTCCTTTGCAATGAAAGCCTTAAAACCGGAATTGCTCAGGTCGATTTCCACCTCAGGAAAAGCCTTCTGCAAGTCAGGCCGTTCAAAAGATTCGGTAAGGTAATAGTATTCAGCCTCATCTGATTTGAACACCAGGTAGATATCGTAATTGCCTTGTTCCATATCTGTGGTCAGGAAAGACCAGCCCCAAAGATAAAAAATATCCTGTCCATTAACAGTGATGGGATCCAGCCGATCAACTGAATAACGGATTAAATCTGTGGACTCCAAGGTGACAGGTTCCATCTCGATGGGAGAGCCTTCGGTAATACTGACATTATCTACGATTCTCGGTAAAGCAATAAAAAAAACGATCAAAGCGACCAGAATAATCAAATATATCCGGATTTTCTTAGGCTTGTTCATAAAATCGTCTCCCTGAAGGCGTAAGAACGATGAGAAGATCCATTAAATTTAAAAACTTACGCAATTTATTTTGCCAAACAATAATTGTACTATACGGGCGTGCATATTAACGGTTGTTATGGACATATTAACAATCAGGGATTATAATCTGAATCCAAAATCAAGCGCAGACATTTTGTCAACATAAGTGTCTGAAATTTGTCTGCAGGAATTGAGGACCTATGATTGCAACTAATTTATTATTCGCGCTTTTAACCAAACCAACCCTTTACCTCGACCCGGGTTCTGGCAGCATCCTCATCCAGATCATCTTAGGTGCGGTAGTGGGGGCAGGCGTTCTCGTTCGTGTCTTTTGGGGCAATATCAAGGCTCTTTTCACCAAGAAGAGTCCCGTTAACGCCACCGAACTGGATCCCACTGTGATCATTGAAGATCAAGACAAAGCAACCCAAATTTAAGTTCCTCGGCTTTGCCCGGGAGCGCCCCCGTCAAACCCTACCGGATTGAAAGGCATCAAGATGCACGAAACAGTATCTGGCTCTTTTAGAGATCCCAGCGGGTTTATGTTTACCCGCAGCGGCGTTTTGTACCGTCAGGTCAACCTGTCTTATCAGGAAAATTATGACCTGCTGATGTGTTCCGGATTGTACGAACAGTTGTCCAAATCCAAAACGCTCATCCCGCACGAAGAGGTCTCGCTCGATCTGGCAGCCAAACCTGATTTGGCTTACAAAGTTATCCAGCCAGCCAGAGTGGACTTTATTTCTTACCCCTACGAATGGTGTTTTGAACAGCTCAAAGACGCTGCCATTCTAACCCTTGCGATAGCCAAGCGGGCGCTTGAATTTAACATGAGCCTCAAGGACGCCAGCGCTTACAACATCCAGTTTCATCAGGGCAGACCCGTTTTCATTGATACCCTTTCTTTTGAGGAATACCAGGAGGGAACGCCTTGGGTTGCCTATCGCCAATTCTGCCAGCACTTTTTGGCGCCATTGGCGCTGATGGCAACCAAGGACGTCCGGCTGATCCAGTTGCTACGCATCTATATGGATGGCATCCCGCTGGATCTTGCCAGTTCCATGCTTCCCTCCAAGACCCGTACCAATTTTGGCTTGCTTAGCCATATTCATCTGCACGCCAAAAGCCAGAAACAATATGCCGACAAGGAATTATCCCAGCAAGAGGTAAAAGGGAAGGTCAGCAAGACCTCGTTGATCGGGTTGTTAGACAGTCTTCTTTCGACTGTGCGAGGTTTGACGATAGAATCAATTGAAACAGAATGGGCTGATTATTACCAGGCTAATAATTACACCGAAAGTTCGTTTGAAGCCAAGCGCAGCCTTGTGCGTGATTTCGTACAAAAGGTTCAGCCCAAAAAGGTGTGGGACCTGGGTGCGAATACAGGAGAGTTCAGCCGGGTGGCAAGCGCTCTTGAGATACCCACAGTTGCCTTTGATATTGACCCGGGAGCGGTGCAGCAAAACTACTTGCAGGTGAAGAAGAATAAGGAAAAACACCTGCTGCCGCTATGCATGGATCTTACCAATCCGTCTCCGGGGCTGGGGTGGCACAATCAGGAACGCGAATCCATGCAGGAGCGTGGTCCGGTGGACCTGGTGATGGCGCTGGCATTGATCCATCATCTGGCTATTGCCAACAATGTGCCCCTGGAGGATGTCGCAGCCTATTTTGCCGACCTGGGGCGGTACCTTATCATTGAATTTGTCCCCAAGAGCGATTCGCAGGTCAAACGGCTGCTGGCTTCCAGGCTGGATATCTTCCCGAATTACACCAAGGCTGGTTTTGAAAAAGCTTTCCAAACCTGCTACACCATCCTGGAGGAAGCCCCGGTGCAGGGTTCCGAGCGCATCCTTTACCTGATGGAGAAAAA
>JBAQLH010000009.1:0-101001 GCA_049301715.1 Anaerolineaceae bacterium
CATTACAAAGAACCCTTCCGGTGAGATCTCAGCCTGGTTTCATGGAAACAAACTGGAACTGAAGCAGATACATTCTTATCCAAAGCAGGGTGTGGTCGTTTCATACAAGTCAGCAGATGCGAAACCAATAGCGCCTGATTACAATCATCCCTGGAGAACTTATGGAAAAAAGATCAATGGCAAACCTGTTGTCACTTCTTTACAATAGGACATTTCTATTTTGCCAAAATAGGACATTTCTATTTAGCCTTGACACACAATGGGTTAAAAACTGGACTAAGACAGACTTGGGTTCCCACTGTTGTTGAGTTTTGCCTGTTTTACGAAATAGGACCGCCACAGTCTTATTCAAAATGAGACTTTCTGAAATGATTACGGGAAATGATTGCGGTGCTGAAAAAGAATTGATTGTAGCCACCATTGTTTTTACCAATGGTGGCTTGACTTTTGAAAGCAGATTGTATGGATTACTTTTTGGTCAGGATGATACGGGCGTCAACGACCTTAACCCCTTTACCATCTTCGTACACAATTACCGGATTGGCATCAGACTCGGCGATTTCATCTTTGAGATCGTAAACCATATAAGCATAACCAGCTAGCACCTTGGCAAGTGCCTGTTTGTCGCGCGGGAGTTCACCACGGGTGCCGCCGAGGATGGCAGCACTGCGGATTTCCTCTTCCATTCCCAGAGCTTCTTCGATGGAAATCGGGGCTACCCTGAAGGTAACATCCTTTAAAACTTCCACAAAAATGCCGCCGAGACCGAACATGATGGTTGGACCAAAAGTGCTGTCGTTCACTGAGCCGACAATAACCTCGGTTGCCCAGGGCGCCATTTCCTGTACGGCGATACCATCTATAAAAGCGTCAACTTTGTAATTATGGGCATTTTCCAAAATGGCCTGATATGCCTCAATTACCTGGGTGGCATTTTTAACATTTACCTTTACACCACCGGCATCAGACTTATGGAGGATATCCGGCGAGACAATTTTCATGACCACGGGGTAACCGATCTGGTCCGCAAATTTGACAGCTTCACTCTCCGAAGTAGCAATCTCAGTGGGAGTAACAGGCAGACCATAGAGATTGAACACTCGCTTGGCTTCAATTTCGGTCAAAGCATTGCGACCCATGGCACGGGCTTTCGAGATGATCTCGCGGGCTGCGGCAGCGTTCACATTCTCTGGTACATATGGACCAACATGGTTCATTTCGCTCATGCGTTGATCGTCACGCAGGGTTGCCATAGCCTTGACCGCAATATCCGGGGCGCCATAGGCTGGGATTCCCTGCTCCACGAGCCATTTCATCGCTTCATCACAGCGCTCACCACCAACAAAGGATACGGTAATGGGTTTGTCGGTGATGCCTGAATCCTTTATGCCACGGAAGATGGCATCGGCAATATCTTGTGGGATTGTCATAGCAGTTTCGCAGTATAGGATTACCAAACCGTCCACCCAGGGATGGGTATAGGAAAACTTGGCGGTCTGGTAATACCAATCATTGCCTGCCATACCGGTCATATCCACGGGATTTTTGGCTGATCCAAATTCTGGCATGTGTTTCTTGAGTTCTTCCTGAACCTCAGAGGGGGCGAAGTGCAGTGGCAAACCATACTTTTCCGCAGAGTCAGTTGCCAGAACACCAACACCTCCGCCATTAGTGAGGATCAGCAGATTATCGCCTTTCATCCGCGGCTGCAACGAGAGAGCCAGTGTGCGATCGAACAGGTCATTGAGATCGGTAGCTTGGGTTACACCGGCCTGTTGGAAAGCGGCGCTGTAAACTTTAGCTGCCCCGGCCAGAGAACCGGTATGAGAGGCTGCGGCTGCGGCTCCATGGGCAGAAACGCCAGACTTTAACACCACAATCGGTTTGGTGGCTTTACGGGCTTCCTCGATGAACCGTGGGCCATCTCGTAAACCTTCCACATAGAGGGAAATACAACTGGTGTCAGGATCCTCATTCAGATATTGGATCAAATCAGAGAAGTTGACATCTGACATATTTCCAATGGAAATCATTTTGTCAAAACCGACCCTGCGGGTATAAGTGGCGGCATCCATGGCAATCAACAGCGCTCCGCTTTGCGAAACCAGGGAAGCCTTGCCAGCCAAAGGCAGGAAAGGTGCAAAGGAAGCATTCATGTGATCGCTGTTGGAAAGCGTACCCACAATGTTTGGTCCTAAAACCCGCATTCCGTAGGACTTGGCGACTTTCACGATTTCGTGTTCAAGTTCGACATCGCCAACTTCGGCGAAACCGGAAGTGATAATGATTAAACCCTTGATACCTTTTTCACCACATTGTTTGGTGACATCAAGCACTAATTTAGCAGGGACAGTAATTACGGCAGCGTCCACAACGTAAGGAATATCACCGATATTCGGGTAACACTTGAAGCCAAGTATTTCCGTTGCGGTAGGGTTGACAGGATACACCCCGCCTTTGTATTCACTTTCAATCAGATTTTTAATGACGGTATTTCCAATTTTTCCTGGAGTGGCTGATGCTCCGATGATGGCGATACTTTTGGGTTTTAGAAGTCCATTAAGAATGGGGTCCACATTTTCCTCCGTTGATTTTAAATTTACAAAGGTAAAGTATACCTTAAAAAGCAAGAAATCCTGATAATAAACTGACAATAAGCTTACGGGTGTAATGAAAAACTGGCATAAAAGATGATATTCAAAAGTAAATAATAATTGCGCATAGTAACAAAGAGATTGTATCGCTGAAATGCCAGGGTTTAAAAAGTAACAGCTATAATAAACTTACGGAGGCACGATGACTGAATTGCGGATTGGTTATATTGGTTTGGGCAACATGGGGAAACCTATGGCAAAGAACATCCTTAAGGCTGGGTACCAGACGATTGTATACAATCGCTCCAAAACCAAGGTGTTGGAGATGGTTGATCTTGGAGCAGAGGCTGCAGCATCCGCTAAGGAGGTTTCTGCCGAGGCTGATGTGGTATTCACGAATCTGCCGGATACGCCTGATGTGCTGGAGGTTGTTTTCGGTGACAATGGCGTAGCGGAAGGCGCTCACCCCGGTCTGATCTATGTGGATAATTCAACAATTAAGCCGGCAGCCAGCCGGGATATTTATGAAAAGCTGCAAGCATTGGGAGTGCAGAGTCTGGACGCACCGGTTAGTGGCGGCGATATTGGGGCGCAGAATGGGACTCTCTCGATCATGGTTGGGGGTGATGCCAGTACTTTAGCAGCGGTCATGCCTGTGCTCCAGGTGCTGGGGAAAACAATCACCCATGTAGGTGGTCCCGGAGCAGGGCAAATTGCCAAAGCTGCCAACCAGATTATGGTTGCAGCGCAAATGCTTGCCATGGCTGAGTTGATGATCTTTTCGCAAAAAGCCGGCGCAGAACCAGAAAGAGTGATTGAAGCTATCAAAGGCGGCGCTGCCCAGTGCTGGACTTTGGATGTAAAACCTCAACGTTTATTGCAGGGCAACCGGCAGCCAGGCTTCAGAGCCCAATTACAAGCCAAGGATCTTGCCATCGTGATGGAAACCGCCAGGGAGTATCTGATTTCCCTTCCGGGAGCAGCTTTATCCAGCCAGCTCTATAATGCCCTGTGCGCCATTGGGGAGGGTGATATGGATAATTCCGATATCCTCAGAGTCATTGAGCTGTTGAACTACGAGGAACTCCAGTCCCTAAACCCTGGTACATAGAAAGCATACCGGAAATTACCCACAAGAAATTTTGTAAAAGGGACGACAAACGTCTATAATTACCTGGTAATCATAATTAAAAAGATTCCCCAATCTTTAAGGAGAAAACCCATGGAATTCGATACCATTAAACCTTTACTCAAAGAAGATGCCAAATCCAAAATTGTATTGCTCGTGATGGATGGTTTGGGCGGCCTGCCCATCGTGGAAGGCGGTAAAACCGAGCTGGAAAGCGCCATCAAACCCAATATGGATGCTCTGGCTGCCAGGTCAGTGCTTGGCTTGCATCACCCCCTGCCATTCGGCCTGACACCAGGCAGTGGGCCTGCCCATCTGGGGCTGTTTGGCTATGACCCAACCAAGTTTGAAATTGGGCGTGGTGTGCTTTCCGCCCTGGGCGTAGATTTTGACCTCCAGGATGGGGACGTACCAGCACGCGGTAATTTCTGTACGGTTGATCAGGACGGCTTTATCACCGACCGCCGTGCCGGCCGTATTCCCACGGAGGTTGGCGAAAAGCTTTGCAGCCTGTTGATGGAAAAAGTGCATATCCCCGGGGTGCAAGTGCTGCTGCAAGCTGAAAAGGAATACCGCTTTGTATTTGTTTTACGCGGGGAAGGTTTGAGCGGGGATGTCAGTGATACCGACCCGCAAGCGGTTGGCAAGAAGCCCCATGTCGCCCAAGCATTGACTCCTGAAGCTGAGAAAACTGCCGGGTATATCCGTGAGTTTGTCCGGCAGGGAAATGAAGTCCTGGCACGCGAACACCCAGCCAATAGTTTTGTTCTTCGTGGATTTGCCCAAATGCCTAAGTGGCCGAAGTTTGGCCAGGCCTGGGGTTTGGATGCCCTGGCGATTGCCATGTACCCAATGTACCGCGGAGTTGCCAAAGTGGTCGGCATGACCGTTATGCCCGCTGCTGCCTCCATGGATGAAGAAATCACCATGCTGGAACAAAATTGGGATAAGCATGACTTCTTCTTCGTCCATATCAAGAAAACAGACAGTTATGGCGAGGATGGCAACTTTGACGCTAAGGTTCACGTTATTGAGGAAGTCGATGCCTTGCTGCCAAGAGTTTTGGCACTCAACCCGGATGTGCTTATCGTAACTGGTGACCATTCCACCCCGGCAAAACTACGCTCACACTCCTGGCATCCGGTTCCCGTTATGCTGTATTCCCCGGACTGCCGGCCGGATGGGATTACCTCTTTTGGTGAAAGGGCTTGTGCAGCTGGCAGTTTGGGCTCTCGCTTTGAAGCCACCGACCTGATGCCTTATGCGCTGGCACATGCCGGCCGATTGGAAAAATTCGGCGCTTAGGTTTGTTTGCAAAAAATTGAATAGAGGCTGCTCTGAACTGCACCCCAAAAGTTGGACAATAAATCCAACTGAGGAGGTGCAGTTCAGAGCAGCCTCTATTTTTATGAATGTTTACTGCATAAACCAATTTCAGCAATTCATATGGGTCAGTAAACTAAAGTTCATAAACTCCCGGGCGGCGATCGGTGAAGAGATCATTGTGTGGGGTGAATTGCTTGTTTGAGGCTTTCTCGGGGATCTATCTCTACAATTCCCAAACTGGTATGTGTTTCATCCGCTTGGGTCAAGACCTGCCCCTTGTTGGAGAGCACTTGAGAAGCGCCCGTAAAGCACAACGACTTCTCCAGACCTGTCTCTTCACCAATCCGGTTGGCGGTGATAGAAAATACTCCATTTTCAAGACTGCGGGTGACCATGGCTGCCTGGCAGTACGGCAGCACCAAGTTGGCAGGATGACAGATCACCTGGGCGCCTTTCAAAGACAGGGTGCGCGCAGCTTCAGGGAATATCCAGTCAAAGCAGATCATCATACCCAGACAAATATTACGAAACAAAAAAACCGGTAATCCCAGATCGCCGGATAAAAACAGGGTTTTCTCGGTATTGTACAGGTGGATTTTTCGATAATGCCCTAAGATGCCGTTTTCATTGACAGCAATAGCGGAATTGAATAATCCTTTTGGGGTAAATTCCGAAAAACCACTTACCAGGCAGGCTTGATGTTCCTTGGCAATGGCAATCAGAGACGACAAAAACGCTCCACTGCCGTCAGCGGGTTCACTGAAACCTGCCAAATCAGCGCTGTTATCATACAGGTAACCGGAATTTGCTAATTCCGGCAGAACCAGCAGGTCAAAATCTTGGTCTTCAAGCAACTGAAGAATGCTTTCAATATTCCCCGTCACATCCCTGCGCAGGGGCTGAAATTGAAGAAAACCTGTTCTCATCTGCACCTCCAGTGCTACAATAGAAAATAGATATTCTAAGTGTAATCGTGACCATGCCAAACGAGCAAGAAGCTTTACTGTATGAAAAACTGCCAGATTACCGCGTACGCTGCAACTTGTGCGCACATACCTGCCTGATCGCCAACGGACATACTGGAAAATGCCGGGTAAGGCTCAACCGGAATGGAATACTTTATTCTTTGATCTACGGCAGATTGATCGCAGCCCATACTGACCCGATTGAGAAAAAACCCCTGTTCCACTTTTACCCTGGCAGCCTCTCTTTTTCAATCGCCTCACCAGGCTGCAACTTCACCTGCAAATGGTGCCAGAACTGGGAAATCTCTCAACCAGGAACTCAGACTGATTTTTCTGCCATTAAAGTAACTGCGCCTGAAAAGATTGTTGCCGAAGCTCTCAGAAACGGTTGCAAGAGCATAGCCTACACGTATACCGAACCGACTATTTTCTTTGAATACACCCTGGAAGTCTCAAAATTAGCCCATGTGGCCGGTCTAAAGAATGTGTATGTGACTAATGGCTACATGAGCAGGCAGATGATTGAGATGTACACACCTTACCTGGATGCTGCCAATGTGGATATCAAGGCTTTTTCTGATGAGGCTTACCGTAAGTATTCGGGAGCGCACCTCCAGCCAGTGTTAGACGCCTGCATCTTGCTTAAAAAAGCTGGAGTCTGGTTGGAAATAACGACTTTGTTGGTTCCAGGGGTCAATGATGATAAAGAGCAGGTAAAAGGATTAGCCGAGTTCATCGCCGTAAAATTGGGAACTGAAACCCCATGGCATGTCAGCAGGTATTTTCCCCAGTACCAGTTTACCCAGGCGGATGCAACCCCCTTGGAGAGCATCGAACAAGCTCTCGAAATTGGGCATAGGGCCGGGTTAAAATTCACCTATGGCGGGAACATTCCCGGATCAGCCAACACCTGCTGCCCAACCTGCGGTGCAAGCCTGATTGAACGTTATGGCGTGTCTGTTACCAAGAATCGGGTTGCTAAAGGCAACCGCTGCCCGGATTGTGGGGAAACCATTCCTGGAATAATGCTGGAAAGGCATTGATCCTATTTGGGGACAAACGTTTTTCGGACCAAGTCAGCGAACTATTCTGGCAAATCTGCTTTCTCGAACCATCCTAATTAATGAATCAAGGTAGGGATGCATCAAGACGTCTTCCGGGATGAAGGGCACTTCTGACCTGACAAGCTGATATGCCTGACTGGTTCCTTTGCCCATGCGGTAATCAGGGTGCTTTTGCAGCCTGAAGTCTACTGCTTGGGCAGCGCTAAAAAGTTCAATTGCCAGGATTACGGACAGGTTCTTGAGAATTTCCCGACAGTGCAATGCGGCGTTTGGTCCCATGCTGACGTGGTCTTCCACGTTCCCGGAAGAAGGTATGTTGTCCGTACTAGAAGGATGGGAGAGAGTTTTGTTCTCAGAAGTCAACGCTGCAGCAGTGTACTGAAGCAGCATAAAACCGGAATTCAAGCCTCCCTTTTCGGTCAAGAAGGAAGGATAAGTCTCGGTATCATTGCGGTTATCCACCAACTTAGCGATGCGGCGTTCAGAAATGTTGCCCAAGTCTGTCATGGCAATACTGAGGAAATCCAAAGCCAATGCCAGGGGCTCTCCGTGGAAATTCCCACCGGAGAGGATTTTTTCCCCTTCGTACTCATCCAGGAACAGGAGAGGATTATCGGTGACCGAGTTAAGTTCTATAATTATTACAGATTTCGCATAGGCAATAGCATTTTTAATTGCTCCATGCACTTGGGGAATACAGCGAAGGGTATAGGCGTCCTGGATATTGGTGGGGGTGTCTTCACGGGTCAGTTGGCTGCCCTCTAAAATAGCACGCATAGCAGCAGCAGTTTCCTGTTGAAAGGGTTGTGGACGGAGTCTATGGATGGGATCCTCAAAAGCGGATGTCGTTCCATTCTGCGCTTCGAGGGTCAGTCCGGCTGCCAGGTTGGCGGTATCCATCAGGTCTTCAGCCTGACAAACCAAGAGGGTGCCAAGAGCAGTCATCAAGGTGGTGCCATTGGTCAGGGCGAGACCTTCCTTGGCAGAAAGATGGACAGGCTCCAAACCGCAGGATGAAAGCGCTTCGGTTGCCGTAATCACGCTGTCGCCAACCCGGACATTACCCTGCCCGATTAGGGGCAAAGCCATATGCGCCAGCGGGGCAAGGTCGCCACTGGCACCGAGCGAGCCTTTTTCGGGGATAAGGGGAAGGATATTACGATTCAGCAGTTCCAGCAGCAGGCTGAGGGTTTCCAGGCGAATGCCGGAATATCCGCGTGCCAGAGTGTTGGCACGAATAAGCATCATTGCCCGGGTGGTAGCCTGGTCAAGATATTCTCCGACCCCTACCGCATGGCTAAGAATAATATTTTCCTGTAATTTTCCCACTTTGTCCAATGGGATGAGGTGATCTTTAAAGGCGCCAAATCCAGTGGTAATCCCATAGGCAATTTGACCCTCTGCAACAAATTTGGCGACGGCTTGGGCGGAACGTTGAATGCCGGGAATGGCTGACTCAGCCAGCCGGACCGCCACCTCGGGGTGGTGAGAAACTTCTTCCACCTCCTCAATACTCAGTGAATTTCCATCCAATAGAATTTCCCGCAAGGTAAGATCCTCCTGATAAATTATAGATCAGCCAAGAGAAGTTATTCTTCCGTAATTTCCACAGTATGCAGTTTTACGGATGGAGAATTGATCAGATTCGGGTCGCGTGGTGGAATGGCAAAAAGCACATCCAACCCTGAAACAACCTGACCAAAGATGGAATGTTTTCCGTCCAGCCAGGGTGTCGGCACATGGGTAATAAAGAACTGGGATCCATTTGTATTTGGTCCGGCATTAGCCATAGAAAGGATGCCCGGTTTATCATGATTGAGTTTGGGATCAAACTCATCACGGAATTGATAACCAGGACCACCTCGGCCCGTTCCAGTAGGATCGCCACCCTGAACCATAAAATCTGGGATCACACGGTGAAAAATGGTGTTATCGTAATAACCCTCTTGAGATAGGAATACAAAATTGTTGACCGTATGCGGTACCCGATTTGCATAAAGGCTGACCGCAATGTCGCCTTTATCCGTTTTGAAAGTGGCAGTGTATTTCTTGGCAGGATCCAGATTCATTGCTGGCTCAGTTTTCCATTGTTTTTCTTGCATGATAACCTCCATAAGATGATTTTTCAATTTTAGCATCAAATAGGGCTGAGCAATGGGTGATCTCCATTCGTTGGCTTCACATGATCATGCTGAAACTCTGCTAATTGTAGTTTTTACAAGAATTCCAATATCCTGGCATGACGAAATAGATTGTTGGTGGGATAATCCTTAAAATAAATGAAAAAGAGTTTTCTCTTTTTTTGTAGAGAACATCAATCCTAAAGACGATACTCAGAGCTTTTAATACTACTTTTTTTGAGTGTTGAATAACTCAATTCTGAGAAACAAATCAATTTATGTAATTTGCTACTATCCTTTTACAGCTCCTCCCAGCATGCCCCGGATGAAAAAACGCTGGAAAATGACGTAGATGATAATAGTTGGAACGGCAACAATCAAAGCCCCGGCTGCCAGGAGGGGGATATTAGCAGTGTATTTACCTTGGAAGAAAGCCAATCCAACCGGTAGCGTGCGCATAGTTTCATCCTGTACCATCACCAATGCCAGCAAGAATTCATTCCAGGTCCACATGAAGATCAACACGACCAGTGTAGTTGTGGCGGGTTTAGCTAAGGGCCACAAGATTTGCCAGAGCGTCTGCCAGCGGCTGCAGCCATCCATAGTAGCGGCATCGACCAATTCCCGCGGAGCATTCTCGAAAAAAGAGGTCATCCATAAGGTGCCGAAAGAGACGCTTAGCCCAATCTGGGGGAGAATTAATGCCCAGTATGTATCCCGCAGATGCAGCCAGTCCATGAAATTGTAGAGCGGGATAATGACCGCCTCAAAAGGAACCATGTAGCCCAAGAGCATCAAGGGAAAAAGAAATTTTCGCCCGGGCAAAGGCAACAGTCCAAAAGCATACCCGGAAAGAGTAGAAAGAAAAACGCTGACAACCACTACAACAGTTGTAACGATGACGCTATTCTTGAAAAAAATATTGAAACGTCCGACTGACCAGGCACGCTCAAAATTGTCAAAATTCCAGTTGGTAGGCAGGCTGAAAGGTCCCTGAATGACCTCGGTATCGGTCTTGAAGGCACTCAAGACAATTCCTGAGATGGGAACCAGCACCACCAACATGAAAATGGTCAGGAGCAGATAACGCGGCAGCAGGGATTTCCATTTATATTTCACGCGCTGGTATCCTGGTTCTTCCCCTGAAATCTGCGAATAAGGAGGGAGATAGCCAAGATGACCAACATAAGTACGGTGGCGAGAGCAGAGGCATAGCCAATCTTGTTTTGCAGGAAGGCAGAGCGGTAGATCAGGAATCCGGTCACCAGAGTGGCGTTGCCCGGTCCTCCGCGTGTGGTGACATAGACAAGGTCAAAAACCCGCAAGGCAGCGATAATCGTGGTCACCAGCGCCACCCCGATTTCTGAACGCAAACCCGGGATGGTAATATGGATGAACTGCTGAAAGGCGTTGGCGCCATCCAGGCTAGAAGCTTCGTAATATTCCTCCGGAATGTGCTGCATGCCGGCCAGGAAAAGGATCATGCAGAATCCATACTCTACCCAGGTCCCGACCGAACCGACAGCAGGAAGTGCCAGTGAAAAATCCCCCAGCCAAGCTCTGGTAAGCTGACCAAGCCCGACAGCATTCAGGATGGTATTTAGAGGGCCAAAGGATGGGTTGAATATCCAGCGCCAGATCACACCAACAACAACCATACTTAAAACCTGTGGCAGGAAAAGAACAGTACGAAAGAAAGTGAAACCGGGCAGCGGTTTACGACTGAGGATAGACGCCAACAAGAGACCAAGTAATATCGGGATAATGCTGTAAAAGACGATGAAAATCAGGTTATGCAGAAAGGCGTTTAGAAATTGTTGATCCGAGAAGAGGGTGGTGTAATTTTCGAGCCCGATGAAAATGCGCTCGCTGCTGAAACCATCCCACTGGTAAAAACTGGTGCGAACCGTCTCAAGGATCGGATAGAAGGTGAATACCAAGTACACCAGCAATCCAGGCAGGAGGTACAACCAGCCTTTCCAACGCGATTCACCAGGGTACGAGTTAATTTGATGCATCTAAAAAGCTTATGGAAAAATCGGCGCTCCTTCAAAAACAGAGCGCCGATTTAAGATAATTTACTTAGCGAGAAAAGCGGCGTAATCCTTCTGGACTGCCGCGGTAAAATCTGCCGGAGTGCTGATGCTGCCGAGCAATTTCTGCAGCTCCGCTACCAGCGTGTCATAAAAAGTGGGGGTTGCCCAATCAATGTAGTGCCCAACAACATTGCCGGTATTAAGGGCGTCCCAGGCTTTGAGAGTGTCTCCAAAAAGGTTGTCGGTTTCGATGCCGGCATCTTCCGGTAGAGACATGGCGGGGAGCATGCCAGCTTGTGCCCAGAGCGTGGCTGCACGAGGACTGATCATCCAGTCCAGGTATTCCGCTGCCAGGTCCGCCTTGTCAGTTGTCTGGCGAATGGCAAACGGAATCCCGACACCGCCAATTGCGACGGCTTTGTTGCCTTCAAAAGGCGGGAGCAGGAAGAAACCAAATTCCTGGTCAGTATCGGTTACCAATTCGCCTGCCAGCCAAGAGCCCGTGATGGTCATGGCAGCGCTGCCGGATTTAAATAGGAGGTTGCTGTCATCATAGCCGATACCCGGGTAGCCTTCACTGAAGTAACCAGACTTGGCCCAATTTTGCAGGATTTCGGCTGCCTTTTGGTTCTCCGGGGTATCGAAGGAGACGTTATTAACCCCATAAGTCAGATTGTTGATGTAATCCAAACTAACTAATAAATGTTGGATGGCGCTGTATTCATGAATAGCATTCCAACCGTCCAGGCTGCCGAAAGAAATGGGTGTAATGCCTGCATCTTTGATCTCTGCCAGCAGAGCTTCAAATTCTTCGAAAGTAGCAGGAACTTTCCAGCCATTTTGCCTGAAAATGCCTTTATTGTAGAAAACCCCGACAACTTCAGCGGTAGGGCTGACGCCGTAGAGGTTTCCCTGCCCAAAAGTTTTGCCATCCGCAGTGAAGCTATTCCGGCTTGCCACCGAAGTCGAGAAAACATTTCCCCAACCGTACTCTGCCATATACGTATCCAGCGGAAGCAGGAGGCCTGCTTCTACCATGGCACCCATATCACTGCGGCCCTGGTTGACCTGAGCTACATCCGGGCCATCCTCTTCCGTCAGGGCAAGTTTTAGGGTGACTTTGAGGTCGTCTAAAGTTTTGACGTCCCGTTCAATTTTTACGCCTGGATGGGCTTGCTCAAATTCGGCGTTTAGGGTATCCATCACCTGGCTCTCCACATCCCGGTAGAACTGATCCCAGACCACCAGGGTAGTGGTTTCAACAGGCGCGGTTGTTTCGGTCGTCCCGGGGGAAGAGGTGCACGAAGTTAATACAAGCATTGAAATGAGTAAGATCGAAATGGTTATTTGGATTTTTTTCATGGTGCTCCTTTATCGCATGCAAATACGAAGATTTCTGTTTAATATGGTGCTAAGATACTTTGTTATTATAGTTTACCTAATTCGTTATTCCTATTGGCAGATACAATCTTATTATGACCCGCAAGAAATGTGTGTGATCGCAAGGCTGACAAGATTGACAGTCTTAAGCGCGATGGTATACTAACCTTTGAAGTTAATCAAAGAGGTAGACCATGAAAACCGCATTAATTACTGGAATCACCGGACAGGACGGCTCTTATCTGGCGGAATTGCTGCTAAGTGAAGGCTACGAAGTTCATGGACTGATTCGCAGATCGAGTACTTTTAATACCCGCCGAATAGACCATCTCTATAAAGATCCGCATGGTAATGGGGAAAAGGTTAAACTTTATCTTCATTATGGCGACATGGGCGCAACGGATACTTTATTGGACGTGATTTACTCGACCAAACCCGATGAAATCTACCACCTGGCTGCCCAAAGTCATGTACGGGTGAGCTTTGACATGCCGGAATACACTGGTGATATTACTGGCTTGGGCACCACCAGAATATTGGAAGCTATCCGTAAAAGCGGCTCCAAGACTCGTTTTTATCAAGCCTCTTCCAGTGAGATGTTTGGGGATGCTAAACCGCCCCAGAATGAGAATACGCCATTCCATCCACGCAGCCCATATGCCGCTGCCAAGCTGTATTCTTATTGGATGGCGAACAATTACCGCGAAGGCTACGGGATGTATACTGTCAATGGGATTTTATTCAACCATGAATCCCCTCGTCGGGGCGAGACTTTTGTAACCCGCAAGATCACCCGGGCTTTAGCATTCATTCGGGCAGGTGTACAGGATAAACTCTATCTGGGGAATCTGGATGCCAAACGCGACTGGGGTTATGCCCCTGAATACTTGGAAGCCATGCATCTGATGCTTCAGCAGGACGAGCCGGATGATTTCGTGATCGGAACCGGTGAGGCGCATTCTGTGCGTGATTTTCTAGATGAAGCATTTGGGTACGTGGACATGGATTGGCATAAGTACGTTGAAATTGATCCGCGTTATTTCCGCCCGACTGAAGTAGATTACCTGCTGAGTGATCCTTCCAAAGCCAGAGAAAAGTTAGGGTGGGAACCCAAGGTGCGCTTCCACGAGTTGGTGCGTATCATGGCGGATGCTGACCTGGAGCTCCTCGGCTTGGATAAACCTGGTGAGGGCAAGCGGATTATTGATGAAAAGTTCAATGGCTGGCACCGGTGGGAACACCAAGTTGTCAGTATGGATAAGTAGCCATACCAGAAACGCTATGGTAAAATAAACCATGTGGAGGAGTAAATCCGACAGCGCTGACAGAAATGGATTGGAAAGCTGAGACAATCCCCGGCAGACATGAGGATCGAAGTCGCCACAGGATAAGACTGAAGAAATCCCGAAAGGGAGAATAGACCAGTCCGGGAGAGCCCGATAGCGCTCAGCCCAAGTGCATTGGTATAAACCAATGAATTGAGGTGGTAACACGGAAGATAACTTTCGCCCTCATCGTGCGAAAGTTTTTATTTTAATTGATAAGGATGGTGTGACAATGACAGAACTGCCAAAGACGTATGATTTTAGAGAGTATGAAGAGAAGATATACCGGTCTTGGGATGAGCATGGTTATTTCAAGCCCAGTAATGACCCAAATAAACCCGGGCATGACCCCTCAATTAAACCCTTTGTCATCGTCATTCCACCTCCTAATGTGACTGGTGCGCTGCATTTGGGGCATCCGCTGTTTGTAGCTACCGAAGATCTGATGATCCGTTACCACCGCATGAAGGGGGAGCCCACACTCTGGGTTCCTGGAACAGACCATGCTGGCATTGCCACCCAGCTTCAAGTGGAAAAGCTGCTGGCTTCTGAAGGTCTCAAGAAGAGCGATCTCGGACGCGAAGCATTCGAAAAACGCGTCTGGGACTGGAAGGAGCAGTACGGAAGCCAAATCACACAGCAAATACGCCGGCTGGGCGCCAGTTGCGATTGGGACCGCGAACGCTTTACTCTTGACGAGGGTCTTTCGAGGGCAGTTCGGGAAGCTTTTGTCAGATTGTACGAGAAAGGGCTGATCTACCGCGGACCCCGCATGATCAACTGGTCGCCTGGTTTGATGACCGCTGTTTCTGACTTGGAGGTGGAGTACTCAGAGGAACCAGGCACCTTGTATTATTTTAAATACCTGCTGGCGGACGGATCCGGGGAGTACATTCCGGTGGCGACCACCCGGCCTGAAACGATCATGGGCGATACTGCTGTGGCAGTCCATCCCGATGATCCCAGGTATCAGAAGTACGTCGGGCAGATGCTCCTGGTGCCGATCCTTGGCAGAGCCATCCCGGTAGTGGCGGATGATTATGTCGAACGCGAGTTTGGAACCGGTGCTTTGAAGATCACACCCGGACATGACCCGCATGATTATGAAATTGGGCAACGGCACAACCTGGCTCTAATTAACATCCTAAACCCGGACGCCACCCTGAATGAAAACGGCGGACCTTACCAGGGCATGGATCGATTTGCCGCACGGAAAAAAATCTGGGAGGATATGCGCGGGAAAGGGTTAGTGATTAAAGAAGAACCGTACACCATGAATGTTCCTCGCTCCCAGCGAGGCGGGGAGATCATCGAACCGCTGGTGTCAACTCAATGGTTTGTCAAGATGGAATCCTTGGCTGCCAACGCTAAGAAGGTTGTCGAATCGGGCCAAATCACCATTGTCCCGGAGCGGTTTACCAAGGTTTTCTACAACTGGATGGAAAATATCCAGGACTGGTGCATCAGCCGGCAGTTATGGTGGGGGCACCGAATCCCGGTCTGGTACTGCCAGAACTGCGGGGAGGTGATTGTTGCCAGGGAAACTCCTACGACCTGCCCCAAGTGTGGCAGTAATAAACTAGAACAGGATTCGGATGTGTTGGATACCTGGTTTTCTTCGGGGTTGTGGCCCTTCTCTTCGTTGGGGTGGCCGGAGGAAACTCCCGATTTCAAATACTTCTACCCGACTTCCGTGTTGGAAACTGGCTATGACATCCTGTTCTTCTGGGTGGCACGCATGATCATGGACGGGCTTGAATTTACTGGCCAGGTTCCTTTTCATACCGTGTATTTACACGGCATGATCCGTGATGACAAGGGTCAGAAAATGAGCAAGACCAAGAATAATTCCATTGACCCGTTGGAGGTTATGGATGAATTGGGCACGGATGCTCTCCGCTTCACTTTGCTGGTAGGTTCCACACCTGGGAATGACATGAACATTTCGGTCAGCAAAATAGAAGCCAACCGCAACTTTGCCAATAAAGTCTGGAATATCGGGCGGTTTATTATCGGGGCGATTGATAGAACCAATCAAAAACCCGAAAATTCCCCCATCTGGACACTGCCGGATTCCTGGATCTGGGCACGTATGAAGCAGGTGGTTAACAGCGTCAATGGTTTGTTTGAGAACCACCAGTATGGTGAGGCTGGAAGGCAAATTTATGAGTTCTTCTGGAATGAGTTTGCAGATTGGTACCTGGAAGCATCCAAGCTCCAACTGGCTGAGGGCGGGGATATGGCTTATTACACCGCCTATGGGCTGGCTCGGGTACTGGATGTGATGCTGCGCCTGCTCCATCCCTATACCCCTTACGTAACAGAAGCATTATGGGGTTACCTAAAGGAAGCCTGCATTAAAGCTTCGCTCCCCGCGGGACCTAAAAGTGGCTGGGAGGAGGCTCTGATCGTAGCGAAGTGGCCTGAAAACTATGCCATGGAAGGTTGGGAGGAAGACATCATCAAGGATTTCAATCTGATACAGGAAATTGTCCGAGCTGTCCGCAATATTCGCTCGGAATATAAGATTGAACCTTCCCGTAAACTGGGGGCCTTTCTGGTTTCTGAAGATTTAGTTGATCTGCTTGAATCGCAGAAAATTTTGATTTGCAGCCTGGCAGGGTTGAGCATGGATGATACCCAAATTCGATCCCAGAAGCCTGAATCCGTTGAGGGCATGGTGGCATTAGTGGTGGACCAGGTCGAGATTCACCTGGCGTTGGCAGGGACAGCAGATGAGGGAGCCAAAGAAGAACGCCTGCAAAAAGAACTGAAGGAAATCGAAAGCCAGATCACCCGGCTGGAAGGCTTGCTGGCTGGTCCGTTTGCCCAAAAGGCTCCAGAAAAAATTGTGGATGCGGAACGGGAAAAACTGGAAGCATATAAAGTCTCTGCGGTTAAGCTGCGTGAACGGATTGGGTAATAAACACAGGGCTTTGGTTCAAAAATTCTAAGCAGGTCAGGCAGTATATAGCCTGACCTGCTTCAATGCCAGTTCAAGCGGATAAAATGGGCAGCCCCTCATATACTGTCATTATCAGAAAAAAACTGCGAAGCAGCCTTTTCTAATCTTTTCCATTTAAGCATTTTTGAACTTTCTGTCTGTCGAAAAGGAATACATTGCCAAAATTAAGTGGGTAAGTCCCCGACCCACTCACACTGGTCATCCTGAATGCTATGACCTTGTCAAGTGAGACGTGAGATGCTTACTATATATCCCCCTGATTAACTGGACTGGGAAAAACCGTTTTATTCATTTCAAGCTGCATAATCCGCCTAAGGACTGCCAGGGAAACCCCGTAAGTGGAGTCCATGCCCAAGTAGGAAAGTGCTCCAGCACCCAGGTTCTTGCCCTTGGTCATAGGGGTATCCGAAGCATAGTGGAGGATGCCAAGGTCAAAAGGCAGTTTGTGCAAATTAACAATCTCATTCACCGGGTGGCGCTGTGGACGAAATAGTTCATAGATGGCTGAAAGATAAGGACCAGCCTCCATTTCAATATCGGTGTAACCCTCCCGGTAAATGACATCCATCACGCTGGTGTTTTGCAGGAATGTACCCAATACGCTGACGGCTTTTTGATTGTCCAGAACCGTTCCATAAGCCAGATAAGGTGAGACGTCGCTCGCCAGGAAGTTATTATCAAAGATATACGTGTTTTTTGAATGTTCATCATAGACCACATTCGGCAGGATGACATCCCCGCGAACACCATTCAGGCTGGCAGCTTTTCCCATGATATAGATACCCAGAATTTGACCGGCATTCTCGGCAATCTTGCTGAGCAAATTGTAGGCAGCAAAACCAAGCGGATAATCAATGTTTACAATCAAAGCGTTGCTCTTCTTAAGGAATTCCCAGTTTAGCTTGCCCGGATGTGGATGTGGGGCAATCCGGGAGTCAATACTTTCCGGGTCCAATTTGGCAATATCGATAACTTGGGCTTCAATGTCGAAAGAGTGCATGCTTGGGAAGCGGTAAATACCCCGCTCCTGTTCAAAGCGGAGTTGTTCATCAATTAATGCATTGCCAGCGGGGGTAGACTGGTACTTCTTCATCACATAGTAAAAGAAGTTCTCTGGGCTGGAGGGAACATTTTGATTTTGAATGTCTTCCCATTCTGCCAGCAGGACTGGCTGGTCCACATCATGAATGTATGAGATTAATTCTTCCCGTTTGCTGAGGGCGAATCCGGAGAGAGGGTTTGTAATGCTATGGGTATTGGATGAAATAAAGTAGATCGGGCGTTGCTTTACTTGCGGGAATTGGATCTCAATTTTTTCCCACCAGGTTTCAGTGGCTTTACGATAATCGTTCAAAGAGCCGCTCAGAAGTTGCAGTCTAAAATTGCACTTATGGGTGGCAAAAGTCTGTAGAGCGGTATTGAAATTATGTCCCAGAATGGTATAGAGCCTTGCCATGTCTCCTGGCGTCAGTTGGAGCTGATTAGTCAGTTCTTGAAATGATGATGGATTCGCAGGGCTGGCGGTAAGAAGCAGTTCTTTTGGAACGGTATTAAGCAAGCTGTGCAGTTTATTCCACTCGATTTGCAGTGCGGTCAGTATCGGGACAACATCATCAATATCTGATCGGGAAGCGATGTAGCATGCCAGCTGGTTTTTGCCATCAAAAAAGCAACGGCGCCGCCTGGCTTTAGCTGCTACTTCGGTCCATTCTTCTACGTTTCCATAGCCATGCTGTAAAAAATTAGCTGCAGTTTGCCCGAGAATGATTTTCTTCACTTGGAAAATACAATCAGGCAGGCGCAGCAAGCTATAAATCAATGCTGAAGCATCTGGCATTGACTCTCTTGAATGGGTATGCAGCGATGAATTCATGCTGGAATGGACTTCTTCCAGCGAACGAATCTGCACCTCATTGGTAGAGCGCAGGAGCGAGTAAATGGTGCGGATGTACAAATCAATTTCTTCTGATGAGCGAATGGGCACAGTTCGTTCCATGATTTCTATCTCCTCGTTTCGATAAATGACTGCTGGAAAGATTCTAACACGTCCAGATAAGTAATATCAGAGCGGATACCTTATAATAAAGATTAGGAAAGTGAATTCGATATGACTATTGATACCGTAATCTTTGATTTGGGGGGGGTGCTTATTCATCTGCCTGATAGCGAAATGCTTGAGAAGCGCCTAAGGAGTCTCGGAGTTGACCACGCTGATAAACTTGCGCAAATAATCTTGGACTCTTCGAACTCGCAAGTATTCTGGGATATTATGCGCGGGAAAATCAAGGAGCATGATTATTGGCAGCAGGCAGCAATACAATGGAATATCCAAGCAGAGTCAGTCAATCGATTACAGAAATCCTTCAATTCGCCAGAGAACCTAAACCAAGATATGGTGCTTTATTTTAAAGCATTGAAGGGACGCTACAAACTGGGGATATTGAGCAATGCCGGGGATTCCGCGCGAAAGACGATGATTACAGAATATCATTTTGACCGCATTGTCGACGAGATCGTCATTTCCGCTGAGGAAGGTTATGCCAAACCAGACCGAGAAATCTATGCGATTGCAGTGAAACGATTGAAGACCGCCCCCGAAGCCTGTCTGTTCGTGGATGATTTAATCGAGAATATCGAAGCTGCAAAAGTGTTTGGGATGGAGACAATCCACTATCAAAACGCTGAAACTGCCATCCAATTGCTGAACGAACGGTTGAACGGGCAGGTATAATCAAATGTTATACTTGGTATCCACGCCGATCGGGAATTTGGGAGATATCAGCTACCGAGCTGTTGAAACCTTGAAATCTGTGAATTTGATTGCCAGTGAAGACACCCGCAAAACCAGCATTCTGCTGAAACATTACGGCATTTCCAAACCGCAGGTAGCTTTTCATAGCATGAATGAAGCCAAAATGGTGCCTAAGCTGCTCGAGAAACTGGAAGCTGGGGAAAATATCGCTCTGGTCACTAATGCCGGTACGCCGGCCATATCCGACCCGGGATATTCTTTGGCGCACGCTGCCATCCAGGCAGGAATGGAAGTCACCGCCATTCCCGGCGCTTCAGCGGTAATCATGGCATTGACCCTGTCGGATCTGCCCCTGCACAGTTTCGTTTTCAAGGGTTTTCCGCCCCACAAGGAAGGGCCACGTAAACGCTTTCTTGAGCAAGAAAAACTTTCTGCTCACACCCTGGTATTCTATGAAAGTCCTTACCGTCTGCAAGCTTTCCTGAAAAATGCTATTGAAGTCTTAGGGGACCGAAAAGCTGTGGCAGCCAATGACCTTACCAAGAAGTTTGAGAAGATTTATCGTGGAAAACTCAGCGAAATTGCAGAAGAGCTGATGCTAACACCCATTAAGGGCGAGTACTGCATCTGTATTGAAGGGTTTGAGGAATCCAAAACTAAAAGTTCAGGGGATTAAGGTCTTTTAGATTTGAATAAGTATCCAGATTTTCAGCCTTTTTTAGCTTGTTTATCACCCAGTAGGTTACCGGGGTCATAGCCACTTCCACGAATACTTTGAAAAGGTAGTTGGTGATGGTGAGCGTCCAGAACAATTCCCAGGGGAAAACATTTGTAAGGCAGGCAATCACCACAAAGAGGGCGGTATCGACCAATTCGCCCACAATCGTACTGCTGATAGTGCGCACCCATAATTTTTTCCCGTTGGTGACATGTTTCAGCAACGCCATCAGGATCGAATTGGAGAAACTGCCCCCCAAGTAACCCAAGATACTTGCCAGAACAATCCCTCCTGAACTGATGCCACCGAGAACAGCATCGTAAGCTTCCTGACCGATGGAAGCCTCCCAGACAGGTTCGCCAGGAAGTTTCTGAATCAGCAGGAACATCAGGAAGGTGAAAACCAGGCAGATGAAACCAATCCAGATGACTCGACGAGACTTCGCGTAGCCATATACTTCTGTAAGAACATCCCCAAAAATATAAGCAACCGGAAAAAAAAGGGTACCGCCATCGAAAGCCAATGGTATGCCAAACAAAGAAATACCCCAATCGATTAACTTGGCAGAGGAGGCAATATTGCTGAGGACAAGAACCAGTGTAAAAACAACAGTGATGAGATCTAAGTATTTGGTAACTCTCGGAGTTGTCTGTGTTTCAGATTGTTCTTGCATAACCACCAAGTATAACGCCAATTACAGGTATACTTTTAGGCATTATGCAGCGTTTTTTTCTCCATAGTGAAGATATCCAAGCTGGCGCAGTGCGATTTCCGGCTGCTGTTGCAAGGCAGATTGAGCAGGTCTTGCGCATGAATCTTCTTGAAAGCCAGGTGATCGTACTGGATAATTCGGGGACGGAATACCTGGTCAGGTTGGCAGGAAAAGACGGCAAGATTCTGCTGGGGGAGGTCATTGGGGAACATAAAGGGCAGGCTGAACCCTTGCTGAAGTTAATCTTAGGTTTCAGTTTATCCAAACGTGAAAAGGTTGAATGGATCTTGCAAAAAGGCACGGAAATCGGTATCTCGTCGTTTCAGCCTTTTATAAGTGAACGCAGTCTGGATAGAAGCGCTCAATTGGAAGATGCCAGGAGAGGCCGCTGGGAAGCCATCATACGTGAAGCTGCCGAACAGTCGAGCCGGTCAAAGCTGCCGGACTTACAGAATACAACCAGCTTTCAGAAGTTAATCTCGAATGGACATGAGGATTGTATCCGCATGATTGCCTGGGAAGAATCAGATGCATCCCGCCTGCTGGGGCAGCAGCACATTACCCCGCCGGATGGAAAGGTTGCCTCCAAAGTGCTCCTCTTAATTGGACCCGAGGGCGGTTTCAGCATTGAAGAGATCGCTCAGGCAGAAGCCAGGGGATTTATGCAAATCTCGCTCGGACCCAGAATACTACGGATGGAGACTGCCTGCATTACTGCCAGCGCCATTCTGCTCCATCTGGCAGAGACCAACCAAATTGCACGATAAAAAACTGTTATTTAAACCTGATGTTGCGGTTTGGCAGCAAATTGCGCAGCCGGTTGGGAAGATTCTTACCCGCCCCCAGGTTTTTACCCCGCCCATCACGAACAGCTACGATGGAACCTGTCTGACAGCCTTCAATGGTGAGGTTCCGCAAATCAGCACCTTTCAGCCACTCATCGATGAGGTTATCCGGAATGATCCAAACATTTTTCCTGAAGGCGTCCCCAAAACGGCTGACGAAATCGACTGAAACACCAAAAGCGGAACCTAACAGCCTGCCTGCCGGCATTCCCAGGGCATAATAAGGCAGGTTAGAAAAGTACTGGAGATACTGGAGCGGTATAAAGTAGATATTCTGATCACGTCGGTAGAGTGCCAGACTAAATTCTTCCAGGCAGGATTGCAGGTCAAATTCGTAGGTTTTTACCATATGGTCAAGAATCACCCCCTCTTCGGACGGGGTTAATGGGGATAACCCAGTGCTGGCAAAGGGACGATAAGGCTTGACCAGATCATTGTTAGGCATTGGTTTGAGTTTGGTCAGTTTGGCGGTAAAGAAACCATTGGTATCAAAGACAAAAGGCCAGATCCGCAAGCTATTGGCAACCTGTGGGTCAAACTGTCTATTTTCAAATTGATTCAGTCCAGGTGTAAGAACATTCTCAAGGGCAGCTTTTTCGACACGTATCACTCCTGGGTGGGTTTCAAGGAAAGTGTCCAAAACCATTTCATCTTCTTCCGGAGCCATGGTGCAGGTAGAGTAGACGATTTCCCCACCTAGGCGGGCTGCCTTTACAGCCGACTCCAGTAAAGCAAGCTGGCGCGAGGCTAATCTTTGGCGCTCACGGGCGGTGATCGCACGATGAGGATGGCTGACAGAAACCCGCAGACTTTCCATGCTACAAGGGGCATCCAATAAAACCCGGTCAAAAGTTTCCGGAAACCAATCCCCCAGTTTTTCTCCGGGGTAGTTGGTGATAACCGTGTTTACGGCTCCCCAGGTTTGCAGTACCACTTTTAAAGCCTGCAAACGGCTGGCGCTGGAATCATTGGCAACCACAAAATCGTGATCGTAATTGGTATCCACCAATTGGGTGGTTTTTCCGCCGGGGGAAGCTGCCATATCCAGAGTCAGGCTGCCTTTCCTGGTTGGGCTGAAGAGGGATACTGGCAGCATGGAAGCAGCATCCTGGAGGTAATAATAGCTCAGCCGGTGTTCAACGGTCTGGCTGGGAGATTTGGCAAAATTGAAAAGTATCCTGCCGGATGGGCAGAATGGAATTGGCAGAGTTTCCCAGCCATAGGATTCCGCCCAACGCTGCAAATCTTCCCGCGGCTGGGAGGATTTGAGCAAATTCACCCGGATGGCAGTTCTAGCAGGTTGCTGTGAGGCTTCTTGCAGTTTGGCAAACTCTTCAGGGCGTAGATACGGTTTGTATCTCTCAAGGGCGGCGGAGAAATCGTTGGTGGGTGGGTGGTGTGGTTTGCTCATGATTTATGAATGAAAAATAAAAGTTCGTCGCCAACCTGGGTTTGATCCAACTTCCAGGGAAAGCCCTGAATGGACCTGTCAATCAGGCTGCTGTGCAGATTGACAAGGGAATGATGCCCTGAAAGATCACTGGCAGGCAGGCTGACCACGATTGTCCGGGCGTTCAGGCGATCAAAGAAACTACGGTTGCAGCCAGGCTGGCGTTTTTCGAAACGGTGAGCTTCCTTAAAAAAGAAGGCGCAATCAACTTTCTCTGTGGGAGTCTCCACCAGAACATCCTGCTGGATGGCTTTGGCATTGGGATAAAAAGACGAAAAAAACTGGTTCAGAAAGTCGATCCGGGGTTTGTGAATATCATAAGCCAGATACGTCGTGGTGCTTTCAAGATGCATCCAGGGCAGGCATAAGGGATTCACTCCGCAAGCCAGGTCTATGATGCTTGATACCTGACCAGTATGACGAAATATGTTTGCATAGAAATCTTCTACTATGGACAAGCGCTCACGGGTTGAAGCATGTTTGGTTAAGACGCTGCCTGCCCAGGCTTTGACCTCATCTCCATCGGGTTTTTTATCAGCAAGAGTAAGGAGTTTTTTTGACTCTTGAGGGTAATTGATGTTTTCCAGGTAGGGAGCCACGATATTGTGAAGCTTTTTGCGAAAGGCTTGCTCAACCTCCGCTTTGGGAATGTCTTTCACTGCCTCGATCTGGAGCAAGTCCTGCAGCATTTCGTCAGGGAGGTCCAAGCCCCGATATTTCTTGGAATTCTTGCTACCAGCAATGATCTGTTGAAATTCGTGCTGATCCATCAATTTGACCTTGAAAGCAGAAAAGCGATTTCAGTTGGGAAGGCAAATGACTGCACAGAGAAAGCTTTTCCCTCGATTAAGCGGTAAAACTGTTCGGTGTAGGTCTCAGCCATGCCTTTTGACTTACCCCCCAGGCTCTTGACAGGGTAAGACACCAGGATATGATCCGCGTTGATCCCGTCTAATAATTCGGTGGCTGTGGATTTGTCCATCCTTTCCAGCAAGCGCAGGGTTTTCATCAGAAGCGCAACTTGAGCTTTCTGAGTAGGAATGGTTCTGGTCAGGTCGCATTCAAAAGCTTTGCCATTAATCTTTTGTGAGATGAAATATTGGTTGAGAAATTCCAGCATGGGCAGAATAACATCACAGGCGGAATATGTGAAGTTGGGGGTCAAAGGCATCCAGGGAATCGCTAATGGATTCAGTCCGCATGCCAGGTCCAGAACTGAAGAAACCGGGGCAATCGATGCCAGGCAGGTCTGGTAGAAATTCCCCAAGAAGGGCAGACGTTCAGAAATGGAGGCGTGCAGCCGCATCATCGCCAGAGATTGGTCTTTGAGCGCTTCGCTATCACTGGAAGGTATTTCTTTAAAAACCTTCACCCAGTGTGTATAGTTCAGTTTTGGCGCCAGGAATGCCCCAGTCATTTCGTGGAGGCGTGTCCGTGTGGCTTTGACCGTGGTGGCGAAATCGCCGTGTCTGCCCAGTTCTTCCGCAGCGATATTTCGCACAAAACTCAACGAAATTTGGGCATACTTGGGTGATCGGCGGACTTCATCCACCAGACGGTCTAATTGCTCAGTCTCGTTATAATTCATTTCTCAAACTTTCCATCAATCTGCTCATAAAGCGCAAGTTATGCAGGGTTGCCAGTCTCAAATAGGCAGCGTCCTGCATCTTGTACAGATGATACAGATAGCCAAGGCTCAGGTCATGGCAGGTTGGGCAGTCGCACCCCGGAGAGATGGGCTCACTTCGGCGGATATTATCCTCATTGTTGATGTAGCGAAACTTGAACCAATCCGGGTTTGGGCTGGGTTTGGCTTGCGGGGATGCCATGGCATACAGACGCCCATGACGAGCGTCCCTGGTGGGCATGGCGCAATCGAAAAGTTCGTACCCCATTTGGTAACAGGCCGCCACACTGACCGGATGCCCAATACCCAGGGCATGAATGGGAAAATCAGATGGCACGAATTCGCGGGTGTAAGCCAGAATGTCGGTAAGCAGGTTGGATTGATCGTCCAATGGCCAGCCGCCGAAACCAAAACCGTCAAAACCAATTTCCAGTAATTCCGAGGCACATTCCTTGCGCAATTCTGGGTAACCCCCACCCTGGATAACTCCAAAAAGCAGAGGGCGGTCTTGCAGATTGGTATTTCTGGTGGATAACTGACTTTGATAAGCCTTTTTACAACGCTTTGCCCACTGGATGGTGTGCCTGATGGAAAGTTTCTGTTCCTCAAGAGAGGCATCCACATGGGTGCAATCATCCAGGCAAATCAGAATATCGGCACCGTAGCCGAATTGGAGCTGGATGCTTTTTTCAGGAGTCAATAAAAGTTTACGGGAAGAGCCTTCAGGCCTGAAAATGATGCCATTTTCACCCAGACTGCCAAACTTGGCATTCTGCCGGATGAGGGAATAAGCCTGAAAGCCACCTGAATCGGTCATGATTAAGCCATCCCAACTGACCATGTGGTGTAACCCTCCCAGGGTTTGAATGACAGACGAGCCTGGTTTTTGCATCAGGTGGAAGGCATTCATCATGACAGCGTTGATGCCAACAATCTTGAGATCGGAGCTTATCAGGCTGCGCACGTTTCCAAAGGTGGCATCAGGCAAAAAAGCTGGCAGTGTTAGAGTATGGCTGCGGACAGAAAGGGTGTGCATCAACTAAAGACTCTCTTCCGTTGCGGCTTGTCAATGATTAAAATGAATTCAGCCTTACGGTTTTGGATTGTGGCAAGTATATCCTGTACTGCTCCCTGTAGGATTTTTTCCTCAGGCAGAGTCAAATCACATGCCAGGAAGATCAACTGTTTTTTACCAAAATTTTGGGCAACTTCCTGGAGTAATTTACCCAAGCGGTAGGGGGTATCCATCAGGATGATGGGATATTCCGACTGGGATAAGCGTTCTAAAATATGCTGGCGCTGATCAGTCTTGGGAGGTAGAAAACCGATAAAGAGATACTGTTCAAGATTGAAAGGACACACGGAAAGAGCAGTCATCAGTGAAGAAACGCCAGGAATCGGAACTATCGGGATGTTCATTTCCCGGAGCAGTTGAATCAGTTGCCTGCCAGGGTCAGAAAAAACGGGGGTGCCGCAATCAGAGATCAATGCCAGATTTTTGCCATTCATCAATTCTACCAGGACGTCCTGGATCAGACTGGCTTCATTATGCTCGTTGAGTTCGATCAGTGGCTTGGTGAGGTTAAGCTGTTTTAACAATCGTGAGCCGATTTTACGTTCCTCACAAAGGATGGCATCCGCTGCTTCCAGGGTCTGGATAGCTCGCAGGGTTATATCCCCGGGATTGCCAATTGGTGTGGCGACGACGTAAAGCTGACCGGACATCTTTGTTTCATTCATGTATTGCGCTCCTTTGAGTTGCTGGTTATGATTATAAATCAGCATGAGTTTATCTTCATTTTTTCCAAGTATGGCATAATACTGCCATCACGGTGAGAGGTATTATGAAAAAAATTAGCCGAATCTCCAAAGTATCCCTACTCCTGGCAGTCTTATTTACTGTGGACAAGCTCTTGGGAGTAGCCCGTCAGATGGTAATCTCGCGCCAATTTGGGCTCTCAGCGGAACTGGACGTGTTTAATGCAGCCAACAATTTGCCCGATATGCTTTTTATGCTAATTTCTGGCGGCGCTCTGGCTATTGCTTTTATACCAGTATTGACTGAAGTGCTCTCCAAAGAAGGTCAAGCCAAAGCTTGGGATTTGTTTTCAAATATCCTTAACATTGCTTTTACAGTAACTGCTCTCTTGGCAATCATAATTGCCATCTTTGCCAGACCGTTGGTCAGCAGTCAATTGGGCGTTGCCCCCGGCTTTACCCCGGAACAGATTGACCTGACTGTTTCATTATTGCGATTGAACTTGGTGGCTACCCTGATCTTTTCATTGAGTGGTTTGGTTATGGCGGGTTTGCAAGCCAACCAGCATTTCTTGCTGCCAGCCCTGGCGCCCATTTTTTATGACATCGGACAAATCTTTGGAGCAGTGGTTTTGGCTCCAAGCGAACCCTACCAGATTGGAGGGTTGCGACTGCCGGCGTATGGTTTGGGGGTGCGCGGACTGGTCTATGGTGTGATCATTGGGGCAGCCTTGCACTTGCTTATCCAGGTACCTGGTTTGGTAAAATATAAGTTCAAGTGGCGTCCCGGAATAAGTTTCACAACCCCAGAAACAAAGAAGGTATTCCGTTTGATGGGTCCGCGTTTATTAAGCATGTTGTGCATTCAGTCAATCTTTTTAATCCAGGATAACCTGGCGTCACGTTTGGCGACTGGCTCGGTGACCGCTCTTACCTATGGCTGGTGGATCATGCAGGTGCCCGAAACGCTGATCGGAACAGCCATCGCGACAGCGATTTTACCGACGCTTTCGGAGTTGTTCAGTAATAATGAATTTGACAAGCTAAGAGAAAAAATAGAACGGGCTGCCCAGGTCATGCTGGCGCTGACTATTCCGGTTGCAGTCATCGCCGGGGCAGTGATCTTCCCGGTGATTCAGACTGTCTTTGGCTTTGACCAGGCCGATTCCTTACGGGTAACGCAGGTGGCCAGAATTTTCCTGTTGGGGATCGTTGGGCATTCCCTCGTTGAACTTTTTGTGCGATCATTTTATTCCATGCAGAAACCCAAATTCCCTTTGGTTGGGTCTGTAGTCACTCTGATTTTATATCTGATTCTCGGAATCACTCTCTTGCCCAGTTTTAAGGTTTCCGGCATTGCCGCCGCCAACACCATTGCCTACAGCGTCCAGGCAATCCTATTGCTTTTTATGCTCAATAAACAATTTCCAGCAAAACAGGTGCTGGCGCCTTCAGCCCTTCGAGGGCTCCTGGCGGCTGTACTTGGCGGTGCGGCTGCTTATCTGGTTATGCAATATACTCCGGGGTATTCAAGCACATTGATCTCAGCCATTCTCGGAGCTATTGTGGGAATCCTGCTGGCAGGAATTGTGATTCGCAAAGATTTACGTCAACTAACCAATTTGTAAGCACAAGGTATAATATTAGTTCTATGGAAAACGATAACGAAGAAAACACGAATGAAGTTCAAATACCTCAAGAACCAGCCATGCACGAAACATCTGATTCAGAAGTTCCTGAGATCCCTAAAGCTACAGCCATTCAGGCGGAATCAAAGCCGCCCAAAAAACGAAAGCCTGCCTGGGTCTGGAGGGGTATCTTATTTGTGATCGTTGCGCTCATTTTGGGAGGCTGGATAGGCTATCAAAATGGAATTCAGCGCCGCCTTAATTTGGAAAAAACTACGGTAGTGGAACAAGCCTCTGTTCAATACGAACTGGCATACAAGGATATTTCAACCGGCAATTATGAGAATGCCTTGAAGCGAGTGGAATACGTGATCAGCATCTATCCTGAATTCCCTGGTGCGCAAGAGCTTTTGCGGACGATTTTGATGCAGGTTGAGCAGCCGACCGTAACCCCAACGGTGGAATTCGTATTCACCCCAACCCCGATGATTACCTCAACACCAGATCTGCGCAGTGCTGAGGAGACTTTTAATACTCTCCAGCAAAATATTGTGAACCAACAGTGGGATTTGGCGATCGAAAATGTATTGTCAATCCGGCAAACTAACTATGGATACCGGACTGTAGATGTGGATGGTCTTTATTTCATCGCCTTGCGCAACCGCGGCGTCCAGAAGATCCAATCTGGGGAACTTGAGCAAGGCCTGTACGACCTGGCAACAGCCGAACAGATAGGACCTTTGGATGGTGATGCCGATGGTGTGCGCTCATGGGCAGAGTTATATCTGACCGGTGCAAGTTATTGGGACGTTAACTGGCAGCAAGCTATTGATATTTTCTATCAAGTCCAAGCTGCCTATCCATATTTAATGGATTCTTCTGGAATGACTGCGATAGAAAGGTATCGGGTTGCCCTTTACCGCTTCGGGGACCAGTTTGCTGCTTCTGGTGATTACTGCAAAGCTCAAGAATATTACAACCTTTCCTTAGGCGTTGGAAGCGACCCAGCCATCCAAGCAACAGCCACCTATTTGAGTGAAGCCTGCCTGAATATGGAGAAGACTCCTGAGGGCGGAGGTGATACTACCCCGACCCCGCCAGCTACGGAACCCCCACCTGTCGAAGAGACCCCGGTCCCGACTACAGAGACCCCGACCCCCGAGGAAACAGAGGAAGTGACTCCCGCTCCTTAAGCGGATTATTTGCGAAGTAAAATTCCGCTTAGCTTGCTCCGCGGATAGGAATTGCGAAGCCGCTGATATATATAAAAAATAGTTGAAGCTTGTAGATCTTACATTGGACTTACAAGCTTTTTTTATTTATGGTGCTATCTGAAATTTTGAGGAAGAAATGATCCGACTCTCCCAATAGGAGACTGGGCACTGTTAATCTTGGATGACTAATCTGGCAGCGTGTCAAGGCGGGATTGGACAAGAAAGAGACCTATGGTTAAAGTTGTGCTTGGCATTTCCAAAAATAGGATGGGTTGAGCTGGGATTCTGTCCGCTTAAAACATATTGCGGTCAGCAAAACCCATCATAAACCATGCGATCCACAATTGTAAGCTTCCTATGCGCTGTAATCTCCATCCATTCATCTTGTCATTGCGAACCTCTTCTGCGTTGCAATCTCTCTTTCGGACAGGGTTAAATTAGTAGAAATACTATATTGTTGGGTTTCGCTGGAGATAGCCTTGTTATTCCTTCCCCGCTCAACGCCAGCCTATAGAATCTGAAATCAGAACTGAGAGATTGCCGCGGTTTTTCATTAATGAATGATAGCAAAGGGGGAGCGGGGAAATTGATATTATTTTCCTGAGGAGTTTTCCTTCTGGTGGCGGCGGCAATCATGAGAAAACTTGGCGCTGGAAGTTTTATGCGGGGAAAGAGGCTACTTGTTGCTCTTTAGCACGCCATATAAATCATGCTGGATGGCACCTGCGATTTGGACGGCCAATAGTTCGCCAACCTGACCGTCACCCTCGATAACTACCAAGCCATCGATCTCCGGAGCATCCCGATAACTTCTTCCTACCAGAATGTGATGCTCTTCATCAACACCTTCGATGAGCACATCCAGTGTCTGGCCAATCAATTGTTGATTTTTCTTCAGCGAAATTTCGGCCTGGAGTGACATGAGTTCTTCCCGCCTGGCTTCTTTGACAGCAGCAGGGATAGGATCGCCTAAAGTATGTGCGGGTGTATTCTCTTCTGGCGAATAGGTGAAAACACCGACATGGTCAAAATTAGCCTCACGCAGAAAAGATTTCAAATTCTCAAAACTCTGTTTGGTTTCATTGGGAAAACCTACCATAATAGTGGTGCGAATGACCAAATTGGGGATTTGCTTGCGCATTCTGACGAGGGTAGTGTGAACCCATTCAAGGTCTGATGGTCTGTGCATGGCTTTAAGAACTTCCGGATCTGCATGCTGAAGCGGAATATCAAGATACGGCAGTAACTGATTTGATTCAGTCATCAGTTCAATCAAATCATCCGAAATAGAACCTGGAAAAGTATAAAGCAGCCGCACCCAGGGAATATCAGGTATGGTCGGGAGAAGCTGTGAGAGCAGCGTGGTCAGTCCATCTCTCATGCCTAAATCCTGACCAAAATCAGTCACATCCTGGGCGATCAAGTTGATCTCCTTAATCCCTACGGTTTGGAGGGTATGGGCGTCTTGGAGGATATCGTTAATTGGGCGGCTGACCAGAGGTCCCTTGATCATCGGGATGGCGCAAAAGGCACAAGCACGGCGGCAGCCATCAGCAATTTTCAGATAAGCGCTTTTTCCCTGAATAGCGTAACCTGGTAGCCCAGGGTTTCTTTGTATGCTGGTATATTCCGGAAAGAAAACCAAGCTTTGTTTTGGGCGGGAACCTTGTAGAGCCTGCGTTACCAGCAGTATATCCTGTAAGTTCCGGGTACCCATCAATCCGTCAATGCCAGGAATGTCTTTCAATAATTCGGCCTGGTAGCGCTGGGACATGCAGCCCGATGCGATCAGCTTCTGTCCGGGGCGTTTTCTTCTGGACCATTCCTTCAGAACTTGAATGGATTCTGCTCTGGCATCGTGGATAAATCCGCAGGTATTTACAATGATGAATTCTGCCTTACGTGGATTTTCTGCCGACCTGAAGTTCTGGGAATTCAACAATTTGGCGAGGCTGTCCGAATCCACCAGGTTCTTCGCGCAGCCCAACGAGATAATGTGAAAGGTTGAAGCTTCGATGCTCATGGCTAAGGGCTGACAGTTGGTGTAATTTGGCCAGAAGAAAGTGTCTGCACCTCGCTCATTCCAGTCTGGTCGAATCGCAGACGGGCAATTTCACCCATGGAGCCAACCGGTTCCATCTGATTCTGGTTAAAAACAATGTCCAGGGCTGCGGCGTTGCCTGCTTCGAGCTCTAGGTACTCATCAGCTGTATAGGCATCCGCACTCCCAGCTTGAAGCCGACCCTGGAAGATTTCTTTGCCATCCGCTATGATCCGTACCCAGACGGTCTGGGTAACATGTACAACTACCTGGATAGCGGCATCACTGGTAATGGGAACATAAAAGGGCGTGATAGTGGGGAGTTGCAAAGACTGGACAGTACTCTCAGTTGTGCTGGTGATTTCCAGGCTTAAGGGCGTTTGCGAGCCAATCAGAACATCCACCACTTCAGGTAAATCTGTGCTGACATCAGTATTAGCTGGTTGGTCAAGCATTCGTACGACACCCCATCCCAGAAAGAGCACTATCCCTACCACCAGCAAGGTCCCAAATAACAGATCCAGTGTAAAAAAACGTTTGATCGTTACCACGAAAGGTGGGGTTATTCTGGCTTTTTTGAGTGATTTTTTCCTGGGTTCAACGTTTTCTGCTCGCCGCTCCTGGAGCGCATCGGCGAAACGGATCAAAAGCATGTCTGCATCCAGGTTCAGAAAGCGGGCATAGGACTGAAGGAGACCCTTGGCTTGCATAGGATTAACAAAGGCATCCAAATTACCCTGTTCCAACGCCTGAAGCTGATTTTGTGGAATGTGGGTTTGTTCAACGATCAGCTCCCAGGGGATGTTCAGGTACCTTCTCCGAGCGATTAAATCTCTTCCGATCGCATCCAGAATTTGCTGGGATTTTGTGGATGAATCCGGAATCGATTTCTTCTTGACCATATCCCTAATTTGCCAGTGTGACGATTTTTTATCAGCAGATTTCCTTTTAACTTTTGCTATCAAACTGTCTTGAGTAGTCTTTCTGATAGATATTGGAATTTCCTCAACTGGTGCTGCTGGTTCTTCAATGGGGACGGAAGGGGGTTGTTGAGTTTCCTCCTCTTCATCCAGTGAGATTCCCAAATACTCGCTATACAATTTGAGGAATCCCCGAACTTGGGTCGCAGAACCTAATTCCCCATATTCTTCATCTTCAAGGTCGCGCAGAATGGAGAGCCGGATGTGGGTGGCACTGGCTACCTGTTCGAGAGAAATATGTTGTTCCTCTCGAGCTTGTTTTAACTTTGATCCTGTAACAACTGGCATGTTGTCATTCTAACAAAAACCGACCTGAATCGCCAACGAAGCAGGGTCAGGTCGGTTTGGTACTGATTAGTAAACTAGTCTTCTGCGACTTCAGTTCCCTCGGTATCGGTTGATTCCACAACCTCAGCTTCAACTTCAGCGATGACTTCTTCCACCACTGGAGCCTTTGCCGGTTGAGTCTTGGCTGCTTCACCTTCACGACGAATGGTCACTTTGATTTCCGGAACCAGGTCAATCGTAAGGTGAACGGGCAGATCGTATTCACCCAAAACACGGATGGGTTCCATGGCGATCTGATGACGATCGACTTCAATGTCTTTCAACTCTTTGATTTTGTCTACAATCATCTGGCTGGTAACAGAGCCATACAGTTTGCCGGTTTCTCCGGCCTTTACGGCGAAATCCAACTGAGTAGTGGATAGAATATCTGCGACGCCCTTTAATTCATTATTCAAAATGGCGCGCTTTTCCCCGGCTTTCTTGCCAATTGACTCTGCCAGTTTAACAGAATTTTCAGTTGCAGGGAGTGCCAAACCTTGTGGGATCAGGTAGTTTCGGCCATAGCCATCGGCGACCTTCTTAATATCCCCCGCTCTTCCCAATTTATAAATATCTTTAATCAATAAAACTTTCATCACAAGCCCTTTCTTAAGCTTTTTGTATTATTGCTCTGAATGAAGGGTACAACACCCGAGCCGAAGTATTCTATCACAAATTATGCAAATAGAGGGCGTTGAAAAATGACATTGGAGCCTATGACAAGGAATCCCGGGTTGCGGGATCAAGGGGAAGCCTCAATTGAATGGGTGATTGTTGGGTTTCGCCTGGCTGGAGGAAATCACAAGCGTTCCGTCCTTTTCTACTTGCCCCGACCTGTGCTGGGCAATTGCTAAACGGGGTCGGGTGGTGTCTGACTATTATCCTGAATGCTATAACCATGTCATGAGAGGCGTGCGATCCTTACGATAGATAAATGAAGATTCTTCACTTCATTCAGACTGCCACCTGCCTGTCAGAATGACCCATTGCGAAGCGTAACCGGGCGGTATCCAACTAATGGACTGAAATTGTTTACCTCATAATCCACAATTAGCAAGTTTATGTTGAAATAAGCAGAAAAAAGCAATGCGCAGATCAAGTATAGGGAAACGATTAGATTATACTTATATATGATATGTGCGAGTGACCATAATTTTAATAAAAAGGGAAGCTATGACAGATCAAGAAGATTTTAACAACTGGTGGGAAAAGACTTATCAACCTTCCGTGAAAAAATACCCCGAAAGGAAAGTACAATTCTCCACTTCCTCCGATATTCCTTTACCCCCGATAATTTCACCAGAAGAGATTAACTCTAACTCTTATGCGGAATTAGGATACCCGGGAGAATACCCATTTATCCGCGGGGTTCAGCCGACCATGTATCGCGGGCGGTATTGGACCATGCGTCAATATGCTGGCTACTCCAATGCTGAAGAATCCAACAAACGTTACCGGTTTTTGTTGGAGCAGGGGCAGACTGGCTTATCGGTCGCCTTCGATCTGCCTACTCAAATCGGCTATGATGCTGATGATCCAATTTCGCTGGGGGAGGTTGGCAAGGTGGGGGTTTCCATCTCATCCATTGAGGATATGGAAACGCTTTTCCAGGAAATCCCAATGGATAAAGTTTCTACCAGTATGACTATCAACGCTCCGGCAGCTATCCTGTTGGCTGAATACATTGCGGTGGCTAAAAAGCAGGGGGTAGAACCTAACAAACTGCGTGGAACGATCCAAAACGATATCTTGAAGGAGTACATTGCCCGGGGAACCTATATCTTCCCGCCCACACCCAGCATGCGCCTGATCACGGATGTGTTTCAGTACTGCCGTAAGGAAGTGCCCAATTGGAATACTATCAGCATTTCCGGCTATCACATTCGGGAAGCCGGATCAACCGCTGCTCAGGAAGTTGCTTTTACCCTGGCAAATGCTATTGCTTATATTGAAGCTGCCTTAAAAGTTGGAATGGAAGTGGATGATTTTGCTTCGCAGCTTTCTTTCTTCTTTAATGCCCATAATAATTTCTTTGAAGAGGTCGCTAAATTCAGGGCAGCCAGACGCCTGTATGCCAGGATCATGAAAGAACGCTTTCATGCCCAAAAGCCTGAATCGCAAAAATTACGCTTCCATACCCAAACTGCCGGTTCGACCCTGACAGCCCAACAACCTGAGAATAACGTTGTCCGGGTGACCTTGCAGGCCTTAGCGGCGGTAATGGGGGGAACGCAATCGCTGCATACCAACAGTATGGATGAAGCCTTATGGCTGCCCACTGAGAAATCCGTACAGGTGGCGCTGCGCACGCAGCAGATTATTGCATATGAATCGGGGGTGGCAGATAGTATCGATCCGCTGGCCGGTTCCTACCTGATGGAATATCTGACTGATCAGATTGAACAAAAAGCGGTTGATTACATCTGCAAGATTGACGAAATGGGTGGAGCACTCAAAGCGATCGAGAATGGATATATGCAGAATGAAATCCAAGACTCCGCTTTTGCCACTCAGCGCCGCCTGGAAAAAGGTGAAGAAGTCGTGGTAGGGGTCAATAAATTCCAAGCGCAGGAAGAAATTGAACTGGAGTCCTTGAAAATCGATCCGGCCATTGAAACCAACCAGCGTGAAAAGTTGGCGCTTTTGCGGCAGAATCGCGATCACGAAAAGGTGGCAGAGCTGCTAAGCCATCTTGAGAGTGCTGCTAAAAGCGATGAAAATCTGATGCCGCTTTTCATTGAATGTGTCGAAAATAAACTGACCCTGGGAGAAATTTGTGGTCTCCTCCGACAAGTCTGGGGCGAGTATCGTGCCCCCAATTTTATCTAGTGGTGAAAAATAATGCTGATAAATAAAATCAATCATGTCGCAATTCTTGTAAAAGATATAGACTCTTCGCTTGTGTTCTGGGAAAAATCCTTCGGGTTGAAACTCGATCATATCGAAGATGTTCCCTCGCAACAAGCCAGAGTCGCTTTCCTGCCAGTGGGGGATAGCGAAATAGAACTGGTACAGCCAACAACAGCCGATTCGGGCATGGCTGCCTTTTTGGAAAAGAAAGGTGAGGGTCTGCACCACCTCTGCTTTGAAGTAGAGGACATTGATTCCACTCTAGAGGCGCTCAAACAAGCTGGTGTTCGCTTGATTGATGGACATGCCAGGGAGCTGCCCGGCCGTAAAATGGCTTTCATTCATCCCAAAGCTGCCAATGGCGTGTTAGTTGAGCTCTACCAGCTCACGAGTGAAGAATAACTCAGCCCTAAATCGGAAATATGCCTCTCAGGGCATATTTCCGGTCGTTTTGCACGGTCTGTCTGTGTTCACTGGCGCTTGAATCTCTCTATGCTATAATCTTTTGGCTATATGAAATTTGATCAGATTACCAAGCTGCAATTTTCACTTGCAAATGGAGCCTAAAATGATCATTACAAACGGAAAGATCATCACATGGGGAAACCCCAACCTGGTTTTGGATGGTTATGACCTGTGGATTCAGGATGGGATTATTAAAACAATCCAAAAAAGTGGGGAACTGATTCGACAATATCCAGAGGAAACTGTTCTAGATGCAAACGGGCAGTTAGTGATGCCCGGTAACATTTGTGCCCATACTCACTTTTATGGTGCATTTTCAAGAGGTATGGCAATTCCTGGCGAACCCCCATCCGACTTTCAATCCATACTAAGCAGTCTCTGGTGGAAATTGGATAAAGCCTTGGATGAGGAAGGAGTGAAATACTCTGCTTTGGTGTGCCTGGTGGATGCGATTAAGTATGGCACGACAACCTTGTTTGACCACCATGCTTCTCCCAATTTCATTGACGGGTCGCTGGATGTGATCCACGATGCGGTAGCGGAAGCTGGATTGCGGGCATCGCTCTGTTATGAGGTGACTGATAGGGATGGAACCGAAAAGGCGCAACAAGGAATTCGGGAGAATGAGCGTTTTATTACTAGAGTGGAATGCAACCATGTAAATCCACTGGTTCGGGCACATTTCGGGCTGCATGCCAGCCTGACCGTCTCTGAAGAAACCCTGGAAAATTGCCTGGCGGCTAACAACTGGCGTACGGGCTTTCATGTTCACGCTGCTGAAGGATGGGTGGATCAGAGCGATGCGCTGAACAAATATGGCAAGCGGGTGATTGAACGTTTTTACGACCGTGGGGTGCTTGGGCCTAAAACCATCCTGGCGCATGGTGTACATGCTGACATTCATGAGATCGAGCTCTTGGCGGAAACAGAAACCTGGCTTTCCCATCAGCCGCGCTCCAACATGAACAACGCGGTAGGAGTGGCGCCAATTTTACCGATGCTCGAAAAAGGTGTAAAGGTGGTTTTGGGAAATGACGGTTTCTCCAATGCCATGTGGGAGGAATGGAAAGCTGCTTATTTCATCCAAAAAGACCATGGGCAGGACCCCCGTCTGATGAATGGGTGTGACGTCATTAAAATTGCTGTCGAAAATAATTCCAGACTGGCAAGCCAAACATTTGGCGGATTGCGTATAGGAGAGATTGCTGAAGGGACTGCTGCTGATCTGGTGATGGTGGATTATCATCCCATGACCCCATTAACAGCGGGCAATTTACCCTGGCACATCCTTTTTGGTTTCCGGGAAGGCATGGTAACCACAACGATGGTGGCAGGGAAAATCCTGATGCAGGATCGAAAATTGCTTTTCCTTGATGAAGGCGAAATTGCTGCCCGGTCAAGAGAGCTTGCTCAACAGGCTTGGAATAAAATTCACTAACCTATCCTAAAGGAAAATTATGGCATACACAATCGGCATTATTGGAGGAACCGGCAGGGAAGGAAAGGGTCTGGCTTATCGCTGGGCAAAAGCTGGCCATAAAGTGATCATTGGCTCCCGCTCGGAAGAAAAAGCCCTGGCTGCCGTTCAGGAATTGAGAGAATTAATGCGAGGGGCAGGTGACCTTACCGGAACGGTCAATCAGGATGCGGTCGCAAAATGCGATATTGCAGTGCTCACAGTGCCCTATAGTGCGCATGCCAGCACGTTGGAAGAGCTTAAACGTTATTTACAGGGCAAGATACTGATAGATGTTGTAGTTCCTCTTAATCCGCCCAAGGTCACAAGGGTTTCTATGCCTCCGGATGGCAGCGCCGCCCAGCAAGCTCAAAACATTCTGGGCAAGGATTCCCAAGTGGTAGCCGCTTTCCAGAATATTTCATATGAACGTTTGCTGGCGGATGAAGAGGTTGAGTGTGATGTTTTGGTCTGTGGAACCACAAAGGAAGCTCGAAAAACGGTGCTAGGGTTAGTGGAAGATGCCGGATTAACTGGATGGGATGCTGGTGTGATTGAGAACTCGGTTGTTGTGGAGGGCCTCACTTCCGTCCTGATCGGGCTCAATATCCAGTATAAAGTGCCTTCGGCTGGGATTCGCATCACCGGAATCACCGGATAAGATGGGAAAAGCAAAAACACTATCCCTCACTACCATTCCTGATCTCCCGGAAATTACTGCTGGGGATAATTTAGCGGTGATCCTCTTTACTGCGATTCAACAGAACAATATCGAGGTGCAAGATGGAGATATTTTCGTTCTTGCCCAGAAAATTGTATCCAAAGCTGAGGGGCGCATGGTCAATTTGTGCACCGTGAAGCCAGGCCAAAGGGCTTGTGAAATCGCAGAGGCAGTCGAAAAACGGCCCGAGTTGGTGGAATTGATCCTGCAGGAGAGTAATGAGGTCTTGCGTACAAGGCCGGGCACGCTTATTGTGGAGCATAAGTCTGGATTTGTGTGTGCCAATGCCGGCATTGATCATTCCAATGTCAGCGGATCTTGGGGTAACCCTGAGGATTGGGTCTTGCTGCTGCCGGAAGATTCAGACCGCTCGGCTGAAAAAATCCGTCAGGGATTGGAACAATTAACTGGCTGCCGATTGGGTGTTTTGATTATTGATTCATACGGAAGAGCTTGGCGTAATGGAATTATCGGCATGAGCATCGGGCTTTCAGGAATGCCAGCGATGATAGACATGCGCGGGAAAGCGGACCGGTTTGATTACGCTTTACGAGTTACGGTAATCGCTGCGGCTGATGAATTGGCAGCTGGAGCCTCGTTAATGATGGGGCAGGCCGCTGAGGGCACTCCTGTTGTGCTGGCACATGGTTTTCCCTACGATCTGCAAGAGGACCAAGCCGCCCGGCTGGTTCGTGCTAGGAAGTTCGATATGTTCCGATGAAAGGACCAACTGAGCTGAAAAAACTTAAGGTGGTCGCACTGGCGGGCGGGGTAGGCGGTGCCAAGTTGGCTGTGGGGCTTGACCATGTGTTAGAACCTGGAAACCTGACTGTCATTGTCAATACCGGAGACGATTTTGAACATTTTGGATTAACTATCTGCCCGGATTTGGATACGGTTTGTTACTCCCTGGCAGGCAAAGCCGACAGCCTGCATGGCTGGGGCTTAGAAGATGAAAGCTGGCAGGTAGCTGCCTCCCTGAAAGAACTGAAGGCACCCACCTGGTTTCAATTGGGAGACCGCGATCTGGCTACACACCTTGAAAGAACCAGACTCTTGCGCATAGGATGGAGCTTGAGTAAGGTTACACAGCATTTTTGCCGGATGTGGGGAATACGCTCTTGGGTCCTCCCTATGAGTAACCAGCCCTTCCGTACCATGATCCGCACCAAGCAAGGCGAGTTACTATCCTTTCAGGAATACTTCGTCAAGGATCACTTCGAACCAGAAATTGACAAGATTATTTTCGAAAAAGCTGCGGATTGCGAACCAGAGCCCAGTATCCTTGAGAGAATACTGAATGCTGATCTGGTGGTTTTTTGCCCCTCCAACCCCTGGGTTAGTCTTGATCCCATTCTGAGTTTGCCAGGTGTTCGAGAGGCAATCCGGAAAAAGACTGCCATTGCTGTCTCCCCGATTATTAAAGGGAAAACGGTTAAAGGACCAGCATCTAAGATGTTCTTTGAACTGGGGATTGAACCCAGTTCCAGAAGTGTTATGGAACATTATCAGGACGTGCTGGATGGTTTTATTTTTGATGATCAGGATGCAATCCTGTTTCAAAATGAGGCTGACGCGCGTATAATTAAGCTTAGCACGAACACACTAATGAAAAACGTTGAGGACAAGATCAACCTGGCAAATCAGGTTTTGATCTTTGGCAGTTCACTCATCGTCCAGGCGAGAAACCATGATGACGTGGGTCGTTGTTCCAGTTAAACCATTAGACCAGGGGAAATCGCGTCTGCGCGCCTTGTTTTCGGATCAAGAAGCTCTTCAGTTTAATGCCTCTCTGTTTCAAAACACTTTTCTGAAGCTGAGAGATATTTCATTGATAGATCAAATCGTGGTGGTCAGCCAGGACCAACGAGTTTTGAGCTGGACAATGGCAAACGGAGGGATTGCTTTGGCCGAAAGCAAGCATGATCTTAATTCTGCCCTCGGGCAAGGTCTGGAATTCGTCCAGAAACAAGGAGAACATCCGGTTCTGATCCTTCCCACGGATCTGCCGCTGATGTCGGTGGAGGATCTCCAGCGGGTCTTCTTATCTTTTCCCTCGCACCCAGGCATGTTAATTATTCCTGACCGACAGAAAATTGGGACGAATGCCTTATTCTTGACCACGCCAGACCTTATCAATCCAGTTTTTGGGCAGAATTCATTTCAGGAACATTGTGCCCTGGCTGAATCAAAACATTGCCAACTGGTCGTTTATTTGGATCGGCACATTCAACATGATATTGACACACCAGAGGATCTGAGATTGATCCAGGACCAGGTTTTGGTGAATTAGAATTATTAATTTGAGCTGTAAAGAAAGGGAATTTAGCATGTTCAAACGAGTAGCAATTTATCTTCAGGATGCGCACGATCTTCGAGATGGGCTGGACATTGTTCGTTATGCAGAAGCAAAAGGTTTTGAAGCGGTTTGGCAGGCAGAAAGCCGTCTGGTCAGAGACGCGATCGTTCCCATGGCTGCTTACGCAGCCGTGACTGATAAGATCAAGGTCGGATCAGGAGTGATTAACAATTGGACCAGGAATATCGGACTGCTTGCTTCCACATTCCTGACCCTGGATGATCTGGCTCCCGACCGCATCATCTGTGGTATTGGTGCTTGGTGGGATCCCCTGGCGAAGAATGTTGGAATTGATCGCAGCAAGCCACTGCTTGCCATGGAAGAGACCGTCACAGTTATGCGGAAATTGCTGAACATGGAACGGGTCACCTTTAATGGCGAGTTTGTTAAAGTGAATGGGATTGAACTGGATGTGGTGCATGGTCGCCGGGAACCTCGGAATGTGCCCATTTATATTGGCGCTACCGGCGATAAAATGCTGGAGATGACCGGCAGACTGGCAGACGGGGTGGTGATGAACTACTGTGTGCCAGTGGAATACAACGATATTGCCATTGAACAATTGATGGTCGGGCTGAAACAATCCGGGCGCACTTTAGAGGAGTTTGATCGTCCCCAGTTGGTAGTTTGTTCAGTGGACGAAGATCATGATAAAGCCATCGACACGACCCGTGAGCTGCTGACCCAATACCTGGCACAACAGCCCCATATTGCCAAGGCTTCGGGTGTTTCCAAGGACGTTGTTATAAAGATTCAGGAAATTTTAGGTTGGCCAGCTACCCACGAACAAATCCAACGTGCCAAACACCTTGTCCCGGAGGATCTGATCCATCGGATTACCGCCAGCGGCACTCCTGCAGAAGCAAAAGCGAAAGTGCAGGAATACATTGATCATGGCTGCACCTGCCCGATCCTTTACCCGGTGGGTGGGAATGCCAAACTGCTGATTGATACCTTCTCCCCGGAGGCCCTGTGATCAAGCAGGCTGCCGGAACGGATTGCTTCGTTTGCGGGCGGAAGAACGATTTCGGCTTGAAGATGGAATTCTACTTTGATGAGGATGGGGTTTCGGTTTCGCATGTTGTCATTCCGGAGCAATATCAAGGTTACCCCGGGATGGTCCATGGCGGTGTCATTGCCGCCATATTGGATGAGGTTTCAGGTCGGGCTTTTTCAGAACAGGGGGATCATTTTATGGTCACCAGTGAAATCAACGTCCGCTACCGACATCCCGTACCTGTGAACACCCCACTTACTGTCAAAGGCTTCAGGGTCAGACGCCATGGGCGGGTTGCCTACGGTAAAGCTGAAATCCGGGATGAAACAGGAACTCTCTTGGCAGAGGCTAATGGAGTATTTGTTGATATTCCTGAAGACAAATTAAAGGAAATGAAACCGGAACAATTCGGATGGAGGGTGTATCCCGATGAAAACTGATTTGATCCACTATCACCGCCCAGGGTCCCTCCGGGAGTTAGCAATTCTGTTGGCAGGCAAGAATAGCCAAATGCGTTTTTTGGCAGGTGGGAATTTTCTCTCGGAAGCTATCGAGGATGGCACAATTCTGGTTGATTTGCAGGACTTAGGCTTTGACCAAATCACTGTTGCTGGCAAATCAATGCAAATAGGAGGTCTGGCGACGCTGGAGCAAGTCCGGCAGGCAGAGCATGGCTTGACGGATCTCTCAGAAGCTCTCTCAGTTGAAGCAGGTTTAAATGTGCGCAACAGTTTGAGCCTGGCAAACTTTTTAAAGTCTGCGGATAATCGCTCTCCTTTCCTGGCAGCTTTGTTGGCGCTGAAACCCACTGTCGTTATTCTGCCTAGCAACAATTCAATTTCTTTTGAGCGATACCTTTTCCATGAATCCCCTGATAGCCATGCAATAATATCAGAATTGCGCATAGAAATACCAAAAACTTTTGCCTATGAAGCAGTGGGGAGAAGCCCCAAGGACAGGCCAATGATCTGTTTGGCCGTGGCACAGGACCAATCTGGCAGGCTGCAAACAGTCTGCGGTGGGATGATATCACCCCCAAAGGTCTTACCCTTAACAGATCGGTCCGAATCGCTTTTCACTATGGTTAAACAAGCTTATGAGAACAGTACTGACCAATGGGCAAGCACGGAGTACCGTCAAGAGACTGCAGTGGTACTACTATCGCGGTGCCTGCAAAAAAATGGGCTTGGCTTGGCGCGCAAGGAGGCGAAATGAACATTCGGTTTTGTCTCAATCATAAGGAATTTGAAACTGATGTTTCACCAACGGAGAGACTGTTGGACGTGCTGCGGCGCATCGGATTGATGGGAGTTAAATCTGGCGGCTGCCAGCATGGGGAATGCGGCGCATGTACCGTCTTGATGGATGGTAAAGCTGTCAACAGCTGCATGTTCCTGGCTGTCCAAGCGCAGGGGCATGATATTGAGACTATTGAAGGAATGGGTGAAAATCCAGACCAGGGCTGGAAAAAAACTGCTGGCTTTGATTTGATCCAGCAGGCTTTCATTGAAAACGGTTCCATCCAGTGCGGCTACTGTACCCCCGCCATGATTCTGGCTGCCAGGGCTTTACTTGAAAAGAACCCCGACCCAAGCGAGGACGAGGTACGTGAAGCACTTTCGGGTGTTTTGTGCCGCTGTACCGCCTATGTCAAACCTGTTCAGGCTGTTTTGTATGCAGCCAGGCTGATCCGGGAAGGGAAAACAGATGGATCTGGGCAGTCTGGAAGAACCCATCCAACATTCCCCGGACCAAAAATAGTTAAGTTGGTTTCGATTCCGGAAACGGAGACTGTAGGTAAGCCGGAAGTAAAGCTGGACGCAAATAAACTTGTTCAGGGCAAGCCAGCTTTTACCGCTGATTACCTGATGCCTAATACCCTGATTGCCAAGGTTCTGCGCAGCCCGGTGGCACATGCCCGGATAATCAGCATTGATGTCAGCAAAGCGCGGGCGCTTCCTGGTGTGGCTGCGGTATTGACATGGCAGGATTTACCGCGAGTGGTTTATTCCACCGCTGGTCAGTCCGACCCCATCCCCGGACCGCTGGATAGCTTTTCGCTGGATAACAAAGTGCGTTTTGTTGGGGATAGGGTGGCATTTGTGGCGGCAGAAACTGTTGAGATTGCTGAAAAAGCCCTTGGGTTAATCCAAGTGGAGTACGAAGAATTACCTCCCATCCTGGACCCACGCGATGCGATGGTGCCGGGTTCTCCGCAAATCCATGACGAACCGGAATATGTCAATTTTGCTGATTCCGATCCATCCAAAAACCTGGCTGCTGCCATTCGTATTGATATCGGGGACGTTGAAAAAGGAATGGCTGAGGCGGATCAAATTTTTGAACAGGTGTATCAGGTTCCCAAGGTTCAGCAGGCACATATCGAGCCTCATGTTACACTGACTTATTGGGATGAAGATGACCGCTTGGTAATTCGTACCAGCACACAAGTGCCTTTCCATGTCCGCAGGATGATGGCGCCGGTATTAAATTTACCTGTTAAAAAAATTCGGGTGATCAAACCCCGGATTGGCGGCGGCTTTGGCAACAAACAGGAAGTCCTGATTGAAGATGTAGCGGCCCATTTGACCATTGCCACTGGCCGACCCGTGCTTTATGAGATGACCCGTGAAGAAGAATTCATTGCCTCACGATCACGGCATCCCATGCGCATTAAATTGCGAACCGGGGTAAAAAAGGACGGAACTATCACAGCCAATGAAATGATAGCACTGAGTGATACAGGCGCCTACGGCTGCCACGCTCTCACCGTAACCGGAAATACAGGTCAAAAAGCAATGGCTTTGTATGTGGGTGATGGGGAATATCGAATTTCCCCCAACATTCGTTTTTATGCCGATATTGTCTATACCAATACCCCACCTTCAGGAGCTTACCGGGGTTATGGTGTACCTCAGGGTTTCTGGCCCCTAGAAAGACATATGGAAGGTATTGCCAGGTCTCTTGGGATGAATCCGCTCGAGTTTCGCTTGAAAAATGCTCTCAGGGCGGGGGAATTACAGCCGTTCAGCCGGTCCTGGAGTGAAGGCCGTGAGCCAGTGCCTGAAATTGTGGAAACAGTTGGATTGGATGCCTGTGTTCGCGAAGGAGCTGCGGCTATTGACTGGGAACACAAGTTTGCCAACCCCGGATGGCATGCAGTTACAGGAAAGCCACACCTTCGTCGGGGGATAGGTGTTGCCATGGTCATGCAGGGCACTGCCATCCCGTACTTGGATATGGGAGGTGCCAGCCTGAAAATGAATGACGATGGGTCGTTCAATCTGCTGGTCGGTGCCACCGACCTTGGCACAGGCAGCGACACTATCCTGGCTCAAATGGCGGCGGAGGTTTTGGGTATTCCAACCAATGATATCGTGGTCTACTCTTCGGATACTGACTTTACTCCTTTTGATAAAGGAGCTTACGCTTCTTCAACCACCTATATTTCAGGTACGGCTGTGATTAAGGCCGCTCAGGGAGTGGCGGACCAGATTCGCCAACGAGCAGTCCAGATGTTTGCATCCAAAGGAATACCTGTTGAACCCGGTCAAATCTTATTAAAGAACAAACAGGCGGAAACACCCAATGGTGATCGCATCACGTTGGAAGAAATCGCCCTGAACAGCCTGCACCATAAGGACCAGGAACAAATCATGGCAGTGGCCTCCCACATGGCGCACACCTCTCCGCCTCCTTTTGCAGCACAATTTGCTACTGTGCTGGTGGATATTGAAACTGGACAGGTTGCTGTAGAGGAACTTGTCATGGCTGTAGATGGTGGAGTGATTATCAACCCCACAACAGCATCCGGGCAGGTGGAAGGCGGTATGGCGCAGGCGCTGGGGTATGGGGTCAGTGAAGAAATGAAATACAATTCCAGAGGTGTTGCTCGGGAAAAAGACTTGGTCAATTACCATATCTTTAGGGCGGATGAAATGCCCAAGATGCAAGCCATATTTGTTGAGACCTACGAACATTCGCATCCTTTCGGAGCCAAGGCGGTGGCAGAAATCCCCTTGGATGGTGCTGCGCCGGCTATCGGAAATGCCGTCCTAGATGCTTGTGGTGTGGAGATTTTCGATAACCCGGTTACACCTGAAAAAGTCTGGCAAGCAATTAAAAAATCAAAACGAGGTTAGTTAATTATGCAAAACTATGGCACTGCCCAGAAGATTTCAAACCGTATATTTGTTACGGGTCATATCAATCCTGATACCGATTCCATTGCTGCAGCCGTCGGGTACGCTTGGATGCTGAATGAACGGGATGGAATCAATGCCATTGCAGCAAGAGCGGGGGCTATCAATAGACAAACAGCCTTTGTCCTGAAATTATTGGATCTTGAACAGCCAGTACTGCTTACAGATGCCTCCCCAAGATTTGAGTCAGTCATGCGCAGACTGGATGTGGTCAGCCCTGAAAAATCTTTGAATGAAGCCTGGGCGATTCTTTCACGAACAGGTGGAATTGCTCCGGTGGTTAATCCCGATGGAACGCCATACGGGATTGTGACAGGGAAGAGTTTGTTTGAGTTCCTGAGCAAGATCATGGGTCCGCACCCAAAGTATCGGGATATGACCCTGGCAGAAATGCTGGATATCCCTTGCCGGGAAGCAGCAGAGGTGGATATCCCCAAATTCCAGGCTGGCACCCGGGTCAAGGACGTGATCAATCGGATACTGAGGACTGAACAAAATGAGTATTGGGTTTTAGATGAAAACAAACGCTATCTGGGGGTGGTGCGCCAGCGCGACTTGTTGAATCCTCCCCGCATCAAGATTATCCTGGTGGATCATAACGAGCCCCAACAGTCAATTGCTTCCATTGAGGAAGCAGAACTGCTGGAGGTATTGGATCACCACCGACTGGGGAACCAGTCCACCCACCAGCCAATCAAGTTCACAGTAGATATTGTCGGCAGCACTTCCACATTGGTCTCTGAGCAACTCGAAGAATCCGGTCTGAGCGCTCCGCCGGCGATTGCCGGTCTTCTGTTGGCTGGCTTGCTCTCCGACACCCTGATCCTTAATTCCCCGACCACTACCCAACGCGATAAAATTGCGGCTGAAAGGCTGGCAAGATGGGCCTTTGTCTCCGGATTTTCTCTGGCTGAAGAAACCATTAATTCCTATGGTGAGAAGATCATCCAGGCCGGCGCTGGTTTGATGACCCAGGAACCCGAGGCAGTTGTGACCACCGACATGAAGATTTATGAAACTGCCGGTCTGAAATTTGCCTTGGCGCAAGCAGAAACATCCGATATTTATGAAATCGGGGATTACATTGGTAAACTGCAAACCGCTTTGAAAAATCTCAAAGACCAAAGAGGTTTGGATTTTGCCGGATTGATGGTGACGGATGTGGTCGCAGGCTCAAGCAGGCTGATTTTTGTCGATGCACCGCCAGCTTTGGATGAACTGCCATATCGCCCGCTGCCGGATGGGACCCGTTTTGCTGAAGGTGTCGTTTCGCGTAAGAAACAATTACTGCCGATTGTCTTATCGTTGCTGGAGTCTTAATGGATGAGATTTTGAAAGTTTTAGCTGAAGAAAGCCGGGTCGGTAATCCGGTATGTGTGTGTATTGTGATAGAGACCAACGGTTCGGTTCCCCGTCACGCTGGCAGTAAAATGCTGGTGTATCCGGATGGGAAAACTATCGGGTCTATCGGTGGGGGTGGAGTAGAAGCTGTGGCAATCAAAGCAGCTCATCAAGCTCTAAAAACCAATAAGCCGCAAATCTTGAGATATTCGCTCAATGCTAAGGACGATGCAGCCGTGGGGCTATGCGGAGGAAACGTGGCCATTTACATCGAACCACAATCAATTAAACCAACTCTGTTGATCCTGGGGGCAGGTCATGTCGGGAAATCAGTGGCCAAGTTTGGAAAGATGCTGGACTTTCGCGTTATCGTTTCGGATGACAGGGCTGAACTGTGTAACCAAGAAGAATTTCCCGGAGTGGAAGAATTCTTAGAAGTTCCGCCTAAAGACATCCCAAATCACATTCCTTTAGACGAGCACACTTATATTATTATGGTCACGAGGGGTAGCGATGTTGACATTCAAGCACTCCCGGTCTTATTGCAGTACAAAACAGCTTATATTGGCTTGATTGGTTCAAAGAAACGTTGGGAGCATACCAGGCAGGGACTCCTTGCAGCTGGAGTTCCTGAGGAAGAATTGAAGCGGATCAAGACCCCTATAGGTTTGGATATTCGAGCTGAGACGCCAGATGAAATTGCTATAAGTATTCTGGCGGAGGTAATCGAGCGTAAGAATTCATAGGGCGCTGACATCGGCTTCGTGATGGGAGTATTTATGTGGAAGCATTATCACATTATTGGGAATCTTGAACAACTGACTGCTTATCTGGCAGACCAGGAAGGTCAGACTAAAATCATCTCAGGTGGGACTGACCTGATGGTGGAGTTGAGAAATGGGAAATGGCCAGATTTGGATGCAGTCCTGGATATTTCCAGGATTCATGGCCTGGATCAAATTTGGCGGGACGAAGAAGGACTTATCCATATCCAGACACTGGTTACCCACAATGATGTGACCCGATCTTCTCTATTAAGAGAACATGCTTTCCCGTTGGTGCAGGCTTGTTCGCAAGTTGCTACACCGCAATTGCGCAATCGCGGAACAGTAGTAGGAAATCTGGTAACAGGATCGCCCGCCAATGACACCATCACACCCTTAATGGCGTTGGATGCCAGCCTTGTCTTGGTCTCACAGGCAGGAGAGCGATGGATTCGTTTGCAGGATTTCTATGAGGGCATCCGGAAAACCGTGCTGCGCAAGGACGAATTTGTACGCGAGTTGGTCTTCCAGAGCATGCGAAAGGATCAAAAAGGATGTTTCAAGAAATCCGCCTTACGACGTGCGCAGGCGATATCTGTGCTCAATTGCTGTGTTGTTTTGGATTTAGATGGAGAGATCATTAAAAATGCCGTGATCACACTTGGCTCAGTTGCCCCGACCATCGTCCATGCACAGGAAGGAGAGTCCTTCCTGTGCAATAAAAAAATGACATTAGAAAATATTCAGTCTGCAGCCAAATTGGCTTCCCAGGCTGCCATGCCTATTACAGATCTCCGTGGATCACAAAGCTACCGCAGTTACATGCTCTCAGTTTTGGTTGAAAACGCTTTGATGGATGTTCTGGAAGACAGAGCAAGGGAATCAGTGCCAACAAGACTGGCGACATTGGATACCCGGGAGGGATTCAGCACCGTACCTGCTTCCGGGTGGGATGGAAATGTAATCCAGACCACTATAAATGGAAAGGATTATTCCATTGCTGGTTTCAGTGACCAAACCCTTCTGAACATGGTTCGGGAAAAGGTCGGTCTTGTGGGAACTAAGGTTGGCTGCGAAGAAGGCGAATGCGGAGCTTGTACCCTCTTTTTGGACGGTAAGGCAGTGGTGAGCTGCCTTGTTCCTGCACCCAGGGCACATCGCGCAAACATTACCACAATTGAAGGAATCGCCAAAGATGGCGAATTGCATCCGGTCCAGCAGGCTTTTATCGACCATGCTGCAGTGCAGTGCGGTTACTGCACACCAGGCTTTGTCATGTCTGCTGTCAAGCTGTTGGATGAAATTCCTGAACCTTCCAGGGAAACGATTCGTAAAGGCATTTCAGGGAATCTATGCCGCTGCACTGGCTATTACAAGATTGTGGAAGCGATCGAGTCGGTCAGCATGAAAGTCGAGAGGTAAGTATGGGCATTGTTGGCAACTCTATCAAGCGTGTTGATGCCCAAGTCAAGGTCACAGGGGAAGCTAAGTATCCAGGTGATTTTCAATTCGCTGATCAATTATGGATGAAGGTTCTTTTTGCCCATAGGCCGCATGCCCTGATTCATTCCATTAATATCGAAAAAGCTCTTGCCCTGCCAGGCGTTGTTACTATACTGACGGCTAAAGATGTCCCCAATAACGAGTATGGCTTGATCACGCCCGATCAACCCGTCTTGTGCGGACCTGGGTCCAACAAACTGCATGGAGAGCGGGTGCGCTTTGAGGGGGATCAGGTGGCGGTAGTGATTGCTGAGAGCGAAAAAATTGCCAAGGAAGCTTTAAAATTAATCGAAATAGAGTATGAAGACCTTCCGCTGGTTGATACTTTGGAAAAAGCTCTTGAGGGGGACGCCTACCTAATTCATCCTGAGCGCGATTCAAACATATTTCATCACAATATTGTCCGTTTTGGTAATGCGGAAGAGGCTTTTGAACACTGTGACGTTATTATCGAAAGGGAATATCGCACTCCAGTGCAGGAACACGCCTTCCTTCAGCCTGAATCCGGAGTTGCTTACCTTGATGAAGAGGGTCGTATTACCGTTATTGTGGGGGGTCAATGGACCCATGAGGATCAAGAACAGATTGCCCACGCCCTGAACCTACCAGCGGAGAAAGTGAGGGTTATCTATCCCGCCATCGGAGGGGCGTTTGGAGGACGGGAAGATATGTCGGTGCAGATCATCCTGGCACTGGCAGTGTTCAGACTGCATGAAATGGGAATTAACCGCCCGGTAAAAATTGTCTGGTCCCGGGAAGAATCTATCATAGGCCACCATAAGCGCCATGCTTATACGATGAAAGCTAAGTGGGGTGCAGATGCAGACGGGAAAATTTTGGCAGCCCAATGCTCCATCTATGCCGATGGAGGAGCATATGCGTACACCTCTACCAAGGTACTAGGGAATGCAACCCTTTTGGCTTCTGGTCCATACGACATTCCCAATGTCAGTGTGGATGCTTATGCAGTTTACACCAACAACATCCCAGGAGGAGCATTTAGAGGTTTTGGGGGTCCACAGGCAGCCTTCATGGCGGAAATGCAGACAAAACTGTTGGCTGAAGCCTTGGGAATGGATCCGGTGGAATTCCGCATGCGCAACCTGTTCACGGAAGGCTCGCGGCAGTCAATGGGCGAAGTAATTCCTAAAGGTGTCAGCATTCGTGAAGTGGTGCGGCGCTGTGCTCTTGAAGCTGGCTGGGTGGAAACTCCCCAGGGTTGGACGAGCCCAGAACGGCAGTCTGCTAAGGATGGAAAAACACAAACTGGATTAGGCTTTGCCTGCGGCTATAAGAATGTCGGTTTTTCCTATGGTGCTCCAGAAAATTGCGGCGCGACCATTGCCTTGTTTGGGGAAGAAACTATTGAGAAAGCACGTTTGTACCATGCAGGCGCGGAAGTTGGTCAGGGTTCTCACACCGTTTTTGCCCAATTTACAGCAGAAACCCTGGGTTTGCCAATCGAAAAAATTGAACTGCATCTTTCGGATACGGCCACATCACGAAATTCGGGAAGTGTTTCCGCGTCGCGCATGACCTTTATGGCAGGCAACGCCATAAACGGAGCAGCCAAATTGGCTCTGGAAAGATGGCAAGCCGGGGATCGCCCAGCGATCGGTGATTTTGTGTATCTGCCTCCCGCTACCAGCCCTATGGATAAGACGGATGGCCACTGCTATCCCAATTTTGCTTATGGTTATGTTGCTGAAGCCATTTTGGCTGAGGTAAATACTCAGACAGGAGAGGTCTCCCTGCGAAATGTAATTTGCGTGGATGATGTCGGAAAAGCCATTAATCCATCCCTGGTGGAAGGCCAGATTGAAGGCGCTGTTGTACAAGCCACCGGTTATTCCTTGTTGGAAAACTTTATTACTAAAAATGGCAAAGCTCTCACCAAGGAACTCTCCACCTACATGATTCCGACTGTCATGGATATCCCGGAAAATGTCCAGAGCGTCATTCTGGAATGCCCGGACCCGATCGGTCCGTATGGAGCGCGCGGGATGGGTGAGATGCCTTATCTGCCTTTTGCGCCAGCAGTAATGGATGCTGTGCACCAGGCTACCGGGGTCTTGTTTACCAGCTTTCCGCTGACAGCGGAGACAGTATTGAGAGGTCTGGGCAAGATTCAATAGGTAAATGGATTAGGTTTACGAAATCAGGTGAAAAACTCTCGTTTTGATCAAAAAGATAGGATTGCTGGCGTAATCCTCGCAGCGGGAGGCTCGAGCCGGCTGGGGGTGCCCAAACAACTGCTGCCTTGGGGAAAGAAAAATCTCATTAACACCTGCATCAATACTGCCAGGATCTCGGGTCTTGACCCATTGGTGGTAGTTTTGGGGGCGCATCGGGAGGCAATTTTACCTGTGCTGGATCAGCATGGTGTTTATGTTGTCGAAAACACCCAATGGGAGGAAGGACAAAGCAGTTCTATTCATGCCGGCATCCGGGCTTTGCCGAGTGATATCAGGGGTGCTTTGTTACTTCTGGCAGACCAACCGCAAATTTCAGTGAACCTTATTACTGCCATTATTGAGGCTGCCAAGCAAAAAGATTCGATCGTTGCTCCGGTTATTTCCGGCAGAAGGGCTAATCCGGTATATTTTCCAGCGCGGACTTTTGACGCTCTCATGCAAATAAAAGGCGACCAAGGCGGAAGAGCTGTTATGTTGCAATACCAGCTCGCTTTGTTAGACTGGCAGGAAGAGGACATGGCAGAAGATATTGATACCCTACAAGATTATGAAAGGATGCTAAGGAAATTTGGACTAGACTGAAGAGAGTAATATTTCAAGTATAATGACACAAACACTGGAAAAAAGCGCCAGGCTTGACTAAGGCCAAGTGACGAGGTCGGGGGTTCCTTTCCGCAAGGAAAGGTTAACCAACTTGAATTGGGAAAATCGAAAGATCGGCGGATGCCCCCCAGAAATAAACTATTCTGATTTCCTGTGTCGGAGACAATTCACCATTTGGTGACTCGCGGTTTTGCCCGTGGGTAAATAAGGTACGTTAAGGAGATCAATTATGTGTGGAATTGTGGCATACATTGGCGAGAAGGACGCAACGCCAATTGTGGTCAGCGGTTTAAAAAAGCTGGAATATCGGGGATACGATTCGGCCGGAGTGGCTGTAGTGCAAAATGGGAAAATCGAAGTAAGGCGTGAGGCAGGTAAGATCTGTAATCTGGAAGCCTTGATTCAGCAGCAGCCAATTCACGGAAATGTGGGCATTGGGCATACTCGCTGGGCGACTCATGGAGCTCCCAGCCAGCAAAATGCTCATCCTCAGGTGGGCGCCACTGGTGAGATTGTAATTGTTCATAATGGCATCGTTGAAAATTATCTGAACTTGCGTGAGGAATTATTGGCAGAAGGGGTGGAATTCAAATCCGAGACGGATACGGAAACGATCGTTCTCTTGATTGAGCGATTCTATGCCATTCACCAGGATCTGTTTGCTGCCGTTCAGGAAACATTAAAGAAAATCAGGGGTGCTCATGGTATTGTGGTCATGTCTTCCCGAGAGCCGGACCACTTGATTGCCGCCAGACTGGGCAATGCGGGCGGGGTGGCTTTGGGAATTGGAAATGGACAAATGTTCATCGCCAGCGATTTGCCTGCCATCCTCGAGCATACCAGGGAAATTGCCTTTCTGGAGGCTGGTCAGATTGCGACGGTAAGGCGGGATGGTTTTCAGATTGTAAATATGAGCGGGGAAGCCATCAAACCAACCATTCAACAGATTCCTTGGGATCCGGTATCGGCAGAAAAAGGGAATTATCGGCATTTCATGCAGAAAGAAATTCATGAACAGGTGCGTTCCCTTTCCGACACTCTGGTTGGAAGAGTCGATTTTGACAATTACAGGATCAACTTGGCAGACTTGAATTTGGACGCAGAAAAAGCCAGGAAAATTAAGAAGATTTTTATAACTGCTTGTGGAACAGCTTATCATGCTGGTCTGGTAGGAAAAATTATCCTAGAACACCTGACGCGCATCCCAGTGGAAGTCATGGTTGCCTCCGAGTTCCGCTACATGGACCCGATAATTGACCAGGACACGGTTGTTTTGGCTATATCGCAATCTGGTGAGACCGCAGATACGCTGGCTGCCATGGAGGAGGGACGCCGAAAGGGAGCAACCCTTTGGAGCATTGTGAATGCTATTGGAACCCAAGCAATGCGTATGGCGGATGGCTATATTTCGATGCAGGTGGGTCCAGAAATAGGAGTCGCCTCCACCAAAGCTTTTACAGCGCCCATTATGGACTTATATATGCTGGCAGTTTACATGGCAGACTTGCGGGGGACACTGCCAGCCCGTCAAAGAATCGGCTTGGTCAGAGATCTCTTGAAGGCTCCTACACTGGTAGGAAAAGCATTGGAGCATGAGTCGGAAATTGAGAAAATTGCAGAGCGATACAAATTAATGCACAGCACTCTCTTCCTTGGGCGCGGAATCAGCATGCCAATTGCTTATGAAGGAGCCTTGAAATTAAAGGAAATTTCGTATATCCATGCTGAAGGATACCCAGCCGGAGAAATGAAGCATGGGCCCATTGCCCTAGTGGATGAAAATTTACCGGTTGTGGTGATTGCACCGCAGGATGATTGGTATGAAAAGATGATCAGCCAGGTTGAACAAACCAAGGCACGGGGCGGGGATGTTATTGCTGTGGCAACAGAGGGAGATAGGCTTATCCCAACCTTGGCTGATGAAGTTTTGTGGATTCCCAAGACGCCCTGGCTTCTTTCCCCTATCATAAGCGTTATTCCATTACAATTGTTTGCCTACCATATTGCCACTCAATTGGGGTTGGATGTGGATCAACCCCGCAACCTGGCAAAATCTGTTACGGTGGAGTGAGCTTGATGAAAACTTCGTACATTATTAATTGTTGCCTTCTCAAGCCCTTCCGAGTACACTTTGCCTCAATTAATGAAATACCTTTGGAGGAAAATTGATCACAGATCAACAAGTTCTAAATGCTTTATCCACTGTCATGGATCCTGAATTAAATCAGGACCTGGTAAGTCTTAATATGATTGAAGATCTTAAGGTGGATGGGGATAACGTCAGTTTTTCGATTGTATTAACAACCCCAGCCTGCCCTTTGCGTGCTCAGCTCGAGCGGGACGCCCGCAGGGCTGTCCAAGTTATGACCGGTGCCAGAAATATTCAAATTGCTGTGACAAGCAGGGTCCAGAATCTGAAACCCGTTGATATTTCTGGTAATCAATTCAAGTATGTTATTGCAGTTGGCTCGGGCAAAGGTGGTGTTGGCAAAAGCACCATCGCTGTAAATCTCGCCATCAGCTTAGCGGAAGAAGGCGCAAGTGTGGGTTTGTTGGATGCTGATATTTACGGACCCAACATTCCCAGGATGCTTGGTGTTGACAGCCTGCCGCCTACCAAAGAAGGCGAAAAAGTTAATCCGGCAAATTCCCACGGAATCAAAGTTGTCTCGATTGGTTTCCTGGTCCAGGAAGGGCAGCCTCTGATTTGGCGGGGTCCCATGCTCCATTCTGCCATCCAACAATTCCTGACCGATTTTAACTGGGGCATGCTGGACTATCTGGTGGTGGATATGCCGCCCGGAACTGGGGATGTTCAATTGTCCCTTTCACAAACGCTTCCGATAAGCGGAGCAGTGGTTGTGACCACACCCCAAAAAGTGGCGGTAGATGATGCCTTTCGGGCAGTAAATATGTTTCAGAAACTGGAAGTGCCCGTGCTTGGGATTGTAGAAAACATGTCCTACCTTGAAATGCCCGATGGCGTCCATCTGCAGGTGTTTGGTGAAGGTGGCGGCCAGATGTTGGCAGCCAGAGCTGGAGTGCCTTTTCTTGGTCAGATTCCATTGGATCCAACCATTGGAAAAAGCGGGGACAGCGGATCTCCGATTGTGGATGGTACCGTAAGCAGCGAGGCTGTCAAGGCGCTTAAAGAGCTCTCGGGCAGGGTTGCTGCTGAAATAAGTAAACAGGCTTTTTTCAGACAAAAAAAAACAGAATGATATAATCTGATTCACTATGGCAGATATATCCATTATTGGTGTGCAATTTAACGCAGTCGGGAAAATCTATCATTTTTCAGTTCCAAGCAGCGAAGAAGTCGAATTGGGCTGCTATGTCTTGGTAAGTACTACCCGTGGAAAGCAGCTTGGCAAGGTGATGGGACTCAACATTGAGAAACCTTTCAAGACCGAGGAAATTCACCCAATAGAACGTGTGGCAACTTCTGAAGACTTGGAGTTGAGAAACCATAATTTCCAAAAGGAGCAAGAAGCGCTCGAGAAAGTAAAAAGCTTTTTGAAAGAACCAAGATTTGAAGGTGTCAAAGCATTATCAGCGGAATATTCCTTTGATTCGACTAGGCTTACTTTCTACCTGAATTACGAACCAGATTCAGGCTTTGATATAAAAGGCTTTTTACGGGAAGCTTCAAGACTCTTTCGGGATGTGCGTTTGGAAGTCCGCCAGGTAGGACCAAGGGATGTAGCCAAATCGCTTTCAGGGTTGGGCGCCTGTGGTATCGAGAAACGCTGCTGTTCCCGCTTTCTGGTTGAATTTAGTTCAATCTCGATTAAGATGGCGAAATCCCAGGATATTTCTCTGACCCCCTCGGAGATAACTGGAATGTGTGGTCGGCTGCGCTGCTGCCTGGCTTATGAGTATCCGTTGTATGAAGAAGCTAGAGCAAATCTTCCTAAACGAAAAAAGATAGTCCAAACACCACTGGGAGAGGGCAAGGTGGTCCAGGTTTTGCCATTAAGCAATTCAGTGGTGATTGAATTGCCTGAATCGGGTCCGCGGCAATTTACATTGGAAGAACTCCAGACGGGCAAACTGGCAGACAAAGCTCCCTTGGTCAAGCCAGTTGAGACGATTAACTTGAAAGATTCAGATGACGTTGAGATACTGTCATTCGACACCAAACGCAAACCAGAGCAACCTTCAAGACGTGGCAAAGATCAGCGTAATCGGAACACTCAACCACGTAATTCTCAGCAAAACACCTTTCAACCGCAAAAACCTCAGCAAGGGGAACAACAAACAGACAAAGGCAAAACTCAAGCTGCCGAACAGCCTAAAAGTAATCGGAGGCGCAGGCGTAGATGACGGAACGATTCGAGGATTGGCCTCAAAAAACCAAAATATTGATTATTCTGGCGCATCCTGATGATCCAGAATTTTTTTTAGGCGGAACGATTGCCAGATGGACTCAGGCAGGTCATACTGTCCAATATGTGCTGCTGACCAAAGGTGAGAAAGGCACTAGCCCGGAGTATCCGGACCCCCAACAACTGGCAGCTATCCGGCAATCGGAGCAGAAAGCAGCCGCGGCAGTATTGGGTGTCACGCAGGTGGAAATTTTGGATTACTCGGACGGATATCTCACTCCTGATTTGGAAAAACGGAAGGTGGTCACCAGGCTTATCCGCAAGGCAAAACCGGATGTGGTGGTTTCGTGTGATCCACAAAGTTATTACATTGGCAATACTTATCTCAATCATCCTGATCATCGGGCTGCCGGTCAAATTGTGGTGGATGCTGTTTTTCCAGCGACTGGCAACCGCAGTTTTTTCCCGGAACTAATCGAAGAGGGTTTCCCAGCTCATCGTGTCGCTGAGTTATGGCTCAGTCTGCCTAATCTTCCCAATGTGGAAGTGGATGTGAGTGAGCAATGGGAGAAACGGACAGAAGCTCTGCTCCGGCATAAATCCCAGATAGGTAATCCAGAGACTTTTACAAAGCAAATGCAGGATCGCAGAGCAGAGAATGGCGGTTCGATGGGTGAATACATTGAGCGATTTAGGCGGATCATTTTTTAGAGGTGGCATGGAACTCTTACAGGAAGCCAAAAGACAATTGCCCGATACGGTCAAGTATCGCCGGCATTTTCATCGAAACCCTGAACTCTCTTTTAAGGAAGTCCGGTCTGCCAACTTCATTGCCTCCGCACTGGCTGATTTAGGCTATCAGGTTCAGACCGGGATCGGAAAGACCGGCGTGGTGGGTTTGATCAAGGGCACAAGCGAGAAACCAGTTTTCATGCTGCGCTTTGATATGGATGCCCTCCCGATTCAGGAGGAAACGCAGGTTGAATACTCTTCAGAGAATTCAGAGCTCATGCATGCCTGCGGTCATGATGCACACATGGCAATTGGACTGACTGTGGCGGAGATGCTACGAGACCATATTCAGGAACTTCCAGGAACTTACAAATTGGTCTTTCAGCCGGCTGAAGAGATCGGGCAGGGTGCTGCTGCCATGATTCTTGATGGGGTTTTGGAAAATCCCAGACCGGATTATGCTCTTGGCGTACATGTTTGGAATGACTACCCTTGCGGGTGGTTTGGGATTTCCGAAGGACCCATAATGGCTGGGAGCGATATGTTTACTGTTAAGATTCAGGGTAAAGGAGGCCATGGAGCGATACCTCAGCTCACGGCCGATCCGGTTGCTGCCAGCGCACAAATTATCACAGCTTTGCATTCGATCGTCTCTCGCAATATCAGCCCCTTAGAAGCTGGAGTTGTGAGCGTCACAATGGTTCATGGCGGGGTTGCCAGTAACATCATTCCTTCCAGTGTCGAGCTGCAAGGAACTATCCGTAGTTTTACCAATAAGGTGCGTAGTACCATTCTGGAGCGCTTTAAACAGATTGTCGGTTCAATCGCCACAGCTATGGGTTGTGTGGCTGAAATTGAGATTACCCGCTCCACTACTCCAGTCCTCAATGCCGCCTCGGTCGTTTATGCAGCCCAAAGGTCACTGAAGCAATTGCTTCCTAAAGCAGTGCTGGATTCTCATTACCAAACCATGGGATCCGAGGATATGGCTTGTTTCCTGGATGAAATTCCTGGTGTTTTCATATTTGTTGGTTCAGCCAATGCGAAGGAGGGAAAAGATTTTCCCCATCACCACCCCAAATTTGATATTGACGAGAATTGCCTGCCTTCTGCCAGCGCATTGTTGATCCAGACCTGTATTGCCCTGGCAGAACAAACCGGCACACAAGTGTAAGGGTTAGTGATCCTGAATGGGTCAGATATTTGGATTATACGGTGCCAGTGGTTCAGGAAAGACCCGTCTGGTGGAGCGGATCTTTGAAAGCCTGACAAAACAAGGGGTTGACTGCCAAGGGGTCTATTCACCAGCGCAGTTTGAACAGGGCTGCAAGGTTGGCATCCTGGCGCGTTTGATCCCAAGCGGGGAGAGTAAAGTGCTTGCCCGCTTAGCCCGAGCTGGAGATGATTCTGTGCTTGGTAAGTGGAAGATGTTTCCGGATACCATCGAGTGGGCAAAATGCTGCCTGGCAGAGCATTCGCACTGTGACCTGTGGATCATTGATGAAATTGGCCCGTACGAGATTGAGCAGAATCAAGGCTGGGTGAATGTATTATCAGACCTGAAAACCAAGTCATTCAAGGCTGCATTGATTACCTATCGGCCTCGTTTTCAGCAATATTTCGCCAAGAATTACCCTGGTATTCAGCAATTTGATCTGGAGTCGCCTTATTCTAACTCCCTGGCGCAGCAAATTATCACTTCCTGGTTAGAAACCAACGAATAGAAATACCTGATTGCGATTGCCTTGGCTGTAGTTACTCCCTGCCTCTGCCTTGGAAGAAACAAGATCTATTCTTGTAAAATCCAATAAGGCGATTGAGTGGGACGGCGAAAATCCCTGATTGCCGGAGTAGATAGTTAAAGCTTGTCCTTGAAAGTTCTTATGTATAATTCACGTATGGAATCTGAAGAAAAGCCGATGAAAATAACAGAACACTTGGAAGAATTGCGGCAGGTAATCCTTAAATCTCTGCTGGGACTAGCTGTTGGGGTAGTAATCAGTTTCTTCTTCACAGAAAAAGTGATTGATTTTTTGGCCAAACCCGTAGGTGGAATTGAGAATCTTCAAGCAATCGAGGTTACCGAGACAATTTCTGTCTATATGCGCGTAGCATTAATGTCAGGTCTGATAATTGCCTTGCCCTGGATCTTTTACCAGCTCTTTAAATTTATCGGGACTGGATTAAAACAAAATGAAAGGAAAAACCTGTATATTGCCATTCCATTTGCGGTAATTATGTTTGTTGGGGGAGCCGCATTTGCCTATTATATCACGCTGCCTTCTGCGATGAAATTCTTTATGGAATTTTTAGATGTTGAAGTGACTCTGCGGATTAAATCCTACTTTGGATTCGTTATCAACATGATATTTTGGATTGGCTGCTGTTTTGAATTGCCGTTGATCGTGTCTATTTTGGCACGGCTTGGAATTGTGAATGCAAAGATGTTGATAAAAGGTTGGCGTATTGCTGTGGTGGTAATTACTGTTTTAGCCGCGGTTATTACCCCGACCGCTGATCCTGTCAATATGGCAATTTTCATGTTGCCGCTTTTTGGGTTATATTTATTAAGTATTGGGCTTGCAGCCATCACACAAAAAAAGCCTGCAGCCAAACAAGTTAGTGAGGAGACATAAATATGTTAGGATCTATAGGCTGGCCGGAATTAGTCCTGATTTTGCTCGTGGTCATTTTGGTCTTCGGCGTTGGGCGTATCACCAAAGTGGGTGGGGAACTGGGCTCAGGAATCAGGGCATTTAAAGAAGGACTGGCAGGAGATAAAGAAGAACGGAAACCAGAAGTTCAGGAAAAACCCATCGATCACGATCTTCCAAAAACTGAATAATGCTTGCATTAGTGATGTGATTGAACATGGGCTTCTTGAATTTAGGTTGGTCTGAAATATTGGTCATCATATTGGTGGCGTTTATCGTTCTGGGTCCAGACCGGATTACCAGCTTTAGTCATGATCTTGGAAGTTGGTTGAGGAAATTGAACAAGAACGAAACTTTTCGCGATGTTGTCCAAACCACGGATGAAATCCGGAATTACCCGCAAAAAATTATGGATGAAGCCATGTTAGACAGACCCATGAACAACAAAACCCATCTTCCGACTGAGGATTTTCAACCACCAAATAATAGCGAGGAAGCACCGCCCTCAGTGGGGGAAGATAGCGGCGATAAGCCTTAACGCTCCGCAGGTGAATTCAGTTTGACTGCATTTTCTTTGCCATGCTGATCGTCATTTCAGTATAGGCTGTTTCAAGATTGTCTGATAGGGGACCTGGCTGCCTTCCGGTGATGGTTTCGTACACTGACAACAACTGAGATGGTTTGAAATAATGGACTATTGCCTTCATCGCAGCGGGGTTTGCCAGAATTGTTGGGAGACACTGCTGGAACAACAATTTGACGGATGTTGGCATCCTGAAAGCTCGGATGAGCCTTTCAACTTTTCCGAGGATCTTAGCGGGTTCCCTTACGAGGGTCATTCCCTGAGCGGTGATGGTTATCCTATCGTTTGAATAACATCTGCCAGTTTTAATACGCAAAATATGATTTGTCGGCAGATAAGTGATGGGGAGTTCAATGACGCTACTGTTTACTTCCATGCTCAAGATTTCTGGCATTGAAACCCCTACAAGGTCTATTGTCCAGCAACGCTGCTCCGGGATGCCGACATAAGCCCCTTCGCTCTGGTGAATAGTAATTTGTACATCATTCCCTGCGAAAGATTGGCTGATGAAAGTTTGGATATACTCCCCCTCCAAGTAACGCTGGCTCTCGCCATCATCCTCATACAGGGTATAGGTCGAATTGGTGCCCGGAAAAACCCGCAAACGCATGGAGGCCGGGTTGGTGACTCCGTTGGTTGGTTCGTCATCAGACATCGGAATGATGGCACCAGCTCTGGCAAAGACCGGAATGTCTGACTTAGTGCCATAAATGGCATACCAACCTGACCCGGCATAATATTCACCATCAAAGAAATCGAACCAGTCCCCTTCGGGCAGCCAGACAACCTGCCTGGCAAGCCGGGTATCCTGATCAACCTTGCTTGTGTAAGGAGCTGCGATTAATTGCTTACAGAAGGTGTATTCTTGGGGGCAAAGGTAGGCTTCCATATTTTCCGGCCACTGGTAGTACATGGGCAGGATGATGGGTTCACCTGTGTTGGCGTTTTCCCAATTGGCAGTATAAAGCATGGGAATCAGCCGGTGGCGTAATTGCATGGCATTCTTAACGATTTCCAGTGTGTCCAGACCAAACCCCCACGGCCGACGATCAATGTAAGGATTATTGGTGGAATGCAGTCGCAATATCGGGCTGAAAACGCCATACTGCACCCAGCGGAGATACAGTTCGGCTTCTTCTATTCCATCACAATGCCCGCCAATGTCATGGCTCCACCAGCCATAGGCAACATTGGCGGCTGTGGCAGTAAATTCTGGCTGAAAAGCCAAAGAATCCCAAGAAACGATGGTATCCCCTGAAAAACCGATCGGGTAACGATGCCCGCCCAATCCGGGCCATCGGGAGAAAATAAATGGACGTTTTTCCGGGTTTCTGCCCAGATCATAATAGTGGAGATGATTAAGCCAGTAAAGCGGGTCCAAACCATCAGTTTTGGTCTTGGAGCCCTGCTGCCAGTCGATCCACCAAAAGTCCACGCCTTGATCCTCTATCGGATGGTGCAGGATATCGAAATAGGCTTGGCAAAAATCTTTTGAAGCAATATCAAATGGGATGGGTTGTCTGCTCTCAGGGTCAACGCCCAAGGCTTTTGCCATAGCCGGGTACTGAGCTTCATGCGAATGCACCCCGTCCGCTGGATGAAGGTTTAAGGCGGTTTTCAAATTCTGATCATGGAGGAATTGAATGAATTCTTCTGGTTGTGGGAAAAGTTCCCGGTTCCAGGTATAGCCTGTCCAGCCGGAAGAGGCATTTCCTGTCGCTGTGATATGCCAATCCATGTCTATAATGCAGACTGAAAGGGGCACCTTGTGAGTTTGGAAATCCTGCATCAGCGAGGTGAGTTCTTCTTGTGAGTAAGCCCAATAGCGGCTCCACCAATTGCCAAGAGCCCAGCGTGGAATCAAGTTAGGTTTACCGGAAATCTCCTGGTATTCTTGGATGGCATCCAGATAATTGTGTCCATATCCAAAAAAGTACAGGTCTTTATAAAGGGGATGGCTTGTTCTGCGTTCCAGCCAACCCTCAGGGGTGAAGACAAGCGATTGGCTGTCATCCACCAGGCTCCAACCTGAATAGGATATCAATCCTGAGCCAAGGTCGACTTTACCATCAGCACGATCGAGAGTGCGGTATGTCCCGCCAAGGTTTGAGAAATCTGGATCGCCATAATGCCAGGTAGTACCGGTTGCTTTTACAAAAATTTGCAGGTAACGATAATGGAACTCCCCTCCGATTTGATACCTGAGAACAAGCTCATCAGTTTCAATGATTAATAATCCGTCTTCTTCAAGGGCTCTAAAGGGAGGGATGGTCTGATTGCGATACCAGAAAACCTGGCTGGGTCGATCCTCAAATTTCTGCGCAGGGTCGTACTCCATTCGAATCAGCCGGCTTTTCAGAATGGTAAAACGGACATTGCCTGACTGAATAACAGCAGCGGGGTTAGTGCCCGGATTAAAACTTGGCTTAGTTAAAGGATTCATGAAACCTCAGTTCAGTGTTAATTGACTTTGAGTAAACAATACAATCAATTTTAATGGATTATCTGGTAATTAAGATCAATTCGTTCGCATCAGGCAGTGTAAAATTGTCCCTATATAAAAACGTAAAGGAGACTCATAAGCATGGCTACAAGTGAAGTCGAAGTATCCACCAAAAAACCCAGATATAAGTGGAAAAACCTGCTGGCACTCTCTTTTGGTTACTTTGTAGACCAGGGCGAGGGACAAGCAATGTCAATCTTCAGCCCTGTGTTAAAGCAAATTTGGAATTTGTCAGTCTCAAATCTATCCTGGATCACCTTCAGCCGCAGCATACTGCAAGCTGTGAGCTCCCCATTTTGGGGCTATCTTTCCGATAAATATTCTAGGAAGAAAGTCCTGTTTTGGGGGACCGGGTTTTGGGGAATTTGGACAATATTAGTGGGGCTGACCCAAAACTTCAGCCAGTTATTGGTGGTAAGGGTCATATCAGGGATTGGACTGGGCTGTCTTATGCCCGCTACCTTTTCGATTATGGCCGACACATTTCCACCTAAGGTGCGTGGAAGAATGTTAGGTATTCTCGAAGCCATCGGTGTTTTGGGAATAGTGATTTTCACTGTGGGGCTTAGTCAATTGGCGACGCCCGAGGGCTGGCGTTATGGATTCATTATACTTGGTGTTGCCAGCATCATTTCAGGAATCGTGATCTTACTGGTGGTGGAGGAACCCATCCGAGGAGCTGCAGAACCGGAAATGAAGGGGCAATTGACCTTGGAAGACTCTCAGCGCTATACTGCCCAAGTCGATGGAATCAAAAAAGTTCTGGCTATTCCCACCATCCGGGTGGCAATCTTGCAGGGATTGGCTGGATCGATGCCCTGGGTAATTATGGGTGCCTTTCTGATACTTTGGTTGGTGGAAGAGCGCGGGATCAGCACTCAAACTGCTCCGCTGGTATTTGGGGGTGTGGTGATTGGCACTGCCATCAGCAATATCATCGGAGGAATTCTGGGAGACTGGGCAGAGGAAAAGAACCCAAAATACGGCAGAACCATAATTGGTCAGATCTCGGTCATCGCCGGTATTCCAACCACATACTTCTTATTTACCAGGACCGAGAATTGGAGCATTCAGGCTCTGGCTGGGTTGTGTTTTGTAACAGCCTTATTAATCAGTTGGCCTGGAAAAGGCGCCAAGGAACCGATGATGCAAGGCGTTGTTCCCCCAGAACTCCGTTCAACGGCTTTTGCCATGACCACGTTCATCGAGAACGGTTTTTCAGCAGTGGTCGCTCTGATCTTTGGTTTCATTGCGGACAAGATTGATTTGCAAACCGCCATGTTATGGACAATTCCATTCCCTTGGATTATTTGTGCCATCCTCTTTTCGGGTTTCTACTTTACTTATCCAAAAGATTCCAAGAAAATGCGGGATTTGATGACAGAGAGAGCCAGGGAAATCGGCATTGAAGATTAAGCAACAAAAAAGGCCGTTCTTATTTAGAACGGCCACTTTCTGCGGGAGCGACGGGATTTGAACCCGCGGTCTTGGCCTTGACAGGGCCACATGTTTGACCACTACACCACGCCCCCAGAAGCGAAACGTAGTTTATCATGCCGCCGGAGTTTCGTCAAGCGAATTGGTCCGTAAAACCGTATCAAATTCGGCAGTCGAGCTTAGAACTGCTGGGTAATTAACACAGATCAATAGACGAGTAACAACGAGACGATTAACTCTCAATTATGACAAAAAACTCACGAATTAGCAATTGATCTTATTCACCGGTTTGTGAATTTATTCGCTCACAAAAAAGCAATTAACTTTTAGCCGGCTTTGGATCAATAGTCTTGGCTGCTTTATCAATTTTTTCCTCCACTTTTTCAGCGGTCTCTTCCACTTTTTCAGCAGTCTTTTTGGCAGTTGAGGTGGCTTTTTCCAAGGTGACATCACCTACTTCTGCCGCTTTAGACAGAGCCTCTTTATAAGCCACTTCAGCCTTCTTCTTGGTTTCCTCGAAGGAATCGGTGCCCTTTTCTTTTAATTCAATTGCTTTTTCCTTAATGTATTGGCGTGTTTCTTCGCCAGTTTGCGGAGCCAGCAACAGAGAGGTTACCGCTCCTGCCAACGCGCCGACGGTAAATCCCATTATAAATGTTCCAAAATCTTTTGAACCTGACATTTTAACTCCTGTTTGATTCGTTATTTGATCATTTTCTAAATTTTAACAATTCCAACAATTTCTGGACACTTGCTAATGATTGGTTCATCTTGATCACCGGTTCGGAGACATTATCGCTCAGGAATTTGACCGTTCCTTTGAGATCATTGACCGTCTCGGTAGTTGAATTCAAGATTGGCTTAACCTCATTTTGTAAAAGATTGGAAAGAGAAGCCAATTGGACAATCAGGACTATCAGTGCCACACCAATGACAAACATTTCCAAAGCCAGCAGAATTATAAAAATATCTCTGACCTTGCTGGTGACTTCGGATGGTTGCGAACTCAGCACAACAATACCCGCAATCACCAATGCCACTATCAAGATTACTGCCAGGATAATGATCGTTGACTTGCGTTTCTTCGCCGGCTCAGATTTGATCTCTTCTTGAGGCGCAGTAATTTGTTTGACTTCGCTCATATGAACCTTTCATTTAGTATTATAAACTATAAAGGTACAAAGAATTATGACCCTTATACACTCCTGGTTAGTCGTCGATAGAGAATTCGCTTACGGAAGATTTGTACAGATTCTCTTGAGCAATAATCTGGATATCTGAAAAATTGCTGGTTTGTTCTGTCAGAATAAGATCTTGTTTAACCAGTTCCAAAATTGCCAGGAAAACAACGATGGTATTAAGGCGGGTACTATTCTGACCCAACAGTGAATGAAAAGTAGCTTTCTGATTGACCTGAAGCGTTTTCAGAATCTCTTGGACTTTATTTCTGAGAGTCAGCTTGGGAATGCTGATGGTGCTATCTATAGATTGGGCTTGACTGTCGATCAGCATGTTTTCAAGGGCATTGATGAGATCGGCAATCTCTATCCCGGTCAGGTCGGCCTGAATACTGATGGGATAAGTTTTTGCAACGTGCAGGTACCCTCGTAGTTCGGCTTCGGTTCTGTCGGCCAACCATTGTGAGGTGTTCCTGATCTCCCGGTAGATAAGAAGTTGTTGGGCCAGTGCCTCACCCAAGTCTTCCTCATCCTCTTCATGAATGGGCGGTCTGGGCAGCAAAGCTCCGGACTTTATCCGGATCAGTTTGGAGGCAATAACCAGGAACTCGGAAATGCTTTCAGGATCCCTCTCACGCTTTCTTTCCACATAAGCCAGGAATTGATCGGTCACTTGGGCTAGAGCCAATTTGGTAATGTCAAGTTCTGCCTTTTGGATCAAATCCAACAGCAAGTCCAATGGGCCAGCATATACTTCGGTTTCAATTTCGTAAGAATCAAGGTGTGACCAAGGCCTGCTCATTGCTGCTATTATAGCTGACTTCGCAGAACAAAGTTGGATTAAGATCAGCCGGAATTTGCTGAAGGATTGATTTCCAGAAAGATATTGAAATAATCAGAACTGAACCGACATTGCTTGAGAAGGTGTTGAAAAGGATCATTAGCCTTCGGCGAAGCAATCTCAGAATTTGGAAAATGAGATTGTTATCTTTTGTTTCCTATGGGCACTATGTTTTTGCGTGCTGCGTCCCTTTTCCACCTGATGTATCCCGCTCCGCTCTGTGACTTCGGCGATGCGTTGCTTGAAATGGAAATGACACGAAAGGTTTTTCAACACCCGCCGCTTGGATTATTTGTCTAAAATCAAATATTAAGAGATACTTACACTATGACCAAATTTCAATGTTCAGTCTGTAAAAGCAATTATCCTGAAACCGGTTTACCGCATCTCTGTCCGGTTTGCGGCGGGGTTTTTGAAGTAACAGAAATTACTTTTAGCCGGCAAGCTAATTCAATCTATCCCGGATTATGGCAGTATCGACAAAGTTTTGGGATCCCCTTGGAATACCCAGTCACCTACCTGGGGGAAGGGGATACCCCTTTGGTCTCTCGTGAAATACACGGCAAACAAGTCTCTTTCAAATTGGAATACCTGAATCCGACCGGTTCTTTTAAGGACCGCGGAACGGCTGTGTTAACCAGCCTTTTATTAGGCCGCGGGATCGACCGGGTGGTCGAAGATTCATCTGGAAATGCTGGTGCATCTCTGGCGTTTTATTCTGCAGCCAATGGGATAAAAAGCAGCATCTTTGTTCCCTCATCCACATCAGGTCCAAAACGCCGGCAAATGGAAGCTTGTGGAGGAAATGTGATTCCCATCCCGGGTGGGAGGGAAAATGCCCATCATGCAGCTCTTGCGCTGGTTGAAGAACAATCTATTCCTTATGCCAGCCATGCCCTTTTGCCATTTGGAATTCCTGGGATTGCTACCATTGCATTTGAAATTTTTGAACAATTAGGAGGGCTTCCAGGGACGATTGTTGCCCCTGTTGGGCATGGCAGCCTGTTTACAAGCTTAGCATTAGGCGTCGAAGCCCTGCGGGTACAATTTGGGTTTTCTGAAACGGTTTCGCTGGTTGGAGTGCAGCCAGCGAGATGTGCACCCCTGGTAGCCAGGTGGAAAGGAAAAAAGTTTGAACGTTCAGAGCAAGCCAGTATCGCGGAAGGGACTCAAATCGCCGCACCCGCCAGAGAAGCACAAGCACTAAGATTCCTTAAACCCGGTTTGGATGATATGATTTCAATCGAAGAAGAACAAATTTTACCGGCCGTATCAGATCTGGCAAGGATAGGTTTTTATGTGGAACCCACCTCTGCCTTAGTCTGGGCGGCTTTCAGTCGGCATTGTCAGGATTGGAAAGAACCAATCGTTTTAATTTTAACCGGTTCTGGGTTAAAATTTGGAGAATAGAACTTTTATAGAATTGTTGGATCGTTTGCCATCAAAGCGTTGATGATGTACGATCAGGCAGTTCTGGTCAGGAGAATATATGTCATTACCAAACGCCGGATCAACGTTTTTGTCTACACTTCCACCAGCGTTCAACAATCAATTTTTACTCATCAGGGCATTGACGCATCGCTCTTATGTCAATGAAAATCGGGAAATGCTTGAAGATAATGAGCGTTTGGAATTCCTGGGCGATGCTATTTTAAATTACGTGGTCGCTGAATGGCTATACCATCATTATCCCGAGCAGCAGGAAGGTTTTTTGACCAAACTCCGGTCAGCCTTGGTGCATACAAGACAACTTGCTGATTTCGCCAGACAGATTGACCTTGGTTCAGCCTTATTGTTAGGCAAGGGAGAAGATCAGGCAGGTGGCAGGAACCGTGATGCCATCTTATGCGATGCTTTTGAAGCCCTGGTGGCAGCGATTTTTTTAAGCACAGATATGTCCACCGTTAAAGAATTCATCTATCCTTTTCTGGTTTCAGAGGCTGATAGTATTTTGAAGAATCACTCAGAAGAAGATCCAAAAAGCCGTTTGCAGGAATGGGCTCAAGCTCAGGGATATCAATCTCCGGTCTATCTTTTGATTGGTGAATCGGGACCTGACCACGCCAAGATTTTTACCATCCAGGTACAGGTAAATCATAGCGAAATTGCGAGAGGTTCAGGGGGAAGCAAACAATTAGCAGAAAAAGATGCCGCAAGTAATGCTATGTTGAAATTAGGGATCAGTGGGTATTAATGGAAACTAAATTTGCTTCACTTGAGCTGCATGGATACAAAACATTTGCCAAACAGACAAATTTGTTATTTCCAGCCCGGATCACTGCAATTGTCGGTCCGAACGGCTCTGGCAAATCCAATGTAGCTGATTCAATTCGTTGGGTTCTGGGAGAGCAGTCTTATTCCCTGTTGAGAGCTAAAAAAACTGAGGACATGATCTATATCGGATCGGACCAACGCGCAAGGGCTGGTATGGCATCTGTGTCAATCACTTTCAACAATGAGAATAACTGGCTTCCCATTGATTACACTGAGGTGGTGCTGACAAGACGCGCTTATCGCAATGGGCAGAATGAATATCTGATCAATAACCAGAGGGTGCGATTAAAGGATTTTCACGAATTATTAAGCAAGACTGGTTTAAGTGACCGGACTTACACGATAATCGGGCAAGGGTTGGTGGATGTGGCGCTTTCTATAAAAGCTGATGAGCGCGGAAAATTATTTGAAGAAGCCGCCGGGATTGGTCTTTATCGTTCACGCAAGGAAGAAGCACTCAAAAACCTTGAAACGACTGAGCGCAACCTGGAAAGGGCTACCGACATTGTTGACGAGATCAAACCGCGACTGCGTGCGCTTGAAAAACAGGCCAGTAAGGTAAGCGAGTATAAATTAGTTCAGGAAAACCTGCAAAAAAATTTGCGGGAGTGGTATGGCTATTATTGGTTTAAAGCCCTGGAAGAGGTTTCGCTCTCAAAAGCTGAATTGGAAGTCGCACAAACTTCCTCAGAAAAAACGCTAACCCTTGTTCGTAATAATGATAAAGTCGTCATTGAGCAGCGAAATGATATTGCTGAAAAGCGTCGGGTAATAAACTTGCTTAGGGAACAAATGCACGACCAAGAGCAGACTTTGCAGACAAAAAGCCAGGAGCTGGCTATTTTAACTGAACGCAAACGCTCCTCTTTGCAATTCCAAGCACAACTGGACCTTGACATGGTAAATTTGCAGGAGGCTCTTCAATCCGGTGATAGTGGGCTTGAAGTTGCAAAGGCTGAGGTCGAACGGCTGAACGGGGAACTACAGGAACTCATGGAGAATTTTCGCAAGGTTGAAGTGGATTTGTCTGCTGGTCGAAAAGAGAAAAAGGCGCTTGATGCACAACGCTCAGAACTTCAGAACAAACTAATGGAAGCTGAAAAACAGACCGTTGTTCTTAAATCACGAAAAAATGAGCTTAGTGAGAGGCTACAATCTTTTCAACAATCTTCTCAAAATAGCCAGCAGGCCATTAAAAGCCTCTCTTTGGAAGAGGAGAAAAATCAGAAGGAACAAAATGATTTGACCAAGAGCCTGAATGACTTGGAGACACAGTTGAGAAACTTGGACCAGGAACGGAAGAGCATTTCTGACAGCCAGACCGAGATCAAGAAAATTTTAGATCAGAACATGGCTCAAGTAAATCGGCTTAACTTGGAGAAGAACAAAATAGCAAACCGGTTGGATCTGATGAATCAGGGGCAAGAAAGCCTGGCGGGTTTTTCAGAAGGTGCCAAAGCGGTGATGAAAAATCAGAAACTTCACAAAGACATCACTGATCTTGCTTCCAAGCTGGACGTTCAGGAAAAGTATGAAAATGCTGTTGCAGCTGCTTTGGGTGAGGCAATAGACCTGCTAGTTATTATGGGTGGTAAATCTGAAAAAGATTTGATTAGGGAAATTAACGGCAGTATAAAAGATCGTGTGGCTTTGATCAGTGAGGCAAGCAAGGGAATTCAAAAGCGGAATCGTCAACCTGAGGGACACGGAATTATTGGCAATGCTGTAGACTTGGTAAACGTTCCTGGACAGATGAAGCCATTGATAGAATTGCTCCTAAATCAATTTTTGGTGGTTGACACATTGGATTCAGCTTATGAATTGATTGATCAAGGTGAAAATAAATTTAACCTGGTAACGTTAACGGGCGAAGTCTTTCTTAAAAATGGCATGATAAAACTTGGAAAAGGACAATCTGTTGGCAAGGTCAGCTATATCCGGATTAAGAAGGAATTGGAAGAGAGCATTGCCGACCTGGAAAAATCTCTGGGGGAAATTGCTCAGGTTGAAATACAGAACCGGCAAAAAGTGGCTGGCTTTGATGATCAGTTGGCGAAAATACAGATTCAACAAAAGGATTTTAATCAGCAAGGCAGCGATCTGAAAAAGCAATTAAATGCCGTGACGCTAAACTTAGAAAAAAACCGCGGGCAGCGGAAATGGATTGAGAAACAGTTTGAGGACAATTCCCGTCAAATACAAAAGTCTGAGCGAGAGCTGACGGACCTTTCTGAGCGGGAAAAACAAAATACAATCCAAATCATGCAGCTTAAAGAAAAACTTGAGGAGGTTAAAGGCCTTCAAAGGGAACCACAGTTGGATGAGTTGGAGCACCAGTTTCAATATCTGCAAATGGAAACCAAGATCATGGAGCAGGCGCTTGCGCATGCCAAATCGGTATATCAGAGCCAGGAAACACGCCTGGATAATGACCACCAGAGAATGGCTCAACTGGTGCAAAGAAAATCAGCTAATGATGAATTAATTAACACTCTGACCAACTCGATCAACGAAATGGCTCAGGAAGTTGACAAGTTAAAACAAGAAGTTGAAGGTTTGAAAAATTCTCAAATTGATCCTAATGAAACCAGCCTGGCGGAGATGGAAAGACAATATCAACAGCTAACGATTGCCGAATCTGAAATCCAGAAAGAAATGTCGGTTAAAGAGAGGCAGGTTACGCATTTCCAGTTGGAATTGGCTCGCAGACAGGAGAAGTTGGAGTCCTTGCGTTCGAGAATTGAAGATGATTTTGGTTTGATTGAATTGGAATACCCTAATGAGTATTCCATGCCAACACCACTACCTTTCCCCGATATGGTAATCGAGTCACTGCCTCAAGTTGTTCAATTAACGCCTGGTTTGGATGAGGTGATTAAGGAACAAAAAGCCCAGTTGCGCCGCATTGGTGTGGTCAATTTGGGGGCTGAAAGTGAATACAAAGAGGTAAAGGAAAGATATGCCAGTTTGACTGCCCAGATTACCGATCTTAAGGCAGCCATTGTAGATATCCAGCGGATTATTAAAGAACTCGACGAAATTATGCAACAAGAGTTTCTAACAACATTTAAGGCAGTCAACGTTGAATTTTCCAAGATGTTTTACAGGCTCTTCAATGGTGGTTCTGCCAGGCTGATCCTCTCTGATGAGGAATCTCCAATAGAAGGCGGCATCGAAATTGAAGCCCGCCTGCCTGGAAAACGGGAGCAGGGGTTGGTGCTTCTCTCCGGTGGAGAGAGGAGCCTGACCGCGGTAGCCCTGGTTTTTGCCTTATTGAAAATCTCTCCTACGCCTTTTTGCGTTTTGGATGAGGTGGACGCCATGTTGGACGAATCTAACGTCGGCAGGTTTATAGAGCTGATTCGGGACCTTTCGGCAGAAACCCAGTTCCTGCTGATTACACATAACCGGAACACTGTCCAGGCAGCGGATGTCATTTACGGCGTCACGATGGGCAAGGATTCAGCCAGCCAGGTGATCAGTCTGAGGTTGGATGAAGTTAACGAAAGTTATGTGAAGTAATTTTGCTCAGGGAACTCAAGAGAAGGTTATCGAACCAGATTTGTGAGCACAAAATTGAATAGGAATCAAAAAGGAGGCTGAACAACCTCCTTTCTGTATTTTTAGCGATTACTCTGTCCCGAAAACACCCTCTTGAAGGGATGTTGGCACAGCCGGAGTATCCGGAGTGTATTCCATCCAGACATCATTGATTACGATATCGGTTCGGGCGGCTCTCAAGTCATCGAGCCAGGCAGTGAAAGTCGCTTGTTTAAGATCGGCAAAATCATCTGCGTCGAGATTGTTCTCGCCTTTCCCAACACATTGGATGATGTGATAGCCAACGCTTGATTTGACCGGTGCACTGATCTCTCCAACTTCAAGGGAAAAGGCAGCATCAGAAAACTCGGGTATCATCTGACCATAGCTAAACCAACTTAAATCTCCTCCGTTATCCTTACTGCCTGTGTCTGTGGAGTAAGTGGCGGCCAGAGTGTTCCAGTCCTCACCATTTTCCAGGGCAGTTAGTACAGTCTTGGCTTCATCTTCAGTTGCTACCAGGATGTGACGTGCCCAAACCTGGTTTTCAACAGGCTTCAAATCGGCAGTTACTGCTTCCAGCATCTTTTCCTGATAAAGCTGGGCTTTAAAGGTTTCTTCTACATCCTCTCGTGATATCCCATACTGGTCCAACTGGTCCAGGTAATTAGTCAGTTCATCACCATATACTTCTGTAGTATAGGCAGTTGGTGTGGGGGTAATGGTGGGAATGTCGGTGGCAGTTGGCACTTCTGTAGGAGTGGCATCTGTAGGAACAGGTTCACTGGTAGCGGTTGCCTCTAATGTGGCAGTGGCAGTATTGGTTGGAACCCAGCCTTTTGGTGTGGAGGTTGAGGTAGGCAACGGTGTTGCTGTATCAGTTGGTTGGATGATGGCAAGCTGGGTCAAAGACACAGTCGGCGTATTGACAGCGGTCGGCGTAATTGTCGGGGTCGGAGTGCCTTCAGGGTAAAACTCAAATGCTTCCATTATGGCTTCATCGATTTCAGCTTGAGAAACAGTAATACCGCGTTTGGCTGCTTCTTCTTGGATCAGGACATCATCGATCATACCGTTAAGAGTTTCATCGCCAATAGTAGTGGGGCTGTATAGGGAGAGAACCATGTTTTGAGAAGCAGTCAGAAAACTCGAGCCGTAATCCCCAAACATTTGATAGTAATAGTAGTATTGGTTAGCCTGGTTGATCATGTTCAGGCGCGTGTACTTCACCTGGGGCTGATACTGCTTAACCGTAATGTCGGTCTCTCCAACCGAGGCAACGACCGTATTGGGTTTGGTAATGTAAGTATCTATTAAGACATAGGCAACAAGACCAAGAACAATCACCAAGACAACGATACTGCCAATGATAATTGATCTTGTTTGGCGCTTTTCTTTTTCTTGTTTGGCGATGTGTTTCTTGGTTACCTGCTTTGGAGGAATTTTATTGTTGCTCATACAAAGTTACCTCTAATAACTGGAATCAGTCCAAAGTTCACCGTCAAAGGGAATTAAGGCGATGTGACGCGCGTTTTTAATAGCTTTGGCAACTTCTCGTTGATGTCTTGCACAAGTGCCAGTTTGGCGGCGAGGTCGAATCTTCCCGGTCTCGTTGATAAAACGGGTCATCAGATCGACGTTTTTGTAATCAATCGTCAGGTTCTTATCCGTGCAGAATTGGCAGAATTTGGGTCTGGATACGTAGTGGCGGTTGTTATTCGATGATCTGTAATCGCTCATTTTTATTCCTTTCCATCCGCGCGAACAACAATATACCTAATGATTTGTTCGTTGTAGCCCAATGTGCGTTTAAGAGTGGCAACATCCTTGGGATCATAGTTGAAGGAAACAAAAACATAGTATCCTTCATTCATTTTGCGAATGGGGTAAGCCAGTTTGCGCTTGCCCCAGCGGTCAATTTTCACGATTTCACCGTTGTTGTTTTTGAGCAACGCTTCTACGTTGTCCACAGCAGCAGCTAAAGTCGCTTCGTCCAGATCCGCCTGGAGAATATAAACTAATTCATAATTATGCATAAATATGAGGCTCCTTTCCTCGGGTCAGCTCCTGTTTACCCTTGCAAAGGTGCAGGAGTGGAAGGTTTCAGGTCTTTCCTGAACTTAACGTGGAAAAGTTTATCACATCTTCGAATAAAAGCAAGCACGCACTAGCTGATACTTATCTATTTCATAACTTTTTGATTTTCGTAATTACACAGATCTGAATTTACGCAATAAAAAAGTCGACTGTTTTTGCAACAGCAGACCATACTGCGAGCCAATTATAAAGGTAGCTTTACTTAAAACATAGTCTTGCTAATCATTACTTTTTGGGGCTGAAGATTAGCGTTGCGGCACTTACTATGAGGGAACCTAGTAAAGCTGACCAAAAATTATCGACATAGAAACCGGCATTAAACCAATTTACAGAGATAGATGAAGAAAGCATAAAGACTGCCGCATTAAGCACCAAGCTGAACAATCCTAGAGACAGAACGATCATTCCGCATGAAAGAGCTTTGAGCACTGGCAGCAGGGTGGCGTTGAGTAGAGCCAGGACGATTGCCATGACTGCATAAGCGCCCCAACCATCATCATTGACTACAATGCCTGGAACCAACCAAGCAGCGACAAATAATGCACCCATGATAATTAAGAAACGTGTAAAGAATTTCATGATAATTTTCCTTTCTAAAAGAAATTTAACTTAATTTTGCCTCATTTTTTGAGAGGGAGGATAGATAATATAGGGTTTTCGGAACGGGTAGCGCCCCTGGCGCGACTCGAACGCGCAACCATCAGATTAGAAGTCTGGTGCTCTATCCATTGAGCTACAAGGGCAATTGAGAAAATTGATTATACCAAAGACTAAACTGGTCTAATCCCTTTGTAAACTTTGCCTGTGCCAATTGTCTTTAGGATTGTTTCGGCTGGTTTACCCAGAAGGTTTGAAAGCTCCACTGCTGTTAAGGGTTGGTTTTTATTGACCAGGAAGATTTTGAAAATGGAATCGACCAGAGCGCTGTTCCCAGAAATGAAATTTGATTGTTTGGCACAATGATTGATGAGCACATAAAGGAGTGCGTCAACCCGGGTCACCTCACCAGAATCAGGATCGATTACATCAATTTTATCGGAGTAAGAATAATCTGCAAAAAGCTTTTGATGCTCCTCACAGAGAAAAGACTGCAGATAAATACGCCAATTGCGATCTTGGCTTTGCCACCAATCAAAATCCACTTTAAATTTGGTCTTCAAACTGGGCTTCAGCAAACTGGGAAGTTTAGAATCCATAATCGCTCCGCTTATCCTGCTTCTGAAAGATGATAATAATGGTCACCGACATGGATAAATTCTTCATTGTTATCCAGTACTTCCAATAAATCATAGGGAGGAGTGCGACGAATGATGTTCAAGGCAGCATACAGGTCAATGAAATGGACGTGTCGTTGATTGTTGAGCTTTGATAATTCAGCCATCATGCGATAAACATCATTTTTTAGGTTGATAGCTTTGTTCTGTCTTTCCTCCCAAATGGCATCAATTGCCGCGACATCGGTTATGGCAATCGCCATTCGATCATGAAAGCCGGCATATATCGCCTGTCTGAGCAGCGCAATTACTAATCCGCCATCTGCACCCACTAAAACGGTTTTAATCCATTCTTTATTGGCACGTTTTTTCTGGGGTTTTATTTGGATCATCCCGGGGTCATCTGTCGCGGAAATTTCCACGATGCTGCCGGGAATTAAATTTTGTTCCACATACCAATCACGTAACCCGTAAACATAGTTGTGGGACCTTACGACCCAGGCAGAAATATCTGCGCCTGATTGCTCATCAATTAAGGAAATCTTAACATGCTCGGTTTCCAAAGCGGAAGGAAATATTTGGCGTGTTATTGGAGTAATAGGGAGACTCCCTGCCCGCCAGTGGGGGAAGTTTAGGACTACCGAGGTTTCAGTGATGGAATTTTCTGGTATGGTCATGTCATCCCCAAATCCGAGTTCGTCATCTAGACTGCTGATCATTCTCGAGGTTTCTTCTGGAATTTCGGGGGAGGGGCTGGCAATAGGAGTAACACGCAAATAAAGAGGGATTTCAAGTACATTTTTTGGTTCGAGCCGTTTTAAAAACCAGGAAATGATGCCGGTAGTTCCGACCTCTTCAAATCTGGGGTCTTCTTGTAAGGCATAATTGAGTGAAAATTCCAGTAGTTTTTGATTTTCAGCCTGATCCATCTCAAGTTGAGAGAGCAATTCGTGCGTTCCAAGCGGGCCGCCTTCGTTGGAATCTAATATGGCTTCTGCGAGGTTGAGAGGACCTTGGCCAATATCAATCAGCAGGGATTTTGGGAACCAGGTGTAACCGATGCGAACAAGATCACCCTGACTATCCAGGGTACGACGCAGCTTTGCCTTAATTTCAGGACCAAACGCAGAGAGGGCCTCGTGGACTGCTTCGTTTTCATCAAAGTCAGCATGGTAATCAACTTGGTTGAGTTGGTGATCTTCCAATTTTGCAGCATAATCTTTATTTGAGTTATCTTCAAAGGCAACAGAGATGACGGAGAATTGACCAACTTCTGGATTAACACCTGGCCTAGAGGAAATGACCTGACCGATCTTCCAGTCCTCTTGAGGAAAGGTTATTTTTTCACCCGGGTTAAAATGATTTTTGGGAAAGTAAATATTCCCCAATTCCTCATACTTGGATTCCATTTCTAATTTGGCACGATCAATCCGGGATTTAACCAGGACCTGTGCCAAACCGTCCATGGTGAGAGGTTCTTCAGTCTCAAAAAGAAAACTTGATAGGGATTGAATATCCTCGGGAGTTACTTGTAAGTTTTGCCAGTTTTGATCGCCCGGCCTTGTATTTAGTGATCCCATGCCATTCCTCTTCAACTAAAGCGATAATAGTAAATTATACATGATATGGCTTGATATCTACCAATCAGATATTAACAAATTTATTGTTCACACTAATAGCAGCAGGATGCGGAAAAGATTAATGAAAATCAAATCAATCATACATTGCGCGTAGCCATTTATAACCGTTTTATATTTAATCCAATGAAAGTGGTTGGCAAGAATAGCTTACCAACCACTAAAATAAAAAGTGAAATTCTCAAAGCACAAACAAAGCAATACAAGCCCCAATCAGAAGACCTAAAAAAGAAATTGAAAAGATCATGAGTACTTGCCCTTTTTTGTATTCTAATGTAGCGACCTTGGTCGGAACAGTAGGATCGTCCTGACTTAGCAAATTAGACGCATATATTGGGATGGGTCTGGTCGGCTCATAACTCAGCTCTTCTTCTGGAGAGGCATTTAGCACTAATTCGTTTATTGATATGGGCAAATCATGCTTATTCCGCTCATCAGAGAAAGTGAGTTTTATCTCCGATACGCTGTTTCGTTTGTTTTTCCTAATAGTTTTTTTAGCCACAGGTCGTGTTTTTTTGTGTACCGGGATAAGCTGATTCCACAAGCCAATTTCAATGGAGTTCATGATATGGGTCATGCTTACACCTTAGCCTCGGGATGATGATATCTTGGTAATGCTACCTGTTTCATCGGCTACAACCCGAATGGTTTGCTGGAAGGTTTTTCCTGAGGACAAATCCTCTTTTTGGGAAAAAATCAACAGAAATTTGCCTGAAGCCTGTTCAGATACTTTCGGTTTCTGTCCTGAAAACTTGGGATATCTGTTATAGATCACTTTACATACTTTTTGAACTGCTGAACTTTCCATAATTTCACCTACTTGGTTTGAAACGACCTTCTTCTTAGAAATGCAGGCACATCCAGACTGTTTTCCTGATCTAACTTGGGGATATAACTGTTATTTCCAATTTCATTGATATTTGATAGGATGGTATTATTCTCGGCGTAACTTGCCTGTACTGTGGGGGTCTGAACTATTTCCTCGTGATATTCAGGGATCGCTTGAACCAGGGGAGTTTCAATCTTGTTAGTTCCTATCCCCGTGACAATCAGGATTAGTTGGACCCGATCTTCCATCCTTGGGTCGTTAATCACCCCAGGAATGATATCCGCATGGAAACCGGCGGCTTTCTGCAAATCTTCCAACGCATCGACAACGTCTTTGAACGACATATCATTGCTGCCTGTGAAGTTGGCAATCATCCCGGTCGCTGAATAGAGGTCCACCTGGTCAAGCAATGGGTGATGAAGAGCTTTGTCAATCGCTTGGTGTATTTTATCCGGTCCCGTACCGGTGCCAATTGCCATCAGGGCACCACCGCCACGCTGCATGATGTTCTTAATGTGCGAGAAATCGACATTGATCAATCCTGTTTCAGTAATTAGCTCCGAAATACCTTGGACGCCCTGCCTCAGCACATCATCAGCCAAGGTAAAAGCCATCTCCAGGGGAAGATCCCGGGGAGCGACTTCAATAAGTTTGTCGTTGGGAATGACGATCAGGGTGTCGGTATATTGACGCAGTTTAGCAAGCCCGGCCTCGCAGTTCTTCTGTCTGCGTCCCAACTCAAAAGAAAATGGTTTGGTGACAATGGCGATTGTGACTGCACCAATTGATTTAGCGACTTTTGCAGCAACCGAGATGGAACCTGTGCCGGTTCCCCCGCCCATACCCGCAGTTAAGAAGACCATCTCGGCACCATTCAGCATGGCTGCCAAGTCACGGTAACTTTCTTCTGCGGCAGCCTCACCAACAGTGGGAAGTCCGCCTGCACCAAGACCGCGTGTGCTTTTTGGTCCCAATTGAATCTTATTGGAGGCAAGATTTTTAGAGAGTGCCTGTGCATCAGTATTGGCAGCGATAAACGTCACTCCTTGCATTCCATTTTCAATCATGCGGTTTATTGCGTTACATCCACCACCGCCTAGACCCAACACGACTATTTTGGGAAGTGGGCTCGAGATGGGAGTTCTGATGGTATAGGTTGGATTTGTACTCATAATTTACACCTCATAGTTAATCAAAATATTAGACAGGAGTACTGATGCTTTTAACAACTTGTTCATCAAGTAAACAACCCGCTTCCCGTAGCATTTGAAGATCATGATTACTAAAAGCGGAGTCTTCATTCCAAACAGTAACTTTACGGGCATTCATTGCTTCAAATAGGGAAAATCCGACTGTGGGTCGGGAATCTCTAATGATTGGGCGGACGCGATCTAAAACACTTTCTGGGATTCCCCACTCATAAGAGGGCAGCAGCAGGTAATGGTCTATTGGATACATCCATTCCGCCAGCCGGTCTGCTACAGCATATTCGATGCGTTCCCTTTTGGTATGTTCCAAGTGTTCCTTATAGGTATTTATCACGTTACGTTTAGGTTTGCCTGATTCATCAAACCACGCGGTCTTTTCCAGTGATTCAGACTGAGGCGAACTGAGCAGCCAGAATAGGCAGCCAAGTACTTCCTTGGGAAGGCTGAGCTGTTGATCATCCTGAACAGTTCCATCACCAGTTAATTCTAGTAATTTCTCGAAACTCAATTCCGAATCAAGCAGATTCTGTTCAATTGAAGCCGCTCCAAACCAGAAGAGGAAAAATTTAGGGGTCACATTCAAGGTCGATTTCACCAATTCCAGGTACCACTGCCAAGTATTAATTCCCAAATGATCTTGTTCACCGGTTTCAGTCTTGCTATAAGGCCTCAGCGCCTTCCATTTGGATGTGGCACCAGCCCCCCAAGAAAGGGGGCGAAAAAAAGTCTGGGCACTAACAGCCATATGTAGATTTGAAGTGAAATCCAGAGACTTGCGTTGTTGTACTAATTGCAGGAGTTTCTTTAGAAAAGACAGATCCCAATAATCTCCTCCAGGCTGTAAAGGCGGGAAAACAGGAGTGAGTCCGTTTTGCTCAGCCGCTTTTACAAATGGCAGGTAGCGATCCAGAAAACGTTCTACAAGATCCCCCTGTGACCAAGTTCCATCAACCCAGGCAGATTTCAGGTTGGGGCTTTTAAAGAAAACCACATATTTAACGCCCCACTTGGCATAAGCTGAAAGAATCACTTTCAAGTCTTCAGGCTTCACATTGGAATTGACTTGGAAGTCGAAGTAGACAATGGGTTGGATGCCGCCCTGAATCATACCTTGGATGAATTCTTCAGGGATTGCCTGGGTGGTTGAACTCTTTATGACCAACCAATTAGCATTCAGGGACTGGAGTTCTGGCAACCAAAGGGTTAAATCTCGCGCTTGGTAATGATTGACATCCTGAAAATAATGAAATCCTAATCTCTTTTCCATAGCAATTTCCGCTGTCTCATAGTTTCACTTTATACTAAGTGTGCAAGTATTATGCCAGATTTCCAATATGAATTCTGCTATAATACCTGTGATGATCCTGGTAACTGGTGGTACTGGTTTTATAGGTGGCGAACTAATCAAACAATTTATGGACTTGGAAAAACCAATTCGTTTATTAATTCAGCCTTCGAAAAGTCCACCGATGTTACCTGTGGGGCTTGATTTAGATGTTGCCATCAGCTCGCTTACCGATGAACGGGGACTCAAAGCAGCCCTTCAGGATGTGGATATTGTTTATCACCTGGCAGGGGTGGAACAAGCAGGTTCTGATGTGAACCTTCACCAACTTGAGGTTGTGGAAGTCAATTCCCTGACCCGGGCTGCCAGGCAGGCAAACGTAAAGCGATTCTTCTACTTAAGTTATCTGGGTGCAGACCGTGCTTCGGCGTTCCAGATTATCAAGGCTAAGGGGATTGCTGAAAACATCATCAAAGCATCTGGATTAAATTTCACGATTTTTCGCAGCAGCATGGTTTATGGAAAGGGAGATAGCTTTACTAATAACTTGGCGAGATTGATTAACATCTCACCGGGATTAACTTTTATCCCTGGGGATGGCAGCGTTTTGCTCCAGCCCGTTTGGGTGGGGGATTTAGTCACATGTCTCGTCTGGGCATTAGATCTTCCCAATACCGAAAACAGTATAATCGAATTGGGCGGACCAGAACATTTGTCTTTTCTCAACATCCTTCAAGAGATTGCGACAGTGCTGGGTAAAAAGAGAAACTTTGTAGAATACAATCCGGTCCGTTGGAATTCCCTCACATTAGTCATGGAAAGTTTGGTGAAAGGTTTTCCATCCACAACATTCTGGACGGATTACCTGGCTGAGAGTCGCATTTGCGCTCTTGATAGCATCCCAAGAAATTTCGGAATAAACCCATCCAGATTTCATCAAAAGATCGGCTATCTGATACCACAAAAATCTACTGCCTGAAAAGGATATTATGAATCTTTGCATCCACGGACATTTCTATCAACCTCCCAGGGAGGACCCCATTTCGGACTATGTTCCTGATGAAATGGGGGCTGAACCTTTTAATAATTGGAATACCCGCATTCTCTCTGAATGTTATGCCCCCAATGCCCAGGCTGGTAATTTTCAGAATATCAGCTTTAATGTCGGACCAACCTTGTTCAGTTGGATCAGAAATTTTGCTCCTGATGTTGAGAAAATGATTATCCAGCAAGAGCGAAGGAATTATGATAAGTTTGGTGTGGGGAACGGCATGGCACAAGGCTACAACCACATTATTCTTCCTTTGGCTAAAAGGCACGACAAGATCACTCAAATCCGTTGGGGGATAAAGGATTTTGAGTACCGGTTTGGTCACAAGCCGGTTGGAATGTGGCTGCCGGAGTGCGCGGTTGATCTGGAGACTCTGGAAGTGCTTTCTGATTGTGGAATTCAATTCACCATTTTAGCTCCCTGGCAGGTGCGGGCTTCTTCCGGACAGAACGGTCCATACCTGATTGAACTCCCAGGCGAACGGCCACCTTTCACAGTGTTTTGTTATGACCAGGAATTGAGCACGCGGGTCAGTTTCCAACCGGAATCCACCACCAATGGCGATATCTTTCTGGAGAGTCTTATCAACTCACGTGCATCACAGAAAGACGACTTAATTTTGATAGCCAGTGACGGAGAACTATATGGACACCATCAACCCTTTCGAGATCGTTTTCTCTCGTATGTCCTTGACGGAGGGGGTACCAAGCATAATATCGAATGGACCTATCCGGCCAGGTGGTTATTGACGCATGAAGTGAAGAATCAGGCAGAGCTTGTTGAAAATACTTCCTGGTCCTGTATGCATGGCACAGAACGTTGGAAACAAGCTTGCGGTTGCACGCCGGGGGCAGACTGGAAAAAGCCGCTCCGGTTGGCGCTGGATCAGATTGCCGAATGGGTTGACGCGAAATACTTGGATGTGCTCTCACCCATGTTTGACGATCCGTGGGAATTACGGCACCGTTACATTGATGTGATACTGGGTCAAATATCTCTCGTGGATTTGTGTCAAGAATTAGCTGGCGAAAAATGGAAGCCAGACCAATTGCCCCGTGTTAATCAGCTGCTGGAAGCTCAATGCGAAAGGCAGAAGATGTATACCTCCTGCGGATGGTTTTATGACGAGTTCCATCGCATTGAACCCCAGAATAACATCGCTTATGCTGCCAAGGCTGTCTGGCTGACCCAACTTGCCACAGGTCTAGACCTAAGCCCAGCTGTTCTGGATTTGCTCAGGGAAGTCAAGAGTCAAAAAACAGGTCTGAGGGGGGATACCGTATTCTCTCAGACCTTATATAGGGCTGAAGCGGAAAAAATCAGTTAAACAAGATTTTCCATTAGTTTATTGACCTGGTAATTGGACGCATCAAGAGCCAATTTCAGGTTTTCAAAGAGTTTATTGGAGGCGAGGATGACTTCCACATGCTCAGTGGCGGAAACATCCTCAAGACAACCATGCCGTATAATGGTGGCAGTACGCATATACCAAAGCATGCTTTCGAACTTTTCTTTGTTGAACCACAGGAAGCCGTTATATTCATTGACTTCAATATATTCTTTGAACTGCGGGTCCGCCATCCATGTGTCGAGTAATTGGCTGGCTTTGACGGATGGCAAATCCTCAAACCAGTTCGTATTGGTTGTCATCCATTTTATAGCCTGGCAAGCTTTATACGCTTCATAATCACCATAGCCAACACCCTTTAACGTCTCTGTGATCAACCGGCTAACAGCTTCTTCCTCCAAGACAGATCTGCTGGTTTTGACGCATTCTTCTTGGAAGGCTGGCCCGACCAGATTGGATAGGATGCCCCAAATCAGCAGCACATATTCTCTCCTCGGATCTTCTGCAAGTTGGGCCTTCATGCTCTTGATAAATTCCGGAACTAATTTCGAGCCTTTTAATCCAAGGAGTTCGTCATATTTTTGCAAATTAACAATATGAATAATGCATGTCTCGGCACTGTTCATGCCTGGTTGAAAGAGGCTCTCATTCACGTGATAAACAGAATAGATTTTCTCTGAGGCAGCACCAAGAAAAACAAGGTTATTCTTTAATAATCGATGGAATTGCACTGATGCGTGTGAGTCTTTACCGAGGTTTATTAAGGCCTTGAGATTGTCCGGATTGATCGCTTTCCCTAATTGATCAAGAATGGGGGAGAGAACTAAATCCCTTTTAACGGCTTCCAAGTCTGAAACACCCCGACCGTTCAGGTAGGCATTAAGTTTTTCAAATTCTGAACCCTGCACCTCACGGAAATCCATGTAGACATGGTGAGAGTAGGCAGCCAGAGAAAAGTAGAGGCCTTTTTCACGAATTTCCTGAACAGAGCGGATGTATTCGAGCTTACCAATGTAATCTTTGAAAATTACAAAAGTATCGGCGCCGCCCTTTAACTGCAGCGCATTACAGACATCCCTGGTTTCCAAGTGGGAGTTGTCTCCATCTTTAATTAGAAAAGGATTAGAGGTCTTGATCCAGCCGGACATGGAACCAAAACAATTACGATAGATCACCAGGGCAGATTGATTTCCGTCGCTGTTGCTGTATGCAAAGGTGTTTTCATCAATGGTACCTATGGATGTGTGGAAATCATAAAGCATGAAGTTTTCTACATTGGCAAATAATCGGCGCTTGTGCAGAATGGGAAAAATATCTGTTTCGTGACGTCTAACCAGGTTAGAGTCCGGGGTTTCATCCCAATAGGGACGATAGTATTCCATACCGTATTTTTCGGCATATCCCTCGACTTGACCATGCCCGAACATGGGCAAGCCTGGCATAGTGGACATGACAGTACAAATTCCAAAATACTTGTCCCCCTTGCCAAATTGCTCGACAGCGGTCTTTTCGTCAGGATTGTTCATGAAATTGACATAGCGCTTTAATATCTGAGGGTCGAAAACCAGAGTGTTCTTGATTAGTTGGCGGTATTTTTCATTTTCTTCATTACGCAGCATGTTCATAAAGGCGCTGTTATAAACCCGGTGCATACCAAGCGTGCGGACGAAATACCCTTCCATGAGCCAGAAGGCCTCCGCCAAAAGAAGGGTATCGGGAACTTCTTTGGCAACCCGTTCCACCACTTCTCGCCAAAATTCTTCCGGCATGGCTTGGTCGAAAGCTTCTTTAGTCATGGCATGTTCAGCCCGTGAGGGGATATCCCCGCCGGTTCCCGGCTGTGGGAACCAGAGACGCTGATAATGCTTTTTGGTCAAGGTCATCGCTGCATCAAAACGGATAATGGGAAACTTGCGTGCAACTGAAAGAATTGTCTGGATGACTGCCTCACGGACTTCGGGCTTTAAGTAGTTCAACTGGGCGGTATCATTCCACGGCATGCTGGTTCCATCGTTCCCATGATAGATGTACTGTTCTTGACCAGTGGAATGATCGTAGCGCTTGAAAACCACGGCTGCATCGCTGCGGGAGTAGTAATGATCTTCAAGAGTGATACTGACATTGGGGTTTTCTGAGAGGTCAGGTCCATTAAAAGTGTAGCTGGGAAAGGGACTGTAATCCTGGCTGATGAACCAGTCGGGATGATCATAAACCCAATCAGAATCGATCCCCATGTGGTTTGGAACCATGTCGCTGGCAAGCCGGATGCCCCGTTGACCAGCCCTATAACTGAGATTGTTGTAAGCTTCCTCTCCACCCAGACGGCTGGCAATTTGGTATCGCGCGAGGGAATAGGCAGATGAGACTGCATCCGGATTGCCGCACATCTGTTTAATCCGGCGTGAGGCATCACTACGTTCCCACAAGCCAATCAGCCAAAGCCCGGTAAAGCCCCATCGGGCGAGTTGATCTAGAGTCTCATCTGGAATTTGATCCAGCCTTTCGATTGGACGCTGATACTCACGGGAGAGCTGGTTCAACCAGACAAAGCTGTTCTTTGCCATCATGATGACTTTAGGCATCCAGTCGCTATCCGGGCTGAAGTGTTCCACTTCGGCTAAATCAGTTGAGGAATATTCAGGCACCTGAGTGCGGTTGGGACCGGCAAAAATCATTCTTTGTTCCTCTTTAATCATATCTAGGCTTCCCAGCAGCTTGTAAAGGAACTTTCCCAGGTATTTGGACCAATGCTGCTGGATAAACTCAAGTTGTCCGCCCAGGGATTGCGGCACCATCATGGCTGGGGTTCGCAGCATGGTCACCAGGTCTTGTTTTTCAGGACCGAAGGTGGGCTGGGTTTTGAAGAAAATTTGGATGCCGTCAATTACCTGGCTGTAAGCGGTGGTTTCCATCAAGTCTGAATCTTCGAAAAGCTCCTGGTATGGATCCGCAGCAGGGTTCATGTTAGTTAACCAGAGCATCATGATCTCGTCCAATGTGGTTTCCCGATTGGGCACACCAGTAGTAGCAACTGCAAGATATTCCTGGGCGCTGAGTTGACCCTGATAGACTGCCACCGGAGGAAATAGCTGAGTAAATTGAACCAGGGTGGCATCAAGCTTCTCTGAACCAATTTTGGTGAGCAATTCTAAATAAAGAGAACCGCGAATGCTTTGTCCGCATTCCTGGAGGTATTCAGATACAATCAGATGAAATATTTCGTCAATCAAACCAAGCGCGTTGATCTGACAGGCAGAGGCATGATCGTTATGGTTTGTTGAATCAACCCGGTGAGCATTCATTTTCTGCGCGAACAGTTGGGATGCTTGGAAGTTTGCGAAAATTACATTTCCGTTGAAGGAAAATAACTGCTGATCAAACTGATATTTATCTCGGGATGCTCGGGAAACATGAAATTCCATCATTAATACCGCTCCTTGGGCTATTCATTTATCGGACGAAGATATAAACAACCTAAAGAATTTTATCATCCTTGCATGAGTATGTGTGTTGTGACATTGGAACCTGAGCCACCGATGTTTTGTGTCATCCCATAGAGCGGTAGTTTCACCTGGGTCACCCCGGATTCCACCCTCAGTTGTTGGGTCACCTCCACCAATTGGTATATGCCCGTAGCCCCGACTGGGTGCCCTCTTGCTTTCAATCCCCCCATGGTAGCGACTGGAATCTCGCTGTCAAATTTGATCTTTCCTTCATTCGCCAATCTCGGCGCTTGTCCACGTTCGCAAAAGCCACAAGCCTCCAAAGAAAGGGCAGCCATGATGGAAAAGGCATCATGGTACTCAAACACACCAATATCGCCGGGGGTAATCCCAGCCTGCTGGAATGCACGCTTGGCAGAAGTTTCTGCCGCGGTCAACTGGAGCGCGTTTTGGCGGTGTTGAAGGGAAATCGTATCTGTTGCGGAAGAAGAGGCAGCGACACTCACAGGAAGGTGATTGGAATGAAAGGGATTACTTGTGATCATAATGGCTGCAGCGCCATCTCCAATTGGAGAGGCATCCATCAAATTAATTGGGTCGCAAATCATGCCAGCCCGTTCAAAATCCTTTAATGAAATCGCTTTCTGGAAGCGGGCAAATGGATTATGTACCGCATTGGCATGAGCATTGATCGAAAAAGCAGCAAAGTCGCTGGTTTTCCAACCGTACTCGTACATATACCTGCGCATAATAAGGGCATTCAGGGCAACAAAGGATATACCAAAATCCACTTCCAGATCGGCATCAGCGGCTGTAGCCAAGCTGGCAGTAATTTCTGAACTGGGTGAATCAGTCATTTTTTCCACACCGACTACCAAGACTGAAGCAAGTTCTCCTGATGCAACCGCCATCAAAGCGGTACGAAAGGCAGCTGCTCCAGATCCACAGGCAGCTTCGATCCCCATACTCTCTTTATGATGATTGCCAAGCCAGTCAGCCAGTAAGGAACCCAATTGAAGCTGCTTGTTGGCAGTGCCAGACATCATATTGCCAATAAAAATTCCCTCAGGATAACCAATATTTGCATCTTCCATTGCCATTAGGGCAGCCTCGCCAGCTAATTCCTTCAAGGACTTGTCCCAGTTCTCTGCCACCGGAACCTGGCCAATACCTGCGATTGATACTTTATTCATAGAATTACCTCGCTCGATTGAATATATTATCCTCTTATTTTACGGGGAAACACTCTCCAAGACTATCAGGATTTCAATTGTGTATAATCAAGTTCAAGCAAACCTATGGAGTGACTTATGCAGATCATCGATATTTCAGTGCCGATTACCACGGACATGCCTGTTTGGCCAGGCGACCCAGCAGTAGAGATTAAGTGGTTTGCTGAGATTGGTCCAGACTCGGATGTAAACATAACAAAAATCAGTTTTGGGGTTCATACAGGCACTCACATTGATGCTCCGTTACATTTTCTACCTGGCGGGGGAAGCCTGGATACGCTTGACCTGGGTGATATGATCGGACCGGTTCAGGTGCTCGAAATCCCGGATGATATAGGAATAATCAGTGCTGGCACCTTTCAGAATCTGCCAAATATAATCTGTCCGCGCATCCTTTTCCGGACCAGAAACTCCAGACTGTGGGCACAAAGTCCTTCAGTTTTTAATCCTGAATACGTTGGACTGGACGAAAGTGCGGCAATTTTCTTGGTAGACCATGATGTTCACCTGGTCGGGATTGATTACCTTTCGATTGCGCCGTTCGACAGACCGGAACCGACTCATAAAGTGTTGCTCAGTCATAATATCATCATCCTGGAAAGCTTGGATTTAAGTAAGGTAGAAGCAGGTTTTTACAATTTGATATGCCTTCCCATAAATCTGCCTGAGCGAGAAGGCGCTCCTGTAAGAGCCATCCTAATTTAAGAAAATTTATAAATGAATCCTCTCCGCCGAAAGTTAAAGGATAATGTTTTTTTTTTGATTATATAATTTCGCGTAGCCATTTTTCACTATTTAATTCCTTCAATAAACGGCATCGTTAATAAATGAAATGCAAAAGTTTCAAGATCACGAGCCTTTTTCGAATCACCCAATTCATCCAGAATTTCATCAATATGACTACGAATGACTGGATCATCCCCGACATAGTAGTATGGGTCCACGTCGCCATCAAATATATCCCCAAGACCCAGTTTGGTATACAGTTCGCTGACCATCCCGTAACTCCACTGATCAGAAATTTTAAGCTCATCCGCCAGGTCGCGCCGACCAATGGAAAAAATGATTGCCAGACGGGCAATTTCTTCCTGGCGGTCAGTCAAACCCGGAAAAGTACGTCCTCTGATCACCATTCGGCTCTTTGGAAGGTCATAATTCATCCGGTAGGCAGCTTCAAACGTTTGTGGAGTAAAAATGACTTTACCCTCGGCGACAAAAGTGATAGCCCACCCTAAAGAAAATGATATTTCATCTTTTAAGATATAACCACTAAATAATTCTGGTTTAAGCCTTGTAAAAACCTTAGGTTCAATTCTGGTTCCAATACACAAGACTTTAAATGGATGATCTGATTCGATCTCATTTATGGAGGAAAAAATCCCTGGATTATCGTTAAAAGCGTCCAGATCGACTAATAACACATCCAACTTTGTCGTCGATGTCTCTTGTGAAACCAAGTGGACGTCCTGTAAAGTAATCTCGGATACCACTCGTGTCCGCCAATCGCGAACCAATAAAAGCGACATCCAATTTCTAGCGAATACATCATCACCCATAATGGTTACTAATATGTCTTTTGCCATAATTCCTCAACGAACTAATCAATGTGATAGCGGATGAATTATAATTGGGTTCTAGTTATTATTTATTTTTTGAAGGAGGAAGAAAATGCCTAAGCGAGTCGCGGTCTTAACAAGCGGCGGGGATGCCCCTGGCATGAATGCGGCTATTCGGGCAGTCGTACGTTGTGGTGTAAACAATGGCTGGGAGATGTATGGCGTTCAGCATGGCTACAAAGGCTTGATTTCTGGAAATATCATTCAAATGACCACCAGGGATGTCGGTGGCATTATTCAAAAAGGCGGAACGATTTTAGGGAGTGCACGTTGCCCCGAGTTTATGACGATTGAAGGAAGAAAACTGGCAATTCGCAATATGAATCAGACCGGTCTTGACGTTCTGGTAGTCATAGGTGGGAATGGCTCCCAAACCGGGACTTTTGAATTGCACAAGATGAATTTTCCTGTGGTGGGGATCGCTTCCACAATTGACAATGACCTGGTTGGATCGGATATCACTATTGGTGTGGAAACTGCACTTAATATTGCCCTTGAAGCTATTGACCGCCTAAAAGTTACTGCTTCTTCGCACCAGCGTGCTTTCATTTTGGAAGTTATGGGGCGAAAGTGTGGATATATTGCCTTGATGGCAGGTATTGCAGGTGGGGCGGAAGCAATTACTCTTCCGGAAATCCCGACCAATCCAGAAGAATTGGCGTTAACCTTGCAATTGGCTTATGAACATGGCAAGTCTCATGCAATTGTTGTTGCTGCTGAGGGTGCTGACTACAACGCTACCAAATTGGAAGAGTATTTCCTGGCAAATAAGGAACGCTTGGGGTTCAGCGTAAGGAGCACCATCCTTGGTCATGTTCAACGTGGCGGAACACCCGGTGCCTCTGACCGTATTCTTGCCAGCAGGTTCGGTCTGGGAGCGATTGAGGCGATTGAGCGGGAAGAATATGGCGTCCTGGTTGGTCAAATAGCCGGTAAGGTTACCACAACGCCGCTGGATGAAATTGTCGGCAGGACTAAAGAGCTGGATCCTGAGGCGGTTCGTTTGGCAAGGATACTGGATTAATCGATCTTTGCCCTTAAAAATGCTTCGCTAAAACCGTCAATATCCCCGTCCAAAACGGCTTGGGTATTGGCGGTTTCGTAGTCTGTCCGGTGGTCTTTTACCATCTGATATGGATGCAGGACGTAAGAACGGATCTGGCTGCCCCATTCCACTTTCTTGAATTCCCCTTTAAGTTCAGAGACGGCTTCATTACGGGCTTGTTGGTTTAGCTCAAAAAGACGCGACCGCAGCACTTTTAAAGCGTTTTCCCGGTTCTGGGTCTGAGAACGTTCGTTTTGACAGGTAACCACCAGCCCGGTTGCCAAGTGCTTGATTCGGACAGCAGTCATGTTTTTCTGGACATTCTGCCCACCGGCACCAGAGGACTTGTATACTTCGATCTCAATCTCTTCGGGACGAATGACAACCTCTTCATTGTCTGCTAATTCCGGAAGGATTTCAACCAGGGCAAATGAGGTATGCCGTCTGTGTGCGGCATCAAAGGGAGAGAGCCGTACCAGGCGATGAACCCCTTTTTCGGATTTCAGCAAGCCATAAGCCAACCTTCCCTGTACTGAAATGGTGACTGATTTAATCCCTGCTTCTTCCCCCACGGTGCGATCAAGCACTTCTGTCTTAAATTTTTTCTGTTCCGCCCAGCGCAGATACATTCGTTCCAACATCGCAGCCCAATCTTGAGCTTCTGTGCCGCCAGCACCAGCATGAATTGCCAGAAGAGCATTTCCGTGGTCATACTTCCCTGAAAGGAGCAGTTCCGTTTCCTTTCTGGAGAGTACCTGCTCCAGTTCACGCACTTGTTCCTCAATTTCAAGACTCAGAGAGCCGTCATCCATTATGCTGAGAGATTCAATATCTGAGATTCGGCTGCTAATTCCCTGCCATTCGTTAATGATGGAACTTAGAGCAGAGATTTTCTTCATTACCCCTTGGGCCGATTCAGGATCATCCCAAAATCCAGGTGTTTCAGTCTGTGATTGGAGTTTTTGTAATTCCTGTTGTTTTTCAGCCAGGTCAAAGATGCTCCTGGAGGGCGTGGCATTGGGTTTGCAGGGATTCAATACGATCAGATATTTCGGACATTTCTTCTCCAGGGGTTAGCGTTCAAGAATGCCATTTACAAAGGCATCCCGATCAAAAAGTTCTAAATCATCTATTTTTTCACCCAGACCAGCATACAGAATGGGTAGATTCAATTGACGCTTGATAGCGAATGCCATGCCGCCTTTGGATGAGGAATCCAGTTTTGCAAGGATGACACCATTTAAATTCACGGCTTTGCCAAAAGCGATTGCTTGCTGAAGGGCGTTTTGACCGGTAGTGGTATCCAGCACAATCCAGGAATGGTGCGGGGCGCCAGACAAGGCTTTGTCGGATACACGGTAAACCTTTTTGATTTCTTCCATCAGGTTATACCTGGTATGCAGCCGACCGGCCGTATCAATCAGGACTACATCACTGCCACGTGAGATGGCTGATTTAATCCCGTCATAGGTGACAGCCCCAGGATCGCTATTGTACTGGCTGGTAATGATGGGGACACTGATGCGTTCACTCCAGACTTCCAGTTGATCAACTGCGGCGGCACGGTAGGTATCGGCTGCCACCAGCAAGACTTTTTTGCCCATTTTTTTGTATCTGGCAGCCAGTTTGGCGATGGAAGTTGTTTTGCCGGATCCATTGACACCAGCTACCATGATAACTGTTGGCTGATGGCTGAGATCAGGCTCGGTTGGTTGATCCAGCAGGTTTGTCAATTCGGTTCTTACCAAGTCATAAAGCTGCTCAGTACGGATCAACCCATGTTCGATAACATGACCCTGGCATTTGTCTATCACCGACAGCGTGGTTTCAATGCCAACATCCGCCTGGATTAATATTTCCTCCAGCTCATCCCAACTGCTTTCATCTATTTGAGTGGCTCCAAAAAAGGTGGAAATTCTCCCAAAAGTCACTTCCCTAGTCTTTGCCAGGCCGTCATGCCATTTCTTAAGAAAATTGCTCATAAGAGTTTTATTATATCATTGGAGTTTTTGAGTGCTTGCCAGTTGACCGCAGCCGGCCTGTATCTCCACACCCCGGCGCAGCCGCACGGTCGTTGGGATACCACGGGAGACCAGTTTTTCATAAAATGCCTCCACATGCTCCCGACTGGACCCGCGCAAAGGGTAGTTCTTGCTTGGATTTAGCGCAATCAGGTTGACGTGGCAGAGCATGCCGCCAAGCGCGTTTGCCAGGTGAGCGGCTGCTTCGATCGAATCGTTCACACCATCTATTAAGGCATATTCGAAAGATACCCGGCGATGGGTCTGATCCGTGTAAGCCCGACAGGCTGCCAGTAATTGTTTGAGTGGATAAAGACGGTTGGCAGGGACTAATTCAGATCGTTGGGCATCATCGGAGGAATGCAGACTGACAGCTAGGTTGACCTGCAAACCCTCATCAGCAAAACGAGAAATTCTGGGGATAATCCCAACAGTACTGATGGTTATTCGCCGGGCGCCGAAGTTTATGCTATCGGGGTCTACCAGACGGCGAATAGATTGCATGGTGGACTCGTAATTCAAAAAGGGTTCACCCATGCCCATATAAACGATATTCGTCAATTTTTGCTCTTCAGCGCGTAGTTTTCGCATGTAATGAATTATTTGGCCTAAAATCTCCCCGGAAGTCAGGTTACGCTTGAAACCCATCTGCCCGGTGGCGCAAAAAACACAATCCATCGGACAACCAACCTGTGTGGAAATACACAGCGAGTCGCGGGTGTTATAGCGCATTAATACCGTCTCGACAGCCATGCCATCCGGAAGCTGAAACAAGGCTTTTTCGGTTAAACCATCGGTAGAGGCTAGTAGCTTCAGGACAGAAACCGGTTCAATGATAAATTCTGCTTCCAGAGCGTCCCGTAAGGAGTTTGGGATGTTGGCGAATTGGGAAAAATCTGAATAATATTTGGAATACAAACCAGCCAAGATTTGTTGAGCCCTAAAAGAGGGCTGACCAAGCCCCAAGAGCCAGTCAGATAAAGCCTGATCATCCAGGTCGTAGATCAGGCGCTTAGTCATAGAGCAGCGCTGTCAGATCTTGGGCGATTAAATCCGGTTCGGGCTTCCAACTGGCAGCCTGCTCAGCAGTAGTTACTCCAGAAAGGACCAGAGCTGAAAGGCAGCCTGCATTTTGTGCACTGATGATATCCGTTTCAAGACGGTCTCCGATGCCAAGGGTTTGATCAGGTCTGATGCCAAGTAGTTTGAAAGCCTGTTCATACATGGCGGTGAACGGCTTACCTATTACCAGGGGTTCCCTGCCGGAAGCTATACGGATTGCCGCCACCATAACACCAGCACCAGGATAAAGCCCATTGGGGGTCGGGAGGGTGGCATCGGTATTGGTGGCAATAAAGGCAGCACCGGAACGCACCAGCAGACCCGCATTGCGAATCTTATCGTAAGTTATGTTAGGGTCCAGCCCAACTACGACAACGTCAGCAGATTGGCAGTTCTCTTCTGTGGCAATCTGGAGCCGCTTACTTTGCAGGGTTTTCTTAAGCGAAGACGTACCAATCACATACGCAGTTGTGCCGGCAGGAAAATGTGTTTGCAAGTAGAGAGCGGTTGTCTCGGCTGAGGTAATGATTTGTTCACGATCGACTTCCACCCCAAAAGCCCGCAACTTGGTCAGGTACTCCTCCACGGATTTGGTGGCATTATTGGTGGCGAGGACTACTTTTAAACCCATCGCAGCGATTCCAGAAAAAATCTCCGGTAAATCTCCAATTGGATTGGAATCATGCCATAAGACCCCGTCCATGTCCAGTATAAGTCCCTTTACCTGCGGGTACTTGTCCGTTAACATTCGCTCTCCAAATTGCAATTGTCTATTTCTGCGGGGGCTGAAGCACCTTGTCTACGATTCCGTAGGTAACTGCTTGTTCCGCAGTCATGTAGAAATCGCGGTCGGTATCATGTTTGATAACGTCAAGTGGTTGACCCGTTACCTCGGCGAAGAATTGATTCAGTTCATTCTTTAACCGCATGATCTCGTGTGCCATGATTTCAATATCAGTCGCCTGACCCTCAGCTCCTCCTAAAGGCTGGTGCAAATGAATGGTGGCATGGGGCAGGGCATATCGCTGACCTTTGGCGCCGCCAGCCAGAAGGACTGTACCAAAACTGGCCGTAACTCCCACTGCAACCGTGCTGATCTTGTTAGGGATCATTTGCATGGTATCAAGGATTGCCAACCCCGAATAGATCGAACCACCAGGAGAGTTGATGTACATTTGAATTGTTTTATCCGGATCTTCCCGGCTGAGGTAAAGCAATTGTGCCACCACTACGTTGGCAACCTGATCATTGATTTGGGAACCAACGAAAATGATCCTCTCCTTAAGTAACAAAGAGTAGATGTCGTAGGCGCGTTCACCAGTGCTGGAGGCTTCAACCACCATCGGGATGACGGACTCAAATTGATTCTTTTCCATAAGTATCCTTTGTAAATTGAATTTCTACTAGTCTACCGAAAGATTATTAGAAAAACATCATATTCGCTTGTACAAAGCCCAGGTCTACATGTTCGGAATTATTCAGCCTTTTGTTCCTCAGGTTCAACAACTATGTCAGTTATTTCTTCTTTAGCCTGAGTTGCCGATTCGGTCTGAGTTTCAGTGTCAACTTGGCTTGGGGCTTCAGGTTCGATAACGGATTCCGGGCTGGCAATTTTCAGAAGCTGTTGGCGGATGGATTTCTCAAGCGCACGATTGGCTGCTTCCATAGAAATTACATTGGCAAATTTCTTTTCACCCAAATCCTTTTGGATGTCTTTCAATTCACCACTCATCAAGAGTTCATTAATGATATTGGATACTTCCTGTTCAAGTTCTTCGTTGCCGATCTTGATGTCATATTTTTTCGTCAGGGCTTCCATTACCAGAGAGCGTTCCAAACGATTCAGCGCTGTTGGTCTGACCTCTTCAGCGATAAATGTTTCTTTATCAATTTTACGAACCTTCAGATAGACATCCAGGTCCATTTGGCGGTCAGAAAGCTCATGTTCAAAGCGGTGCTGAACTTGTTCTTCTTCATCGGCCAGCATCTGCGGGGGATATTTGATTGTAGCGTCTTGCCGGAGCTTGTCAATCAGGCCGGTGTAGTAATTGTCGTTATAACTGGCATCTGAGTCGGCTTGGAGGTTTTGACGAACGGCATTTTCAAGTTCATCAACGGTTTTAAAATTGCCCATAGTACTCAGGAATTCTTCGTTCATCTCAGGCAGTTCCAGAGCTTTTACCGATTGGACATAAACTTTGAAGAGCACTTTTTTACCCGCTAAATCTGGGTCTGAATAATCCTCGGGGAATTCATGCTCAATTTCATAACGATCACCAGCTGTGTGACCAATCAGGGAGCGGGAAAATCCTTGGAAAGGATATTCGGTTTCCTTTTCCTCTGCCTTGGTTGGGATCAGAATTTGTTGAGGCGTTTCTCTCAATAGGATGGGATCGGCTCCTTCAATGGGATTCAGATCCACTTCTTCGATGGTAAGAAAGACAACATTTCCTTCAGTGGTAGCGCTCTCAGTTGGCACAATGCTAGAGGAATTTCTGCGGGAACGGGTGATAAATTCCTGCACATCCTCATCGCTGATCTGCGGAGGTTGGTATTCCTCCCGCAGGGATTCCACATTTCCTAATTCGACCGCAGGTTCAAGTGGAATGGTGAATTCAAAGACGGGCGGGTTTTCACTTTTAATTGCGTCCAAATTTCCCGGTCCGTATGGTTTGATTTCGGCCTCGTCCAGAACTTCAGGGTAGACCTTGTCCAACATCAATTCGACAGCTTCTTCATGGATAGTAGCTTCACCAACATGGGTGACCACCATGGAGTAAGGTGCTTTCCCGGGTCTGAAACCAGGGATGCGGGTGCGCTGGGCAATCTTGCGGGCAGCCTTGTGCTTGAATTGTTCAAGCAACTCTGGTTCAAACTCTGCTGTAACCTTTACCTGGTTATCTTCTGTAAATTCTTTTTGTATCTTCAAAATAAACCTCTCATGTTATAGATAAATGCCAGTGGGGAAAGAGAGGCTCGAACTCTCACGCGTTGCCGCACATGATCCTAAGTCATGCCTGTCTGCCAATTCCAGCACTTCCCCTCAAAGTGAAAATTATAAGCGAGAGGGTGAGGCAAGTCAACAAACAAAAGAAGAGGGTATGTGCGGGGGTCAGCACATGGTATGCACTTTTTAGACAAGGCATATTGTCTGGTGCTGCCGCCAGACGGGCGATCTTACAGGTTTTGAGGGCGCATCGCGGGGCTGTGTCGGGGACGGCGAGAATCTTGAGTATCAGCCGTACAACGGTCTAGAAGGCGATCGCAAGAATGAGGCGGGGAATCTGAAGGACGAATCAAAAGCGCCACAGCGAGTGCACAACGAGACTAGTGCGGAAATCAAAGCCAGAATACTGACACTGAGAGTGAAAGACGAACTGGAAGTGCTGGACGACGTGTCAATCTCGGAAAACACCATTCGCAACATCCTCAGGAGTTGGAACTGAATTGGAGCATGCATGGTTGCACTGGTAATTGGTGCTTTCAATGTAAGCTCCTATAGTTATAATAACCTTCCATAAAAAATAGGCCGACATTCATGAATCCAACCTCTAAAAGAGCAAGCATTTACGCGATCCTGGCAGCAATTCTGTATGCAATAAGTTCGCCGATTTCCAAAATACTTTTGGATTCGCTCTCTCCCACTATGATGGCTGCTTTACTATATCTTGGAGCAGGTCTGGGGATGCTTATTATGGGATCAGTAACTAAATGGACTCAACAAAACAAGCCTGAAAAATCCCTAACAAAACAGGAATGGCCGTTTATTCTCGGAATGATCCTGCTGGATATTGCTGCCCCGATCCTGCTGATGAATGGTCTGAATCATACGACTGCGGCAAATGTTTCATTGCTGAATAATTTTGAGATCGTGGCGACCTCCTTGATTGCTTTTATTTTCTTCGGGGAGAAGATTTCTCCCCGTTTGTGGATTGCTATTATCCTGGTGACAATCGCGAGTATTTTGTTATCCATTGAGGACGTCGGCAGTTTGTCTTTTTCAATTGGTTCCATATTCGTATTGCTTGCTTGTATCTGCTGGGGGCTGGAAAACAACGTTACCAGAAAGCTTTCTGATAAGAATCCCATACAAATTGTGGTAATCAAGGGCCTTGGCTCTGGCGCCGGTGCCCTGATCATCGCCGCCCTGCTAAATGAGATCAGGGGAGACGCGGGTCATATTCTGGTAGCACTCCTGCTTGGATTTGTGGCTTATGGGCTGAGCATTTACTTCTATGTGCGTGCGCAAAGGGATCTGGGAGCAGCCAAAACCAGCTCTTTCTACGCTTCGGCGCCTTTTTTTGGAGTGATTTTCTCATTCTTAATATTCCGTGACATTCCTTCGTCATCGTTTCTGACGCCTCTTATTATCATGGCGGTTGGAGCCTACCTGAGCGCAAGTGATCATGGATAGCGGATCGGTTCCATAATTTCAGCGGGCTGGAAAGAGCAAAGGCCAGAACCGGATAATTCGTTGAATGTGCACTCAAAAGGTTCTACACTTTCTGAATTGATTGTCTCTCAGAGTGGATGAAGCCGCCTTTCGCGTTCTTTGTTACAATACTTTCATTAATCAATCAGCCAGGAGCAAAGTATGCCATCTGATACACAAGTCATTTATTCCATGGTGAGGGTTGGGAAGATCTACCCACCCAACAAGCAGGTTTTGAGGGATATTTCCCTGGGTTTTTATTACGGTGCCAAGATCGGTGTTTTGGGTCTGAACGGCTCGGGCAAATCTACGCTCCTGCGCATCATGGCTGGCAAGGAACAGGAATACCTGGGCGAAATTGCCATCTCCAAGGGCTATACCATCGGAATGCTGGAGCAGGAACCCTACCTGGATGACAGCAAGACCGTAATTGAGGTCGTCCGAGAAGGAGTGCAGCCAGTATTGAATTTGCTGGCGGAATATGAGCAGGTCAACGAGGCCTTTTCTGACCCGCAGGCAGATTTTGATGCTCTGATCGAAAAGCAAGCCCGTCTGGCGGATCAATTGGAAAAGGCGGACGCTTGGAATCTGGACAGCAACCTGAAACTTGCTATGGGTGCTTTGAATTGCCCTCCGCCTGATACACCGGTCAGCGTGCTTTCAGGGGGGGAGCGCCGGCGTGTGGCACTAACCAGGCTGCTGCTGACCGAACCGGATATCCTGCTTTTAGATGAACCTACCAATCATCTGGATGCTGAGTCAGTAGCCTGGCTGGAAAAACATTTGCAGCAGTACCAGGGTACGGTGATCGCCGTAACCCATGATCGTTACTTTTTGGACAACGTGGCCGGCTGGATCTTAGAATTGGACCGTGGCTACGGAATTCCTTGGAAGGGCAATTATTCCTCTTGGTTGGCCCAAAAAGAAGAGCGATTGCGCGTAGAAGAAAAGACGGAATCCAAGCGTCAAAGGACCTTGCAGCGCGAGTTGGAATGGATTCACATGTCACCTAAAGCCCGCCAGTCTAAAGGGCAGGCGCGCGTGACTGCCTATGAAAAGCTGCTTACCCAGGAATACGAAAAACAACGTAGAGACCTTGAAATATATATCCCTTCAGGTCCACGCTTGGGTAAGGTAGTCATCGAATTAGATTCGGTCAGCAAAAGTTTTGAAAAACGCAAGTTAATCGATAATCTGAGCCTGAGCATACCCCCCGGTTCCATTATAGGGGTGATTGGACCAAATGGGGCAGGTAAGACCACACTGATCAAGATGATTGCCGGGCTTGTCAGCCCGGACCAGGGAAACATCCACTTGGGAGAGACCGTCAAGCTGGGATATGCCGATCAATCCCGTACCCTTGATGGAGAACAGACTGTTTTTCAAGCCATTACCGGCGGGGCGGATAACTTGCAGTTGGGGGATATGACCATAAATGGACGGGCGTACTGTGCTTCTTTCAACTTTACCGGCTCCGACCAGCAAAAGTTGGTCAAGACTCTTTCGGGTGGGGAACGCAACCGGGTTTTTCTTGCCAAAACCCTGACAGTGGGAGCCAACGTGCTGCTATTGGATGAGCCTACCAATGATTTGGATGTAAACACTCTGCGAGCGTTGGAAGAAGCCTTGGAAAACTTTGCCGGCTGCGCTGTGGTGGTCAGCCATGACCGTTGGTTCCTCGATCGGATCAGCACCCACATCCTGGCATTAGGGCATGAAGGTAAACCGCGTTTGTTCTTGGGTAACTGGTCAGATTATGAGGTGGACCAAATGGCACGAAATGGATCTGAGAGAGCCGGTCAGGGGCGTTTTACCTATCGAGGATTAACCCGGGATTAGATAACAAAAAACCGATCGGGAAACCGATCGGTTTTATTAAGGGTAGATTAAAGTTTACTCAAGTACTTTGACGTCTTGAGCCTGGGGACCTTTGGCACCCTGGACGACGCTAAACTCGACAGCTTGGTCCTCTTTCAAGGTTTTGAAGCCATCGCCTAAAATAGCACTAAAATGAACAAATACATCTTTTTCTCCCGATTTACGGGCGATAAAACCATAACCTTTTTCGCCGTTGAACCATTTAACGGTTCCTACTTCTCGTTCTGCCATAACTTTCTAATCCTCCGTGATTAAGAAAAACATTGAATATTGTGTTGCCGGACGTTCCTGATTAGATTGTTATGAACTATCTTAAAGAGAACTTCCATTAACTTAGGATGGTTATACTACAATAATCTGAAACAGTCAATATTAAACCAGCAATTCGTTAACAGTCTGTATCAACCACAAAGGTCAGGGCGTCCCACTTTGATTGAATGCCTCCAGCCGCCGGAGCGCCTCATCATAGATCTGCTGTTCGCGTTCCGGTAACGCCTCAAACCATTCGACCAGGTTGTAGTTGTATAAAGTAGGTTGGTTTTCTTCACCAAGATCAATATTGCCGCTTTGGTAGTAGTTATCGGAGATATTGACGATGGCGCCCCCATTTCGAAGATCGAAATAGGTATAACCTTCATCCCTGACCAGGCGTTCACCTGATTCCATCATCGGTAATGCCCCAGAGTACAACGTGGTCGTTTTGAGCACAAAGACCGGCCGGTCTTCATAGGTCCCCACCCAGCCCAGATAACTGCTCTCACTATGGGCAGCGCCATGGTCGTATACAGGGTTTTGAACTCCCTCGATCACTCCTAGCAATTTCAAATGGCCAAAGGGACCTATCCTGTAGATACTGCTCGCAAAATAATTGATATTATCCAGATGGGGCTCAAGATCATCCAAAAAAGAGAAAACGTCTGCTTGTTCCACAAAATAATAATCATCCATCGCCTCCGTCTTTTGTGTGGAGCCAATTTGTCCCTCGGGACCGACTACAGCTGCCGGCCAAATAAACCCCGGAGCGTAGAGTTCAGGGTAGTCGTAAAGTTCAAGCAATCCATCAAACTGGCCGGTCTCCGGCGCGCTAATGTGAACCCAGGTGACCCTTTTACCCACCTCGC
>JBAQLH010000010.1:0-65646 GCA_049301715.1 Anaerolineaceae bacterium
CGACTCCCGATATTTCATGTCTTGTGTTATCTTATTCATAGCAGGATTTGGTCTCCTCCGTTTCGTTTTGCTTCAACGCTATAACAATAACGGATGTTTCCTTTTCCTGCTATCTTTTTTCCCTTCAATGCCCAATATGGAGTGTAAATTTACAAATTTTTCAACACCCTCTTTACAAGCTCATTGACAAACGCTGTAATGGTAGTATTATTGAGAGTTGTTAAATCGAGCTTATTCCCCATTGAAAGTATAATTGCTGATATCTATGACCACACCACTTATTAAGATAGACCCTGATTTTCTCAATCACATCCAGGAACTGGTACCTGAACAACTGTATGAAGGTTTGGAGTCTCATCCTGATGGGCTGACGCGGGATGAAGCCAGGCAGCGCTTGGTAGCATTCGGCCCGAATCTGCTCAAGGAAGTCAAGGGAAAACCGCTCATTGTTAAATTTCTTTCCAACTTTACCCATCTAATGGCAATCATGCTGTGGGTGGCTGGCATTATTGCCTTTATTGCGAAGATGCCTCAATTAGGAATCGCGGTCTGGGGTGTTAACCTCATCAATGGCGCTTTCAGCTTTTTCCAGGAATACCGGGCTGAAAAGGCGACGGCCGCCCTAAAGAAGATTTTGCCTCTCACCTCACGCGTCATGCGAGATGGTGAGGAGACGAGGGTGCCGGCAGAGGAAATTGTTCCCGGAGATGTGATCTTCTTGCAGGAAGGCGATAGCATCCCTGCCGACTGCCGTCTGATCAGTTCTGCTGATCTGAGAGTAAATCAATCCACCTTGACCGGCGAATCCCGCGCTGTCAGTCGCTCCTCGGAACCAATCACCGGTGAAGGATTAACTTCTACAGAAATACCCAACCTGATCTTTGCAGGCACTTTTGTGGCGGCCGGTTCAGGCAAGGCAATTGTTTATGCTACCGGTATGCACACCAATTTCGGACGAATTGCCCAATTGACTCAGGAAGTCGGTGACGACCTCAGCCCTCTTCAAAAGGAAATGGATAGTGTCACCAAGATTGTTACTGTCATCGCGGTCGCGGTTGGTGTGTTTTTTTTCATTCTGGCAAAATTCCTGGCTCATATCACCGTGGCGGAAAGTTTCATCCTCACTTTAGGAATGGTGGTGGCATTCGTTCCGGAAGGTCTTGTGCCTACCGTTACCCTGGCGCTGGCTATGGGCTCCCAGCGCATGGCAAAACGCAATGCCCTGATCAAGAAACTCTCGGCAGTGGAAACATTAGGCTGTACCAACGTGATCTGTACGGATAAAACCGGCACGCTGACGCAGAATGAAATGACCGTCCGCTCAGTCTGGCTTCCAGCCACTGATGATAACAATCAGCTTACTGGCAGGGAGGTTCAGGTCAGCGGAATTGGTTATGAACCAGTGGGGGATTTGAGTGAAAACGGCCGGAAATTGAACCCCAGATTGGATAACGGTCTAGCCCAGCTATTGTTAACCCATGCCCGGTGCAATAATGCCCGCTTGCTGCCTCCAGATGAAAGTTTGGAGGATAACCAGAAGCGCTGGAAGATTCTGGGGGATCCTACCGAAGCCGCCCTGATCGTGCTTGCCAATAAAGCCGGCTTCAGCCGTCAAGAACTGGATAGCACGCAGACCATTGCTGAGCTTCCTTTTGATTCACGGCGCAAGCGCATGACCATGGTTCAGACGCAGCAAACCGAAGAGGGTTTGGAACGGATTGCCTATGTCAAAGGCGGCATCCGCGAAATTCTGGATACCTGCGACAGACTCTTGATTGGTGATCAGGTTCTGCCATTAACCCAGGAATGGATCGATCGGATCATGCAAGCCAATGACACTTATGCCCACCAGGGCTTGCGCATTCTGGCGGCTGCCAACCGCATCCTGCCACAAGACTTGAACAACTACCAGATCGAAACCATTGAAGCTAATCTGACCTTTTTGGGAATGGTCGCGATGATGGATCCCGCCCGCCCCGATGTGATTGAAGCAGTGCAAAAATGCCATGAAGCCGGCATTCGCATCATCATGATCACCGGTGATTATGGTCTTACCGCGGAAAGCATCGCCCAACATATTGGCATCGTCAAAGGCGACTCGGTTCGGGTCGTCTCAGGCGTTGAGCTGGAAAATATGCCGGAAGAAACCTTGCAGGAAGTAGTGCAGGGAGAGGTGATCTTCGCCCGGGTTGCCCCCGAGCACAAACTGCGGGTTGTTTCCGCTCTTCAGGATCTCGGCATGGTTGTGGCAGTTACCGGGGATGGCGTCAATGATGCGCCAGCCCTCAAAAAAGCCAATATCGGCGTTGCCATGGGCCTTTCAGGCAGCGATGTAGCCAAAGAAGCGGCTGATATGATCCTGACAGATGACAATTTTGGCACCATCGTCAATGCCATCGAAGAGGGGCGCACAGTCTACGAGAATATCAAACGCTTCACCACTTACATCTTCACCAGTAATACTCCTGAGGCTGTTCCCTTTATGGCTTTCGCATTAAGCTCAGCCCGCATTCCAATTGCCCTGAACGTGATGCACGTTTTGGCAGTTGACCTGGGAACAGATATTGCTCCTGCCCTGGCATTGGGCTCGGAACCACCTGAACCGGGCACGATGAGCCGTCCGCCGCGCAAGTTGAGTGAGCACCTCATCACCAAGGAATTGCTCGCCCGGGCTTACCTGATCCTGGGTCCGGTTCAAGCTCTGGCTGCTATGGCTTCCTTCTATTTCTATTATTGGACCAATGGCTATGCCGGTCAGTGGCTGGATCTGCCTGCTGAAGGGCAAATTTACCAAGCCGCCACCGCCATGGCTTTCAGCGCTGTCGTCACCACCCAGATAGGCAACTTGTTCACCCAACGCTCTTTCAGAAGGTCTATTTTCAAGACGCCCTTATTCACCAATCCTTTGATTTGGCTGGGCATTGCCTCTGAAGTATTACTAACACTCGCCATCGTCTATGTGCCTTTTATGCAGCGATTTATCGGTACAGCCGCGTTTGACGCCAAATACTGGTTATTCCTATGCGCCTGGATCCCAGCCCTGCCGCTCGTGGACGAAATACGCAAAGCATTTGTGCGCCACAAAGATAAGAAAACCTTACAAAAACAAGCGCCACTACCCAAAGGAGAAACGCTATGAAGATTATCATCATTGGCTGTGGCCGGGTTGGTTCCGGCCTCGCAAAAAACCTAAGCCTCCAGGGTATTGATGTTGCAGTGATTGACAAAGACCCTGAAGCTTTTACTGCACTCGGACCCACCTTTAAAGGCAAGACAGTGGTCGGTATCGGTTTCGATCAGAAGGTTCTGTCGGATGCAGGGATCGACCGCACCGATGCCCTGGCTGCGGTCACCGCTTCGGATGAAGCCAACCTGGTGGCAGCCCGAATGGCAAAGATGGTCTACCACGTCCCCCGCGTGGCTGCCCGTGTGTTTGAACCGCAAAAGGCAAAGATTTACCGCAGAATGGGCATCCAGACCGTTTCACCAGTCACTCTGGGGATTGACCGCCTCACCAGCACCCTGGTCTACTCCCATTTGAATGTGGAACGGATGATTGGTGCTGGTCAGGTTTCACTGGTGGATGCTGATGTCAAACCACAATTGGTTGGACGCCCCTTAAAGGAGGTCGATCTGCCAGGTGAAATTCAGGTAGTGGCAATCACCCGTAACGGAAAAACATTCATCCCAAATCCTGCCACCATTCTCCAGGCTGAGGATTTACTGCACATTTTTGTCCAACTCGGTGCAAAAGACAAGGTCAGCCGGATTTTCGGTGACTAAGCGGAAAGAAAAACAGGAGGTTACACCATGAAAGTAATGATAATTGGCGGTGGCAAGGTCGGGACTTACCTGGCAAATTACCTGATCAGTGAAAAACACGAAGTGCGTCTGATCGAACTGAGACCAGAAGAAATGCCCAGGATTTTGCTGGACGTCCCAAAAGAGGTCATATACTTGGGGAATGGAACTGATCCGGATGTGTTGGAAGCTGCGGGTATACGCAAGATGGATGTGGTGGCAGCCGTGACCGGTATCGATGAAGTTAACCTGGTGGCAACCAGCCTGGCGCGCTTTGAGTTCATGGTTCCCAGGACGATTGCCCGCATCAATCATCCCAAGAATGCCTGGATGTTCACAGACGCCATGGGCGTGGATGTGGCTCTCAACCAGGCCGACCTGATGGCTGCACTGATTGCCGAGGAAATGTCCTTGGGCGATATGATCACGCTCCACAAACTGCGCAAAGGTAAATTTGATTTGGTAGAAGAAAAAGTTGCTCCGAATGCAATTGCCAATGGAAAGGCTCTGAAAGAACTCAAGCTTCCTAGTCAGTCCACTATTGTGGCAGTTTTGCGCAATGGGGAATTGATCATCCCTTCCGGCGAGCTTCAATTCCAAACTGCTGATGAAGTCATTGCTATCGTTCAAAAATCTCAAAAGAAGGATCTGGCTCGCTTCTTTGATCGAAGTTAACCAAACCCTGAGCAACCAAATCCCTCCCTCACCAGGGGGGATTTTTCGTTCCACAGCTTAATCTTCAGGATTTGCCTTGCCCGTTCTGATAACCCAGACTATTCTCAGCCCTTCAAATATGGTAGGATTTAACCTCTAAAAATAATCAATCAGATGGCTCAGGAAATAATATGTTCAGAACTCGTTTTGCTCCCAGCCCGACCGGCTACATGCACATTGGTAACTTGCGTACTGCGCTTTATGCTTTTCTGCTTGCCAGGAAAGCGAAAGGCGTCTTCATCCTGCGGATTGAAGATACCGATCAATCGCGAAATGTCCCAGAGGCGGTGGCCGCCATCTACAAGGGGCTTGCCCTGGCAGGCATTAGTTATGATGAAGGCCCTGATAAAGACGGCGGCAAAGGGCCCTATGTCCAGAGCCAGCGGCTGCCTATTTATCGTCATTACGCTGAAAATTTGCTTGAAAACGGGCATGCCTATTATTGCTTCTGTCAAAAGGAAGAAAAGACTGATTCCGAAGCTGTCCCCGCCCATCCTAACATTGAACGCGACCCCTGCCGAAACCTGACCTCCGTTGAAGTCGAAGAACACTTCGCCCAGGGCATCACCCCGGTTATCCGCCAACGCATCCCCGAGGAAGGAAGAACCAGCTTCTATGATCATGTTTATGGCAACATTACTATCGAGAATTCTCAGTTGGACGACCAGGTTTTGCTCAAGTCGGATGGGTTCCCGACCTACAACTTTGCCAATGTAATCGACGACCACCTGATGGAAATCACCCATGTCATCCGTGGGCAGGAATACCTTTCCTCCACCCCCAAGTACAACCTGCTTTATGATGCCTTTGGCTGGGACTATCCTGAATATATCCATCTGCCTCTCATTATCAAGGAGGATGGTTCCAAGTTGAGCAAGCGCCGCGGTGATCCTTCCTTTGAGGATCTGGTGAAAATGGGCTACCTGCCGGCAGCCATTGTCAATTACGTTGCTCTGCTTGGTTGGAGCCCGGGGGATGATCGGGAATTTTTCACCATGCCGGATCTAATTGAAGCCTTTGACATGGACCGCATCAACAAGTCCAGCGCGGCTTTTTCACTTGCCAAGCTAACCTGGCTGAATGGTGAACACATTCGCGCCCTGGCTCCTGAGGAATTTCACGAAATGGCACTCGAATATTATCCCAGCAGCCTTCAGGAAATGGATTTGCAGAAGGTCAGCCAGATCATCCAGGTACGCACCGAAAGACTTACCGACATCCCGAACATGGTAGCGTTCCTGGCAGAACTGCCTGAATATGAGGCAAACCTGTTTGAGAGCCAGAAGTCCAAATCTACTCTTGCCTCCAGTCTGGAAGTATTGGAAGCCGTCATCCCCATGCTTGCTGGGCTCAGTCCCTGGACGAATGAAGCCCTTTATGCCAGTCTGAAAGAATATGCTCAAAGAACTGGTTGCAAGGTCGGAACAGTCATGTGGCCCATTCGCACAGCATTATCCGGTCTTCCCACCACCCCTGGCGGAGCCACTGAACTGGCTGACCTGCTCGGAAAAACAGAATCTCTCCGCCGATTAACGATTGGTTTGGAGAAGCTCAAGGCTGCCAACTAACCTTTAGCCTTCTCTTGTAAAAATTCATATTGATGAAGCGCCTCTTCAAAGCAAGATAGGCTTTGGAATGTTTCTTGCAACAATCACACGAAAAGAAGAAACATCAAGATGAGAGCCCTTTTGGACATTCTGCCGATCCTCACGGTATTTCCGTACGCATTGCTGTATTATCTGATCCTGATTGCAGCCAGTGGTTTGTCATTCCTGGCTATTCAAAAAGCTTCTGATACCCAAAAGAGCCTGCGCTCACAAGCTCTGTCAACAACCTTGCTGATCCTTTTTTTCTCCCAACTGATACTGCTCACCTTAAGTTTGTTGGTTCAGCAGGGCGTCAGCCCGCTCGAACAGATTTTCCCTTTGGCTCAGCGCAGTTTAACCCTGATTACCTTGATCTGGCTGGTCTGGGCTTTACTCGATTTCAGGCCGCATAACTGGCTGCGTCACATCCCACTTGGAATAACCATTTTAGTGTTCCTGCTGGGATGCCTGGCAATTCCTTATTGGTCTTCCCAGGTTGAAACAACGGGGTTCAATGATTCATGGATGGATCAAGCTTGGAGCATTGCCACCTTGGCAGTGATCCTGATTGGCGTAATCATCTATATCCACCAAAATAGGGCTCGAAAGGTGGAAGGGGTCTTGGTATTGGCAATTGCCGCCCTGGGATTCTTGATCTACCTGCTTTTTCCAAACAGCGGTTCTGTGCCGGGAGCAGTTATGCTCAGCCAGCTTTTATACTACCCGCTGCTTATCAGCATTGCCTGGCAGACCGCCAGTGCCCACCAGTCAGAATCATCTGCAGAGAAGCAAAATCTGCTGAGTCAAGCTGCCAGTCAAGGCACCTCGCCCCAAGTGGCTGCTGCTTTTCTGGATGTTGGCTTGCAGACTGAAATTAATTCTATTTACAAAGCTCTCACCCACAGTGTTGGGTTGTTTCTGCTGGCGGAATTATGCGGCGTGGCAGAAGAAAACACCAACAAGGATGGTTTAATCATTACCAGCACTTATGACCTCATCCGTGAAGAATACCTTCAACCCTTTGAGCTTTCCGCTGCCTCCACCCCGACCCTGAAAGCCCACTTCGAGGACGGTCTGCCCCTGCTGATAAATGGCACTGCAAACCTTGCAGTGGAGAGAAAACAGATTCTTCAGGCGGTCGGATATAACCAGCTAGGTAATCTCTTGCTCTATCCCCTGAATACTGCCAAAACTCAGACCAGATTTGCGCTTTTGTGCCTCAGCCCATATACAGATCGACAATGGACCCAGGAAGACCAGGACCGCCTTGCGGTAATTTCTTCAAGACTGGAACAAATCTTGAATGATGCTGCCAGTGTTGATGAACGAACCAAAGCCAGCGACAACCTGCGCATTTCGGTGAACCAACTGAAAAGGGAAAGAACCCAAATACAGGAGCAGCTCTCTCGCAGCCAGGTCTTGCTCGATGACCTCCGCCAAGAGTATCAGCAAAATAAGACTGCATACACTGCCGAGATACAAATATGGGTGGAACGGCAAAAACTGATTGAAGAGGAGATTGCATCCCTCTCAAAAATAATCGCAGATAACAAAGCTATCCTAGAAGAAGCGGAGCTGCTGAAAACACAGAAAACCAACCTCGAACAAACCTTGGCAAAAAACAGCCAGCATATCACCAGCCTGCGCGATGCTCTCGAAAATGCCCGTAATGTCATCAACCAACTGGTCATCACAACCGAACCTGAACAGGAAGCATTTATTGGTCCATCGGAAACATTGGTAAAGGAATCGATTGAAATTGAAGAACAGCCACAATTGATAAAAAGCACTGATTCCGAGGCAGCCTTAAAAGCCCTGCGAGCTACCATTGAAGAGACAGTCACATCCTTCGCGTCCCGAAAGATCAAACTGACAGAAAAAATGGATGCTTTGCCGGCTATACCGGGCAGCTTGCTGCCTTTGCTGCAGGAAGTCTTAATCCATCTGGAGATCAATGCCTTGAGTGCTTCCCCCAGCCAGGGAGAGGTGATCATTGAAATTTTACCAGGAGAATCCGAAACTGATCCGCCAAGCATTGAGATCCGCGTGACTGACCAGGGCGGAGGGCTTTCAGAACAGGAGCAAGTCCAATTTATAAACCTATTGAGCCGTTCCGGCTTTCCGATGCCGGCTGGCGTGGGTGATGCCAAAGCGCTAAGGGAAGCTCTTCTGTTAGCTCAACAAGCCCGGGGGCATTGGTGGATTCACAGCCAGGTGGGTCAGCCCACCACTTATCGCGTGTCCCTTCCGCTGGGAATTAATCCAGGGAATATTGAAACATGAAAAACGTGAGTATACTTAATCGTCGGTCTGCAGGAAGATTATTGATGCCTCATGCAGACACCTCAGAAACTGGATTTTGATATGCGATTGAAAAGATACCAGGTCATTACATTGTTGGTATTCGTCATTCTGACGGTCTCATTCCTCGGGGTAATCCTTTCGGGTGTTATTGTGAGTGCCATGGCAAATTCCGAGACTTCCCCATACCAGGTCAGCCTCAAAGGCAACCAAATCACCCCCACACCCTTTCAGCCAAATTCATTTGCTAACATTCTTGAAGATGGTACCATCGAGCTGCTGCCTCAACCGGTTCACACTCCCACACCGGTGCCAACCATTGCAGCCGCACAAATGCCCACCAACCAAATGAACATCCTGTTGTTAGGGGTGGATGACTTTGCCGCCAACGGCTTCCGCACTGATGTAATCATGCTGCTCTCGCTTAACCCCAAGCACAATACCGCCAGTTTGATTTCTTTTCCGCGCGATTTATATGTCACCATTCCAGGCTATTGGTCCAACCGCATCAATACCGCCTGGGGACTGGGAGGTTTTGAGTTATTAGCAGACACCTTTGAGGTCAATTTTGGCATTCGACCAGAATACTACATGATGGTCAATTACAACGGCTTTAAAGATGTGATCGACAGCCTGGGAGGGATTGACGTGACCGTTACGCAGGAACTGCAGGATTCCTGTTCCACTGACCCAAGCGGATGGTGCATCCTCGAACCGGGAGAAACGCACATGGATGGCAGTACCGCACTGTGGTATTCCCGCTCACGCCTGACCACCAGCGATTTCGACCGAAACCGTCGCGCCCAGGAAGTGGTGCAAGCGATTTTCCAGAAAATCATGAATCTGAATATGCTTCTAAAAGTCCCCGAGCTGTATTCCTATTACCGTGAGTACGTGGATACGGATGTTCAATTAATGGATATTATCCCCATGCTGCCATTGGCATCTTCATTAATGGAAGAAGGCAATATCCATCGCTATGCTATCGGGCCTGAAAGCGTGACCAATTGGATCACTGCCGAGGGGGCTATGGTGCTTATGCCGGATTACTATGCCATTGCTGAGATTCTGAATGAGGCACTTTACCTGAACGAATAAAGGTTTGACAACGCACTCTTATTGAGATACACTACCATCAGAAAATAAACCTATACGAAATTTATTGGAGCAAATATCATGGCAACTTCAGATTCTCTCAGTGCTCACATCACCGAAACCACCCTGCTGCAGCCTGCTATTCAAGCATGGAAAATCTATCTGCGGGAGCAAGGTCGCTCAAACCATACCCTGAAAGCGTTCACTGCCGATCTTTTGCTCCTGGCAAGCTACCTCCCTCCCGACAAACAAATTGGTCAAATCACCAGCAAAGACCTGGAAGATTATCTGAGGTGGCTGGAATCTGAGCGAAACATCCCGTGCAGTCCCAAAACGCTTTCCCGCCGTATTACCTCTTTAAAGTCTTTTTTCCGCTGGCTATTCCAGAATGCCGTTATCCCAAGCAACCCAGCCGAGAAAATTCTCCAAAAGACCGTAATCAGTCCACTCCCGCCTACGCTAACCAGCCAAGAATTCGAAAGGGTATTAGACGCAGCGGACGCCATGCGCACTGCTGCCAATCCGGACCCCCGCCCCTACACTCTGCTGCTGTTGATTCTTGAGACAGCGATTAAAAAAGGGGAAAGCCTGAGTCTGATGACCAACCACATTGACTTGGATAGTCCTGAAGGTCCGCAAATTTTCATTCGCTATTCCAGCCCGCGCTACCGCTATAAAGAACGCAAGGTGTCAGTTTCTCCAAAATGGGTGGAAGCCTACCAGGAATATGTAAACCGCTATCAAATCAAGGACCAGGTTTTTCCCTGGTCTCAAAGGCGGCTGGAATACCTTTTAGAGGATATCGGTAAGGCTGCCGGTCTGGACAAGCATCTGTCTTTTGATATGTGCCGCTGGACCAGTGCGCTAAACGACTTGACCAATGGCGTTGAAGCGGATAAAATCCGCCAGAAACTTGGTGTTTCCAAAATCCAATGGCGGGAAGTCTCCGACAAGCTGCGCCGCCTGGCAAAAGAGCAGGGCTACGAGCTTGCTCCCCAAGCTGATATCCAGACAATGGATTAGTCAAACACAGATCATATTAAACAGTAGGAATATATGAGTTACACACAACCGAAGAAGAAGTCTTCGTTTCCAATAATTCCAATTTTAACCATCATCATCCTGATCCTGGCAGTCATGTCAGCCATCAGTTTGAACCGCGTCCGGGAAGGGCAGCCGGGTTTTCTATCCAATCTCTGGTCAACAACCCCTCAAGCCGAAACGGATCCAATTTTAGTTGCCAATCCCAATGCGCTGGCAATCCCCAATCATGTCAAAACCATCATGCTGCTTGGCTCCGATTTCACCCCAGAAACCGGCTACCGCACAGATGTCATGCTGCTGGTTTCTTTTAACCTAAACACTGGCAAAGTTAACCTGTTTTCATTCCCCAGGGACCTGTGGGTAGAAATTCCCGGATGGCAAACCCAGCGCATCAATACCGCTCAACCGCATGGGGGCAATCAGCTCCTGGGGGATACACTGGCTTATAATTTTGGCTTCAGACCAGACCATTATGCCATGGTTGACTTTGACGGGTTTAAGCAGATCATCGACCTGATCGGCGGTGTTGACGTGGTGGTTACCCAGCATATGGAAGACAAATGCGACTTCAATGAAGTTAAATGGTGCGTGGTTGAACCAGGTACTGTCCATATGGACAGCAATTATGCCTTATGGTATGTCCGTGCCCGCTTGAACACTTCCGATTTTGACCGCACCCGCCGCGCCCAGGAAGTCATCCAAGCAATTGGCAGGAACGTACTCAGTCCATCCAAACTGCGAGACCTGCCTGGTTTCATCTCAGCCGTCCAGGAGATTATTGAAACTGACATGAAATTGCAGGATTTATGGCTTTACGCTTTCCCATTAAATAAGTTCTTTCAGGAAGATGTGGTCACCACCCACACACTCACGCCCAACGAAGCTGTTGGTTTTGTAACAGACGGCGGCGCCATGGTTCTCCAACCGGATTATCCCGCCATTGAAGCGATATTAAAGCAGGTTTTCTGGATTGAATAGCCTTTAGTCTTCTGATGCGGTAGGTCGGATAAGATGAAGATGAAGAATCTCAGTCTCATCACCGCACAGCCGCCAAGCCTGACCGATCCGCAGTCCCCCAACCCATAGAATCGATCCCTCACTGACAACCAGGGGCCACTTGGCTCTGGCACTTTGAGGGATCTTGTTGTTAATAAAGAAATCACTTAACTTCTGATGTTTTCCTTCCATACCGAATGGCGCCCAGCGTTCCCCACTCCGCATCGGGCGCACCATCAGGGGCAGTTCCATATCAGCAGGGTTAAGCCAGGCTTGCCAGCAATCCTGCTGATCGGCCTTGGTGGCAGATAGGTAAGTTTGCTGGTCCACAATTTCAGCGTTCAGCAACCATCCGGAAGCAAGCCGAACCGGCTGCCCAGGTGTTAACGGGCAGGCTTGGTCAACAGTCAGCTGGGGCAAATCTGGAAAATCCGGCTTTCTGCCTCCTATGAGGAACTGGATGGTTTCCCGCTCCAGCCACACCTCAATTTCAGAAAGGAAATTTGTTCTCTGCTGCCCTGCTCGAATGGCGCGAATTACCCTTTCGACCTGCTCCAGTTCAATATTGCGCAATCCAGGTTTAAGCTGGTTAACTGCCTTGAGCAGCACCCGTTTCTGCAGTCCCTCTTCCAGTTCCAAAAAAACAGGCATATCCAAAATGATGCGAGACGTCTCCTTCTCAACCAGGCAGCGCTGAAAAGCCTCCTTTTCGAGATTTTCCAGAATTTGCAAGTCTGACTGGAGCGCTCTGGCATTGCGCAGCGTTACCTGTTTAAAAGCCGGGCTGTACTTTTGTAGTTCCGGAATCAAGTCCATGCGCAACCTGTTCCTAAAGTAGCTGGAATCCAGATTAGATTCGTCGGTAATATAAGGCAGAAAGTATTCCTGACAGTAAGCCAAGATGTCCTCCCGATAGACTCCCAGCATCGGGCGGAAGAGCGGTATGTGCGGGTTAATCTCTTTCAAAAAACTGACCGGTCGCATACCCTTAAGCCCGTTGATGCCTGAGCCCCGCAAAAAGTGCATCAGCACCGTCTCAACCTGGTCATCCGCATTATGAGCAACCGCCACTGCCTGGGCGTTGTATTGAGAAGCCAACTTGAACAGGAACTGGTAGCGGCAGATACGGGCAGCCTCCTCTGTACCAAGATGCAGCATTCTGGCGATCAGGCTGACATCTGCCTGCTCCACAACACAGGGAACACCCCAACTGTTCATCAGGTTGGAAACAGTCTCTGCTTCCTGGGCAGAAGTGGCACGCAAGCCATGATCCATATGACCAACAATGACATTCAACCCAGCCTGGTACAAACAATGCAGTAAAGTCAGGCTGTCCGCTCCGCCAGATACACCCACAACCAGAGGTTTGGCCGGGTCATAACAACAGTCTCTCTGCAAAGATTCCAGGATCTGAGTGCTGATCATGCGGAAATTATAGCATCACGAAGTATTTTCATGCCCAGGTTATTCCTGCTTTCGAGTATACTAACCAGTGAGGAGCCATGGCAGAAAAACCCAAATTGCTCGGCATCACCGGAAACATTGCCTCAGGGAAAAGTGTGGTCAGGCAATACCTGGAAAATGAAGGTGCCCTGACCATTGATGCGGACCTGCTGGCGCAAGAAACCTACCTCCCAGGCAATCCAGCCTACCAACCCATTCTGGATACGTTCGGTAGTGACATTTGTTACTCAGATGGTCAGATCAACCGTTCCAAACTGGGTCGGATAGTTTTTCGTGAGCCCTCCGCACTGGCAGAGTTGGAAGCCATTGTGCACCCCCAGGTGACACTCTCAATTGAAAAAATTCTGGACCGCGCTCAAACTCAGTTGGTGGTGGTGGAAGCAATTAAACTTTTCGAAGCGAACCTGCATCTGCGCTGCGACCAGGTTTGGGCTGTCGTAGCGGATGACCAAGTGCGGCAGGAAAGATTGATGATCACTCGCGGGCTCTCCGAAGAAGACGCGCTCACCCGCATTCATTCTCAAAACCCTCAAGAAGAAAAAGCCGCGCGGGCACACTATGTCGTCCATACGGATACCAGTTTTGAATTTACTTACACCCAGACTATTCAAGGTTTGAAAAACCTGCTACCGAAGCATTCCTATGACATCCCTGTCACTCCAGATGAAACTTACCAGCCCCTTCGACCAGCATATTTTAACACTGTCAGAGAAGTTTTTAATCACTATTTTTCAGAAACCTGGACAGATGAGTATGCTTTTCACACCCTGAGCCAGCGCTCGGTATTGATCGGAATTAAAGGAGATACCCTGACCTCCATGGCATCCTGGAAAATTGACCATTTCCTGGGGCTGGTGCACAACATCATTCCTTGCGCACCCAACTCAGAAGAAACCGAGCAATCTATCCATGCGCTTGAACACTCTGCCAAAGATCACTTGTGCAATGCCCTTTTCCTTCCCCATGACATAATCAGCCCTAAAAAAGCCAAGTTGTTCGGATACATGCCCGGAGAGTACTATCCGTCCAATCTCAATGCGGTAGCGCTCACGAACTTCCTGCGGAGACATGGCTACATGCCCGGTGAGGTTTATCTGAAGACACAGTTCTAACCAGTAACTATAGATATCGCTTCGACAACATATACAAATGTAGGGGTAAACCGGTTATACTTACCTCTTAAGAAACAATTATTAAAGATCATTATGGAAGGATTACTCAATAACCTCCTCTTTATCCTGCAGCGCTTTGACTGGTCAAGCGTAATTGACATCGCCCTGGTGACGATTTTCTTTTCATTACTGCTCTATATGCTTAGGGACACTGAAGCGTTGACCCTGCTACGGGGTGTCTTCTTAATTGTGGTGTTAATTTATCTGCTGACCTCACTGGTAGACTTACCAGCTTTTTCTTGGCTGATATCAACGGTGACGCCGGCGACGGTCTTTGCCATTCCGATCCTGTTTGCACCGGAAATTCGCCGTGCTTTGGAGCAGGTAGGGCGTTTCAGCAATATAGATTTCTTGACGCGAAGGACCTCAGCCGGGAGCATGGAAAAAACTGAACAAATGCTGCAGGAAGTCACTAAAGCGGCAGTTCGTCTTTCAGAACGCCGGCACGGCGCTCTGATCGTTATTCGCCGGCATGAATTCCTTACCCAATACTACAAGAATGGTGTTATTCTGGATTCTGACGTCTCAGCAGAATTATTGCTGCAGATTTTCTACCCAAACACGCCCTTGCATGACGGTGCTGTTATCATTGAAAACAACCGAATTAAAGCTGCTGCCTGTGTTATGCCTCTTTCTGCCAGCGGAGTATTAAACAGCTTGCCTGAGCGCTCCATGGGGTTACGCCACCGAGCCGGATTGGGTATCAGTGAAGTAAGTGATGCCATTGCCTTGGTCGTTTCTGAAGAAACCGGCAGCATTTCTATCGCTTACCAGGGGCGTCTTATCCGGCGGCTGGATGGTGAGCGGCTAATAAATAGCATGCGGGCTTTTCTATTCTCAGATGATACCCATACATCTCAAACATCCCCCCAAAAAAAGAAGGGACTTCTCCGTAGAAAGCACACGGAAGGTGAAGGAGAATTACCCGAATGAAAGTTATTCGTAAGGTGATCAAATTCCTGCCAACGTTCCTGACAGCGCTGGTCCTCGCCATTGTGGTTTGGGTTTCAGCCGTCACGTCTACGGATCCCAATGAGGAATTAACCCTCGATGAACCGGTTCCGATCACCATCCTGGGGTTGGACCCTGATCTGGTTATTGTCAATGATATAGTCGAAGCGGTCGATGTGACCATTCGGGCGCCCCATTCCATTCATGTCAAACTGGCTGAAGAGCCTGATCTCGTGCGTGCTTTTGTCAACCTGTCTGGTCTGACAGCCGGTTCGCATACGGTGGACCTTCAGGTCTCAGTTTCCATCGGACCCACCGAGGTGACCGAAATATCTCCGTCAAGCATCAACTTTACGCTTGAAAACATGCTGACCAAAGAATTCCCGATTACCTTAAAGAAGACCGGCAGTCTGCCAATCAGTTATGAGGCTGGGGATGCAAAACTAAGCGCCGAAACTGTTCAGGTTATCGGACCAGAAACTCAGGTCCAAAAAATCACCCAGGTAGTGGCAAGTGTCGATCTCACCAACATAACAACCAGTATTGCCAAATCGATTGAACTCAAAGCTCTGGATTCGCGGGGCGTGCTGGTTAACGGTATCAACTTGAATCCCTCCCAGGTCCCAGTCGAAATTCCAATCAAACAATTGGGCGGCTACCGCAATGTGTTTATCAAGATTGTCACCACCGGTCAAATTGCCCGCGGTTTCTACCTGACCGGGATCCTGGCTGATCCCCCTACTATCACCATTTACAGCACCGATCCGGAACTTGTGGATAATATGCCCGCTTATATCGAAACAGTTCCGGTGAATCTCAATGGCGCTGAAACAAGCTTCGAGTCCATTGTCGCCTTGAACTTGCCAGAAGGTATTGTCGTCATTGGTGAACAGACCATAAACATTGAGGTAGGAGTTGCTGCGATAGAGAGTTCGCTCCAATTGGTGGATATACCTGTCGAGGCAATCAATGTTTCTGACGGGCTTAAAGTCACCCTATCCCCCGCTAAAGTGGATATCTATCTCTCCGGACCTCTGTATTTGCTGGAGCAAATAAACTCTGGAACCATCAAAGTAACCGTGGACCTGACAGGCAAAACCGCCGGGACTTACCAACTCACACCCACCATAGTCTTGGATAATCCGTCCATCCAACTGGATTCGATTGTTCCAGGTTCCATTGAAGTGATCCTGGCAAAATAAAACCGCCACTCGAATTCAACACATTTCCAAGGAAAAAAGAATTAGATGAAAAAACCTGTCATTGTACTTGTCGGAAGACCAAACGTGGGGAAAAGCACCCTTTTCAACCGCTTGGCAGGGGAACGCCTGGCGATTATTGATGAAGTGCCAGGCACCACCCGCGACCGCCTGGTAGCTGAAGGGGATTGGGCTGGTCATGATTTTTTCGTGGTGGATACAGGCGGAATAGATCCCTCCAAGCAGCATACCCAGGAACCTCTTTCGATTGGATCCGCCGATTTCATTGAAGAAATCCGTGCCCAGGCAGAAGTCGCCATGGAAGAAGCGGATGTGATCCTTTTCATTGTGGATGCTCTCAACGGAGTGACTGAAGCTGATCGTGAAGTGGTGGAAATCCTGCGGCGCAAGCAGCGTATTGTCAATAATAAACCTCAGCCCCCTATCATTCTGGTTGCCAATAAAGCAGACAGTCAATCTGCCCGTTTGAATGCCTTGGATTTTTACTCACTTGGTCTGGGGGAACCTTATCCAATTTCAGCCATTCACGGCACCGGCACCGGTGACTTGCTGGATGCGGCAGTGGCGCAATTCCCTGAACCTGAAGCTGAGAATGACGATGACACTTCCATAAAGATTGCTATCGTTGGTAAGCCTAATGCCGGCAAATCCAGCTTGTTGAATAAACTGGTTGGCGAAAACCGTTCAATCGTCAGCCCTATTCCCGGCACTACCCGGGATGCCATTGACACCCCAATGGAATGGCAGGGATTGCCCATCACCTTGATCGATACCGCCGGCATCCGCAAACGTGGTTCCATTATTCCCGGCGTTGAGAAATATTCAGTCCTCCGTGCCATGCAGGCAATTGAACGCTGTGATGTCGCCCTGCTGGTTGTGGACGCTGTAACTGGCATCACCGCCCAAGATACCCACATTGCCGGTTATATTAACAAGGCTTGGAAGAGTGTCATCCTGATCGTCAATAAGTGGGACTTGGTTGAAAAAGATGCTTATTCAATACTGGAATATGAAGAGAAGATCCGACAGGCTTTGAATTTTTTACCTTATGTGCCAGTACTATTCATTTCTGCCGCTACCGGGCAGCGCATCAATCAGGTGCTTCCACTGGTGGCAAGAGTGCAGGAGGAACGCCTGGTGCGCCTGACCACATCCCAGATCAACCGGATTCTCCAAGACGCCCAGGATCAGCATCAGTCACCCTCCACCTCCGGACGGCAGTTCCGCATCTATTATGGGACTCAGGTGCGAACTGAACCGCCCACTTTCCTGATCTATTGTAATTACCCTGACTTGGGGCATTTTACCTATCTTCGTTTTCTGGAAAACCAAATCCGCAAGGAATACCCGTTCATTGGCACTCCCATCCGACTGGTCTTGAAAGGACGCGAGCGTAAAGAGGTGTAAAATAGCCTGCACGTTTTCTTTTGGAATGTAACGATTATTTTTTGCAGATGCAAATTTTACACATACGATTGGATAGACTAAGTTGGAACAATTAACCACTGATATCTCACCCGAACAAGGTGAGCCTGAAAAGCAAAAAAAGAAGTCCGGTAGAACTGGCTTCTGGATTGACACGCTCGAAACGATATTCTTGGCTGTGGTCCTGTTTCTCCTGATAAATGCCGTCAGTTCACGAGTTCGGGTGGAGAATGTCAGTATGAAACCCACGCTGCAACCGGGTTACCTGCTGGTGGTGAACAAGCTGTCTTATAAAGTTGGGGAGCCAAAACATGGTGATATTGTGGTCTTCCACTTCCAGGGAGACAAAAATGAGGATTACATCAAGCGTGTAATTGGGCTGCCGGGAGATCAGGTTTCCGTTTCCAATGGGATTGTGACTGTCAACGGCACTCCCCTCACTGAGCCATACATCGCGGAATTGCCAAAGTATTCAGGCACCTGGAATGTGCCTGAAGGGTCTTTATTCGTCTTGGGAGATAATCGCAACAATTCCTCCGACTCGCATCAATGGGGTTTTGTGGATATCAACGACGTGGTTGGCAAAGCCATTTTTATTTATTATCCCTTTGACCAAATTCGATCTCTGACCATGCCAGACTTGGTGTATGCCGCCCAGTAATCCCGGCGTTCCCTCCAAAATTGGTAAGAAGAGGGGCAAGGTTCTACATGTAAATTTTTTCCACGCCGGTCCGCAGATTGCACAACGCCCCGTAAGGAGCTCGAAAAGAAGTGAGTGGTCGTTGCGAACGAAGTGAAGCAATCTTTCCTTGCGGACTTTCTGATGGAGAGCATATCTCAGAATGTACCTCTCTGCCGGGCTTGCTCCAGACTTATAATGGAAGCTCGCGGTCAATCCCCGCGCATGTCACTTTCAGACTGCACAGGGCTTTACACCATGGAAAGCGGCGCGAAAATGTGACCCATTTCAGGAACCGGCCGCACATGGTTTGTGGTCTGACTTTCGTCATGTTTCTTCCCAGCGTTGTACTAATTTTTCCCTCTTTTCCATAAATGAAAAAATCAGCGTATAATCCAATTCAATGATAAACAATCTACCTGCCAATCCCGAAACCTGCCCTCGTTGTATGGTGGGAAGAATCAAACAAAAAGAGGTCACCCTCTCTGCCATTGTAGACGGAAAATTATTGAGTGTTCCCAATTTCCCAGCGTGGGTTTGTGATGTCTGCCATGCCTTCATGTACGATCCGACCGCAATCACCGAGCTGCATACTTTCCTAAACTCCGCTCAGTCTGCCAAACCCTCCCGCCGGGTCAGGCCAGCCGCAACCGCCATTCGCTCAATCGATCAGCCCATCAAAAAGACCAGGTAACTCCGGTTTTTGCTAATTTACCCAGTCAATCTGAGAAACCTATATGAGTTTCATCAGAATTTTTTTGATTCTGTTGACTTAGCCTCTTTAGCATGCTATCATCAAAACATAAGCTGTTATTATTCCTCGTTTATATTGCACATTAAAAAAGGAGTTATTGTATGAATGCAGTATTATTATCGCGTATTATCGGCGCACTCGTTTTTGGTGTTATTGGTTTTTTTTCTGGTCCTTCAATACACGATTTTTTGCTTTCTTTTTGGGCGACCTACCCATTGACCAATGGTTCCACTGTTGCTATCGTAGTAGTCCTCTTTCTTGTGTTCGGTTATCTGGTCACTCCCTGGATTACTGTCAAACCGATTGAGGGCTTTCGAAAAGTTGTCAACAAATCCTCTCCGCAGGCACTGATCAGCGGGTTGGTAGGCTTAATCGTCGGACTGATCATCTCAGCTCTGCTGGCATATCCTCTCTCCCTGCTTCCCAACCCTATTGGGCAGATTCTGCCTCTGGTGGGCGTGATCGTTTGCGGTTATCTTGGCACAACTACTTTTATGTCCAGAAATCAGGATTTCGCCAATACTTACCGAACAGTGACCACCAAGATTTCAACCAAGAATGCACGCTCCCAAGGCGAAGGTGAGAGAAAAATCCTGGTAGATACCAGTGCCATTATTGACGGGCGGATTGCAGACATTGTCAAAACCGGCTTTTTGGGCGGCTCTCTGATTGTTCCACGCTTTGTCTTGAATGAACTGCAGTTTGTCTCTGATTCCGCGGATTCCTTGAGGCGCCAACGCGGTCGCCGCGGCATGGACGTGCTTTCGGAGCTGCAACAGGACGAAAATATCACTGTCACCATCAGCGATATTGATGTGGAGGGCGTGCGGGAAGTGGATGACCGGCTGGTCGTACTGGCAAGGCAAATGCGCTGCCCAATCCTCACCAATGACTATAATCTCAACCGCATCGCTGAACTGCAAGGAGTCAAAGTGCTGAATATCAATGATCTTGCCAACGCTGTCAAGGTCATCTTGCTGCCCGGTGAGAGTTTTCAGATCAAGGTGATCCAGGAAGGCAAGGAATTCAATCAGGGCGTCGGCTATATGGACGATGGAACCATGGTGGTGATCGAAAACGGTCAGCAATTCCTGAATAAAGAGATCAGTGTGACCGTCACCAAAATCCTGCAAACTTCCGCCGGCCGGATGATTTTTGCCAAACCCGATTATGATTAACCTCCCAGGAGGCATTCATGACCCTAAAAATATATAACACGCTGACAAGAACCAAGGAAGACTTCAAAACCCTGGAGCCTGGCAAGGTGCGCATGTATGTATGCGGGCCAACCGTTTACACCAGAGCCCACATCGGTCACGCGATGTCTGCTCTGGTATTTGATATTGTGCGGCGCTATCTTGAATTTTCCGGCTATGAGGTCCGCTATGTCATGAACTTCACTGACGTGGATGACAAGATTATCGAGAAAGCCAACAAAACCGGCGACGACCCCTTCCAATTGGCACAGGGATATATCAATGACTACAAGCACAACCTGGAAGCCCTAAATATCAAGCCAGCCACGCTCAATCCACGTGCGACTGAAGAAATGGATCATATCCTTGACATGATCGGCAAATTGATCGAACAAGGTGCCGCTTATGCCGTAGAGGGTGATGTTTATTACCGTGTGGAATCTGACCCGGAATATGGCAAACTCTCCGGCCGTAAGCTTGAGACAATGAACGCCGGTGCCCGCATTCAGGTGGACAGTCGCAAAGAGCATCCCATGGATTTTGCTCTCTGGAAAGCTGCCAAACCAGGAGAGCCGGCTTGGGAAAGCCCATGGGGCAAGGGCCGCCCCGGCTGGCACATCGAATGCTCAGCCATGAACCTGCATCACCTAGGTGAACAGATTGATATCCACGGCGGCGGTAATGACTTGATCTTTCCCCACCACGAAAATGAAATCGCCCAGACTGAAATGATCACCCACAAGCAATTCGCCACCTATTGGATGCATAACGGCATGCTTTCTTTGACCTCCGGCGAGATGCACAGATCCCTGGGCAACATGATCAGCATTGATGACTTTCTTTGTCAGCACCCTGGCGACGTGATGCGCCTATTGGTTATGAACGGCTCTTACCGCAGTCCCCTTACCTTCAGCGACGAAGTTCTGGAGCAAACTGAACAAACCTACAGACGTCTGCTCAGTGCCAGGAAACCAGCCAAACCAAATGCTTCAGGATTATCGGCCGAAAATGCCCAGGCTTTAGTGGCACAAGGCGCTAAAACCAGGCAAGGATTTATTGAAGGGATGGACGATGACTTTAATACCTCCGCTGCGCTCGCCAGCGTATTTGAGCTGGTCAAAAGCCTGAACCAAGCCCGCGCGGATGGCGCCACTCAGGAACAGCTACAACCCGCCCTGGATACGTTTACTGAGCTGACCGGTGTGTTGGGTTTACAGTTGGAAGACCAAATCGGTGGACAAACCAGCGCTGACCCATTCATTGACCTGCTGGTACAGTTGCGCAGTGACCTGCGTGCTGAAAAGAACTGGGCTCTTTCAGACAAGCTGCGTCAAGAACTCAAAACACTCGGGGTAGTGCTGGAAGACAGCAAAGACTGCACCACCTGGAACTGGGAGTAGCTCTTGAAGGAATGGATCGCCGGGCGTAACCCCAGCTATGAAGTCCTGAGAGCCAAACGGCGGCAGGTTTTCCGCTTGGTGTTAGCCAGAGGCATCAAACCAGAAGGGCAGCTTTCTGAGGTCCTGCGTCTGGCAAAAAGCCGTGGGATTCCGATCGAAGAAGCTCCCCGTGACCATCTGGACGCTTTTTCCACACATCACCAAGGGGTGGCATTGGAGACAAGCGCTTATCCCTACGCTGCCTTTGAAGACCTGCTCCGGCATGCCCAAGCTCAACCCGAACCGCCTTTCTTCCTGCTGCTGGATCTGATCCAGGACCCCCAGAATCTGGGTTCCCTGTTGAGGACTGCCGAAGCGATGGGCGTCCACGGTGTCGTCATTCCCTCTTCCCAAGCGGCTCAAATCACACCCACCGTAGTGCATGCCAGCTCGGGTGCCACCGAATACCTGCTCATTGCCCAAAACAATCTGGCGCAGGCAATTGAACGCATAAAACAATTGGACGTATGGGTCTATGGGCTGGATGAAGCTCCCCGCTCTAAAACACCCGCGCAACTCCGATTAGAGGGAAGTATTGCCCTGGTAGTCGGCAATGAAGGCTCGGGCTTGAGGGAGTTAGTGCGCAAATCCTGCGACGAACTGCTCAGATTGCCCATGGTTGGCAAGGTCGAATCGCTCAATGCCGCCGCAGCCGGCTCAATTGCCCTGTATCTGGTCCGACAAGCCAGAACGAATATCGTTCAATAGGATCCCTCAGGCGGGAAACCGATAAGCATAATTCATGTAAAACATCATTTAATCAACAAATATAAAGAATTAGCCTTGGTTATATAATACAACAGATCACCCCATTACCAATTGTCCCAACTTATTGATAGTCAATCTGACCTGGCATCCGGCTGGGTCCCTTGGTGGACCTGCCCTACGAAGGGAGTCAAAGCAAGTGCAGATTGGGTCTATACCCTACACTACCTATTAAAAATAAGATAGATTCCCATAAAACTTTACAGCCACACAACCGTCACTACCCACAGCAGGATCATCACCACAGCAATCACCAGGCGGATCACGGTTGACCAACCCCAGCCAAAAGCCATCGATTTAGTTGATTCCCAAGCCTCTTTCCCATTCTTCTCCAACCGGAAGTATTCAGTCAGGAATATGGTTAACAAAGCTGCTGCCAAGCCCCCAATAGGAGTCAGATAAATGCCCCCGACCAGCATCATGACCATACTTAAACCAATTTCCCACCAGGGCGCACCCTTTTGACGGGCTTTGCCGGCCATCATAATGTTATCGATAAAGGAACCGCCTATCATCAGGATCGTGCTGATGACAAACAGGATGATGGTCAGGGTGTACTGCCAGGGTTCATGGCTCTGGTTGAAGCCCGTGTAGATTGCCCAGATCAATTGGCCGACCCAAGCCACGGTCAGCCCGGGAAAGAATACCAGCAGCAGTCCGACCAGACCAACCAACTGAAGCAGTCCGGAGAGGACCAGAAGCAGGTTGTTTACCCAATCAGGGGCGAGGGTCATTCCGGATAACTTCCAGTCCGCCCATGAAAGGCTTCAGCACGTCTGGGATAACAATACTGCCATCAGCTTGCTGGTAATTTTCCATCACCGCAATCAGCGTTCTCGGCAGCCCCAAACCAGACCCATTCAGGGTATGAACAAACTTGGGTGTGGAACCATCCGTCGGGCGGTATTTGATATTAGCACGCCTGGCTTGGAAATCGCCAATATTCGAAATGGAAGACACTTCCAACCACTCCTGACAGCCTGAAGCCCACACTTCGACATCATAAGTTTTATGAGAGCCAAAACCCAGGTCACCGGTGGATTGCAGCAGCACCCGATGGGGCAAGCCCAATCCTTCACAAGTAGCTTCTGCATCTGAAACCATCTTGTCCAGTTCAGCGGGGGAATTTTGCGGCAGGCAGTACTTGTACATTTCAACTTTGTCAAACTGATGCCCGCGCTTGATTCCTCGGACATCCCTGCCTGCGCTCATTTTTTCCCGCCTGAAGCAGGCAGTGTAAGCCGTGTAATTCAAAGTCAATTCAGATTCGTCCATCACCTCGCCCATTTTCATTCCAGTCAGGGGAACCTCGGCGGTAGGGACCATCCAGAAGTCTTCTAAGTGATCATGGTAAAGGTTTTCAGCAAATTTGGGCAACTGCCCAGAGGCAAACATAACTTCTTCCCGCACCATCCAGGGGGGGTAGATCTCACGATAACCCTGCCTGATGTGCAAATCCAACATCCAGAAGATCAAAGCACGCTCCAGGCGTGCCCCGGCACCCTTAAGCACATAGAAGCGGGTTCCAGCCAGCTTTACACCAGCTTCAAAATCAATGATGTCCAATTCTGGGCCCAGGTCCCAGTGGGGTTTCGGGGTGAAATCAAACTGTGGCATCTTGCCCACAGTGCGGATGACCACATTATCCTTGTCATCAATGCCCACCGGCACGTCCGGATCCGGGATGTTGGGTACGCCCGCTACCGTCTGGTACAGGTCAGATTCAACCTGTTTGAGGTGCTCATCCAGCCAGGCGATTTCATCGCCCAAGCTGCGCATGGCGGCAATTTTTTCCTCCCGCTGCCCGGGTTCTTTCATCCGGCCAATTTCCTTACTGACCTTATTGCGTTCGGCTTTTTTCGCCTCCACAGATAAGATCAACGCGTGCCGTTCTTCATCCAACTGCAAAATCTGGTCGACAACGTCTGTTTCCACATGGCGCTTCGTTAGGGACTCGCGGACCAAGTCTGGCTGCTCACGGATCAATTTCAAATCCAACATGCTTCACCTCTTCGATTCCAGGTTTAGATTCTTTACCTTATCCAGTTATGCTCCAATTCTACCAATGGAAACAACATCCTACCAGAATCTGGAACATTGGGGGGCGACAAGCCAATCTAAAAATCCACGACTTGATCAAACCAGCTATAATATGGCATCATGAAAAAGATAAAACCAATCCTTACTTTGGCATTCGCGGCAGTCATTTTGCTGCTCGCGCTCCCAACTACAGTTAACGCACAAGCCGGCAGCACCTATGACCTTATCACTGAAGTCAATGCCCTGCGTGCTTCAAAAGGACTGGCGGCTTACACTATCGATGAGAGTCTGATGAGATACGCTCAGACTCATTCAGAAAACATGGCTTCAATTGGCTCTGGTACCCATACCCGTTCTGTTGGAACGACCGCTTTCTCAAAGTGCATCCAGAAAAATGTCGCCTCGGGCATTGACATGTCGGTCTCTTATTGCATCGGCACCGTTTGGGCAGGATCTTCTCAGTGGAATACCATGCTGGGACATAACAGTGGCTCTGTTGGCGTTGGCGTAGATTTTGATGGGTACATAATGCATTATGCGCCGGTTGTGATCCCTTCGGGTGGAATTGTCGCCTTTGAAGTACCTGATAAGGCGATCGATCAAGCACAAATCAGTTATTTCGCACAACAGCAACAAGAGACACCCGTCTATTACAACACCATCATTATTTCCACTCCCCAGTCGGACGGAGCCATTTACCATATTGTGAAAGAAGGCGAGAACCTGTGGTCAATCGCAATAGCCTATGGCACTACCGGCGCAGAGATCATGACCAATACTGGCAACAGCCCTGAAACCACGGATGTGTATATAGGTCAGGTGCTGACCATCCGGCGGGCTAACCCTGCCACTGCCACCATCGCACCCACGCCAACGCCTACACGCATCACCCCGCAGCCGACCCAACCCGCCGCCATCAAGACCCCCATTCCCACCAAGACACCATACCCAACAGCAACGCCAACCACCGAACCACCGCTTTTCAATCGTGTCTTTTCAGACAACAAGAAAGTCGGCCTGACCATGGTTGGATTAAGTACCATAGGCTTGGTGCTTGTTCTGATTTTCGGATTCCTCAAGAAAAAGTAAACCTAAAGCCAGCCCTGGCTTGCCAGTTTTCCGTGGTTTTGCACAAGCGGGTTGACAGGTCCTTTCGCCTGATGATAGAATTTCTAAAGTTAAGATTTGTGAGGTAACAAGTGATAATCACATTCCGCGCCATAGAGAAGACAAGTATCAGCGATGCCAAAGCAGGCAGTGCTGTCATTCATGGCCGGATTGTGCCTATTGGTTGTTAGAACCTGACTTAAGTCATTTGAACTCAACACCACGGGCGTGATCCACTCCCGTGGTGTTTTGTTATTAATCTTCACTTTCCGACTGACCAACGCCATTTCTCATCCACCCGGAGCCATGATGAACCCAAAAAATATCGACAATCTGAATATTAATAATCAAACAAAGTCAAGACAAGAAAATTTACTGGAGCAAAAAGTGTCTGAAACAAGCAATAATGAATTAATTGTTTTTTCCGAAACCCCCAAAATTGACGGACTGATCTTCCGCCATTTCAGGGGAGAAGCCGACTATCCTGGCATGATCACCATCTGGACTACTCTCAGACAGGCTGGCTATTTTGAGGGCTCTAACACCGTGGAAGACCTCGCCATTGATTACCGCCACTTGCATAACTGCGACCCGGCAAAAGACATGATCTTCGCCGAGGTCAATGGTGAGATGGTGGCATACAGCCGGGTCTGGTGGGATGATGAATCCGATTGCAGGGTTTATTACCACTTCATCAATATACTTCCAGCTTATAAAGGACAGGGCATCGAATCCGCGCTGCTCAAGTGGATTGAACAGCGCTTGCTCGAAATCTCTTGGTCTCAACCCGGAGAGCAGGAGCGCTTTTACATCCAAACCTGCTCCCAAAATGATACCACTCTGTACAATTTGCTCACCGAAAATGGCTATAAACCGGTCCGGTATTATTACAGCATGTCCCGTACGCTCGAAGACATCCCGGAAGCAGAACTGCCTGAAGGGATCGTTGCCAGACCGCCCATGCCCAGCCAGTACCACGAGGTTTGGGAAAGAGCTAATGAGGCATTCAGTGAACACTGGGGATTCGTCGAAGGTCATGAGGAAGATTACCAATCCTGGAAGGAAGGACGCTGGTTTCAACCTCTGCTTTGGCAGATTGCCTGGGATGGAGACAGGATGGTAAGTCAGGTACAGAATTACGTGGATGAGGTTGAGAATGAAAGTACTCACCGGCTGCGCGGGTATACCGAAGGCATCAGTACTCTCAAAGCCTGGAGAGGCAAAGGTATCGCCAAAGCACTGATCGTGCGTTCGATGAAAATGATGAAAGCCTTAAATCTGACCGAAGTCGCCTTGACGGTGGATTCCGAAAATGCCACCGGAGCGTTGAACCTCTATGAGAGTTTGGGCTATCAGACCTATCGGACCGTGATCGAAATGCGGAAACCCATGAACAGGTGAATAAGGGAATCGGATTAAAACAGACATAGGCGCCCCTGTTACAGGTCAATCGCATCACGAAAAGCTTCGCGGTCAAGATTGTCCTGGCAGATATTAACGTTCATAATCCTGCCCATCAGGTAACTGATTCTTCGGAATCAACTGCTGTGGACCGCTTTGGTCAGGGTTTTGGCAGCCGCATATCCATAATTATTATTAAATTATGCGTTTAATAACAACGTTGCCGTTGCTCTCTGATATAATCCCGCCATGCCCTGCCAAAGCTTGGAAATCCACATTTCGCACCCTTTCCATGTGTTACGGAAGTACTATTACTCCAATCCAGGCATTTTTCCATCGGCAAACACCTTTGGAACAAGTTCTTCCCCAGAACCATTGCTACTATTTCATTCCGCATCAGAGTTCCTATACATCTTCACAGGAGATAATCAACTTAGCCCCGCTCATGCCATCTGATCATCTCTTTGCCGTCCTTTCTGATACACATGTGGGGGATCGCTCATCTTGCCTGCATCCAGCCATGGTACAGGCTATTCGAGACTGTCATCCAGAGGAGATTTGGCATGCCGGTGATGTTGGTGACCCATCTGTCTTGAAGCAGCTTGGCGACATTGCTCCAGTTCAGGTCGTCCAGGGCAATCGCGACTGGTTTAACCGGCTTGACCTGCCTAAAGTCCTTCAGTTTGAGATCAACAGCGTGAAAATCACCCTCACGCATGGTCATATCAGCATGTCCCGATATGCATTTAATTACCTGCGCCTGCTGGTCACCTTTCACAAACTCAGTTACGATCGCTTCCAGAAATATCTTGCCCGACTGTATCCCGAATCGGACCTGATCATCTATGGGCACACGCATTATCAGGTAGACGAAATAGTTTATGGGCAGCATTTCATCAACCCGGGAGCTGCTTACCCGCATCGCCTGAATAATTACACGGTCCAATACTGCTTGCTGACGATTACCAGCACTGGTAAGGTGCAGGTGCTGAAAAAGACCATTCACCCCACAGCTTAAGCAATAATCCCGTATAATCACCATCAGGTAGTACCGCATGAATGACTTGATTACTTCCGCTCAAAATCCCCGCATCCAGTTGGTTCGCAGTCTGATAGAACAGCCTAAAGCCCGCCGCAAACAGCAAGCTTTCGTGGCAGAAGGTGCCCGACTGGTGGCGGATGGGCTGAAGTCAGCCACCCCGCCCCAGTTTTTGCTCTACAGTGAGCAGCACACCCCACATGTTGCAGAAGTGCTGGATCAGCTTCCCAGCAGTTTGCCGGCGTTCCTGGTGGACGGGCGCCTATTCAACACACTTTCCGAAACAGAAAATTCACAGGGGTTGTTGGCGGTTTTCGACCTGCCGGCTGCAATTCCCCTGGCAGAGCCGGATTTCCTGCTCATTCTCGATCAACTGCGTGATCCGGGCAACTTGGGAACCATCCTCCGTTCAGCCGAAGCGGCTGGTGCACAGGCAGTCTGCCTGACTCCCGGAAGCACGGATCCTTGGGCGCCCAAGGTGGTTCGTTCCGGCATGGGAGCCCACTTCCGCCTTCCAATTTTACAAATGAATTGGCAGGAATTGGGTAAACTGGTGCAGGGGATGCGGGTCATCCATGCTGATATGAACGGCCAGCTTACCTGTTGGCAGGCGGATTTTACCGGCCGAACAGCCTTGCTGGTCGGCGGAGAGGCGGAAGGTATCAGTTCAGAAGCAGGTGCGCATATAACCCAGTCCGTTCGCATCCCCATGATCGGGCAGAATGAGTCGCTCAATGCTGCGGTTTCTGCCAGCGTGCTTCTATTTGAAGTGCTTCGACAGAGGATGGGAAATTTAAACCCATGAAAATTCGCTCCATCACCGTCTTTTGCCAGCCAGGCTATCCACCCAACCGCTTGCTGCTGGAACATGTCGGTGTTTTTGCACGCCACGCCAGCAGCATATTCACAAATGCCGGATTTGAGGTTCAATCCTGCCGGCTGGCTACCCCGCCTTTTCCTACCTTCCTTACCCCGGCTTTGTTAGTTGAAGCCGCCCAGGTACTTTCCATGGAAACACACGCTGAAGGTTTTGAATACCTCTCGCTTGGTCCGGCCCTGCCGGGGCAGCTCGAGACCTACGAAATAATCCCCGAAGTGATCGCCCAAAATCCGGCAGTGTTCTTATCCGGAATGCTCACCACCCCAAATCAGGAGGCCAGCTTACCCGCTGCCATGGCTTGCGCCAGAGTGGTCGAAAAACTGGCTGGTGTAGAATCCAACGGATTTGCCAACTTGCGCTTTTCTGCTCTGGCAAACGTCCCCCCTTTTGCTCCGTTTTTCCCTGCCGCCTATGGAGAAAGCGGAACGCCCTCCTTTGCTCTGGCGATTGAAGGCGCTGATCTGGCAGTACAGGCATTTTCTCAAGCTGCTACGCTGGCTGAAGCCCGTCAAAACCTGATCGAAAAGATTGAAAGCAGCGCTCAAAAGTTGGAATCGGCTGCCTCCAAGCTTAGCCAGATGTATGGTTATTCTTTCCGTGGTCTGGATTTCACCCTGGCGCCTTTCCCCGAGCAGCAGACTTCCATTACCAACGCCATGGAAACATTAGGCTTGCCAGTTTTTGGAATGCATGGCAGCTTGTTTGCCTCCGCCTTCCTGACCGATACCCTCGATAGAGCTCACTATACCAGGACTGGTTTCAATGGGCTGATGCTGCCAGTTCTGGAAGATGCCGGTCTGGCACAAAGAACTGCCGAAGGGCATGTCTCCGTTGCAGACTTGCTGTTGCTTTCTTCCGTCTGCGGTACCGGTCTGGATGTTTTGCCCCTGCCTGGGTCGACTTCCGCTGAAAAGCTTTACCCGGTGCTTTTGGATCTGGCAGCCCTGGCGCTGCGTTTGAAAAAGCCGCTGACCGCCCGGTTAATGCCCATTCCCGGCAAACAAGCTGGTGACCCAACCGCCTTTGACTTTGAGTACTTTGCCAATAGTCGAATTTTGGCTTTGCCGTCTTCTCCGCTCTCGGGCATTTTAAAAGGTAACGAATTGGTACAAATTCAACCCAGGCAGTCCGCTACTAGCTGATTTTATTCAATTCAGGCTTTGATTAGGGAGAAAATTAACGCACCTGCTTAAAGTTGACAATCAACAGATTCTCAGCACAGGATGAGGTAATCGACAGATAGGTACGGGTAGACAGAAGCTCCCCTGAAGAATTTTCCAATCGGATGAACAGGTTTTCTTCGTTGATCTGCTTGTTAGCCAGCACAAATTCATAGCCGGACTCCCCGTAAAACGTTACTGAGCCGGTTTCAGAAGTGAAATCGACGATATCACCGCCATAGGTGCCGCCAAGCCGGACAATCAGACCCTTCACCGCCGCTTCCTGCAAATTCCAAACCTGCCCGCCAATGAACAGGTAATCTTCACAGTCGTATTCCGGATGAAAAACGCTGTTTGGCAGTGCTTCCGGCGTTCCCCGGACTATATACGGCATAGGCTTTTCGGTTGGTGTGACAGTAGAAGTGGGGGGCGGGGTTCCGGTTGGAGTGGCTGTGGGAGTCTCTGTTGGGATAGCTGTCTTGGTCAAGCTGGGTGCCGGGGTTGGTGTGCCCTCAGTCGCTGTGTTTTGTGCAGGTTGGGTGGTTTGTAGTAAGCCCTGATTGGGTTCAGTAGGTGTTGAATCCACGAAGGGATTTGGGATTACCCCCGATGCGATCAAGAGGATGATCAGGATAATAACCATTAATAAAGTGGCGATTGTCAAGCCAGAGCAAGACGATCGTTTGCGCTTTGCCATGCTTGGAATGTTTTTGGGGAGCTCTCCCTGGGATTTGCGCTTGACCGCACGAGCCGGCTTCAGGTTGCTCATGGAATTTGTGTCTCAATCACTGCCTGGGTGCGCTGATTTTCCAACCACTGCGAGAGCGCCTGGGATTGCAACGTAACTTTCGCATCAGTCGTCAGGGGATGAGCTTCCTCATGTTCCATCACGAGAATGATATGATAGCCAATTTCCGTTTGGATGATTCCGGAATACTCTCCCACCGGCAGAGAAAAAGCCGCATCCTCAATTTCGGGAAAGAGCAGGTAGCCCCGCGGGAACCAGCCCAACTCGCCACCGGTTTCAGGGCTGAATTCCCAAGCCAGGTCGTCAAAACTGGTACCGGATGCAAGGCTTGTGAGGGCACGTTCTGCGCCAGCCTGAGTCTGGGCAAAAATTTGGCGGGCACGCACCTGTTCCACTGCATCGGGAACGGTGGCAATGATCTGGTCGCGTTGCCAGGCTGCCTCGCTGGAGAGTCTGAGTGCATAGCGAAATTCAGCGTCATCATAAAAGTTGGACGCCATCCAGTTGCTCAAGGCGCTGCCTGAACCGAGCTGTCCCAAGAGGTTGGCAATCTGTTCTTCCAGGTCTTCATCACTGAAGGAAAAGCCAGCCTGTTTGGCTGCTTGTGCCAGTAATTCTTGTTCCACCAAGTAGTCCATCACGGTTTGGCTGATTTCTTCATCGGAAGGCATCTCTGTACCTTCCGCAATGGAAGCTTTGTAGCGCTTGACTTCATTTTCATAATAAGACAAAGGGATAGCCTCCCCATTGACTGTGGCAGCCACAGGGATGGCTGTGCTTGTTGGGTCAGGGCTGGGTGTATCTGTCACGGCTACCACTATGGGATCTTGTGCAGTGGTCCCCTCGGGAGTGGTGGGAATATCCGTAGCTGCTGACTGACAGGCTGCCAAAATAAAAGACAGGCATAGCAGACATAAAAGAGCTCTGCCTTTGATATTATTTCGAATAATCATAGGCATTATTATACCCATTAACTTGTTTCTGGTTCATTACTGACGGGAAAAACAAAAAAATAGACCGCAATAGAGCACCCTTCAATATCAGACAGACTATTTTAGCAACCCATACCACCACTTTGCTGAATGGTAGCAGCAGGGTGTCATCACTGCGCGCAGAAGTTGACCACAAAATCTGTATCCCTTTCTGTTGGATTGCGCTGAAATTCTGGAAAGCGCCCGCTTGAGTGAGCCACCCGCTCAACGCCAACCCATAAAACAGGTTCATCATTCGCGCCGGTTTTCTGAGTACGTAGCACCCCGTAAGTGGCGCAAACAGGAGTTACATTTAATATTAGGGGAGTGCTTTACTGACAAAAAAAGGCTGCCCGGAAAAGAGCAGCCTTCAGTATCAGACAGACTATTTTAGTAGTCCATGCCACCACCCTGCGGCATAGGAGCAGCAGGATGTTCTTCAGGAATATCGGTGATCAAGGCTTCGGTAGTCAGGATCATAGCTGCAATGGAAGCAGCATTTTCCAGAGCACCACGGGTAACCTTGGCGGGATCAATTACACCGCTGCTAACCATATCGCCGTATTCTTCAGTCAGGACGTTATAGCCCAAGTGCTTGTTGCCAGAGCTGGCTTGCTTCTGTCGAACATTCTCAACAACCACAGAACCATCTTTGCCGGCATTTTCAGCGATGCGGCGCATCGGGATTTCAAGCGCGTTGCGAACGATGCTGATACCAATTTGGGCATCGACACTGTCCATTTTTATTTCTGCCAGAGCAGGTACGGCATTGAGAAGCGCGACGCCGCCGCCAGCCACAATACCTTCCTCAACAGCTGCGCGAGTGGCAGAGAGCGCGTCTTCGACACGGTGTTTCTTCTCTTTTAGTTCAGTCTCAGTTGCAGCACCCACACGAATTATAGCAACACCGCCGGAGAGTTTTGCCAGGCGCTCCTGCAATTTTTCGCGATCGTAATCGCTAGTGGTATTTTCAATTTCTACACGGATCTGTTCAATCCGGCCCTTGATGGCAGCACTATCACCGCGCCCGCCAACGATGGTGGTATTGTCTTTGTCGGTGGAGATCTTTTCGGCATGACCGAGGTCTTCTATGGTAGCAGTCTCAAGCTTACGGCCAGTCTCTTCAGAAATGACGTTTGCACCTGTCAGGATTGCAATATCCTGAAGCATAGCTTTGCGACGATCGCCAAAACCGGGGGCTTTGACAGCAACTACATTCAGCATGCCACGGATTTTATTCAACACCAGGGTAGCCAGCGCTTCACCGTCGATATCTTCAGCGATGATCACAATTTCGCGTTTTCCGACCTGAACCATTTTTTCAAGCAAAGGTACAATGTCTGAAGCAGCGGAAATCTTTTTATCGTAGACCAGAATGTACGGATCGTCAATATTGGCTTCCATGTGTTCGGTATCGGTCACGAAATAGGGTGAAATGTAGCCACGATCGAACTGCATACCCTCAACATATTCGGTTTCAAATTCGAGCCCCTTGGATTCTTCCACGGTGATCACACCATCTTTGCCAACCTTATCCATGACATCGGCAATCAATTTACCGATTTCAGCGTCTTGGGCAGAGATCGTCGCCACGGAAGCGATTTCTTCCTTGGTGGTGATGCCAATAGCCTGTTCGTGAATCGCCTCAGCAACAGCCTTGGAAGCAGTTTCAATGCCGCGTTTGAGCAGCATGGGGTTCGCACCGGCAGCCAGATTTTTCAAACCTTCAGTAACCATGGCATGTGCCAAGACCGTAGAGGTGGTAGTGCCGTCGCCAGCAATATCATTGGTCTTGGTGGCTGCTTCTTTGAGCAGTTGGGCGCCCATATTCTCAAATGGATCTTTCAGTTCGATTTCTTTCGCAACGGTCACACCGTCATGGGTAATGGTTGGGGATCCGTATTTGCGGTCCAATGCCACATTGCGCCCTTTGGGACCAAGGGTGGTTGCAACTGCATTGGCAACAGCATCCACACCGGTTTTCAGATAACGTCTTGCTTCATCGGAAAAAACTAATTGTTTAGCCATATAAAAAACTCCTTGGATTTACTAACAAATTAACTAAGAATTGCGAGGATATCGCTCTCGCGTAAAATCAACAATTTCTTGCCATCGTATTTGATTTCAGTGCCGGAATATTTGGCAAATAATACCACATCACCAACCTTCACATCCATCTCAATCCGATCGCCATCTTCATTGCGATCACCAGGACCAGCAGCTATTACGGTACCCTTTTGGGGTTTTTCTTTTGCGGTTTCAGGTAATACAATTCCGCCAGCCGTGACTTCTTCCTGTTCTATGGGTTCGATCACAAGGCGACTTCCTAAAGGTCTCATCGAAATTGACATACATTCCTCCAAATCAAATTTTTTTATTATCTATTGTTAATATTAGCACTCTTATGTTAGGAGTGCTAACTGGTGTAATAATACGACCCAGCGAAACTTTAGTCAAGGGTTTATAAAAATTTCTAATAATGTTTTTATATAGGGAGATTTACTCTGATCCCTGACAGATTTCTTCACCAGCTTCGACGATACTCATGTAGTCTGGCTGGTCAGCGTACATCGCTCTGATCTCGTCGAATACAACCGCCGCCCGGTCACATTTGTCATCCCCGGGGCGATGCAAACCGGACAGAACAGAACCATAAGTAAGGTAATACGCCACGGTTGTATCAGAAAGAGGCAGCCCTACCAACACTATCGGTTCTTCTGTAGCCGAATCGCATTCACGCGCTTCACAACTGACTTCTGCGTCACATCCCACAACCGCGCATTGCAATGCCGGAATCGAGCCTTCGTAGTTGCGGGCGCGATAGTAAATCACACCCACCCGTCCGTAAGTATCAGCGTTATAAGGATTGATTTCCAGAGCTTTATAAGCATTCCTGGAAGCCACCATCGCTTCACCCATGCGGATGTAGGTATTGGCAATTGCCATATACGGGATTGGGTCTTTGATTCCCAATTGTTCATTCAAACTGGCTGCCTTGTCAAAATATTCCAATGCGGTGTCATACTGCTCCAGGTACCGATATAACACCCCGACTGAGTTGTAAAGAAAAGTAAGATTGGGAGTGATCTCGATAGCTTTCTTATACTCATCAATCGCCAGGTTGTACTCACCCAGAACTTCGTACAGATACCCCTGTATGCGGTGAACATCCATCAGATCCTCGCCGGTCTCCATTGCCTGATCCATATATTCAATTGCCTGCACCCACTTGTACTGGTCGGTAAGGATTTCAGCGTAATACGCCATTGCTAATGTGTTGGCGTTATCCATTTGCAGAGCCATCAACGCTTCAGCTTCAGCTTCGTTTAGGAATTCCTCTGATTTGTCTTCTTCCTGGATGGCTTCGGCATTCCAATCCAACACAAAGGCACGCACCGCTAATACCGTTGAGTTGTTGGGTGCCAGTGCCTTAGCTTGGTTGATCGCCTCTAGCGCTTCAGTCAAGCGGGTCTGTATTTCAGCATCCGTGGTCAGGGTATTCGAGGAGTACACCTGAATTTTTGCCAGCTCCACAAAGAGCATCGGGTCAGTCGAATCCACCGCAACCGCTTTTTGATAAGCTTCAATCGCCTTATCCAGATTGCCGGCCTGGAAGTGCGTGCTGCCCTCAACTACATAGCTGTTGACAGTACGAGTCGGGGTCGGGGTAGGAATTAAAGGTGGCCAGATGGAACCCTGGGCATAGCCTCTCAGCACCGCGATCAACATCACAATGATCAGAAGGAGCAGCATTACCCGGTAAGGGTTTGAATGACCCTTAGGGTCATGAAACAGGTTTTTTCGTTCCTTGATGTACATGGTTTAAGGCGTTGGGGTGGCTTCCGGCGTTGTAGTGACCTGCGGTGTCGGTGAAGGTCCGGTTATTGGGGTGGCAGTTGGCTCAGGGGTTGCTGTTGGCGGATTGGTCAGGTTTTCCTGGCATATCCGGATGATTTCTTCGGCATTAAAGACCCCATCCGCATCGTATGGGATGGTTTGCAACATGCCATTAGCCACCGTTACCGCCTCGTTGCAGAGATTCACGCGTGCCAGCGATAGACCGAAGCGGCTGTAGATTTCGATGACGCTGGTCGTATAAGACAGGGGGATACCTTCCACCACAATACCATTCTCAGTCGTACCCCCTCTGACTGCCTTTTCGAGGTAGGGGAGAGCCTGGTTGTACAAACCGCTGCGATAATACATGGTACCCACGTTGGCATACAGATTTGGGTTAGTTGGTTCATCCTTCAGGGCTTGTTCACCGTACTGGATGGCTTTTGCCCATTCGCCCAAGTTGCCATATACTCGGGAAATAAGGTAGTTTGGCGTAGAATCGGTAGGGTTCAGGGAATACGCCTTGGTAAATTCAAATACGGCTTCATCAAACCGGCTTAAGGTCATGTAATTCCGTCCGAGGGCAATATGCAACTCTGAAATATAGGCATTAAGCTGGATGGCAATTTCGTACTGCTCGACAGCCTCCTCATAATTGGCAGTGATTTCCAGCACATACCCCCGCGCCCAACGCGATTCAAGCTGGTTGGAATCCAGCGCCAAGGCTGTACGCGATTCTTCAATGGCCAAATCCTTGGTATCCAATTCATCTACCCCAGCTTCCACGCGCAGCGCCGATAGGAAAGCATACACCGCATGCCCCATGGCGTTATTGGGGTCCAACTCAATGGCTTTCTTCGCATCCAATTCCCCTTCCAGGTACAAGTCCTGGAAGCCTTTAGCCCAACCGAGTAGGGCATACGCTTCAGAATTGCTCTTGTTCAACAGGATGGCATTTTCAGCATTCACTTTTGCCTGTTCAAACTGGCCAGCGTAAATTTGCAATCGGGAAATTTTGAGGTAATTTTCGACATTCTGAGGGTTGGCATTGATGGCTGCCTGGTAGGTCTCAATGGCAGAAATGAACTTGCCTTCAGAAGCAAGGGCGTCCCCCTCTATCTCATAAGAGATAGGATCCCTGGTTTCGGTAGGGGTTGGTACGAAGGGCGGATTAATTTCTGGCACAACGAAGACATTGACATAGACTAACAAACCAATGGCAGCTACCAAGAAAAATACCAGCCACGGGTTGGAACGCCGCCTTTTTTTTTGCAGCGAAAGTTTGCTTCCTTTAAGATACATTAATTGATAATATCATCTTTTTTTTATCCTCGTCAAGCCAGGATCATCCTTGTGTAAGCCTTCCTTTTGTCATATTGGGTTCCGCGGAAGCTCTCAAATAGACCGGCTTGTGTGAAATACCGCTCAACGCCAACCTATAACAAACAGGCTCTACGTTCGCGCCGGTCTCCAGAATTACAACGAGGAACAACAAACTTAAGCCTGCCGGGCAGGCAGATAACCCTTTTTTTGTGTGTAGATATCTTGCCCGATTACTCACAATCCGATAGAATTAATACATGCGTTTCGATGTTTTCAGCCTGTTCCCAGAAATCTTTCAGCCATATCTCGATGTCAGCATCCTGAAGCGTGCCATTCAAGCCGGCTTGCTCGAAGTAAACACCTATAATATCCGTGACTGGGCAGCCGACCGCCATCGCACCACCGATGATACTCCCTACGGAGGAGGCGGTGGTATGATCATGAAACCTGAACCGATTTTTGCTGCGGTCGAATCAATCGAAGGGGCACCACCTGCCTGCCCGGTCATTTTGCTTTGCCCGCAGGGGCAGGTTTTTACCCAGCAAGTTGCCTTTGAACTGGCTTCGTATGACCGGCTTGCCTTGATCTGCGGGCGGTATGAAAGCTTCGATGAGCGCATCCGCGAACACTTGGCTACTCACGTGCTCTCCATTGGCGATTACGTCCTGACCGGCGGGGAGCTGCCCGCCCTGATCGTCCTGGATGCCATCGCCCGCCTGAAACCGGGAGTATTGGGCGATGATGAAGCCACCAGCGATGATTCATTTTCCAATGGTCTGCTTGAATACCCGCAATATACCCGCCCCCCCGAGTTTCGCGGTTGGACCGTTCCGGAAGTGCTTCAACAAGGAAATCATGCCCAACAAGCCCGCTGGCGACGGGAGCAATCCCTGATCCGCACGCTGCTCTGGCGCCCGGACCTGCTGCTCAACGCTGATCTGAGTGAAAAAGACCATCAATTCCTCGAGAATTATGTTTCCAGCAAAATTGCTGAAAACGATGAAAATCTATAAGTTACCAATATTAGAGGCAGGTAATTCATCAATTTAATCAGAGGAGAAAAATGAATAGTCAGAAATTGAATTATGGCAAGACATTTTTACTTGGTTTCGGTTTTTTTGGGGTTATGGTCGCCTGGTCAGTATACAATTCCTTCGTACCACTCTTCCTGGCAAATCGGTTCAACCTTGATGCAGCATTAATCGGCTTCTTTATGACCCTGGATAACATCGCTGCCCTGTTTATCCAGCCCTTTATCGGTTCCGTGTCTGACAGGACTCGCACCAAAGTCGGACGACGATTGCCTTTTATATTGACCGGTGCACCGATTGCAGCCATCGCTTTTGCGCTGGTTCCCGTAGTTGCCATTCCCATGTTGAATATTCCAGACAACGCCAAGCTGCCGTTGTTTATTGTCTGCACCATGACCTTCATGCTCAGCATGGCGGTCTGGCGCACCCCTGTGGTGGCGCTTATGCCGGATATCACCCCTTCCCGCTTCCGCTCTCAGGCTAACGGTGTAATTAATTTTATGGGCGGGATCGGTTCCATCACTGCCTTTCTGATCGGCGGAAGGCTCTATACCCTCAACCCAGCTTACCCATTCTGGATGGCTTCAGTATTGATCCTGGTGAGTGTCTTGATGGTCTTTGCCTTTATCCGCGAACCGAAAATTTACGAAAACAACCCGAATCTGGAAAAACCTGACCTTTGGAAAAGTCTGGTAAAAATTTTCAAGGAAAAACAGCACGATACCATTCGTATCTTTCTGGCAATCTTTTTCTGGTTCGTGGCAATGAATGCCATTGAAACCTTTTTTACTCTGTTTGCCAATAAGTCCCTGGGGATGAGCGAAGGAGATAGCGTCTCCATTCTGACTCTGAATTCCCTCGCCTTCGTAATCATGGCTCTGCCAGCAGGATTTATCGGTGGAAAGATTGGAAGAAAAAAGACCATCAGTATTGGTTTGGTTGTTATGATCCTGGTGATGTCTTCGATATTTGTGATTCCAAAAGACGCCCTTACCACCCAACTGTTCACACTGCCAATTCTGGGGCAGGTTCCGGTAGTCGGATTGATGTTATTTATCGCAGGCTTGGGCTGGGCGCTCATCAATATCAATTCCCTGCCGATGGTGGTAGATCTGACAGACCCCCTTCAGATTGGGACCTATACTGGCCTTTATTACCTGTTTTCCACCCTGGCAGCCATTGCAGGTCCAAATATCAACGGTTTGATAGTGAAACTGACCGGGAATAATTACTCGTCAATTTTTATCATTGGACCAATTTTCATGCTGGCAGCCTTGATCTCTATCCTGGGAATGAAAGGCGGGGAAGCCACGCCTAAAGCAGACATGATTGAAACCCGGGCAGAAACAACCATTGAACACCCTGAGAACTTAAAATGATGCCTTGCATGCTTTGAAGGAGTCATTTATACTTGACTTGTGAAACATCCGGTTCATTGAGCCGGTAAAAAAATGTTTTTTAATGAAAAGAGGAGAAAAGATGAGTAAAAAATTTTTGACCTTGTTGTCCATGCTGATCATCGGCGGTCTACTGCTGACTGCCTGTGGTACAGCAACCGAAACTCCTGTTGTTGAGGAGAAAATCAAAGTCTGCCAGATCACCGACACTGGCGGTATCGATGACAAATCCTTCAATGCCACGGCATGGAAAGGCATCACCGATGCACAAACCGGTTTGGGTATTGAGGCAAAATACCTCGAATCCAAAGAGGTCGCTGACTACGAAAAGAACTTGAACGCGTTCGTTGAAGAAGATTGTGACCTGATCGTCACTGTGGGTTACCTCATCGCCGATGCAACCAAGGCCACTGCCGAAGCCAATCCTGAGATGAAATTCTCCATCGTCGACTCAAATTACGATCCCATAGTTTCCAACATTGTTGGTCAGATCTTTGAAACTGACGAAGCTGCCTATCTTGCTGGCTATGCTGCTGCTGCCCTGACCAAAACCGGTAAAGTCGGCACTTTCGGTGGTCTCCCCATCCCCACTGTGACCATCTTTATGAAAGGCTTCGCCGAGGGCGTTGCCAAATACAATGAAGTTAAAGGCACCAACGTGGAAGTACTCGGCTGGGATTTGACCGATGAAACCAAAGGCCTCTTCAGCAACTCTTTTGACGATCAGCAAAAAGGCAAAGAATTGGCTGTCTCCCTGATGGACGAAGGCGCTGATATTATCATGCCAGTAGCTGGCCCAGTTGGTCTCGGTGCCGCTGCCGCTATCCAGGAACGTGGCAATGCCTACCTCATTGGAGTGGACTCAGACTGGTACCTGACCGCCCCGGAATATGCCTCCATTACCCTGACATCTGTTATGAAACAGATGGATGCCACCACCTATGCAGTGATCGAATCCGTCATTGACGGTTCCTTCACCGGTGGAGATGTAGTTGGTACACTGGCAAATAATGGTGTTGCCATCGCCCCGTTCCATGATCTTGAGAGCATGGTTTCTGCTGAACTCCAAGGCGAACTTGATCAGCTCAAAGCTGACATCATCGCCGGAACAATTGTGCTTCAGTAACCTTCAATAGGTTCAATTAGGCGGGTTGGATTTTTTCCAACCCGCTTTTTCTATAGGGCTGTGGTAAGATATTTACCAATAAAATTTACTCGTGTGAAGGGGTTTCTATGGCTCCAATTCTTGAATTGAAGGGTATAACAAAACAATTCCCTGGCGTTTTGGCCAATGATCATATTGATCTAGTGCTTAATAAAGGAGAAATTTTGGCATTGCTGGGGGAAAACGGCGCCGGTAAATCAACTTTGATGAATATCCTTTATGGGCTTTACCAGCCGGATGAAGGTGAAATTCTGATCAATGGTCAAAAAATCGTCGTCAATTCCCCAACCGATGCCATCAAAGCCGGTGTGGGAATGGTTCATCAGCATTTTATGCTAATCCCGGTTTTTACAGTGACCGAAAACATCATGCTAGGTGACGAGAGCGTCAAGGCAGGTGATTTTTTAGACCGGCCAAAGGCTGCCAAGCGCATTATGGACATTTCAACAAAGTACAACATGTCGGTCAATCCGGATGATTACCTGCGTGATCTTCCAGTCGGCGTCCAGCAGCGGGTGGAGATCATCAAGCTCCTTTACCGGAATGCGGAGATCCTGATCTTCGACGAACCTACTGCCGTCTTGACCCCCCAAGAAGCTGACGAGTTGTTCGGCATCATGCGCTCATTAGCAGAACAGGGTAAATCGATCATCTTCATTACTCACAAGCTGCGCGAGGTGCTGGCTATTTCAGACCGGATCGTGGTCATCCGCCAGGGAGCTGTGGTAGGGGAAACCACGCCGCAAAATGCGAATAAAAACACTTTGGCAGCCATGATGGTGGGACGCGAAGTCAATCTGGTGGTAAAGAAAATAGAAAAAAAACCCGGGAAAGTGGTCTGCTCGGTCCAAAACTTGGTCGTGGCGGATAAATTCCAAAACATTGTTGTGGATGACGTTTCATTGGACATTCATGCGGGGGAAATTGTTGGTATTGCCGGTGTCCAAGGAAATGGTCAGACTGAATTGGTGGAAGCCATCACAGGGCTCAAGAAAATTGCCAGCGGCAAGATCAGTCTGCTCAATGAAGATATTACTAAATCAACCCCGCGGCAGATCACTGAATTGGGGATTGCCCACGTACCCGAAGACCGCCAGGCTGATGGTTTGGTGCTGTCCTTCTCTGTGGCAGAAAACCTGGTTCTTTGCACCTATTACAAAGCGCCCTATTCCAAAGGTGTGGTTTTGCAGTATGACACCATCTATGACAACGCCACAAAATTGATCAAAGATTTTGATATCCGCACACCCAGCGCTCTCACGCCGGTTGGCTCTCTTTCAGGCGGCAACCAGCAAAAAGTCATTATTGCTCGGGAACTCTCCCGGCCAATCCAATTCCTGGTAGCATCACAACCGACCCGAGGGTTGGATGTCGGCTCTATCGAATACATCCACAAAAGGATCGAACAGAAACGCGAGGAGGGCTGTGCCGTGATGGTTGTTTCGCCTGAACTTGATGAGATCATGGAACTTTCTGATCGCATTGCAGTAATGTACCGCGGCAAAATCCTTGCCATCGTACCCAATAAAGGTATTTCAAAGGAATATATCGGCTTACTGATGGCAGGAATTGTACCTGAACAACCGATTGAAACCGATGAAGAGACTATAGTTGAAGCAACCTTTTAGCGAGGTGGTCCATTGGAACAAAAAAACAAAGAAAAACAAGATATCGGGATAGAAATCCTGAAAGAGATCAATAAAGAACCTGGTGAAGGAGAGCAGCACAAGAAATCTTTCTGGAGTACCATTTCCATTCCACTGTTGTCCATCGGAACCGGTTTGCTCATTGGAGCCATCCTGATCGCTGCTACTAGCACCACGGTCTATGCCGCTTTTGGTGAATCCATCTGGAAAGGTTTTGGCGAGGCTGTCAAAGAAATTAGCATTGCTTACAAAGCGCTTTTCACTGGTTCGTTCGGTGACCCTGCCCGGATAGTCAGGGCAATCAGTTCAGGAGATGCTAAGGAAATTCGCTCTGCGGTCAACCCCTTCCTGGAGAGCCTGGTACAGTCAACTCCTTACATATTCTCAGGTCTGGCAGTTGCAGTAGGCTTTAGGGTTGGCTTGTTCAATATTGGTGTGGAAGGTCAGCTTTTCATTGGTGCTGCTTGTGCAACCTACGTAGGCTATTCCATTACGGGACTGCCCGGTTATATCCATATGCCACTGGCATTCTTGGCAGGTGCCTTGGGGGGAGCCTTCTGGGCGTTTATCCCCGGTTGGCTGAAAGCCAAAACGGGGGGGCATGAGGTGATCAACACGATCATGATGAACTGGATTGCCTTCCGATTGACGGAATGGCTGCTTTCAGGACCGATGACCCGCGAAGGCTCTGGTGGTATGCCCCTCAGTCCGGTAATCCAGAAGAGCGCAGAAATTCCCCGGTTATTCGAGTCCCCGATCCGCTTTCACATCGGTTTCTTTATTGCTTTGGCAGTTGCCTGGCTGATCAATTGGATTTTATTCAAGACAACCTGGGGGCTGAATTTGCGAACTGTAGGCACCAATCCCAGGGCAGCAAAGTATGCCGGCTTAAGTACGTCAAAAACCACCATCATCGGCATGTCATTATCTGGCGCGCTGGCTGGTATGGCTGGTGCCACTCAGGTCCTAGCAGTAAACCATAGTATGGCGCTGGGTTTGTCTTCGGGCTACGGGTTTGACAGTATTGCGCTCGCCCTGATTGGGAACAACACCCCCCTGGGCGTTATTCTTGCCTCATTGTTATTTGGAATCTTGCGTAATGGCGCCACCCGCATGATGGTGGTCTCTTCCATTCCGATTGACATCATTGATGTCATCCAGGCCATCATTTTGGTGTTTGTAGCGGCTCCGGCCATTATTCGATCCATATATCATCTAAAAAAATCCAAACAAGAAGAAAACCAGGTTATTATAAGTGGTTGGGGAGGTAAATCATGACAACTACAACCCAGGTCATTGAACATAAGCGAATTTACGAAGTCTCTCCCACCCGAAAACTGGTATTGGGAATCATTGAGGTTCTGATTGCCATTCTCATTTTTGGCATCTTTGCACTGCGACTGCCGGATGATGCAATTACCACCTTTGTTATGACCCCTGGCGGTATTGATGTTGGTGTGATGGGCGATTGGGTTCTCCCATCCCGTCTGACTTTGATCATCATGGCAGTCATCTCCGTTGGAGTCGGAATTTACCAGTTGATCAAAGGCTTTGGCAAAGCCACCAATGGCATGATGGGTCTGTGTGCGCTGCTTCTAATCTTTGGCTTTCTGATCTGGCAGGCGAGCGGAAAATCTTTGAACTTGGCTGGGATGCTTTCCAGTTCGGTTCTTTTAGCCGTTCCCATTACCCTGGCAGCTTTCTCGGGCATTCTCAGTGAGCGTTCTGGCACGGTTAACATCGCGATTGAAGGCATGATGCTGATGTCATGCATGGTTGCCGCTCTGGTGGGTAGCATTACCGACAGCGCCTTGTTGGGGCTGCTCGGTGGCGTTTTATCTTCCGTGCTGTTGGCCCTGATCCATGGCATTCTCACGATCAAATATAAAGTCAACCATACAATCTCCGGCACTGTCATCAATATTTTCTCTGCCGGCATGACTGCCTTTATTTCCCAGAAGTTTCTCCAAACCAATCAGGCGCTCAACAACCCACCCATGTTCAGTCGCATTCCCATCCCAGTTCTGTCACGCATCCCGGTGATTGGTCCAATCCTGTTCAACCAGAATCTGTTTGTTTACCTCATGTTCGTCATCTTGATCATCCTGCAGATCGCCTTGTTCTCCACCCGCTGGGGTCTGCGCCTGCGCTCTGTTGGGGAACATCCTAAAGCTGCGGATACTCTAGGCATTGACGTGATAAAGACCCGCTACATGGGGATTCTTCTGAGCGGTCTCGTGGCTGGAATCGCTGGCGCATTTTTCACCCTCGGTTCGGTGGGCCGCTTTGATGAGGGGATGACCGCCGGCAAAGGATACATTGGTCTGGCTGCCATGATCTTCGGTAATTGGACTCCTGTGGGTGCACTGGGCGCCGGCTTGCTGTTTGGTTTCGCTGATGCGATTGGATCGAAGTTATCATTGTTAGGCAGTTCCATTCCGCCCCAATTCATGGCTATGGCACCCTACCTGATCACCATGATCGTTCTGGCCGGTTTCATCGGCAAGGGGCAGGCTCCCGCCGCTGAAGGGGAAGCGTACGAAAAAGAATGAGCCCAGACCCCTCAACCTTATGTTTGAGGGGTCTTTTTGTACCCATATTAAATAGCGTTTGAATCTACACACCCCGATGTTCCCCAGCGCAATAATGCTGGGGCGATAAGGGCATGCGTGAGCACATCAGATATACCAGCATGGAAAGAAGTATAGATTATCTAAGGTGCCTGGACCTTAACCACATTATTATTATCTACAGACGGATTAAAGTTTTACCAATCTACCTGGGAGTTTGTTATTATTGAGTTGTGCCCGTAACACTCGCTATTTCGCATCTGGAGGATGTACATATTATGTCAACAATTAATGTCGAACACATCAGCAAACAATTTGGTCAGACCAGGGCGGTTAGGGACGTTTCGTTTGAAGTAGTACCGGGAGAGATTTTTGGACTGCTCGGTCCAAATGGTTCGGGTAAAACCACCAGCATTCGCATCATTCTGGATATTTACAAGCCTGACACCGGTTCAGTATCCATCCTGGGTGGCCCAATGAGCGAAGCCAAGAAAAACCAGATCGGCTATCTCCCGGAAGAACGCGGACTGTACCAAGACATCCCCTTGGACCGCTGCCTGGAATACCTGGCAACCTTGAAAGGGATGAGCCAGGAACAGATCAAACAGAAGCTGCCGGGCTATCTTGAGCAATTTGACCTGACCAAGGACAGGAAGAAGAAGGTCAAGGAGCTGAGCAAGGGCATGCAACAAAAAGCCCAGTTGATTTCCACACTGATCCACGACCCTCAGGTCATCATCATTGATGAACCCTTCAGTTCCCTGGATCCGCTTAACACCCAGTTGGTCAAAGATTTATTAATCGAACAGCGCAACCTCGGCAAGACTATCATCATGTGCACACACCAGATGAGTCAGGTGGAACAGCTCTGTGATAAATTGGTATTAATAAACAAGGGGGACGTCCTGCTTTATGGCAGCTTACAAAATATTCGTGAACAATTTACCACCAATAACGTTCTGGTGGAGACACCCGATACCCTGCCCGATTCTCTGCCGGGTGTGGCTGAAATTCACCGGTTGAATTCCATGACCCGGCTGGTACCCCAGCTTGGGGTTAAACCGCAGGAATTACTGACCATGCTGGTGGAGCGTGGTGTCACCTTAAATACGTTTGAGGTTGCAGTTCCCTCTCTGGATGAAATCTTTATCAAAGTGGTACAGGAAGGGCAGACCAGCCATGAATAAAACCTTGGAAGTCGCAAAATATGAGTACAAACGCCATGTTTTGCGGCGTCGCTTTTGGGTAGCCCTGTTCAGCGTTCCATTGGGAATCGCGCTGGTGATGCTGCTCTCAATCTATATGTCAGTATCATCGATCAACACCCAACCTGTCGGTTATATTGATAAAGCAGGTATCATCACCCAACCGCAGGTCCTGCCAGAAAAAACCAGCATTTTTGAACCTGTAATTCCGCTGATCCCCTACAAAGATGAAGCCTCTGCCAAACAGAGCGCCGAAGCGGATGAAATTCAGGCTTACTTTGTGATTCCCGAACAGTACACCTCCACCTATCGGATTGACTATTATTTCAATGAATCCATATCAGACACGATTAGGAATGAGATTACCGCACTGATTAGCGAAAATCTAATGGCAGCAGAGAATCTACCCAATTTTGACCGTCTGGAGGCAGACAACACGATCATCCTCAAATCGCTGGACGGCTCCGAAACTGCCCAGCAAAATGATTGGAGCAAAATCGTCATTCCATTGATCATTGGGGTTTTGTTCTTTATGATAGTTATCTTCAGCGGCAACTATCTTCTGCAGGCCGTGGTGGAAGAAAAGGAGAACCGAACCATCGAGATCATGATCACCTCCGTATCGCCCACCCAGTTAATGGCTGGAAAGATTATTAGTAATATCAGTGTCGGCCTGACGCAATTGTTAGCCTGGATTGTTCTCGCAGCCATCGTCCTGCTGTTTTTCGGGAATCGAATTGCTTTCCTGCAGGGGATTGAAATCTCCTGGTCTTTCCTGCTTACCTGCCTGTTGCTAATGCTTCCGGCCTTTGTAACCACCTCAGCCCTTATGGCAACCCTGGGGGCAACGGTTACGGATACCCAGGAATCTCAATCTGTGACCGGCTTAGTTGTGATCCCGACAGTTCTGCCCTATTATTTTGTCACCCCAATCATGATGAATCCCAATGGCATCCTTGCCAGGGTTTTGAGCTACCTCCCCATGAGCGCCCCTGTGGCGATGTCTCTGAGGATGGCTTTTACCACGGTTCCCACCTGGGAAGTGATCATGGTTTTCGGCATCATCATCCTTTTTTCCATTTTGTCGGTTTGGCTGGCGGGAAAAGCTTTTCGGGTGGGAATGCTGCAGTACACCAAACGCATTCCCCTGAAGCGTCTTTTCCGCAAGGAGGCGCAGCATGAATAAAACTTGGTCTGTCTTCAAATATGAACTCTTGAACACCATCACCAGGCGCTCCTTTATTCTGACACTGATTCTGGTTCCGCTCGTGCCGGCTGTGATTTTTGGTGTGTTGGGGCTTCTGAACGAAAGTCAAACCCAGAGCCTGGAGCAAGCCCTGGTACAAGAAACCACCAATCCCCTGCCGGTTGGGGTTGTTGATCAGAGTGGATTGATCCAGGACTTTCCAGATTGGATCGCCAACAGCGAATTGATCCCAGTTTCCGGTGAAGCGGTTGCCCGTCAGAAGGTGCAGGACGGACAATTGGAGGGCTTTTACCTGATTCCGTCAGATTATTTGGAAAGTGGCCAAATCACGCTCTTTAAAGCCGAAGTGAACCCGTTAACAGGCTTCACCCAGACGGATACGATTGATAAATTGCTTGATTTCAACCTGCTCGGAGCGGATCAGAACCTTTACCTGAAATATACCAACCCGACTGAATTTTTTTTGCAGGAAATCAACCCCGAGCTGGCTGATACCCGCGATACCGGAAATGCGTTTGCTTTTATCCTGCCCTACGGGGTCACCCTCTTCTTTTACATCATCATTATCTCGTCTTCCAGCATGATGCTCAGTGCAATTGGCAAAGAAAAAGACAATCGTGTCATGGAGCTCTTGCTTTCCTCTGTAAAACCGATCCAATTGTTTACCGGGAAAATCCTCGCACTGGGCCTGGCGAACCTTTTACAAATGGTGGTGTGGTTTGGTACAGCCATCCTGGTTCTGAGCCTGGGTGGCACGACTCTGAATATTCCTGAAAACTTGCAGATTCCCAGTTCCGTATTCTTCCTGGCAATTCCATTTTTCCTGCTTGGATACGGTTTGTACGGCACCTTGATGGCTGGCATCGGTGCCATGGCACCCAACCTCCGTGAAGGAAACCAATCCACCTTTGTGCTGACACTACCGTTGATTTTCACTCTCGTGTCAATCAACTACCTGATTGAACAACCTCACGGCTCCCTTTCAACCTTCCTGAGTCTGTTCCCGTTTACTTCGCCGGTGGCAATGATGACCAGACTGACCATTGGAAATGTTCCTGGCTGGCAGATTTGGCTTGCACTGGCGTTGCTTGCCCTGACAGTCTGGTTCCTGGTTCGTGGAGTTTCCAATCTCTTCCGCGCTCAAACTTTGCTGGCCGGAAACAAGTTCTCAGTTGGCTCGTTTGTCAAAGCACTTTTTTGGCACTAAAGCACCATTAACTGCCCTAAGTGAAATTCATCATTGAAATTCATTATTCAGGGCATGTATTAGTCCTGCTATAATAGACAAACTTATGGATGATCTCTTGAAATACGGCCAGGCGGGCGTGCCTTGCCGAATGATCAATCTTCGGTTCATTGCTGACACCATAGGCTGAATAATCAGGTCAAGCCTGTACACAGCTTCTGGTTCTTTTCTTGCAACTTATTGACTTGAACCTACCAAGCGTACTTAGTTTGTTTATGTTTAATTAATTTAATCTGGGAGATATTTATGAAATTTCGTCAATTCTTTATCATCGTGGTCATTCTGTCTGCTCAGGTCCTTTCCGCTTGCAATCTGCCGACTGTAACTTCGATACCGACCGACCAAATGGATGAAATTCGTACTGTCGCCGCCCAAACAGCGGAAGCCATGATCACCCAGATCTACGCCAGTCAATCCGCGCCCACCCTGCCCCCTGTGCCACCCGTCACCCAACCAACATTGAACCCGACTGCGGTTCCCAGCGCCACTCCCCAACCAGTCACCCCCACAGTATTTCCATATAACATCTCCACTGAAACACTGCCCTGTGACCGGGCTGAATTTGTCAGCGAAACCATCCCCGATGGCAGTCAGTTCTTTCCCGGATCGGGTTTCACCAAGACCTGGACGCTGCGGAATGCCGGCTCTTGCACCTGGACTTCCGACTACGAGGTCGAATATACCACCGGGGACATCCCCAACATTGGCACCTACCAGAAACTCTTTACCAGCAGTGTTGCCCCGGGAGCGACCGTGACCATCTCAATGGACCTGACCGCCCCGGAAACGCCTGGCAATTACCGGGCGAATTTCAAATTGCGCAACGCCAGTGGTACCACTTTTCCCGACACGACTTTCTGGGCAGACATTGAAGTAATAACCGGTACAAACAATCTTGTCGATAATTATTGTGCCGCGGATTGGACCAGCGGAGCCGGGACTCTTCCCTGCCCGGGTAAGGCAAGCGATGCTGCTGGTTATGTGTATTCAGACCCAACCCCAGTGTTGGAAAATGGCTATCAGGATGATGAAACCGCTCTCTGGTTGGCGCCTCAGAGCATCGATAACGGCTACATCCAAGGCATCTTCCCTGCCAGGATAATTCCCTCTGGTGCCAAATTTGAAGCTATCATTGGCTGCAAGAATAACGCGGCATCCTGCGATACTGTTATCTCCTTGAATTACCAGGAGGGCACTAATGCCATGCAGACCTTGGCACAGTGGAACGAAACCAATGATAATGCTTATCAAAAAGTGAGTGTTGACCTGAGCGCACTGGCTGGAAAGAATATCCGGTTAATCTTGATCGTCGATTCTCATGGCTCCTACCAGGGAGATAAAGTTCATATTTTACAGCCTAAGATCAGCCAGTAAACCGACAGGACCATCTGATACTTGAAAGCCTTGAGGGGAAAAGGGCTCTTTTGCAGATTTCGCCCAAAGGAGGGAAAGATTATGCCCTTGTCAATGCTTTTTCACGCCATACGTTAAAGCCCTTGCAAAGAATAGTAAAATTGACCGCATGGAACAAACTCCCCCCATTTATCTTGACTACAATGCCACTACCCCGATTGATAAAGAAGTGGCTGATGCTATGCAGCCTTATCTTTACAATTTTTACGGCAACCCATCCAGCTTGCATCCTTACGGGGCGCAAACCAAACTGGCTGTCGAGAAAGCCCGCGCCCAGGTGGCAAAGATGCTCGGCTGCTCTCTGGAAGAGGTGATCTTCACCAGCGGCGGGACGGAAAGCAACAATTATGCCATTCGCGGCGCAGCCTTTGCCAACCAAACGCGCGGCAGGCACATCATCACCAGCGCTATCGAACACCCGGCTGTGCTGGAGGTTTGTCATTACCTGGAGAGCCAGGGCTTCCTAGTGACCTACCTGCCGGTGGACAGATATGGTATGGTCAATCCGAATGACCTGGCTGATGCTCTGACGCACCAAACCATCCTGGTGAGCATCATGCATGCTAATAATGAGGTGGGTACGATCCAACCGATTGCCAGGCTGGCAGAACTGGCGCATGAAAAAGGGGCGCTATTTCACACGGACGCCGCCCAGTCCGTAGGCAAGATCAAGGTGGACGTCCGGGAATTGGGGGCTGATCTGCTCTCGATCGCAGGGCACAAACTGTATGCGCCCAAAGGCATTGGCGCGTTATACATTCGCAATGGTGTCCGGTTGGATAAGTTACTGTTTGGCGCCAACCATGAATCCAATCGGCGCCCAGGCACTGAAAATGTCCTCGAAATTGTCGGTTTAGGCAAAGCCTGCGAGATTGCAGACAGAGACCTGGATAAAAACGCTCATCATTTGCAGGAAATGCGCGACCGGCTTTATCAGGGTTTGTTGAATTCCCTGCCTGAAAACAGCTTCTTGCTGAATGGACATCCTGAACAGCGCCTTCCAAATACGCTCAGTCTGGGTTTTCACAGAGTTGAAGCCAACACTCTGCTCTCGGAAGTAAGCGATAGAGTGGCTGCTTCCGCTGGCGCAGCCTGCCATTCCGACCAAGTAGATCTATCGCATGTGCTGGTGGCGATGCAGGTTCCAACCGGTTATGCCATGGGCACAGTGCGCTTTTCCACCGGCAGGAACAGCAGCGCAGGAGAAATGGACCAAGCTACCCAGATACTGAGCGATGCCTTGCTGCGATTGCTGCCTCAGATGCCGGCTCAGCCTGCCGAAATCAGTGAAGACATCTCGAATATTAAACTCACCCATTTCACCCAGGGGCTTGGCTGCGCTTGCAAGCTGCGCCCTCAGGCGCTAGAGAAACTCCTGGCCGGCATGGCTCCAACCACTGACCCCAGAGCTTTGGTGGACGCATCCACTTCGGACGATGCCGCAGTTTACCAGCTCTCGGATGACCTGGCAGTCGTGCAGACAGTTGACTTCTTCACCCCGATTGTCGATGATCCCTACTGGTTCGGAGCCATTTCTGCTGCAAATTCCCTCTCTGATATCTATGCCATGGGCGCGAAGCCGCTTTATGCACTCAATATTGTTGGCTTTCCATCCAACCGCCTGCCTATGAAAGTGCTCGAAACCATCCTGCGGGGCGCTCAGGATAAAGCTGCTGAAGCGGGAATAAGCATCCTGGGGGGTCATACCGTGGATGACACCGAACCAAAATATGGCATGGCTGTTACCGGCTTCGTTCACCCCAAACATGTCATCCGCAACAGCACCGCCCAGGGAGGGGATGTTTTAGTGCTGACCAAGCCGCTTGGCATGGGAATTCTGACCACAGCCATGAAGCGCAACCTGATCGATCAGGCGACCACAATAAAAGCCATCAACATTATGGCTGCCTTGAATAAAGACGCTGCCGAAGTGATGATCCCGTTGGATGTGCACGCTTGTACGGATGTGACCGGATTCGGACTGCTGGGGCACCTGTACGAGATGGCTTCCGCCAGCGCAGTGGATGTGACATTAAATCTTTCGTGGGTGCCCATCTTACCGGAAGCGCGCGCTCTGGCTGCCGCTGACGTCATTCCCGGCGGATCGCTGAACAACTTAAGTTTTGTAGAAAACCACGTTGACTTTGCCCAAGGCATTTCACGACTGGATCAGATTCTTTTGGCGGATTCACAAACTTCCGGAGGTCTGCTGATAAGTCTGCCGGAGGCTTCTGTGCAGTCTCTGCTGGACGGATTGACAGCCCGCGGGATAACAGGGCATGTTATTGGCAGGATTGAGAAGCCTGGCAATGGAAGAATCATCGTTACTCCCTAATTTACAGAGTTTTTATTACCTTCTGCATGAATTAATTTGTTGGGTGGGCTCCCAACTGGCTACAGATATAATCCTGAGAGGCACAAACAGAAAAACTTTTCCCCAAGGCTGTACTTAAGAATTGTTTGAAAAACATGAGGTGGGTAGGCTCGAAATGACAGTCAAACCAAGCTCTTTGCAAAGCCAACCATCGACTATCAACCCAAGGATTTAGATTATTCGACCATCAACCTGCCAATTTTTGACTTGACAAATCTGAACTAATCCCTACAATTGGAAATCATGTGCTCGTAGCAATACACCTCGGGCATAATGGAGATATCATGAAGAAAAATGTACAATACAAAAGCATCACCCTGGCTTGCCTAAGTTTACTGCTTATCCTGGCCGCCTGCAAATCAAGTGAACCAACTACCAGCCCTGAAGAGATTATGACCAGCGTGGCACAGACAGTCGAATCCGATTTCACCAAGACCGCCATCGCCATGCCAACAGAAACCCCAACCATCCCCCCAACCCCGACCAACACGCCCCTGCCTCCTACACCGACTCTGGGTGCTACTGTTCCCCCAGTCTCTGCCACCACCGCTATTCCTGTTTCCACTGGCACAGATAATGGCGTCTGGGCATCCAGCAGCCCTGTGGATGGCACTAACCAGACTGCCGGGCAGGAGTTCGATGTTACTGTAACGCTGATGAACACTGGTACAACCACCTGGACCACAGGTTATTCTATCAAGTTCGTCAGTGGCTCTCGTATGGGTGCCCCCGAGACGATTGCCATGCCCTATGAAGTTCCGCCCACAAAGACAGCTCAAATAAAAATCACTTTTACTGCCCCTGCCACTACGGGAACCGCTCGTGGCAATTGGAGCATTGTCAATGCAGCGGGAACCTCCTTTGCCACTTTCTATTGCGAATACCTGATCGTTCAGCCTTAATCGCAGGAACCTGGAACGACCTATGTCGCTTGAAGCTGACATCAAAGCCGAGGCATCCGCCCTCGGTTTTGTTTTATCTGGTGTAGCTTTGCCACAAACACCCAAACACTTCCCGTCTTACCTCACCTGGCTAACAGAAGGCTGTCAGGCTGGTATGGGCTATATGGCTCGCCCGTATGCCGTGAATACCCGCCGGGATCCCAGCCAATTGCTGCCGGGTTGCTGCTCGATCCTTTGCCTGGCTATGCCGTATCCCCCTCCTGCGCCAGCCCCGCCACGTGGGCTTAACAATCCTTGCGGGACTATTGCCGCCTATGCGGTTCTTCCAGACTATCACGAGACCCTGCTGGTGATGTTGGAAAAGCTCATTTCCCGCATCGAATGCTTGGCGGGTCATCCAATAAAGGCTTATGCTTGCGTTGATACCAGCCCGATACTCGAAAAAGACTACGCGCAACAAGCTGGTCTGGGATGGATCGGGAGGAATTCCCTGCTCATCTCACCCCGGTATGGTTCTTGGCTCAACCTGGCAGAGATTCTGACTGACCTGAAATTGGCGCCAGATCAGCCTTTTCCTGAGGATCCTTGCCTTGGGTGTACCCATTGTGTCAGAGCCTGCCCGACCCAGGCTTTGCGCCCAGACCGTTCAGTTGATGCCCGTAAGTGCCTGAGTTACTTGACCGTAGAAAACCGCGGCTCCACCCCCAAGGCTTATCAGCCTCTGACGGGCAGCCGCGTCTTTGGCTGTGATCTGTGCCAGTTGGCTTGCCCGCACAATCAAAATTTCTTATTCCCAAATTTCAATTACGTTTCCCTTCCACGAGTCAATCCTTACCCGGAATTGTTAGCGGAGTTTTCCCTCACTGAGGAAGCTTTCAAAGACAAATTTCAAACCACACCCATAGTGCGGGCACGCTACCAGGGCTATCGCCGAAACCTTGCCATTGCCCTGGGAAATTCCGGCATTCAAAGTGCCGTTCCCTTGCTTCAGCAAGCGTTGCAGAAGGAAGCCGACCCGGGGGTCTTGGATGCCTGCCGTTTGGCACTGGCACAGCTCGCCAGTTATTCTGAAAGTGAAGAATCTTAGTCCATTGTAAAGTTCCTTCGCTGCGCTCAAGAGGATACAGCCCAGCAACTGGCTCTGGTCAATAGCCGTTATTCAGCTTATGCAAATAAAAGCCAACCCCTGACAATTTATGACTGATGACCAGGCATTCTATGGCATAATTAGTGCTGGAAAAACTTATAATTTAATCAACTCCAACGGGAGGAATTCCTTGCAATACCTACACATCGTTTCTCACACACATTGGGACAGGGAATGGTACCGCACCTTCCAGCAATTCCGCTTAAAGCTGATTCACCTGGTGGACAACCTGCTGACCATCCTGGATTCAGACCCCTCCTACCAATATTTCATGCTGGATGGGCAAACCATTGTTCTGGAAGACTATCTTCAGATGCGCATGGTCAACTTCCCGCGGTTGCAGAACTACATTCAGGAAAACCGCATCCTGATTGGTCCCTGGTATATTCTTCCCGATGAATTCCTGGTTTCTCCCGAAGCGACCGTTCGCAACCTGTTAATTGGCAAACAGATTTGTGAGTTGTTCGGTCAGCGCATGATGGTCGGGTATATCCCGGATCCTTTCGGACATATCAGCCAGATGCCCCAGATTCTCACTGGTTTTCATATTGATACCGCCTGCTTATGGCGTGGGGTCAAGCAGGATGCCCCTACCCTGCTGAGGTGGCAGGCGCCCGATGGCAGCCAAGTTTTACTGGCGCACCTTTATACCTCTTACAGCAATGCAGACAAGTGGCCCGCCGCCGATCCCGACCAATCCATTTTGGACCTGGATGCCGCTGCTGATGCCCTGCAGCCCCACAACCCCATTTCGCACTACCTGCTGATGCGCGGTTCGGATCACTTGGAACCACGCCCGGAGCTTCCTGAACATATCCGTTACTACAATCAAAACTCGGGCAGCCGGGAGGCGATCCATTCTACCCTGCCAGCTTACCTGGCAGCCGCCACTGCTGAGCTGGAAGAAAAGCAGGTCTCCCTGCCTACCATCATCGGTGAACTGCGCGACCCGCGTAAAGCCCACATGCTGCCAGGGGTTCTTTCTGCCCGCATGTGGATCAAGCAGCGCAACCACACCTCTCAGACCCTGCTGGAACGCTGGGTAGAGCCCTTTGCCACCTGGGCGGAACTCCACAGCCGTGGAAAGGAGGCATTCACTCAGACTGTCAGTTTTGAAAAGACCAACCGCATCAACGACCCCGCCTCCCTCATCCACCATGCTTGGAAGCTGCTCATCACCAATCACCCGCACGACTCAATTTGCGGCTGCTCCATTGACCAGGTGCATGCCGAAATGGCTGCCCGCTTTGACCAGGTGGAGCAGATTGGGGAAGAACTGACCATTCAATCCCTGCAAGCCCTGACCTCCAGCGTCAACACCACCTCAAATAACAAAACTCAGCCCGGTGCCTTTGCCGCTGTTACCGTGTTCAATGCGGCACCGTTCGCGCAATCCGGCCCGGCTGAAATCGCCGTGGATCTGCCCGCCGATTCTGCGGTACTGCGTATGTTGAACCAACAGGGAGAAGAAGTGCCATGTGAGATTCTGGGGCAGGAACGTCAGTTTATCGAGTCAAATACCTATCCCATCCAGGCACTGACCGCTCTTTTAACCGCTGCCGCCTCGGAAGGGCATAAAGCCCGCACCTTGGTCAATGCCCATCTGACCAGTGAAAATGGTTTGCCGTGCATTGAAGCGGATTTTTCCAGCGTCTTGGAACCCGATTTGGAAGCCCTGTCTGAAGCTCTGGGTGAAATCATGAACTTGATCAGCAATTCCGACCCGGACACAATTATCAAGGTGAAAGTGTTCAATGCCCCCACTATGCTTGTTCGCTTCATTGCCAATGATGTGCCGGCATTTGGTCTGGATACGTATTGGGTCGCCGCTGGCAGCGCGGGCGAGTTTGCCACTCCCCAGGTAGATCACAGATCTCAGGATTCTACGACCATCCAGAACGAATGCTTTTCTGTGGAACTGGACCAGACCAAGGGCACGCTGACCCTGCTCGACAAGCGCGATAGTAGCAGTTACCCTGGGCTCAATTCATTTATTGATGTGGGAGACCGTGGGGATGAATACAATTTCTGTCCGCCTGAGCACGACCAGGTCTGCGCACCCCAGGTTACCGGGGTACAGAGCTACCGCACTGTGCTCGAAGAAAAAATGATCATCCAATATAACTTGGTTTTACCAAAATCATTGACTGAGAAACGCGACAGCCGTTCTGCAGAGACAATCTCATGCCCGCTGACAACTACCCTGATTCTGCAGAAGGGCAATCCTTGCCTGGATTTCCAGGTCGATTTCGAAAACCACGCTCTGGACCATCGATTGGAAGTGCGCTTCCCAACCGGGCTTAATGTTGCCACAGCCCGTTATGATGGACATTTCGACGTGGTTGAGCGCCCGATAGATCTTCCTGAAGCCGATGCCGGTTGGCAGGAACAGCCTCGACCGGAAGTGCCCCAACGTGCTTTTGCGGACGTTTCCAACGCCAACCGTGGGATGATGCTGGCAAATTATGGTCTGCCGGAGGTAGCCACCCTGCGCGGCGAGGACGGAAACGCCCAGATATGCCTGACCCTTTTGCGCTGCATTGGCTGGCTTTCCCGTGATGATATGTGGACCCGCCAGGGACAAGCCGGCCCGCCCCTGCCAACCCCCGGAGCCCAGGAACTGGGACAGTATCACTATGCCTACCGTCTTATCCCTCATAACGGGCACTGGTTGCCAGCTTCCAAGCTGGCGCATACCTTTCAGACCCCGTTGAGAGCCAATCTGACCACACTGCATGCAGGTGCCCTAACATCTCGAGCATCCATGCTTGCAGTGGAACCGGAATCATTCCTGGTTACTGCCATAAAACCATCACTGAACGAGGAGGGTTGGATCATGCGCGGCGTCAATCTGGCAGATACTCCTATCCGCCTGAAAGTTACTCCCCACCTGCCAGTGACCGCAGCAGCCCTGGTTAACCTGGACGAGAGCTTGATTGCCGAAATGCCATTGAAACCAGACCAACCCCTCCAACTGGAAGTCCCTTCCCGTCGGATTGTCAGTTTGTTTTTCAAGATTGTAGACTAACTGTTGGAACAAGCCCCGCAGACCTCACCTGACTTTATGATCGATAGCATCCCAGTCCATGGCAGGCTGATTCTGGCGCCTATGGACGGCATATCCGATCCGCCTTTCCGCCGTATTACCCGCCGCCTGGGTTCAGCACTATCCATCTCGGAGTTCATCAACACGCTCGATTTTGCCAATCAGAAACACTATCAGCAGAACCGCCTGCTATTTCAACCCGAAGAGCGGCCTTTTGGGGTCCAACTGCTGGATAATGACCCAATCCGCATGGCAGAAGCAGCAGCCAAGATCGAGGCTGAACTGCACCCGGATTTTTTTGATATCAACCTGGGCTGCTGCACGCGCAGCGTCACTTCCCGCGGAGCCGGAGCTGGCATGATGCGCCATCCCGAGGTGGTGGCACAGGTATTTCAGCAGGTTGGCAGGGCTGTTTCGGTGCCCCTGACAGCCAAACTGCGCCTGGGCTGGGATGAAGACTCACTCAACTACCGTCAGGTAGCTGAAACCGTGGTTGAAAACGGGGGCAAAGCTGTGGCGCTGCATGCCCGCACCGTGAAAATGGCTTATACCGGAAAAGCCCGCTGGGCTCCCATCGCTGAGCTCAAAGCCAGCCTGCCTGTGCCGGTAATTGGCAACGGCGATGTGCTCACCACAGCAGATGCCCGCAGATTACTGGCAGAAACCGGCTGCGACGCCGCAATGATCGGCCGAGGTGCCAAGCTCAACCCCTGGATTTTCTCCTGGCGGGACCGACAGGATGTGACCCCGGAAGAAGTCTATGCCCTGATCCGCTACCAATACACCGAAATGATGAAAGTTTACCCGTTTGGCGCCATCATGGCTTTCCGCAAGTTCCTAAAAGCCTATCTGGAACCTTACCCGATTCCTCGGGACGTCCTGCGGCCTTTGCTTACCTGTACAGAGGAGAGTGTCTTTTTCGACAGGCTTGATCAGGTTTTTTCACGGTTGGGTGTAACTAATTTAACGAAACCGGTTCACACAGTTAATCAAATCATTACCAATAATTAACCACTCGCAGATATAATTCTCATTAACAATTCTTCAAGGAGATACCATGGAATCAGAACAAGAACATAAGCGTCAAATCTCTGCCTGGACCATGTATGACTGGGCTAATTCAGCCTTCGCTACAACGGTCATGGGATCCATTCTTCCAAATTATTTCGGCGCCTATATTGCCACCGAAGGCTCACTGGCATTGTGGGGCTATACGGTTGCCATTGGCAGCCTGATCGCCGCCCTTATCAGCCCGTTCTTGGGTGCCATTGCTGATTTCCGCGCCTCCAAGAAAAAATTCATGGCATTCTTCATTGCCTTGGGAGTGATCAGCACAGCCCTGCTCTTCTTCGTGGACCAACCTGAAGATTGGCTGCTGTGTTGCATCCTTTACATCCTCGGGACAATCGGCTTTGCAGGATCTTTGGTTTTCTATGATTCCCTGCTTCCGCACGTTGCCAAGCCAGAGGAGATTGATCAGGTCTCCTCGCGCGGGTATGCCATGGGGTACATTGGCGGCGGCTTGCTCCTGCTAATCAACGTCATCATGATCTTCCTTGGTCCCAAACTCCTGCCTAACATGAGCGAGAGGGAAGCCACCATGCTGATGATGCGGCTGAGCCTGGCAAGTGTGGCAGTCTGGTGGGCAGTCTTTTCCATTCCGCTCTTCAAACGGGTAAAGGAGCCTGTTCGCATGGTAGAGACCGGTGAAATTGGTCAGAAGGTCTCGACAGTGGCTGTCCAACGCTTCATCAAAGCCTTTAAAGAAATCAAGAATTATCAGGATCTTTTCTGGTTCCTGTTGACCTTCCTGGTTTACGCCAACGGAATTGGAACCATCATCACCATGGCAGTTGCATTTGGCACCGATCTGGGTTTTGGCACCATGACTCTACTCGGGACGCTCCTGATGGTGCAGTTTGTTGCGGCTCCCTTCTCCATCCTGTTTGGTAAATTATCAAAAAAGCTTGGCACCAAGAAATCCATCACCCTCAGTCTGGCAATTTACACTCTGGTAGCCATTGTCGGTTTCTTCATGACCGAGGAATGGCATTTCTTTTTACTCGGTTTCGGCGTTGCCATGGTCCAGGGTGGCAGCCAGGCACTCAGCCGCTCCCTAGTCGGCAAGCTGATACCCAAGAGCAAAAGCGCTGAATTCTACGGTTTTTTTAGCGTCGCAGAGAAGTTCAATACCGTCATCGGTCCATTAACTATGAGCATTGTTACCCAGTTGACTGGAAACAGCCGTTGGGGTATCGTTTCGCTAGTGGTCTTCTTCGTTGCAGGGATTATTATGCTTCAGAAAGTAAATATCGAGCGTGGCATTGCCCAAGCGCAGCGGGAAGACGCCAAGATGATCGCTGTTGAACAGATATAAAAACGTTATTGCCGCTCAAGCTGTATGCCCAACAATTGGCGGTCAAAAAAACCGCCAGTTGTTTTATTGGTTCAACGAAATAGGTATTAAAAGTCCTCTACCTGGCTTGAAAACAGTCATTTCAGGAGGGGAAAACAAACACCAAAACCGTCCTAAAATAACCTTTACAGCCTCATAATAGGTGCTATAATCACGACGTTTTATTTCCCGAAACTTAAGGAGCCTTGAATTAAATAAATGAACAAATTCCGCGTTGCGGTTTTGGCAAACCTGAAGAAAAATGCCCCTCATTTTGAAGGCATGTCCCCAGATCAATGGGATGATTTGGATTCCGAATCGACTGTGAACGCAATCTGTGAAGCGCTGCGCGCAGGAAGCAATGAAGCTGAATTTTTGGAAGCGGATGAGTCGATCATTGATACAGTTCGTGCTTATAAACCGGATATCTGTTTTAACATCAGTGAAAGCCACTATGGCGATTCCAGGGAAGCTCAAATCCCAGCCATTCTGGAGAAACTTCAGATTCCTTATACCGGCTCCAAGATACTCTGTCTGGCTCTGACCTTGGATAAGCCCATGACTAAGCGCATTTTGGCTTGGCACGGGCTGCCCACCCCCGAGTTCCAATCGTTTGAACGGGTCGATGAGCCTCTGGAAGAAGGCATGACCTTCCCACTCTTTGTAAAACCAAGCCGTGAAGGAACGGGCATGGGCATCAGTTACGAATCAATCGTTCACAATGAGGATGAACTTCGAAAACAGCTTGCCTACATTATCAGCAAGTATAAACAGTCCGCCCTAGTCGAGAAATTCATCGAAGGTCGCGAGATCACTGTAGGAATGGTAGGCAACCTGATTGGTCCTGTTGCCCGCCGCCTCCCCCTCAATGAAAATGCCCAGCGCATCCAGGCCGGGTTGCACTTTATGCCCCCTATGGAAGTGGACCTTAAGCCCTACCTTTTAACGGATGGGGTTTACGGCAACCGTCTGAAGACCGCCCTGGCTGCAGAGCTGGACTACCTATGCCCTGCTCCTATCGATAATGACCTGGTGGATGAACTCAACTGGCTGGCTGCGGCGGTCTTTCGTGTGACCGGCGCTCTGGATGTTGCCCGGGTAGATTTCCGCCTGGACATCAACGACAATCTGAAGCCCTACATCCTTGAAATCAATCCGCTGCCTGGTCTCTCACCTGTCATTTCTGATCTGGTCATTGAAGCAGCTGCCGATGGTATCGATCATACCGAACTGGTGAATATGATTCTATTAACCGCCCTGAAACGCTACGGGATGATTAAATCAGGTTTTAAAGCAAGCACAAATGGGTAAAATAAAAAGCAGGTAAAGCTGTCGATAAACCCAATGGAAAGCATTAACCTCTATCGGAAACGTTGGATGAGGGTGTTGAAAAATGGCATTGCGGGCTTTCGGCGAAGCAATTTCATATTTTGGAAAATAAGATCGCTATCTTTCGTATCCCATGGGTACTGTGTTTTTACGCGTTGCGTCCCTCGTCCACCTGGTGTGTTCCGCTCCGCGTGCCTCCGGCGATGCATTCCCTGAAATGCGAATGACGCGAAAGGTCTTTCAACCCTCTCTGGGATTCAAGTTGCTAAATCCCTACAAAAGTTGTATACTGTATAAAACAAGAGCCGGCCAAGCCTGAACCTATTAAGGTTTGCGTCGCAGAAAAGGCTATTGAGTTTGTAACAGAATAATTCTTCATTGATATGGCAACTTGGGAGGGTCTGACATGCAATCAAAACAAAATTTTGCAGCATTTTTGGTAAAACCTACCAGCGCCCAGGAAATCCACCCCAAATATGGAGTGTATCAAGTGTGGCTAATATTCATTGCTTCGATCCTTATTGCGCTCACAGTCCTGACTATAGGCATGGGGTTTACTTCAATTACTATTGTTGGGATCAATGCAGTGGAGCCACATGGCCAGATGAGTCGATCTTCCAGTATTGTCATGACATCTGCTAAGTTAAACCGTTAATCCAACTAACTAACCAGCGGCACATTCCCAACCGCCTGCAATCTGATGAGAACAAATCCAAAACCTCTGCTCAAAGTGATCCAGCTTATCGGGTTGCTGCTGGTTAGTTTGTCATTAACGCTCTTTCTCAACCTGTCCCGTTTTAGCAATGAGTCCGTTACACAAGACCTGCAAGACAGTTGGCGTACCTCCTATGACATTCTCGTGCGTCCGGAAAATGCGAACGCCTTTCTGGATGTTTCCGGCCAAAGACTCATCGAACCCAATTTTTTAAGTGGGCAACCCGGCGGCATAACCCGGGCGCAATATGAAACAATCCAGGCGATTGAAGGCGTTGAAGTTGCCGCACCCATCGCAATGATCGGTTATCTGCCAATGGGTTTCATCACTGAGTCTGACACGATCAGTGGGGACCCTGAAGCCCCATGGGTTGTTTACAAAGACGTAAAATCCGTGTTGGTCACCGATAACGTCCGTACTTATGAAGGCTCACAGATAACTTATACCATCCAGGACCGGGTTGAATCCATCGGGGGGAGCGATAATGGACTCGTGTTTGTGACAGAAACCGGCGAAAGCATCAGCGTCCCAAACATCATGAGCGTTGAGGCAAACGACGGCATACAAGTCCGGCCCATGGGAAAAGAACTATTAACCGATAGAAATGGGGAGGTCCACTTCACCCACGGTTTTAATTCCCAAATAGATCTTTATTTACTGATAGCGGGAATTGATCCGGAAAGTGAAAACGCCCTGGTTGGGTTGGAAGATGCCATAACCACCGGCAGGTATCTTGAGGACCAGGACCAGCCAAACTTTGATTTTAGCTGGGGGATCCCCGTCATCGCTAATCAGAATCTTTATCGAAAGATAAGCGTCGAGTCCAACACTTTTCGGGTGATGCTTCCTGAAGATGAGCACCTTGCCGCCAAGTTGCAGGAAAATGGTCTGAACTACTTGTTAGCCCTTCCGGATGAAGCCTTGCAACTCACAGATATTCCCTCGATTACAGACTTTTTTTCTCAAAAACTGCGGGCTACAATCAACGTTGCCGGCTGCATAGGATCCAGCGGTGAACATTCAGATGTCTTGGCGCTCCCTTCCCCGGTTAACTACCAGCAGTTGGACTCTTTTGAGGGGTATGATCTGGTACTGGAAGCTCAACCAGTGGGGTTAAGCACCGTCAGTGCCTTTAAAGAGGTTCAACTTTCACAGCCTGAAGTCAGCTACAGAATCCCCAGTTCTGTTCCTCTGCGAATTCGAGGACCTGAAGGAGGTCATGCTGAACTCTGCTTCTTCCCAGTCGGCGCCTTCAATCTTGATGACCTTCCGGGTTCGTCTTTGAGTGAAGTACCTATGGAGACTTATTCGCTGCCCCATGCGGTGCTTCAATACGACCTTGCCGGAAACGCGGTTAACTCCACGCAAATTGTTCCGACAAACAATTACTCCGGCTATCTGGCAGATACTCCGGCTTTATTGATGAACCTGGATTCAGCCGAATTGATCTCCCGACGGGAAGACTTTATCAGTGCCATTCGCGTTCGGGTGAGCGGGATCGAGACAATTGGGGAGGAATCACAAAATAGAATCGAAGCTGTCGCAGAAGAAATCAGGGCTCGGACAGGTCTGCAGGTGGATATCACGCTGGGATCCTCTCCTCAAAACGTGCTGGTGAAGGTGCCTGGCTATGATGATGTTGAAGGTCTGGGATACCTGGAAGAACATTGGGCCAGGCAATTCGTCGGAATCACCATTCAGAGAGAGGTCAACAAAGAACACTTATTGTTCCTGGCAGCTCTAATCATCAGCGGCAGCATGTACACGCTCTCGAGTGCTTATCTGAATGTAACGTATCAACGAAAACAAATCGGCTTATATAAAGCGATGGGGTGGCGCTCAAGAGACATAATCAACCATATCAATAAATTTACCTGGCTGTTTATCGCCATCTCCCTGGTTTTCTCTGCTTTAGTCTCCCTGGCACTTATCCATGCGGGACGCGTTAGTTTTTCAATTTATCGAGTGTTTGGCACGATAATCGGTTTGATCATCCTTTACGTGGTTGGAACTCTGCTTGCCGCAAGACAATTTACACAACAGGAACCAATCAACTTGATCAATAGCCAGGACCAATACCAGATTGTTGAAAGCAAAGTTAAAAATTCTATCCGCAGAAATGATTTCAGAAGTAAATTGCCCAGTTTACTGGCGATGAGCTCCGCTGTCACCCTGTTTGTCTTTGTGATGGCAGTTGTTTTCTACGTGCCAGAAACTTTGCAGGGCAGCCTGCTTGGCGAATCAATCTCAATGAAAGTGGAACCCTTCCACATAGCCTTGACGGCCATCGCCTTGATCATCGGTGGGCTTTGCATTTTCCAGATGCTTATGACCCGCGTAATTGAAAGAGGCCGCGAAATAGGCTTGGTAAAAGCAATCGGATGGCGAGATAAGCAAGTATTTTGGAGCTTTCTGAAAGAGGGTCTTGGCACATCCCTGCAATCTGCCATAATAGGCACTACCATAGCCATAGCTGCATTTTGGTTATTCTATTCGAGACTGCCGACGAACCTGGTGGTTTTAATACTCCTGGGAATTGGTATTCCATGTTTACTTGGGCTTATCAGTTCAATTTATCCCGCACTGCGCGCAGCAAAAAACGACCCGATTTCCTTAATCCAATCCAGCCAATGACCATGGAGAATGGAGTATAGCGCACGATGATAGTGATTAACCAACTGAAAAAATCATTCCCTCTTTGTCCGGGAAGTTTCGTGCTTGATGGCATAGATTTTAATGTGAAAAAGGGGGAATTTGTCGGGCTGATAGGCAAATCTGGCTCAGGCAAAACAACCTTATTGAATATAATCGGTTTGCTTGACCAGCCAACCTCTGGCACGGTGGTGTTGGCTGGTCAGAATTTGGAAGACCTGCGCGGAAACGACCGCGCAGACTTCCGTCGTAATACGATTGGTTTTGTATTCCAACTGTTTAACCTCCTCCCTGATTTGAATGTATTACAAAACGTCATGCTCCCACTTTTGCCATATAAGAAGGCTTTAAGCTTTGACCTTGAGACTCGCGCGAAAGAAAAACTGGATAGGGTTGGCTTGTCGGATAAAATTAGCAGCTTCCCAAACTTTCTATCAGGTGGCGAGCAGCAGCGTGTTGCCCTTGCAAGAGCCTTGATAAACGAACCGGAGGTCATCCTGGCGGATGAACCCACCGGGAACCTGGACCCCGTCACCGGCAATGAAGTTATCACACTCTTGAGTGAGCTCGCCCGGGAGAATGAAGCTACCATATTAATGGTCACGCATAACCCCGACTTGACAAGCAAATTATCAAGGGTGTTGAGAATCGTCAATGGCAAGATCGTTGAGTCAAATTGAAGCTTGTGAGGGTATTGAAAAATGTCATTGCGAGCCTTCGGCAAAACATTCTCAAGTTTTGGAAAATGAAATTGCTTTCTTTGTATCCCATGGGCACTGCGTATTTGCAAGTTGTGTCCCTTGAAATGGGAATGACATGAAAGTTTTTTTCTACACTCTCAGCTTGCAGATATACCGTTTTGGCTGTCAAGAGGAAAATTGAGCCGCCTGCAACAACCGCATGCCGCATTTCTCCTGTTATCAAGGTTGGCTATCCCAATCCCTACCATAATAAAAACAAGAGATGCCCCTGGCAAGAGGCATCTTCTCCATAATCTACGGCAATCGCTTAATTTCTGCGGTCGCGGCGGTCCCGATCACGACGGTCCCCACCCCGGCGATCGCCTCCGCGGCGATCATCTCCATGGGTGTTCCCGGT
>JBAQLH010000011.1:0-70796 GCA_049301715.1 Anaerolineaceae bacterium
AGGAGTTACGGCCTGTCTCGGCAAAGCGCTCATGTTCCATTTTGATCACCTCGGTTGCATAGATACTTGAAATTGAATCATAGGTTGGTCAAATAGTCAATTTTAAACTTGTTTTTCAACACCCTCCGGGTATTTTATTTGACAAATATCGGAAGCTGTACCGCCCGGTAGTGAGGCGTCCTGCTTGGACGATTTCACTTCATTCTTATTGGCTGTTTTGACTCACCAAAGGTTTTTTCTCGGATTGGTAAGATCGCCAAGGCAACCTTTATATTTGAGGCAATTTGCAGGTGGATGACTAACTGTTTTCAGTTCTGATGTGGTCATTGCAAAATCTCAGCCAGTCAATAACTTTTGGCTGGTTCAGGCAGTAACTGCCTATGCTGCCTATACTAAAAATGGTGAGCTTCTTGCTCACCATATGGGATTGTTTTAGCGGGTGCCGGCGTAGGAATGATAGCGGTTTTTGTTATACGTCCTGGGCTGAGCGGTTTCGGACTTTTGGGGCTGCCGGGAGGATCTGTTTTCCAGTTTGCGCGTCTGGGCTGAAGACCTGGTGTTCAAAAAGCCGGCGTCAAAGCCGTCCATCTTGCGCAATTCCATTGGCTGCCCCATCAGGCGCTCAATGGTGCGCACCATCTGCAGGTCATCCTGGGTAACCAGCGAAATCGCGGTTCCGAGATGTTCCATCCGTCCGGTTCGGCCGGTACGATGCGTATAGGCATCAGCGGTATCCGGCAGATCATAATTGATCACATGCGATACCCGCGAAACATCAATTCCCCGGGCGGCGATATCCGTTGCCACCAAGACTTTGATACTGCCCCGGCGGAAAGCTCCCATGGCTTTCTCACGCTGGGCTTGCGATAGGTTGCCCTGCAAAGATGTGGCAGAGATTTTAGCTTCTTGCAGTTGAAAAGTTAATTTTTTAGCGCGATGCTTGGTGCGGGTGAAAACTAGCACCTGGCCGTCCCCGCTCTCGCCCAACAGTTTCAGGAGCAATGCTTGCTTACGTTCCTGATCCACCAGGTAGATGGCATGGCGAATGGTATCAAGCGGTTTGGTGATGCTGATTTCCACGGTCACCGGATTAGTGAGAATCTTGGTTGCCAGGCTGCGCACCTCATCCGGCATGGTAGCAGAGAACAGCAAAGTCTGCCGGCGGGTTGGTAAAGCCTCAATAATCCGGCGGATGGAAGGCAAAAAGCCCATATCAAACATGTGATCGGCTTCATCCAACACCAGGATTTCGACATTACTCAGGTCGATGGCATGCTGGCTTTTCAGATCCAACAGCCGCCCAGGGCAAGCGATGACGATATCAACGCCTTTACGCAGGGCATCAATCTGGGGTTTCGCACTCACACCGCCGTAGACGCTCAGACTGCGCAGGCCAGTCTCTCGACCCAGTTGGGTGATGAAGGTGTGGGTCTGTTCAGCCAGTTCGCGGGTGGGTGCAAGGATTAGGGCGCGCAGTTTACCGCGCGGGCCCTTCATCAGGTGCTGCAGGATGGGCAGAACAAAAGTGGCAGTCTTGCCTGTACCGGTCTGTGCCAGACCTAAAAGGTCTTTTCCTTGCAGAATGGCAGGGATTGATTGCATTTGGATGGGTGTGGGCTCGCTGTAACCAGCCGCCGCAATACCCGCATTGATCTGCGGGTGAAAAGAAAAAGTATTAAAATTCACAAAATTATCCTCTAATGATGCTGCAATTTACATGGACCGATTTTCAGCCATGCCCGCTCTCTTGCCCCGCATTGCGGCTACACCATTGATCGAATAAGAGCGGTCGTACCATAAGAAAACCAGGGAAAACCCTGGTTCGTTGAAACTAAAGGTATTCAACTATCTAACAAAGTTTACCACAGAAAGTACAAGCCCGCCAGATTGCATATATGCTTCAGAATTAATCTTACTCTCTCTCGAAACGTACGATGGCCTCAAAATAGACCTTACCATTGGAAATAAAGAATATCGCAATGCCCGGCATAGGTTGGGTTGAGCGGATAAGGATGGAACACCCGTGATTTCCTCCAGTCAGGCGAAACCCAACAAACACCAATCTGTCGAGGATGCTCCTTGATCCTGCATACCATTTTTAATTCTATGGACATTTGAAACAGTATCAATTTGTGGTTAAGTTTGGAGGTTTCTTGTCACCCCTCTGTGTTTTATCTTGCTGAATTAATTATTATAAGGAAGACCCTCTGATCAAATATTAAGAGGTGGGCACACAGCAGTCCTGGCAGGGCACTTCACAGAAGCAGCATTGGATTGAATGCGGTGTGTAAATTCGTCCAGTTTTGGTTTTAGGTGTAAGATTAGCCGGGTTGGGAGAGATTTGCTTCATTTTGAGCGACCAAACCAACCGGATCAAGCCAGTTATGGAACGAAACCAGTTTAATCTTCGTCTTACATAATAACAATTTGCTTTAGTGAGGTTGCCATGGCAGAAATAGACCAAGGAAAAATATCAAACGGCTCCAGACACTGGGACTGGCTGCCGGCTATACTACTTAAACCGCGCAAGACCATCGCTGCCATTCTGGAGCAGGAAAAACCAGTCTGGATGACTCCTATGCTGGTCATCTCGGTCCTCGTGATACTTGCGGTGATTATTTCTGCTCCCATTCAGCGTGTGATCACTCAAAACGGTACCAGCATCCCCGAAAATTTTGAATACTGGAGCGAAGATGAGCAGAACCAATTCTACCAATCCCAAGCAAGCCAGACATCTCCAATTAATTTGTACCTTTTTCCCGTTTTGCAGCGCCTGGCGGGCTACTGGCTAATCTGGTTTTTGTTCAGCAGCATCTTGCACCTGGTGATCACACTGGCAGGCAGCCGTGCCACCCGCCAAAAGGCCAGCAACTTGACTGCCTGGGCGATGACCCCCTTTGCGCTGCGTCTGATAGCCGAGATCCTCGTGATGCTCACGACCAAAAGGCTGGTTGAAAACCCCGGTCTGTCTTCCCTGATACCGGCTGCGGAAGGCGGATTGGCTGTTTACCTGCAGGGCATTCTTTCCAAAATTGACATCTATTATATTATTCATCTTGTCCTGGTTTTTATGGGAGGGGTTCCGCTTTCGGGCTTGAACAAATCCAAAGCAAACTGGTCAACCCTGATCGCTGCGGTAATTATGCTGCTGCTGGAAGCGCTTCCCGCCCTGGCGGGTTCCCTGCTCAGCGGTCTCTCTCTATCCGGATTCTACTTCTAACAGGATGACAAACCCTTATGAATGACGGCTTTATCAGCATCAGCGACCTGAAAAAATATTACAAGATGGGCGAGACAGAAGTAAAGGCTCTGGATGGGGTCACACTCGAGATTGAGCAAGGCTCTTTCACCATCATTATGGGACCTTCCGGCTCGGGTAAGAGTACCCTGCTCACTCTGATCGGCGGTTTGGATTGGCCGAGCTCCGGGTCAATCCGCGTAGACGGGGAAGAGATTGCCACCATGGACGAGAACGCTCTGGCAGGTTACCGGCGCAACAAACTGGGCTTCATTTTCCAGTCCTTCAACCTGATTTCTTCCCTGACTGCTGAAGAGAACGTAGGCTTTCCGCTGCGTTTCTCCGGCATTAAAGCTCCTGAAAGGCGTTCACGTGCCCGCGAGATGCTTGAAGTAGTGGGGCTGGAAGACCGGATAGGGCACAAACCGACCGAGCTCTCTGGCGGGCAGCAGCAACGTGTCGCAATTGCCAGGGCACTGATCAACCACCCCTTGCTGATCCTGGCGGATGAGCCGACCGGCAACCTGGATACCACCAGCGGCATGGGCATCGCACAGATGCTGGGAGAGCTCCAGAAATCCGGCAAGACCATTCTGGTGGCGACACATGACCCGCGCATGCAGGCATTTGCATCCACTACCATTTACCTGTTGGATGGAAAACAGGTGACTGAAGCACAATATCAAGATTCCATACAGCAATTAAACAGAGAAGGTGGTAAGGAATGATTAAAAACCTACAAAAAATAATGATAATCTTGCTTGCGATGAGCCTTTTGGCAGTGGCCTGGCTGGGCTCGCCGGCACAGGCACAGACCCCGGCAACAGAGAGACCATTGCTTTACATTGTGGACTATAGTACTGATACTGGTGGCGCCGTCTCCCCCTGGAGCAGTTTTGGATTGACGTTCACGCTGGGGAATAATGGAAATGTACATGCCCGCAATATTGTCATAACTTTCCAAAGTGAAGATTTTGTCTCTCAGGACGGCGGTGTTTTCACCACGTATGAAGTGGATGCCAATGATGCTTCCAATGAGACCCATACCCACCATTTCAAGGTCAATGACCTCTCAACCTGGAAATATTCCGGCACGATTCAGGCGATCACAACCTACACAGACCCGGATGGCACACCTTATAGCGATACTTTTACCTTTTCAATCACTATTGACCAACCCGCGGCTTCCGGCCCCACGAAAACCCCGACCCCCGGTGCGGTGAACCGCCCGCAGTTGGTGGTCTCGGGGTACGGCACCGATGTCACTCCTCTGCAGCCCGGCTCAACTTTCAAGCTAAGTGTGGATGTGGTCAACCTGGGCAACAGTGATGCCCGCTCGGTCTCCCTGGTCTATGGTGGAGGCGTCAGCCTGAGCTCAAATGAACAAGGCACCCCCTCCTACGGCGGTGTATCGGGCACCAGCGGAGACCTGGCAAATTTTGCTCCCATCGGCAAGTCCAATGTAATCCTGTTGGGCGACATGCCGGTAAATGCACAGGTGAAAGCGGAGCAGGATTTCATTGTCAACGTGAGCACTGTTCCGGGGGCTTATCCCCTGAAGGTTTCGCTGGTCTACACCGACCCCCAAGGGACGCGTATGGTGGATGACCAGGTGATCACCCTGCTGGTTTATTCCCTGCCACAACTTGAAATCAGTTTCTATCGCGATCCAGGCATGATTTCTGCCAATATGATGACCTCATTGCCCATTCAGGTAACCAACCTGGCCAAAAAGACTGTGGTATTGGGCAATATGACTATCAGCAGCGAAAGCGGTGAAATCGAAAATGGTACTTCTTTGGTCGGTACGCTCGACCCGGGTGGTTATTACACCTTTGATGTGAATTACCTGCCCTACGCCGAAGGCCCCGCCACTCTTACGATTGTGATCAATTACACTGACGACTTCAACCAACTGCAGGTCTATCAAAGCAGCCTGGATGTGGAAGTCCTGCCGGCCATGGAAATCCCGGAAACGCCCATTCCGGGTGAAGAAATGCCATCAGAAGGACCTGCTGAACCAACCGGTTTTTGGGCAAGAATCTGGAACGCCATCAAAGGTTTTCTGGGAATTGGTACAGGCACAGAAACACCCACTGAAGTTCCTTCGGAAGGCATAGGAACGGAGCCTCAGATCGATATTGAACCCATGCCTGGAAAATAAAGAGGACATCGCATGCGCTTTGTTGACCTGGTTAGCCTGATAATTAACAACCTCAAACGCCGCAAAGGCCGGGTTTCCCTGACCGCTATTGGGGTGGTCATTGGTACGGCCGCGGTGGTAACGTTGCTCTCGCTGGGGTCCGGTCTGCAAAAAAATGCCACCGAATCTTTGTGGGGCATCAGTGATCTTTCCAGCATCACCGTCTATCCCGGCTACCCGGAAATGCAGAGCGGGATGGCAATGGAGATCACCGATGAAGATATCGTGAAATTAACCCCCTCTTCGATCACAGAAATCGAAGCCATCCCGGGGGTCAAACAGGTGATCATCCAGGATTATGTCCAGACGGGCGCAGAGATCACCTATGACAAACTCATGTCGTGGGCAAACTTCCAGGGTGTGAACGTGGATGACCTGGCGGAAATGAGTCTGGAAGCCGAAGAGGGAATCACCGAGTTGGGCAAGGGCAAAGTGGTGATTGGGTCGTGGATACCCAACAATTTCTACAATCCCAACCCGAGGCCAGGGGAGGAACAAACGGAACCGCCTGACCTGATGGGCAAGACCCTGAAAGTAACCCTGACCAAGTGGAATGAGGATGGCACGGATAGCCACCGCACTTACAACATGGAAGTCGTTGGGGTGCTCAAGGAAACCAAGGGCGAGTCGGATTACAACATGTACATGACCCTGGACGAGATGACCATTTGGAATGAATGGGGCCGTGGGCAGAAGATCAACCGTGAGAAGGAAGGTTACAATCAGGTGATTGTCAGGGCGGACAGCGCACAAGTGGTAGTGGAGGTTTCAGAGCAAATAACTGAGATGGGCTTTCAGGCCTATACACCCCAATCAACAGTGGAAGGGATCAACTCTTTTTTCACTGTCATGCAGATCATCTTTGGCGGGGTGGGGGCAATTTCGTTGCTGGTCGCTGCCATTGGGATTGCCAATACCATGACCATGTCAATTCTGGAAAGGACGCGCGAGATTGGCATTATGAAAGCCATCGGAGCCACCAACAACAATATTCTGACTATTTTTTTGGGGGAAGCGGCAGGAATTGGGTTCGTTGGCGGGATCGGCGGGGTGTTTTTGGGCTGGGGGTTAAATTCGCTGATCAATATTTATGCCAGTTCCTATCTTGCCAGCCAGGCGGCAGAAAGCGGTTATATGAGTTCCCAAATGATTGCCACAGCCATGCCCTTCTGGCTGCCTATTTTCAGCATTGTCTTTGCCACGCTGGTGGGCTTGCTCTCGGGTTTGTACCCGGCGCTTAACGCTGCCACACTTGTGCCGGTGGACGCGCTGAAGTACGAGTAGAGGAATGACACACTCCCTGTCATCCTGGAGCGGGGCGAAAGATCCTTGTGATGGATAAGTTAAGATTCTTCACTGCGTTCAGACTGACATCTAATATTGTCGTCCTGAGCGGAGCAAAGGATCTTGCTTTGAACCTGTGACAAAGACCCTTTTCGAGCGCAATCCCCAGACCAAGCTGGCTTTGCGCCGGCTGACTATTCGGTTGGCACAGGCGTAAATTACATAAAAAACGGATACTCCCTCATAGAATGCCTCTGCATTCTGGTAACTATCCTGGAATGCCGGGTGTAGCATGATCGATTCCAATTAATAGATTGAATTAATTTACCTCGATAACCCATTATTTTCGTATTGAAATAAGCAAAATAAGCAAAAAGACCTTGCAATTTTAGCGGCAATGGTTATACTTGAAATATCGGCGAAAGTACTCACAGGATTAATCCTGTTGTTACGTCAGGTTTCGCATTTAACTACCCCTATTCGAATTGTCAGGAAGGAGGCTGCCCTATACAGCGGAACAAATCCTACCCCCACCAAGCCCTCCACCACCAGTGCGTTTGGATCAGCAAATCTGTCCAAAACTGGAAGGGGGACCTTTTAGCTTATCTAATATAGTTTGCAAAACCCAATTATTAAGGAGTGAAAATAATGAGATCAAATTTAGTCCGCATTTCAGCTATAGTCATTGCACTCGCCTTGATCATTTCGCCGGTAAGTGCGCAGGTTACACCTCCCAGTAATCGCCCGGAAATTCCGTTACGGACCGGCATCGAAGCTGGAGAGAAACCGTCAAAAACAAACCTTGAACTTGTTTCTGCCGCTGAAGGCGTGGTGAATGAAGTTGAAGGCTCTTCTGCCCCAGCCAGGTACATTATTATCCTGCAAGATGACCCCGTTGCGACTTACAAAGGCGGGATCGATGGCTTACAGGCAACCGCACCAAGCGAGACCGGTCAGAAATTAGACGTCAACAGCACGGAAGCCGTTGACTATGTTGATTACCTCAAGCTTCAGCAGGATGCTTACTTGACGGGAGTGAATGCTCTCCTGGGCTACACACCTGAAGTGCTCTTCCGCTATCAGTATGCCACCAACGGTATGGCGCTTCTTCTAAACCCTGAAGAAGCAGCCTTGCTTGCTCAACAAGGCGGGGTGCGGGTATTCCGTGCGCCCGTAGAGACACCGGATACTGACACCAGTGTTAGCTTGATCGGAGCCCCAGCCATCTGGAATGGAGAGACCGCGGACACTACCGCGACCAAAGGTGAAGGGATCATTGTTGGTATTATCGATACCGGCATCAACTTTGACCATCCCTCCTTTGCAGCCACCTCCGATGCAGATCCGTCATATACCTATCCCACGCCTGCTCAATACTATGGCGTTTGTGACGCCAGCAACACCGACCAGTACGACGCTGAGTATGCTGCCGCCTGCAACGATAAATTGATCGGCGCTTTTACCTACGTCAAGGATGAACCGATTGAAACCAACAGTCCTGAAGACTCGGAAGGGCACGGCTCGCATACCGCCTCCACCGTGGCAGGCAACGTGATTGATATAACCTACCAGGGTGTTGCCACCACCATCAGTGGTGTAGCTCCCCATGCCCAGATCATCTCATTCGATATTTGTGTCCCGGAACCCCCCAATGGCGCCTGCTATGGGGATGCTGCCATAATGGCTGTGGATGATGCCATTGCCTCTGGCGTGGATGTCATCAACTACTCCATTTCCGGTGGCTCGGACCCCTACAACGATCCGGTTGAATTGGCATTCCTTTCCGCCACTGAAGCCGGCATTTTTGTCTCCACCTCTGCCGGCAACGCTGGGGACACAACCGGATATTCCTCGGTAGCCCACCGCTCGCCCTGGGTATCCACGGTTGCCGCTTCCTCTACCAGCCGTATTTTTGCCAGTGCGGTCGATATCACCGGTCCCGGCGCAGTTCCCGCGGAACTGGTTGGCATGGGTGCCGTTCAATCCGGCACACCCCTCGCCGCTGATATTCTCAACAAATCCATTAAGTATGATCCAGACAATATACTCGGCTGCGATGCTTTCCCAACTGATTACTTCCTCGATTCTATTGCGCTTATCCAGCGCGGAACCTGTACTTTCGCAGCGAAGGAAGCCAATGCCTATGCAGCCGGAGCGGAATACGTCTTTATCTATAATAGCCGGACCGGCCCGCCTGTTGGCATGAGTGGCATCGCTACTGGTGCAGCCATGCTCAGCTTGGAGGATGGACAGGCTGTGCAAGCCTGGATTGGTGCCAATTCTGCCGCTACAGTCAGCATTTATGCTGATGTCAGCTCGATCTCTGACCCGTTGTGGCAGGATATTATCGCCGCTTTCAGCTCTTTTGGTCCCAATACCACATTTGATGTCTTGAAACCGGATATCACCGGGCCTGGGGTAAACATCCTGGCGGCTGTTGCGGATGGTACCATTGCACCCAGTGGGGACTACGAACTGGACCTCTATCAAGGAACTTCCATGTCCAGCCCGCACAATGCCGGCTCGGCTGCCCTGATCATGTCCCTTCACCCGGATTGGACTCCCAGTGAAGTTAAATCCGCTCTGATGATGACCGCTGAGGATGGCTTGACGGCAGACCGTTCCGCTTTGGGTGAAGGCGTTCGCCCTGCCAACCCACAGGATGAAGGTTCAGGGCGGATTGCCCTGGGAAACACTGCCCTGGTTGGCATGGTGATGGATGAAAGCATCGCAAACTACGAAGCTGCCGACCCGGCTCTGGGTGGCGACCCCGCCAGCCTGAACCTGGCGAGCCTGTACGACAGCAAGTGTGTGGGCGGCTGCAGTTGGACCCGCACCTTTACCAGTGTGGCAGATGTTGCTGCGACCTATACCGTGACTGCGCCCGCTTGGGTGGTAGTCACCCCCGCCACTTTCACCATTGATCCCGCTGGAATACAGGAAGTGTCCTTTGTCGCCGATGTAAGTGAGTTGACCGTGGATGAGTGGCAATATGCCACAATTGAGTTTAATACCGATGCAACTCATGCAGGTGGTGCGCTTATCTCGGATCTGCACATTCCCGTAGCAATTTTGCCGACGAGCAGCAACATTCCTGCGTTTGTGCAGTTGGATACCCATCGTGATGCCGCGGGCCAAACCATTTATGATCTGGAAGCTGTTGAAATCACGGATGGCAATGTTTACCTCTCCGGCCTGGTGAAAGCAGACCTTGAGACCTTTACGCTCGACCCAGACCCCACTCCCGGCGACCCTGAGGATGATCTGAGCCAGGTTTATGTCCAGAAAATTGACGTCCCGGCATATTCCATCCGTGTGGTGGCGGAAATTACCGCTTCCACTTCGTTTGACCTGGACATGTTCCTTTACTATGATTTGAATGGCGATGGAGTCCTCAGTATCGCCGATGATTACCTGGTGACGCAGAGCGCAACCGGTGCGGTATTGGAATATATCAATGCTCCCAGGGACTGGATTTACTACAAAGCTGATGATACTTACTTCATAGTTGTCCAAAACTTTGATGGCAAGGCTGGTGATTCCGTTACCCTGGCAACCGGTGTGGTACCGCTCGTTCCTGATAATGGCAACTTCCAGGTAACCATTCCCGAAACCCAGGCTGCCTTTGTGCCCTTCAGTATGGAAATCACCTGGAATGAGGATACCGAAGAAGGCGACCGCCTGTATGGTTATTTTGACACCTGTGCCGATACAGAATGCACCCAACAAATTGGTTCGACCGATCTCGATATCCGCCGCCTTGCCGATGAGATCTTCATGCCGATCATCTACAAGTAACCCTTTAGTTTTTCAAAGCAAGTCAGAGCCTGCCCCCTATGAGAGGGCAGGTTTCTTTTTAAGAGAGCGAATTTAGTCCGTTAGGAATTGTGTTGATCGGTGGTATAGGAACTGATTGATTTTGTCACTCTGAACGCAGTGAAGGATCCTTCCATGAACATAATAATTAATGCACACATCCGACAGAAAAATCCTTTGTCACTGCCATTTCTCAGGATGACAAGCGCGGACTGGGCTATAATTACCACTTGGAAAATATTAACCTGCCAACAAGGAATTTACAGCATGCTTTATGTCGACAATCACAACCTGCATAATCCAGCCCTCAACCTGGCGGTCGAAGAATATCTGATCCGCAACATTGCCCCGGAAGAAGAGCTGCTGCTCTTCTACATCAATGAGCCCTCTATCATCATCGGTCGAAACCAGAACACCATTGAAGAGATCAATGTCGATTATGTTCGCGAGCATCACCTGCACGTGGTCAGGCGGCTTTCAGGCGGCGGGGCGGTCTACCATGACCTGGGCAACCTCAACTTCAGTTTCATTGCCCCCAATTCTCCCGGCAACTTTCACAATTTTCTCAAGTTCACTGCGCCTGTGATTGAAGTCTTGCAGAGTCTGGGAGTGCCGGCGGAGCTGAGCGGCCGGAATGACATTGTAGTCGATGAGCGCAAAATATCCGGAAACGCTCAATATGTGGCAGGCCCACGGATGGTCAGCCATGGCACATTGCTTTACCAATCGGATCTGGATCAAGTCGGACAGGCGCTGCGGGTAAAGCCCTCCAAAATTGAATCCAAAGGGATTAAATCGGTTCGCAGCCGGGTTGCCAACATCACCGATTGGCTTGCCCAACCGCTCGATATCCTGGGTTTTCGCCAGCAGATTTTGTATGGTATTTTTCAGAGTGAACAGGACATTCCGCAATACATCCTGACAGACCAGGACTGGGAAAATATCCAACACCTTTCAGAAGAGCGTTACCAAACCTGGGAGTGGAATTACGGGCGCTCGCCAGCTTTCAACCTGCGGCGGGAAACACGCTACCCAGGCGGTACAATCGAAGCCCTGCTGGAAGTGGAGAATGGCTGTCTTCAGCAAATCAAGTTTTATGGGGATTTCTTCGGGCAGCGCGACGTGTCGGAGCTGGAAGCACTGCTGACCGGCTGTATCTATACCCCGGATGCTCTGCAGAAGCGGATGGAACAGGTTGAGATTGGGCAGTATTTTTCGCAATATCCTGCCGGGGAATTGGTCACTTTTCTTTATTAAACAGTTTCCGAAAAAGAGAATCTCGGGCAGAGAACATACCTTACTCTACTATACAAGAACATCGGGAAAAAACCCGCATTACGCTTGTGGAGGGCTTTCTGCGATTTCGGGCTCTTGTTGCGCTTCGGGCTTGCCTGCGGCGGGGTAGGGGGAGGCTAATTTTTGAGCAGCGGCTTTCTTGGTTTCCTCGGTGCGGCGGTCATAGCGCTTGGTCGTATCCGCGCTGGCATGCCCGGCTATCGCAGAAACAGTCAGCACGTCCACCTGGGCAGTCAGCAGGTCTGTAATAGAGGTGCGGCGCAGATCATGCGGAGTAAAAGACTCGACACCTGCCTGAACCTGGCGCCTCTTGAGCAGATAGTAGATGGCCTGGGGTGTGAGCCGGCGCAGCATTATCCGCCCGGATTTGGTTACCCGGGTAAAAAGCGGACCCAACTTACGCCCGCGCAGGTCCAGCCAGGCTTGCAGAGCGGTAATGGCATCAGCCTGCAAGTAAACCTGCCGTTTTTTACTGCCCTTGCCCAGGATACGCAGTTTGCCCTCTTTCAGGTCCAGGTCTGCCAGGTTAAGGTCCACGATCTCCTGCCGGCGGATGGCAGCAGCGTACAGCACGGTAACTATGGCAGCATCGCGGACGCCCAGGGTTGGGTTGGCGCTGTCTGCCAGGCAGGCTTGCACCAGGGCAACCATTTCAGGCATTTTGAGCGTGCGCCCGCGCGGGATAGTTTCGGTGCGCAGGCTCTTCAGAGCGGCTGCCCGGAAATAATCATTGTGGTCGGCATAGAGACCCAGATGGTAGGTCTCTTCCAAGACGCGCCGGAGAGCGACCAGATGTTTATTCACAGAGGACTTCGCATAGCCAATATCTACCATATAAGCAGCCAAACCACTTGTATGATCATACCGAAGACACTGCCAAGGAAAGTTATTTGCTTCCGCTATTTTTCCATCAGAGAAGATATACGCCAGATTGTTGAGGGCGGTATGCTGCGTGCGCCGGCTGGAGGGGCTGAGTGTGTTCAGGTAAGCCTGGGCAGGGGAGGGCTGGTCAGGGTTCCGGGGTGAGGGGGCCCCCAAATCGGGAAGAGTGAGGGTGGTTTTAGCGTTGGTTTTGATCGGCATGGTTTCCTGCTTTTTCGAAAATGATCCTATTCTCATAAGTAATTATAAATGCAGATGCAGAACCGGAGTGGGGGAGGGAAGAACAGATGGCTGGGTGAAATGATAATAGCCTCTCTTAATATCAATATCAGCACGGCGGACCCGCTCAAAAACACAGAATGACCCTCTCTCGACCGAAGCCAGGCAATTATTGCATGATAAGAATATGAAATTGTGTCGGAATTAGACCATTTAACGTTTAATCGCAGTACAATAGGGTTTCGTTCATGCAAGCATCGTGGCGTGAAGAAAAGAAGTTTCCTCCACCAGCCCTTTGTTTTATTCTATAACTTTTCCTTTACACATTTTAACATTATTGGCATTGCACAGTTGAATTAGCAAACCTACTTCTATAAGACAATAAAGGAGAAAAAGATGAAAACTCGTATGTCCGGCGTTGGTATTTTTTACCTAGTCTTAGTTCTGGTTCTTTCAGTTACATTTCATCCGGTTCAAGCAGATTCCCCAGTCACTCAATCGGATATTATTGGTCCCCCAGACAGTGTGAGTTTTGGTGAGTCGGTGACGGTGCTGAGCAACGGTAACTTTGTGGTCACAGACCCGGGCTTTAACTCCTCCCGAGGAGCCGTGTACCTGTACAGCCCGCAGGGTGCTCGTATTAGCCTGCTCACAGGCAGTCAGATGAACAATTCAGTAGGGAGTGGCGGAATAGTTCCCCTGGCTAATGGCAATTACCTTGTTTTAAGTCCATTATGGGATTCAGATCAGGATGCTGTTGGAGCGGTAACCTGGTGCAGCCAGGAAACCGGCTGTAATGGGGCTGTCTCAGCCACCAATAGTCTGATTGGCAGCAGCCGTGGTGATCAAATTGGTTCCGGGGGGGTTACTGCCCTTTTAAACGGAAACTACGTTGTAAGCAGCCCTAACTGGAATAATGGAAGTGTGCTGCATGTGGGAGCGGTCACCTGGGGAAATGGAGCTACCGGCACAGTTGGCAAGGTCTCTGCAGCCAACAGCCTGGTGGGCAGTACATTGGAAGACAAAGTAGGCAGCAACAACAACGCAGGTGTGACCCCCTTAACCAATGGCAACTATCTGGTTGGTACCCCAACCTGGGATAACGGCGCGGTAGAAGATGCTGGTGCGCTCACCTGGGGAAATGGGGCGGTTGGCATCAAGGGCACAATTTCTGAAGCTAACAGCCTGGTAGGCAGCACCACAGACGATAACGTTGGGGATACCTTTTGGGATCAGATAGTAGAGCTGACAAATGGCAACTTTGTGGTCAGCACTACACACTGGTACCTGGACGCAACTCATCCGGATGCAGGGGCGATCACTTGGGGCAGCGGCACCTCCGGAGTCGCAGGGAAGATCTCCGCAGCCAACAGCCTGGTCGGTACGAAAGGCGAGGTAATCGCACTGACAAACGGAAATTACGTAGTAAGCAGCCCAAATTGGAGCCCGGATGAAACTCAAACCAATTTTGGGGCGGTTACCTGGGGCAGCGGCACCTCCAGAGTCGCAGGGCAAATCTCCGCAGCCAACAGCTTGGTGGGTACTCAGGAGGGAGAGTATGTTGGAGAAGAAGTGATCGCACTGACCAATGGCAACTATGTGATCAACAGTCCTGATTGGGGTCTTTATGCTGGCGCTGTCACCTGGGGAAATGGGGCGGTTGGCATCAAAGGCACAATTTCTGAAGCTAACAGCCTGGTGGGTCACTCGCTTGTTGGCGTCGGGGATGGCGGTGTAATCGCCCTTACCAACGGCAATTATGTGGTGAGCAGCCCGGACTGGTATGATGAAGCTGGTGGATTGACTAACATTGGAGCTGTAACCTGGGGAAATGGAGCCACCGGCACAGTTGGCAAAGTCTCTGCAGCCAATAGCCTGGTGGGCATCGAAACTTACGATGCTGTGGGCGACGGGGGAGTGGTCCCATTAACCAACGGGAACTATGTGGTAATCACCACCAATTTTTATAATGAGTCCAGCATCGGGACTGTAACCTGGGTGGATGGTAGCCATACGGCGATTGGCCAGATATCCGCAGCCAACAGCCTGGTGGGCAGTACCGCGGATGACGAAGTGGGCAGTGGTTTATATGGCGGCGGCGTAACAGCTCTCTCGAATGGCAATTATGTGGTGCGCAGCCCTAACTGGGATAATGGTGCAATTACAGATGCCGGTGCCATCACCTGGGGGAATGGCACCAGCGGGACAATTGGTGTCGTATCTGCGGAGAACAGCCTGGTGGGAAGTACTGTGGATGATCAGATAGGCGGAAATTGGTGGAACGGTGGCATCACCCTGCTTACGAATGGCAATTATGTCGTAAGCATTCCTCAATGGGATAATGGAGAAGTTGTAGACGCCGGTGCCATCACCTGGGGAAATGGCATGGGTGGTACGATCGGACCAGTCTCCGCTACGAACAGTTTAGTCGGAAGTAGTTCGGGCGACTTGGTGGGCGATGGCAGCAATATAACCTGGGGACCGAGAGGAGTGACTGCCCTGAGCGATGGGGATTACGTAGTAACGAGCTCGCAATGGAGCGGCGCCGGAGGGGTGGGTGCGATTACATGGGGGGATGGGTCTATTGGAACCAGTGGTGTGGTATCGTCATCCAACAGCCTTGTGAATACCAGCGCGGATGATCAAACTTTTAACAATTCGACCCTTGACGTATTAGAGGATGGCAATGCTGCCATGCATTTTCCTAACTGGACTGATGGAATTAAGCATGGTGCTATCAGCCTGCTTGGGTGTGGAGAAGATCTGTTCGTGGGCCCAGTGAGTATGGATAACAGCGTGTTTGGCATTGCTGAAAGCGGTGTGAACCAGATGGTCTCAGATTATGACAGTGTCAGGTCGCAATTGATAGTGGGTCGTCCGAAAGATAATACTGTCACCCTCTTCAATTGCACAGGTATTGCCACTTACCAGACAAACATGCCTATGATCTTGAGATAAAAGCCGTATTTACAGCTGAGAATTTGGGTTTTAGCAGGATTCCACAAATTATTTTTAATAGAGAGCGCTACAGACGCTCTCTATTTGCGTATAGGTATTTTTTTGGGTAAAATTAAGCGAAAAGCCAACCTGAAACACTTTCTGTGGGGAATCTTGTAGGTTGCAGGGATTTATTTTCCAAATCCTGCCACAAAATCATTTCGCTTCAGAATTATTCTGAAGAAGGCTGGTTTTGTAACTCTTTGATGAGGGTAAGTGCTTCCTGTTACTATTGCGTCTTTGCGCTTCTGTGTGAGTAACAATCAACCCCGTCAAAACCGAATTGTGCCCGAGCCCAGGTAATCCTATAGCGTTAAGACCAATGTTTTCCGGCATTGTGGAGAGAAAATTCAATGCACGCAGCCAAACAGCAACTAATAAACCTAAGACCAACATTATTTGAGGTTATCCGCATCTATAACGAAGTTCTTTGCTTTCAAATGGTTCAGTGTTGAGATGAGCTGACACGTCTTAATACGCTAGGTCTGCTTTCCTGAAAGCAAGTTTCAGTCGGGGGTCATAACGCCGCAATTTACTTTGGAAGACACGTCCTAAAGTCAAATTGACAAATCAAATGTCTCACCCTATAATATGAGATAGGAGAGCGAAAATACTAACATACTAAAGACAAATTAATATAAATAGGAGTACAATGAAAATCAAAAAATTAGTCGGGATTTGTTTAAGTATTTTACTGATCTTCATCCTTGGCGCTTTTGCTAACAGTAAAACTGCAGCGCAAGGAAAATCTATTGTCGAATGGCTGGTCCCATCCGGTCAAGACGAGACTGCACCAATTCTCCAAGTTACGGCAGTAAAAACCGGTCCCAATATTTCCGGGCATACCCAAATCTCCCAGGAGGGGAATGAAGTACCCTCCCTGGGATCAATTCAAAACGAGATACAGACACTAATGGATTTAAACGCTAAGGCATCCAAGGAATTGCTGGCCCCAGGATATCTGCATATAGCTAAAACAAAGGATGTATTTCTCAGCGCTTCAGATACTTTAGCGGATGGGTCTCCAATTCCGCAATTCGAAAAAATTGACGAATGGTACCTGTTAGGTGAAAATGGTGAGATCCTTGAATATGTAAGTATCACAGACACAGGTGATCCAAAGACTTCACAAGTGGTCATCTATCAAAACAAATTGTTTACTAATCTGACTTTCCCGAATATGAAAAGTGAGGCTCCTGAAGATTTCTATCTTCAATCGCTGGATTTTGGTTTCTCTTCCTATTACCTTGGAAAAGGAAACGTGGCTAGTTCAATAGTTGGAACGACTGCAGAATCCATATTGATAGCCTCTAAAATTAGTCTTGACCAAACGGTTAATTTCAGAGAAGATCTGTTGGTTAATGCCATCAACGATGTCTATACCTTCACATTGGACACTGGTATGGTAAAGGCAATCGAAACTTATCTGATTCAGCCCAATGGAACCGAGATACTGCAGACTCGGACTGAGATTATCTCGGTCGAGTCCGTGAATGGCTTCCCGGATAATGCTGCTGCTTATCTAGGATAGAGGGAAATAATGAAAACCAAATGGATAATATTTACGATGTGTGCAACCCTGATTTTTTCAGTTGTTGCTTCCGTCCAAGCAGCCTCAGCAAATTACCATGGATTGACAACCATTTACTATAACAATCGGATAATAGATCAAGGAAACACACATTGGAATGGTGGATTTTCAATGGATACTTCTCCTTCCCGTTCAATGGACCAGTTGGGATTAACCTATTGGCAAACCCATTGCAGCTGTAACTACAATATTGTATATGAATCCATATTCAGCTACGACAGCAGTTACAGTTGGATGATGCAAAAAGATGTAACCTCTTTCTCTGATGGCATGGCTCGAACTAAGACAAATTGTGGTGGTCAACAATTGAGAGGCCACGATTATGTTCAATATTGGTGGCAAGATAGTGGCTACGCTGGCGCTGGAGATGAATTAAACACAAGCGCAAAACTCCCCTATCCATAAATCTTAACGCTTTCCCACAATAAGGAATTAGATAATTTTTCTAATTCCTTATTTGTATAGGTTAGAACTATGTTCAATCCAAGACCAGGATCAACACTCTATTACAGATGCCGCGAAATCCGTCTGTTGAAAACTACGAACCAGACGCATATTACCCCAGACAAATTACCGCTCCAAACGGGATTGCTGGCGTCAGTTTTCATCTCTTCTTGCAGTTTTTCACCCTTAATGCATGAGTTTCAATCCACGCTCCCATGCGGGGAGCGACACCACCACCCGCCTGCTATCGCCCTGACCACAAGGACCCTCTTATTACTATCGAGAAGTATTATTCTCTTAAGTAATTAATCTCCCGTGAAAAAGTCCCCTATTTGGGCTCTGCTCAAAAGCATATACATTTATCTGGCCAGGCACAGTTTATGAATGCAAGTCTCCGACCTATCCTGCCAAGTTCTTTGATACGGATTCAAGCAGAGATTGCCGCGCAAAAGCGAGTCGCAATGGCCACACCACTTAAACAGAGCGTAGATTCCCTGGAGATTTCTTTCAGAAAAAACGAACTGAGAGACCGCCGCGCTACACTCGCGATGACGACCTCTATCCCTCGCTCACGAGGGCAGCATCTTTGCCTCCCGTTCGGGAGGAAAACTATCGCCCCACCCCGATGACCGTAAAGCCCAACTGATTGAGTTTCTCGCGATCCAAGAAGTTGCGTCCGTCGATAACAGGGACTGGCGAGATGTGTTCCCAATCCAGGTCACGGTACACTGGCCACTCCGTTACCAGCACGATCGCCTCTGCCTCATCCAGAGCATCAGCGACATTCTGGCAATAGGTCACACCCAGGTCGGGATACTGCCGGAGGGCATTATCCAATGCCACCGGATCATGTGCCCGCACAAGCGCGCCGCGCTGGATCAGCAAGCGCGAAATATCCAGAGACGGAGCATCGCGCAGGTCGTCCGTATCGGGTTTGAAACTAAAACCGAGCAAAGCAATCCGGCGCCCCTTGAGGATCTTCAGGGTATCCTGCAGGGTTTCCACCACCCAGGTGCGCTGTTTGTAGTTCACATCGCGGGCTGCCTGTACTATTGGCATGGAAAGGTTGTATTCCTGCGCGGTGGCGATCAGAGCGGCGGTATCCTTCCCGAAGCATGAGCCGCCCCAGCCAATTCCGGGATTCAGAAAGCGTGGACCGATGCGGTTATCCAGCCCAATCCCCTTGGCAATCAGGGAAACATCAGCCCCGACTTTCTGTGCCAGGTGGGCAATCTCATTGATATAAGAAATTTTGAGCGCCAGGAAAGAATTTGCAGCGTACTTGATCACCTCAGCCGAGGTCAGATCGCACACCAAGAGCGGCACTTCCAGCAGCCCTTCTGGCCTGGGCAGGCATTCCGGGACAGGAAAGTCTTGCTTCAGGATTGGGTTGAACAGTTCGGTTAAGCGCTGAACGCCATGTTCGTTTTCAGACCCCACCACGATCCGATCCGGGTAGAACGAATCATGCAATGCAGCACCCTGTCGCAGGAATTCCGGGTTGGAAACCACGGCATACTGACCGTTGATCTTGGCACCGGTCTTCTTTTCGTAGGCGGACTTGATGATGGAACCAACCCAATTGCCTGAGCCAATCGGCACGGTGGATTTGTTGACAATCACCAGGAAGTGATCGTCCATATTTTCAGCGATGGATTCAGCCGCCTGGCGTACATATTCCAGGTTGGCACTGCCATCCGGCAAGGATGGCGTCCCCACGGCGATGAAAACCACGTCCATGGAGGGAATATTTGCTTCTGCATAGCTGGTGGTGAATCGGATGTCCTTTCCAACCAGTTCCAGCATCTGATCAAGATGAGGTTCGTAAAATGGAGAGATACCGGCCTGCAGCAACTTGATTTTTTCCGCATTCACATCCAGGCAGGCCACTTCGTGCCCGATATATGCCAACACCACACCAGTATTCAAACCGACGTAGCCAGTACCGATAATTAATACCCGCATTTTCAACCTCTCAGATAATTCCTTGATAGGAATCCATTTTACTCTATCTGCGCCAAATTGGTTTTGGAGCGGACTTAGACCGGTTCCATTTTTGCCATGAAATGGCGTAAAACCTGCGGCGCCCAGGTGATCTTGAGCCCATGGATTTGGTCAGCTTTCCGGACGCATTCCGCTGCTGCCTCCCCCACGTAATCCAGGTGGCTGCGCGTATACACTCGCCTTGGGATGGCAAAACGTACCAGTTCCATCGGGGCAAAAACCTGCTCCCCGGTCTGGGGATCGCGGTGTTCAAACATCAGGCTGCCGATTTCAGTGGTACGCACGCCACCCTCCAGGTAAAGCGCGTTGGCTAACGCCACACCCGGAAACTGCGCCGGGGGAATGCGCGGGAGTGCCCCTCCGGCATCCACGTAAACGGCATGACCGCTGGTCGGCTGGTAGACTGGCAGACCAGCCTGCTTGAGCACCTCCCCCAGGTAACGGGTATGGCTCTCGCGGTAATTGAGGTAGTCCTCATCCACGCCATCATACAGACCTACCGCGATGGCTTCCAGATCGCGCCCTGAAAGCCCGCCGTAGGTCAGAAAGCCCTCATGCACAATCAGGTTTTGGGCAATCTTCTGCTTGAGTTCCGGGTCCCGGAAAGCAATGAAGCCGCCAATATTGACGATGGCATCCTTCTTGGCGCTCATTGTGCAGCCATCCGCGTACGAGAACATCTGTCGGATAATCTCGCGGATAGGTTTGTCCTTATATTCCGGGTCGCGCAGTTTAATGAACCAGGCATTTTCAGCAAAGCGACAGGCGTCAATGAAGAAGAGAATGCCGTATTTGTGGTAGATTTCGGCAGTTTTGCGGATGTTTTCCATAGACACCGGCTGGCCGGCTGCGGAGTTGTTGGTGATAGTGGTCATTCCAAGCGGGATATGCCCCGCACCAACCTGCTGGATGAAGGATTCTAATCTTTCCAGGTCCATATTGCCCTTGAAGGGCAGGTTGATCACGGGGTCATCCCCTTCCGGTACGGTCAGATCAACCGGTCTGGCACCCAAGACCAGCAGATTGGCTTGAGTGGTATCAAAATGGCGGTTGTTGGGGACGGTCTGACCGGCTTTTACCAACGTCTGGAAGAGCATACCCTCTGCCGCCCTGCCCTGGTGTGTGGGCAAGACATAAGGGAAACCTAAAATATCCTGAACAGCCTGTTCGAAGTGGAAATAGCTCTTGGCACCAGCATAGGATTCATCAGCACGCAGCATGCCAGCCCACTGATCATCACTCATGGCATTGGTGCCGCTGTCGGTCAATAAGTCGACAAACACATCCTCCGCCGGGACGTTGAACAGGTTGTAGTTAGCTCTCGCCAGGATCTCCAGCCGCTCTTCGCGGGTGGTGATCTTGAGCTTCTCCACCATCTTGATCCGGAACGGTTCGATAAACGGAATGGTCATTACTTCTCCTTTTTACTGTTTTTATGGTTGAAGGGCGAGCTGTCTGCCCGCCAGCCAGCCGCTGCCAAAAGCAAAATGCAGATTGAAACCACCACATGGTCCTACCACATCCAGCGTCTCCCCCACTAAGTACAATCCGGGGATCAGACGGGATTGGCAGGTGCGCGGATCAACTTCCGTTACCGGCACCCCACCCGCACTCAACTGGCTCTGTTCAAAGCCCTTCACATTGGTGATGGTAAAACTTACATTGTGCAATCCTCTTACAAGTTGGGCCAGTTGTCTTTCTGGCAGATCGCGCAGGGGGATTTCTGTTGAAATGTTGTTTTTAGCTAGGAAGAATTCAGCCATCCCGGGGACGAAAAAGGCTTCCAGAAAGGCTTTAACGCTGGATCGGCTGTTTTTTCGCTGATCCAGAAGATTGCTAAAAGCTTCAGCATGATAAGCCAGCAGGTCCAGTGTCAGGGTAAGTCTCTGTCTGAGACGGTTTTGGCTCTGGGATTCCAGGTAGCGGGCGGCCAGGTGGGATAGGTTCATCACTCCCGGTCCGTTCATGCCCCAGGGGGTGATAATGATATTGCCGCGGCTCTGACCGAGGCATTCAGTGCCGGCATAAATAGCACTGGCCACATCCAGACGCTGCCCCTGCAGGGATTTGAAACTGCCAAGTTCCAACTCCAGCGGTCCAAGTGCCGGCAACAGGGGCACAACCGTATGCCCGCAACGCGCAAGGCTTGGGAAGAGCTCCCCACGCGAACCCAAGGTCGGGTAGGCTTTACCGCCGGCTGCCAGAACCAATTTGTCGAAGGAGCGGGTGCGGGCAAGCTTCCCGGAAGGGAAGTGCACTAAGAAGTGCCCCCCGGCGGGTTCGAAATCCGTCACCTGGGTGGAAAGCAGCAGTTTTACCTCGTGAATTTCGAGGGCATTTTGCAGGATTTCCACCACTGCGTGGGCTGAATCCGAAAGCGGGTAATACCACCCGTCTTGGCGATGGTGGACCGGGATGCCGTAGCCTTCAAGTTCTTGAATAAGGGAGGCAAGCGGAAACGCAAGGAGAAACTGACTCATCCAGTCAGGATCGGCGCAATAGTAGGCTTCAGGGGAAAGGCCGGAATTGCTCAGGTTGCAGCGCCCGCTGCCGGTCACCAGCAGCTTTTTGCCAATGCGAGCATTGTGATCAATCAGAGTGACTCGGGCACCGCTTTGCGAGGCTGCTAATGCTGCAAAAATCCCCGATGCTCCTGCCCCAATGACCGCAATGTCCATATCCAGATTATACCCTGCTCAAGAGGATTGATCAGGGGATTGATGGTTTAAAATAGATTGGGGCTAAACCAGAATAGCCTTTCTGCTTTTTGCATCCCGGCAGTTTGAAGAACCTCCAACTTGCCGAACATGTCATCCTATGGAAAGAGGGAATTTTCCTTTTTTTAAACGGAGCGAAGGAATTCTTGCGGTGGACAAGTAAAGATGCTTCACTGCGTTCAGCATGACAGACCGCGTTTAGAGGGAAATAAACTGTACCAAGTCCGGCGTTATCATGAGCAACTTGGTTTTCAATAGAGTGTAATTAATTTCGTTCACGGTCACCCGGCAGGCTGCCACAACTGGATCTCCAAGCAGTTAATCTCGGGCAAAGGGAGTTTCTGATCCCTTTTTCCGGGCAGATGCTCACCAGATTCGGTGCTTATTCGCCATTTCCCCAAAAGAGTGTTTCTGATGTATGAGTTGCTGTACTTTTAGGCGAAATTTACCAAAATAATAACCCGCTCCTTGCCCTGGAGCAGGTAGATCTTCTTAACTTTCTGAGCCAGAGATTTTTCAGCCATTTAGTAGCTGTATATCAGGTAAAAAACGGATATTCCTACTGTTATGATAGATTACGGCTAATTTTGATCCGTAGGGGCAGGCGGTTCGTTCGATACGCCCGGCTCAACCCAACCAGAAGCTTCTCCCGGCGCAGCAGGTTCAACCACTTCTGGCGGTGTCTCTACAGTTATCGGTTCAACTCTGATGACTGTGTCAGATGGGGCTTTTGGAATGATTGGTTCAGTTGCATTAGGTGCTTTTGAGGCTGGGGAAACAGGTTCTGTTTTGGGCTGTTCAGGAGGGGTCTGGGCACGAAGGATTTCCAATTCCTGCTGTTTTTCGGCTTTCTGAGCATATAGGTCTTTGATCTTCAGACATAACGAAACAAGGGGATCCTCTGTAATGGCACCTTCCAGGAAAAGTTTATAGGTCTGTTCTGCCAAAAGCGTTTTTTGGACGCCAATCTGGCTTTCAAAGTCATTAATCTGTCCCTGAAGGTGGATGATCTGACCCTGTTGTTTTACCTTCCACGAAGCAACTGAGGCGATATGGGAAATTTGATCTGCTAAAGTCATGATATTTCCTTTCTATTACTGCTTGAGCTGAATGATAACAACCATAAATTATACTTTGAATGGGATTATTGGTTTAAGCTTGTAAAATGATTGCTACGAATTTCTAGGAAGCGGTTGGTTAGTGACTACGCGCAGTATTCCTAACCTCATTTCCAGCCAGCAAAGTACCCGCACCTTTCTTCCAATTACCCATCCGAATTAAATGTCTGTCCAGACCATTTCTGAGAACAATTCTCAGATTGGTCCCTTTGACAGGTTGGTGATTTATCTGACTGAAAAGCCTTCTTCCTACCCTAAACCCGCTCATCTATGCCCACTTTTTTTGCAGCCGGAACGGGATGATCGTTAACTTGATGTTAGCATAAAAAATGCTTAACCTGTATATAATTACGTGAATTGATCGCAGACCATATCGTAATCATTTAGAGGAGCGTGACCCCATGAAGTCTGACCGCATGAAATCCTTTAATTACGCCATCGGAATGTTTGGCACATCGATCCCCATCAACCTTCTCAAAACCTTTGCCGCTGCTTTTTACGTTAAAGACCTGGGGCTGCCCACCACCCAGTGGGCTTCCGTACTCTTCATTTATACCTTTATTGATGCCATCGACAACCCGGTCTATGGCTATCTCTCTGACCGCACGCGCACCAAGTGGGGCCGCCGGCGTCCCTGGCTGGTAATTGGCACTCCGCTGCTGGTGCTGGGGCTGATTTTCTTCTACAGCCCTCCCGAATTCAAATCCGGGGAATCTATGCTGGCTTATGCGATGCTCTTTTATATCCTCACCGGAACCCTTGACTCCGTTATCAATGCCAACTACGGTGCCCTCTTTCCAGAGCTCTTCCCTGATGATGTCAGCCGCTCCAAAACCAACGCCCTGCGCCAGGCTTTCCAACTGGTCGCCATGATCGTCAGCATCGCTCTTACTCCCGTTGTAACCGATGCGATTGGCTTCAGCAAGACTGCCATTATCTACGGTACCTTAGGCGGCGTAGTGATCCTCTATATGGCATTCACCAGCAAAGAAAAGCCCATCACTCCTGAAGAAGCCAAACCAAAACTGTGGGAGAGTATAAAGACTCTCGTCACCAACTCCAAATTTTGGATCGCCGGGCTCGCAAATGCCTTTTACAGCGCCACCATGTCTTTGGTGATGACTGCCCTGCCCTTCTATGCTGATTACAAGCTCGGCATCACCAGCTTGCAGCAGACCATCCTGTTTGCCACCGTTTTGCTAATTGCGATCGGCAGTGTAGCAATCTGGGCTATGCTTGTGCGCAAACACTCACTTCTACCCGTCTGGCGGGCCGCTCTGATTATCCTGACACTTTCTTTCATCCCGCTTCACTTTGCCAACAGCTACATCATGGCTATCATTTGCGCCGCATTTGTTGGCTTTGGTTTTGCCGGTGTGATCACCACCATGGATCTGGTGCATGCCCGCATTATGGATGAGGATAAGCACAAGCACAACGTCCGGCGTGAAGGCATCATCTCCAATGCTCTCGGCTTTATGAACCGCCTGAATGGGCTCTTCACCAGCCTGGCTTTCTTGCTGGTCGGCAAACTTTACCTGTTTGAAAGTGGTGATAATCCAGGCCCGCATCCCGACCAGGCCTCCATGTTTTTGCTGACCATTTTCCCCTTTATCCTCTCAGCCATCAGCGTAGTGTTTTCATTCTTCCTGCACTTTCCTGATGATCATCCTACCCAACCAGACCTAATCACCGCCAATCCTGAACCAGATTCCCTCGAAACTTCCGCATAGAAAGGCTCCCATGGCGCTCATCCGCATAGATCATACCCCCGAAACTATCAAGGTCTGCACACCTCTCTATTTGATCGTGCCTGATCCTCATAGAATGGAAGATATTCCGGTACGGGAACGTAAAGTACTCTACCTTTTGCACGGTCTCTCGGATGATGGCAGCGCCTGGCAGCGCTACAGTTCGATTGAGACAGTCGCCCGGGAATACGGGCTGGTGGTAGTGATGCCCTCGGTAGGGCGCAGTTTTTATACAGATATGCCCAATGGGCAGCTTTATTTCACTTACCTCACTGATGAATTGCCCCAATATCTCGAGGATGTTTTTGGGCTCAAACCCTCGCGCGAGAATACCCTGCTGGCTGGCCTTTCGATGGGCGGATACGGCGCTCTCAAACTGGCTTTAAACTACCCCGATCGTTTCTGTGCCGCTGCCACTTTCTCGGGCGTAACCTCCCTGTATATCCTCAGTGAATTTGCCAATGATCCGCGCAATGCCGAATTTGTGCACATCTTTGGGGACTTGAGCAAGCTGCCCGGCAGTCAGCATGATCCCTCTGTCTGGCTGCAAAAAGCTGCCCAAAACCCCACGGCTCTGCCCAAGCTTTTTTGCGCCTGCGGCAGGCAGGATGATCTTTACCCGATTAACCAAGTTTTTCGGGATGCCTGCCAGCAATTGGCGATCCCGCTGGATTATTGCGAGGAAGACGGCAAGCACGACTGGTACTTCTGGGACCGTCACATTAAGCGTTTCCTCAAGCTGGTATTGGGTGAACCGAATGCCTGAAACTTCCTCCAAAACCATCTCATTTGATTTCTTTATTGAATCCTCACAGCAGGGTTTGTACCTGACCGTACCTTTTGAGATGCCCGCGGATGTGGAGAAGCTGACGCTTGTTTATGCCTACCCTACGCATAACGATACCCTCAGCCAAGCAGGAGCAGGGCAGTTCCTTTCCCACACTCGGATTAACACGATTGACTTGGGCTTGATCGCCCCGGATGGGCACCAGGTAGGCGCTTCCGGCTCAGACAAAACTGAGATTTTCCTCAGTGAGACTCAGGCTGTGCCTGGCTACCAACCCCAGCCGCTTACGCCCGGCACCTGGCAGATTCTAGCCGGAGCCTACCGTGTGGCACCCACAGGTGTGACTGTGACCTACACCCTCACCTTCCAATTCAAGTCCCTTCGATTGCTGATAGGGGACCCTCACACGCATACAATCGGTTCGGATGGAATCCTGACTTTGAATGAATTGACCCAGCATGCCCGGGCGCATGGGTTGGACTTTTTGTGCATCACCGATCACAATCAGATGGTACAATCTGCCGCTCTGCCCCACCCGCCCGATCTCACCCTTATCCCGGGGGTGGAATGGACCCATTATCATGGGCATGCTAATTTTTTAGGCGTGGACCAACCTTACGACCCGCCATTTTTTACCAACACTTCCACTGGTGTGCTCTCCCGTTTTCAGTCCGCCCGTGAACATGGCGCTCTTGTTGTCATCAACCATCCCTGCGATGAGCTCTGCCCTTTTACATTTGAGATGAACACCCTACCCTTCGACTGCCTAGAAGTTTGGAATGGTCCCATGCGTGAGAGTAACCTACGCGCAATAAATTTGTGGCAGCAGCGGCTTTTAGACGGGCAGAAACTCCCGGCTATTTGCGGCAGCGATTACCACCGCGACAGTCTTTTCCAGATCCTGGGCGGACCCTGCCTGGGTGTCTATGCCCAATCGAACGGCAAAAGCGACATTTTAGCGGCGATGCTTGCCGGGCACAGTTTCATCACGTTTCAGCCAGATGGTCCGAGCCTGGAAATGCACAGTGGAAATGCCATTATGGGCGACAGCCTGCCTTGGAGTCACACTTCACAGGTGGAGATTCGGTTGGAGAAACTCACCCGGGGCGATAGCGTCCGTCTGGTCACCCCTATGGGCAGTGAGGAGCTTTTCACCGCACCCGGCAATGGACAGTTCCACTTGGAATACCCCGTAAGGCAAGCGGGTTTTGTACGGCTAGAAATCTGGCGCACTTTCCTGCCCGGAGTTCAGCCCCTGCCCGCTTTAATTTCCAACCCGCTCTATTTCGATTGATTAGACAATTCGGCGTTACGGATTGCTTGAGCGAAAATTGCGTCCAACCAAAACGCATTGCCATCGGCGAAACCAACGCACATACGTGATTGAAGCATTGTTAGGTTTCGGGGTAAGAAATCCCGATTGACTATATCAAAATCCCCCTCAACCCAACCTATGAAAAAAAACAATCTACTGAATCTCACAACGTGGTATTCCAGTACCACGGCTATAGGTTGGGTTGAGCAAGGAGCGCTTCCCGTTACCACGTACTACCAGCGGCGAAACCCAACACACCTACGTCATTGAAACATTGTCAGGTTTCGAATAAGGATCAAGCTGTTGCCGATTGCGTTTGCCCCTTACTCAACCAATAAAACAATCGTAAATTCTATTTTGAAATTTATGCTTGATCCTGACTATAATAAACCCATGAACTATCGAAGGCTCTATATCGAAGGAGGTACCTACTTCTTCACTGTAGTCACTTACAAACGTCTTCCAATTTTTTCCAATCCGCATACCAACCGTATGTTACAAGACGCAATTAATTACACCCAAAAGCGGATGCCCTTTACCATTGTTGCAAGCGTTATCTTGCCCGACCACTTGCATTTCATCTGGTCCATGCCCGAGGGAGACTCTGATTATTCCACTCGGTGGCGACTCATCAAAAGTCATTTCACCAGACATTACGCTAAAAACCTGCCATTAAGTAATAATCTATCAAGAAGGATAAAAGGCGAAAAAGATGTTTGGCAACGCAGGTATTGGGCTCATCTCATTATTAATGAAGCCGACCTTTCCTGTCACGTAGAATACATTCATTTCAATCCTGTGAAGCACGGACTAGTACTATCTCCAAGTGACTGGGTTGATTCCAGCTTTCTGACTTATGTTAATATGGGCCTTTATAATGAAGATTGGGGCATGACCGATTCCATTTGGGAAGGCTCGCAATGGATGGAGTAATTGATCAAGATTTATGTTCGTTGGATTTCGGGGCAAGAAATCCCGATTGACCCTACCGATATTCCCCTCAACCCAACCCATGACAAACAAATAATCTACTCAATCTCACAAGGTGGTCAGGTATATGTCATTCACTACCCTTAACCCAAATTGTGTAAGCTTTCACAAATGTGCCACTTTTTTTCCTCCTCTGTGATATAATATATTCGCTTATGCGGATAAAGGAATAAATCAATGGATATCACCCCACTCGAAACCGAAATTGACCTGCTTCATCAGCGCATCTGTTACGCCCTTGGCGATCCGAAACGCATCTTGATCCTTTACCTCCTGAACGACGGCGATAAAGGTGTGAACGAATTGACGGCCCTGATGCACCTGCCACAATCCACCGTCTCACGTCATCTGCGCGTCTTGCGCGAACGCGGTTTGGTCAATACCACCCGTCAGGGCACTTCCGTGATCTATTCCCTTTCCGATCCAGGCCTTATTGTGGCATTGGACACTCTCAGGCAAGTTTTAAATAGACAACTGTCAGATCAGACTAAACTGGCAGCTGCAATCACTCAATAAATCAAGGAGAAATGTATGAAAGTAGTCATTGTCGGTGGAGTTGCCGGCGGTGCCAGCACCGCTGCCCGCTTACGTCGTATGAATGAAAGTGCAGAAATTATCATGCTGGAGCGGGGCCCTCACGTTTCTTTCGCCAATTGCGGTCTACCTTACCATATTGGCGGAGTTATCCCCCAGCGGGACCAATTAATGGTTGTCACCCCAGATTCCCTGAAGGACCTGCTCAACATTGAAGCCCGGACTGGCAGCGAAGTTATTCGCATCAATCGGGTTGAAAAGACCGTTACTGTCAAAGAAGTCGCTACCGGGCGTGAATATGCCGAATCTTACGACAAACTGGTACTTGCTCCTGGAGCTTCTCCCATTGTTCCGCCGCTCCCCGGGGCCAACCTGCCCGGTGTATTTGTCCTGCATAATATCCCTGAGATGGATGCCATCGAAAGCTACCTGGCTGAGCAACAGCCCAAACAGGTGGTAGTAGTCGGAGGCGGTTTCATCGGTCTCGAGATTGCAGAAAACCTGGCGCACAAGGGGCTGCAGGTGACCGTGGTGGAAAGGCTTAAACAGGTCATGGCACCAGTTGATTATGAGATGGCTGCCATTGTGCACCACCACCTCTCGCTTCACAGAGTCGGTCTGGTGCTTGGTGACGGTCTACAAAGCATCGAAAAGGTTAGTGAGAGTGCCCTGCAAGTCAGCCTGGCCAGTGGTAAACAGTTGCCGGCAGATATGGTTGTGCTGGCAATAGGCGTTCGCCCGGATTCATCCCTGGCAAAAGCTGCCGGTTTGGAATTAGGCGTGCATGGTACCATTGCCACCAACGACCAGATGCAGACCTCCGACGCGGATATTTACGCCGTTGGAGATGCCGCCCAGGTCACTCAGAACCAGCTTAACGAACCCACTTCCCTGGCACTGGCGGGGCCAGCCAGTCGGGAAGGTCGCACTGCCGCAGACTCGATCGCTGGCAGGCAGACAAGTTTCCCGGGAGTACAGGGCACCTCAGTCGTCAAGATCTTTGATCTGACCGTAGCCGCCACCGGCTTGAACCAGCACCAGTTGGAACAGGCTAACCTCCCTTTTACTAGTGTGACTGTCCATGTCAACAATCATGCCAGCTACTATCCCGGTGCCTCCCAGATGGTGCTCAAATTGCTGTTTGCGCCGGATGACGGCCGCATCTACGGCGCCCAAGCTGTTGGAATGGAGGGTGTGGATAAACGTATCGACGTGATTGCCACAGCCATCAAAGCGAAAATGACCGCCTTTGATCTCGAAAACCTGGAACTGGCTTATGCCCCGCCTTATGGCTCCTCCCGTGACCCGGTTAACATTGCCGGCTTCGCAGCCGGAAACGCCCTGCGCGGAGATGCCCCGGTGATCCACTGGAATGAAGTAAACAGCCTAGACCGGGACGAATGGTATCTTTTGGATGCCCGCCTGCCCGAAGAATTGGGGCTTGGTTTCATTGAAGGCGCACATAACATCCCCATTCATCAACTGCGCCAACACTTGGATCAACTTCCCCAGAATCGCAAGATTATGGTCTACTGCCAGACCGGGCAGCGTTCCTACTTCGCTGTGCGCATGCTGCGGCAGCACGGTTTTGACGCTTACAATCTTACCGGCGGCTTTAAAACTTATGCCCAAGCCACCGGTGACCAATTCAACCCAAATAATTTGGAGCAGAAAAACGTGAATACTCAAGAAACACCCCAGGCTACCACTGCCACCCCTATTCCAGCTGTTGAAACCAGGGAATACCAACTGGATGCCTGCGGACTTCAATGCCCGGGACCCATTCTGAAACTATACAATCAGGTCAAAGAGATGGAAGATGGCGATATTGTCACCATCAAAGCCACCGACTTTGGCTTTGCCAATGATGTGGAAGCCTGGACCAGGAGCACCGGTAACACTTTGCTCAGCCTGGATACCGAGGGCGGTTTGGTCCAAGCCCGAGTGCAAAAAGGGTTGGGGCAGGCGGTTCCAGATTCAAAGGAAGTTGCTACAGGGGGTGGCTCAGGCAAGGATCTGACCATGGTGGTGTTCTCAGGTGAAATGGATAAAGCTATTGCTGCCTTCATTATTGCCAACGGTTTTGCTTCAATGGGGCAAAAAGTGACCGTTTTTTTCACCTTCTGGGGTTTAAACCTGCTCAGAAAGGATAATCCCCCAGCCGTCAAAAAAACCTTTATAGAGAAACTGTTCGGCTGGATGATGCCGCGCGGTGCCTCCAAAGCTACCCTCTCACACATGCACATGATGGGCGCAGGAACCTCCATGATCAAGGGAATCATGAAAAAGAAGAATATCGATTCCCTGCCCGAAATGCTCAAGATTGCCCAAGAAAATGGTGTGCATCTGCTAGCCTGCCAGATGTCGATGGATTTGATGGGCATCAAGCGTGAAGAACTGCTGGACGGAATTGAGATCGCTGGCGTCGCCACTATGGCTGCCGCCGCTACCGATTCCAACACTCATTTCTTTATCTAGACCCTGCTGAAGTAAAATTAAAAGGCGAAGGAAATCCTTCGCCTTTTAATAAGGGAAAGCAACTGAGCCCTTGGCGGTAACGCCAGCCGTTAGAAAGTTACCCATACCTCCCCTATGCGGACTGAGTCGTATCTACGGGTATAAGTTTAGGCCACGAGTTTTCTGAGAGAAAATAGACGCATAGGTAGCGGTCATGATCTTATCGCTGGCAACATAAGACGGGTGTCGTTATCGAAATTGTCTTACGAACCATCGTTTGCGGAATGATAACCATATAGAATCATTCCCCCCTTGTCCCCGTACTGAAGCTTTGCACAGATTCAATGCTGGGCCGAAAAACAATGATATCAGGGGTCAAGAGCGGATAGAAATAACTCTTTTCTATGCCTTATTTCACTTCAACCAGCACTGCCCGAACGAGGATACGGGATTCGTACGTATCAGTGGCCTCATCGTAACCCTGGCAGGTCACCAAAGTTACCCAGGATTTATCTTCGTGTTTCATCATTTCATCCACATTACTTGGTAAGACAAGCTTGATTGAATGCACTTCGTAGATAAATTCAGCACCCCATGCATGGACGATCACTTTATCACTGTACTGAAGAGTATCTAACCCATAGAAGGGTCCAGGAAGATTGAAAGCATCCCAAACATGCCCGGTCAGCACCGAGTTTCCAGACCAAGTCGGGAAGGTCGAGCCATGCAACCATCCGGCCTGACCGCCCAACCAGGAGACATCCCACTCGCCATCCACTTGAGGTACACCCACAATGGGCATCTGCACGTTCAAACGCGGGACCTCCAGCCACAGGTCGCCCAGGTCAGCATACGCCTTTTCGGCAGGTTGCGCAGAGAGAACTGTTACGTGCTGGGGAGAAAAACCGGTTTCAGGCAAAACTGCTGATACAGTGGCAGTTCGGGTCGGTGTAGCAGTGCGGGTCAATGTGGCAGTGCGAGTCGGCGTAGCAGTACGGGTCGGTGTAACAGTACTGGTCGGCATCAAGACAGTCGCAGTTTGTGTGGCTGCCTGCGCAGTTTGTGTAGGCGCGAGCGTTGCGGCGATCGCGGTCAGCGTGGGTGCGATAACGGTCCGTGTGGCAGCAATCGAGGTCCCTGTGGCGGCAATCGCGGTCTGAATGGGCACTGGCAAAGTTTGTGACGGTGTCATAGCAATTGATGTCAGCGTAGGTGCAATCGCAGTTTGTGTAGCTGCCTGCGCAGTTTGTGTCGCTGGGAGCTGTGTTGCTTGAGCCATGCACACCGACATGGAGATGTTGTTATTATCCATTGTCACTGCCCCATTTTGGGCTAAGGCCCTACCAGAGACAATGTTTGCACCGGTATTTAGGGTGATGCTCGCGAGCGCGAGAATATTTCCTTGGAACGAGGTATTTGTACCAAGTGTCGCTGAACTGCCGACATTCCAAAACACATTGCATGCAGAACCGCTATTCGTTATGAGAACAGATGAGTCGCTTGCAGTCGTGAGCGCGCTTCCTATCTGAAAAACGAAAACAGAGTTGGCATCGCCTTGGGCATTGAGAGTGAGTGCCCCAGTTAACCCTGCCGAAGAGTCAAAACAATAGACACCAGGTGTGAGTGTAAGTCCGCCCAGATCCTGCCCAGTCAAGTTTACATCGCACGCTTGGCTGGCGAGAGCATTATATGCTGTAGTGACATCAGTCTGAGCCTGTTGTGAGACCGCATCACCTGCGTGGGTTGTGCCTGGAGGAACGACAATTCCTGGAGGAAAGCCAGTGATCGAAAGACCGGGCCAAACGCCGAGATCTCCATAAATGACGGTTAAGCCTGTATTGGTCGTAGTCGAGCCCCCCAGGACTGCAAAGCTTGAAGCCGTGCCTAATCCTGGCGCAACAGCTGCGAACGAACGTGCAAAAACACCGTATGTCAAATATGTCATTGAAAGCGACAAAAACAGGATAAATGAGATTCTTAATAATTTAGGTTTATGCATTATTCGGGCTCCTTTCAAAGAACATCTGCACGAAATAAAAGATCTGAAGAACTATATCTTCAAAAATCGATGCAACCTAATCAATTACCAGTACGGTGATTAGTGTCACCATTATTAGATACAATAATTATAGTTTATTCCTGAATTCCACGCCAATAAATTACCTTCAGTTTTTGTGGGGAGGTCAGGACGTGGTTTACACTTTTTAGACAAGTCATATGAGTTGTACCGGGATCAGTGTCTGGAGTTATGGGGGATAAGATTTCAAGAGATTGAGGTGCAGATTGATCAAAGCTATAACCCACTTAGACTACCAAGAATTGAGGCGGATTAGTCCGAAAGCAGCCAGACGGGGATCTTGCAAGTCTTGAAGGCACACAAAGGGAATGTGTTGGAGACAGCGAGAATACTGCGGATAAGCCGACTAACTGTCTACAAAGCGATCCGAAAGAATGAGGCGGGGGATCTGAACGATAAAGCGAAAGCGCCACGGCGGGTGCACAACAACACCAGTGCTGAAATAGAAGCCAGGACACTGACGCTGAGAGAGGAACTGGAAGCGCTGGATGGTATGCTTATTTCCGAACATACCATCCGCAACATCCTCAGGCGCAACAAAGCTAAAACGAAACTAAAGGCGCATAAACCTAATTAACGTGGAATGCGGATAATACATATTTTCCACCTGGATGTGATCTGGGAAGACCTCACCACATGCAGCTTGTTTTTACCAAGCGGCTGCCCTTAGCGCATCACCACCAACGTACCTGCGATCAGGTCATGCAGAGCTTGCTTTTTCTCCGTCCAACCAGCCATCATATAACCAATCATCAAGATGGCGGCTGAGAGCCACTTCGAAAAGTATCTGCCGTTTGCCCTGCCGAAGGAGATGCGTCTGCCCTGCATATCCGTGACCTTGATTTGCATGGCTTGTTTACCCAGAGTCGCTTGTTTTTCAGAGGACTCCATCAGGGTATAGTAGAGCCAGGCAATTACAAAGGGGAAAAAAGTGTTGTTAAGGAATTCATTCCCGAAGAAATTACCTGTGACACGAGATAACAGCCAGCCAATCGCACCTACAATGATGCCATCCAGAATTACCGCCAAAAAACGCTTCCAAAAGCCAGCATATTCTGGTGTGATCACAGGTGTGGTATAGACAGCTTCCGATGTTGGCTCATCAGGCACAGGCTCGGCAGGCATAGATTCGACCGGCGAATAAACGGGTTCAGACGCAGGTTTAACCGGAATTTGGATTGCGAGTGAAGCGCCACAGTTGTTACAAAATTGGGCACCAGCAGGTTGAGCTTGACCACAAGTGGGACAGTTCATGATTTTTCTCCTTAGGATAAACGATAAATATTAATTTATATTGTACTCGACGGCAGACGGGTTTAGAAGTAGATTATCTATTGTAAAAGCGTGATATCACCTGTACATCCAGACACAGCCTAGTCTAAACAGGCTTTTTCAGACTCTCAAATTTATTCTACCAGTATTTTGACCAATCTTTTTTCATATTTTCAAGCAGTTTTTTCCAGGCTCCGGTAACAAGTTCGTGCTTGTAATCTGCAATAGTTTTGGGGTGGGTTTTCTACTTTGAGAGATAAGATCATCCCTGCCTCGCTGGCAACGTGACCTTTTTTTCATAGACCATCCTAACCCCAGGAACTTTGACCCTATCTCGGAGAGAATTTTAAGCTCCGTTCTCTGTTAATTATTCATAGAATGGGCACAGGTCCCGAGCCGGTCTCCTGGTTTTTCAGTCTTTTCCCCAGTACAGGTTGAACTTGCACAATTATGAAACCCCTGTTGGGTTTGTTTCACTTGAATTGGCAAGCCTCTAAAGTGTTTCGGTTACTTTTGAAAGCCCCTTGGGGGCATCCGGGTTCAAGCCACGGGAAAGTGCCATTTGCCAGCCCATAATCTGGCCAGGCAGAACGTTCACGATTGGTGAGAGCCATTCCGGGACACCCTCCGGGATTGGCAGCGCCAGGTTTGCCAGGTCGCACACTTGCCGATCGTCCGAGATAAGTACCAGTTCCGCCCCCAAACTCTTGGCTTTCTGAATCAATTCCAGCATATCAGCAAACATTACGCCCTGGTGAGCAATTGCCAACACCGGGTAACCCACTTTAAGCGTGGCAATCGGGCCGTGCAGAAAATCAGCGGAAGAATAAGGCTCGGTAGTTACCCCGGTCAATTCCTTGATTTTCAGGGCAATTTCAAAGGCAGTACAGTAGTTATAGCCACGTCCAATTACCTCGCCGTGGGTCATGAAGCGATAGCGTTCCATCCGCCCCACCAACGGCAGGGTCAACGTCAGGGTCCGCTCCACCCAGGCAGGTAGTTTTTGAATGGCTGTCAGCATGTTTGCATCGCTGCACAAGCCGTAGGAAAGCAACGCCATAGCGGTAAGAGAATTGGTGTACGTTTTGGTAGCAGCTACAGCCCTCTCGGGACCAGCACACAGGTCAATCACCGCATCGGCAGTTTGTGCCAGAGGAGAAGCGGTGTCATTAGTAACTGCGATGGTTGGGCGCCCCTGCCGGCGGGCTTCCGCCAGGACAGAGATAATATCCGGGGATTGCCCGGACTGAGAGATTGCCAGTACCAGAGCACCATCCAAGTTGGGTGGTTTTCGGTACATCGAAAACACAGAAGGGGTCGATAAGCCCACCGGGATGTGATTGACAATCTGAAACAGGTACTGAGCGTAACGAGCGGCATTATCCGAAGTGCCGCGGGCGGCGATGAGGACATATTTAAATTTATCTTTAATCTGCGCTGCCAGCGGAAGGATAGTGGCTTTTTCAGCATCGATCAGGCGCTGGATGGCGGCAGGCTGTTCCATGATCTCTTGCTGTAAGGCTGATTCCTGCATGTTTTCTCCTGAGTGTGTAAATCTGCGTTTTGGGTGCCTGACACGAAATTTTTTTCAAGAACGCCCGCACGAGGCACCGCATAAGCATACCACAACCACAATGCCCTACGAAAAATATCCGTATGAAGATGGGCTTTCGGTCTCACCTTGTCATCCTAAGGAACCCTAATTTAATTTCCATCCCTTCCATTAACTCTGTTATTATTATCGGTAGAGTAATCGGTTGACTCATCTTATCAATTTTCTGCTTGCAGATTAGCAGAAGAAAGACCCGGAGGAAAATATGCCCCGCCTTTCATTAGATCTCGAGTTACAAATATTGAAGGAGGAAGTTCTTCTACTCGGAAGCCTGGTGGAACAGGCTTTGCTTAGTGCTGTAGAAGCTCTTAAGCAGCGCGACGTTGACGCTGCACGCAAAGTTGAGCTCGGGGATAACCTGATCAATGAAAAGCGCTACGCCATCGAAAACCGTGTGATCACCCTGATTGCCACCCATCAGCCCCTGGCGCGCGACCTGCGTTTCCTGGCAGCCGTCTTTGAGATTAACACCGAGCTGGAGCGGATGGGCGATTATGCTAAAGGCATTGCCAAGGTGACTCAGCGACTCGGTGAGGATGAGACTCCCATTCCCATTCGGGAGATCTGCCGTGCAGCAGATCTGGCTGTTTCCATGTCTCACCGCGCACTTGAGGCTTTCATCAACGGGGATACCACGCAGGCATTCAAAATCCCCGATGAGGATAACCAGGTGGATGATCTTTACAACTATGTCTATCGCAAACTGGTTGACAGCATGATAGCCAACCCTGACTCCATCGATCAATTAAGTCTTGTCATGTGGGTTATTCATGATATCGAGCGCTTTGCGGATCGGGTCACCAATATTTGTGAGCGCACTGTCTTTTTCACTACCGGCGAGATGTTGGAGATTTCCTCCTCCTATGAAGAGCGAAACGAAGAAGAGGACGGGGAATAATAATCCAAACCAGACAGCCAGCCCGGCTTCAGGGCTGTTATTCTGGATGATGGATTGCCGGATGCGGCAGAACCGCACCCGTTTATTTCAGTGCCCAGCAGACTGGGGTTAACGTTTCCCTTGCCAAGGCAGGTGTGAGCCACTCACATCTGCCACCCCACCGAGTCGGCGGGAACCAGCTAAAATAAGGTTTCCTGATCCTTGTCAAGCAAAATACCCGGAGCCTGACTAACCAAAACGCCCCTCAATATAATCTTCTGTTCGGTTATCGACTGGATTTGTAAAAATATCCTTGCCGGGCGCAACTTCAACCAAACTACCCTGCAAAAAGAAAGCGGCTGTGTCTGCCATCCTGGCTGCCTGTTGGATTGAGTGAGGCACCAGCACGATGGTATAATCCTTCTTGAGTTCCTGCAGGGAATCTTCGACCTTAGAAGTTGAGATGGGGTCCAAACCAGAGGTCGGTTCATCCAGAAGAATTATTTCGGGCTGCTGAGCCAGGCTGCGTGCCAGGCAAAGCCGCTGCTGCTGCCCGCCAGACAATGCAACCGCAGGATCATCAAGCCGATCCTTTATCTCGTCCCACAGGGCAGCCTGGGATAAACTCCGTTCAATTGCATGCCTGAGCACCTTCGGATTGCGCTCGCCAGCCAATTCAAGCCCAAAGAGAACATTCCGTCGGATGCTGAAGGGCAGAACGACTGGATTTGAAAAGACCATGCCAATTTTTCTGCGCAAGGTGATGAGGTCGGTATCCTTATCCAAAATGTTAATTCCATCCAGAAAAACTTTGCCAGTGGCAAATTTGACATCTGCCAGGTCGTTCAGGCGATTGATCGTGCGCAAAAGTGTTGATTTGCCCCCCCCAGCAGGACCAAATAAAACTGTAATCTGATTGGCAGGAATCCGTAAATTAATATTCTTAAGCGATTCCATACCATCCGAATATTGTATGCTCAGGTCTTCAATAACAATCTTATCCATTGGTCACCATTGCCGGCGTGCTCGTGCCCGTTTGCGGATCAGAGTTGCAATTATATTCATGCCGACCACATACGCCAATAAGACCAGTGCAGTCCCAAACTGAATCTTAATTGGCATCCCCGGAACCTGGGTGGAAATCACAAAAAGGTGATAAGGCAGAGCCATGGTCGCGTCCATGGGTGAGGAAGGCAATTGAGGCAAGAAAAAAGCTGCTACGGTAAACATGATTGGCGCTGTCTCGCCTACTGCTCTTTCCAATCCAAGAATAACACCCGTCAGAATTCCCGGCATCGCTTCCGGAAGAACGACTTTGCGGACGGTCTGCCAACGGGTTCCCCCAAGCGAGATGCTGACAACCCGGAATGATTGCGGAACAGCTCGCAGAGCTTCTTCAGTTGTGCTGATGATAACCGGCAAAGTCATTATGGCAAGGGTCAAGGAGCCTGCCAGGATGCTGGTGCCGAATTTCAGAAAGTTGACAAACAGTCCCAATCCGAAAAGTCCATAAACCACTGAGGGGATACCGGATAAATTGGTAATGGCAAGCCTGATAATACGCGTCCAGGTAGTATCTGGCGCGTATTCAGACAAGTAGATGGCGGCACCGATTCCCAGCGGTATCGAAAAAATCGCTGTTCCAATCGTCAGATAGACCGTTCCGACAATTGCCGGGAATATGCCACCCGCCTTCATTCCATCAGAAGGATAGCCAAAAACAAACTCTGCAGAAATGGCAGGGGCGCCTTTGATAATGATATATGCCACAATTGCAACGATCAAGAAGACAACCATGATTGCCACAATGGTCATCACTGTGTAACCAATGCTTTGGTTCCGTTGGCGCTTTTTGGAGGTCTGGATCATGACAGAATCCGTTCAGAACGTTTCTGCTTGCGGTTCACAACCAAGGAGGCAATCACATTAACAGCCATTGAGATCAGGAACAGAATGATCCCAATAAAGAATAGGACGTGGTAGTGGGTACTGCCGCTGGCAACTTCACCCATTTCGGCAGCGATCGTGGCGGTCATGGTGCGTACCGGTTCCAAAAAAGATTTCCATCCTTCAGGCATCACGGCGGCATTGCCTGTCACCATCATGACCGTCATCGTCTCACCAATCGTCCGGCCGATGCCAAGCATCACTGCCGTGAGCACCCCCGAACGAGCTGCCGGCAAAGTCACCCGCCAGATGGTCTGCCAGGGTGTGGCGCCAAGCGCCAAAGCGGCATCTCGATACGAGCGCGGCACAGCGTCAAGAGCGTCTTCTGCAATGGATACAATGGTCGGAATGGCAATGGCTCCGAGTAGAATGGACCCAGCCAAGACGGTTAGACCGGTCGGAAGGTCAAGCAGGTTGCGAAGTGCGGGCGAAAGGATGATTATGCCAAGGAAACCGAGTACGACCGAGGGTATGCCACCCAAAATTTCAATCACCGGCTTAAGGATATCTCGCATCCACCTCGGGGCTATTTCTGAAAGATAAATTGCAATGGAAAGCCCGATCGGCACAGCAAAAATAGTGGCTCCTGCAGTAACCAACAGCGAACCGCTGAGAAGCGGCATAATTCCATAATAACCTTCCGTCGGGTACCAGCGCGTAGAAAACAGATTGCTTAACGAGACCTCATCAAAGGTTGAGAGGCCTTCGCGCAGTAAGAAAAAGAAAATTAGCAGAACAAAGAGAATGGCAGAATAACCGCAGGCCTTTATCAACGGGGTTACCACAGCATCCGTTTTATCAGAAGATCCGGAAACCGGCTTGGTCTTTTTTGAGGTGTCTTTAGGAAATATTGTCATGGTACTAATCGGTAGTTGATATGGGCACAAAACCGGTCTCGAGAACAATTTGCTGTGCCTCGCTTGAAAGAATCCAATCAAGGTAGTCCTTGAGAGCACCGGTGGGTTCTCCGTTGGTATAAGCATACAGGTCACGGGAAATTGGATAGACAGCCTGGTTAACTGTTTCTGCGGATGGGTAAATAAAGGGGCCTTCATCACTTACCCCAACCCCAACCACCTTTACATCAGGGGTAACGTACCCCAAGCCATCATATCCGATAGCATTCGGGTTATCCCGAACCTCGGTGGTAATCCCTTCCGAAGAAGGCAGCAACAGGGTATGTGTATCAAACAGGAGCTTGCTGTTTTTATCGCCCATGCGAAGAACGGTCTCTAAAAAATAGACGTGCGTGCCGGAATTACTCTCACGAGAAAGCCGCACGATCGCGCGATCTTCACCGCCCACCTCTTTCCAATTGTTTATTTTCCCGGAATAGATATCAGAAATCTGCTGCAAGGTTAAGTGATCCACCGGGTTATTCTGATTGATAATGATGGCAATGGCATCTCTTGCAATCACAATCTCATAAGGGTTAACGCCATTATTTTTGGCATTCAGGATTTCCTCTTCTTTGATCTGGCGGGATGCATTGGCAATATCAGCAGTATTGTTGATCAACGCCGCTATCCCGGTGCCGGTCCCACCTCCGGTGATTGAGATACTGACTGAAGGATACAGCTTCTGGTAAGCTTCCGCCCATGCCAGGGCAAGGTTAACGATCGTATCTGAACCTTTATTCTCTATGTAGACTTTTGGGGTGGAATCGTTTTGAGAATTGGCATTGGTGGATCGGGTTGAGCAGGCAGTGAAACCAATGCTCACACAAAGCAACAAAAATAAGCCAGTCAGCTTTTTCATCAGTGCGATTATATTCTATAAATCATCTTTGCTGGCAAGAATCGTAGCGGATGCCGTCCAAAATCCATTGTTCAGAAATTTCCTGATCTCCAAAAACAATAAGGTAGAATTATGCAAAATGGAAGAGACTGACAAACCAATTATTGAAATCAACCACCTTGATTTTTATTATGGCAAAAACATTGCCTTGCGGGAAATCAATATGCCTATTTTCCCAAAGCAGGTTACCGCTTTGATAGGACCATCCGGTTGCGGTAAGTCGACCTTCCTGCGTTGTCTGAATAGAATGAACGACACCATCAAAGGCACGCACATGGAGGGTGAGATTTTATTTTCGGGGATGAACATCTATGCCCCCAATACAGACCTGGCAGTCCTGCGCCAGCGGGTCGGGATGGTTTTTCAAAAGCCTAATCCATTTCCACAATCTGTCTATGCCAATGTTGCCTTCGGTCCACGTGTTACAAACAATTCGCTGAAGAAAAATGACATTGACGACTTGGTTGAGCAAAGCCTGAGGCAGGCAGCTTTATGGGATGAAGTAAAAGCTAATTTGAAGCAAAATGCCATGGGGCTTTCCCTGGGGCAGCAGCAGCGCTTGTGTATTGCACGGTTATTGGCAGTGCATCCAGAAGTAATTTTAATGGATGAACCCGCCTCTGCTCTTGATCCGATTGCCACCAGTCATATAGAAGAATTAATTGCTAAATTGAAACATAACTACACGATTGTAATTGTGACTCACAACATGCAGCAGGCTTCCCGTGTGTCCGATTTTACCGGTCTCTTCTGGCTGGGGGAATTGGTGGAATTTTCACCTACAGCCGTGATGTTTACCCATCCAACTCAAAAAATTACCGAGGACTATCTCACCGGCCGTATGGGGTAATCATTTTCTCTGCCGGCTTAACCGCTTAACCTCAGGGGGCATTCTGCTACCAGTATTCCTGTACGAAAAGTTGTTGGGGCAGCACTCAGCAGTGATAGATATACTATAATTATTCTATAAGATACAAACGAGGTGTAAAATGCAACGAACCAATACGATTGTAGACGTCGATGGCATCCAGGTGGGACATGCCCAACACCCCAGCGGTCTCTCCGGCTGTACGGTGGTGCTCTGCGAGCAGCCCTCCATAGCGGGTGTAGACCAGCGCGGGGGCGCCCCAGGCACGCGCGAAACCGACCTGCTACACCCCATGCATATGGTCAATCACATTGATGCCATCCTGCTGACAGGTGGCTCGGCTTACGGGCTGGATGCTGCCGGAGGCGTGATGCGCTTCTTGGAAGAAAAGGGGCGCGGTTTCCCGATTGATGCAGGGGTCGTACCCATTGTGCCGGCAGCAGTAATCTTGGATCTGGGCGTGGGCAATCCATCCATCCGCCCCAATCCCGAAATGGGATATAACGCCTGCCTGAACGCAGGTAAACACTGTGACGTTGGCAATGTAGGGGCTGGCTCGGGCGCTACGGTCGGTAAGTTACTCGGGATTAACTATGCCATGAAGTCCGGCATCGGCAGCGCCAGCATGGAAATCGTGCCCGGGCTTCAAATTGGTGCACTAATGGTCGTCAACGCCTTGGGAGACGTGGTTAACCCAACCAACAGCCAGGTACTTGCCGGGGTTCGTTCCCCAGAGACCAACCAGCCGGCTGGTACATTGGCTTTGATGCAAGCCATGGCACAGAAGCAGTTCGAACAGCAGATGGAAAATATGCCTCAGCCAGGTTCCAACACCGTGATTGGCGTGGTGGCAACCAATGCAAAACTGACCAAAGAAGAAACTAACAAACTGGCTCAAATGGGTCAGGACGGGGTCGCCATGGCGGTTCGGCCAGCCCACACCATGTTTGACGGGGATACCCTGTTTGCCCTATCCACTCGCATGGTCACGGCGGACTTCAACCTGGTGGGCGCTTATGCCGCTCAGGTGGTGGCAGAGGCGATTTTAAACGCGGTGCTGGCTGCTAAAACCCTGGGCGACCTGCCCGGTTTGGCTAAGTAAGGAGAAATCATCCTTATCTGAAAGCTGTTATTCAGGCGATCTGCGTTATGGTCTGTTTACCGCGTATAATAAATGAGTCATCAGTCACAAAGAATTGTCGTTAGTGGAAAAACACCAAAAAAGGAGAATTTATGGCATTCACATTAGAGTCTAAAGTGGGCGCTCTATTAAAAGACAGCAGAGCCGTGGAAATCCTGGAAAAATATGTGCCCGGTATCACCAAGAACCCCATGATCGCCCTGGCAAAAGGCATGACCCTGACCAAACTGCTGGATATGCCCCAAGCCAAGCAAGCTGGCATCACTCAGGAAATGGTAGATAAAGTCCTGACAGAGATCAACGCCAAGAATTAAACTGCGCTGCTAAACCGGCAATCCGTGCTGCTGGACGCCGATTTAATGTATGGCAAACGGCGATTTATCCTTGCACGCGCGGCGTCTAATCAGACTACTGTTGGTATTATTGGGATGTAAAGATTACCCCGGTCATTCAGATTGACGGGAATTTAATGGACCGATCTATGCGGTAGCCGGCCCTGTCAGAGGGATGGCTGGACGGACTGCCCGCATAGTGTTGTTAAATCATAAATAGGAAGAATGAAATGCTGCTGACACTTGATATCGGCAATACTAATATCACTCTTGGGTTGTTTGAGGGGGCAAAGCTTATAGCGCACTGGCGGCTGCAGAGCGACCAGAACCGGATGCCCGATGAATACGGCTTGCAACTGCAGGGGCTCTTTCAGAGCAGCGGTTACCAGGGAACAGACCTGCAGGATGTGGTGATCGCTTCAGTTGTCCCACCGCTGACTGCCCATCTGCAAGAAGCCTGTGAAGGGTACCTCGGCAAAACCGCACTGCTCGTAAAAAGTGAAGATTGCACCCCCATTCACAACCTGTACGACCCGCCCTCTGCCGTGGGGGTTGACCGCCTGGTTAACGCCGTAGCTGTTGAGCAAAAATATGGGCTGCCAGCCTGCGTGGTGGATTTTGGCACCGCCACCACCTTTGACGCCATTGACCGGGATTACAACTACCTGGGCGGTGCCATCGCTGCGGGTGTGGGTATCTCAGCCGATGCCCTCTTCAGCCATACTTCCAAACTCCCCAAGGTGGAACTGCAATTTCCACCCTCCCCAATCGGTCGCAATACCACCCACGCTATCCAATCCGGCCTTTTATACGGCTACATCGCCATGGTGGAGGGCATGGTGGTACGCTTCCGGGAGATTTTAGGGAAGGATATGCGGGTGATTGCCACTGGTGGGCTGGCTGAAATGATTGGCCGCCATACTTTCTGCCTTGACCAGGTTGACCCCTGGCTGACGCTGGAAGGGCTTAATCTGATCTGGGAAAGGATTCGTGCATGAGCAATCCGCTGGAAGGCAAACGCATCGTTTTAGGAGTGACCGGCTCAATTGCCGCTTATAAAGCCGCTGACCTGGCTTCCAAACTGACCCAAGCAGGCGCGTTGGTGGACTGCGTTCTGACAGAATCGGCTGTCAGGTTTGTAGGACCAATCACTTTTCAATCGGTGACCGGACGCAAAGCCTACACTGACCGCAACCTGTGGGAAAGTGAAGGGCACGTGGTGCATATCGGCTTGGGGCATTCTGCTGATCTGCTGCTGATCGCGCCGGTCAGCGCCAACACGCTGGCAAAGCTGGCCAATGGCATTGGCGATAATCTTTTAACCGTTACAGCCCTGGCTGCCACCTGCCCATTGGTGCTGGCTCCCGCGATGGATGCCGGCATGTACGCCCATCCAGCCACTCAGAAAAACCTGGAAACTTTGCGCAAGCGCGGAGCCACCTTCATCGGCCCTGAGCCGGGACACTTGGCTTCAGGCTTGGTTGGGCTGGGGCGCTTTGCCGAACCACAGACCATCCTGGAGCAAGTTCGCTTTATTTTTGGGCGCGGAGGTACGCTGACAGGCAAAAAGGTGCTCATTACTGCCGGGCCAACCCAGGAAGCTATCGACCCGGTGCGCTTCATCAGCAATCATTCTTCGGGTAAACAAGGTTTTGCCATTGCCCAGGCATTGCTGGATGAGGGCGCTGAGGTGACATTGGTCAGCGGACCGGTAAACCTGGACCCACCAGCCGGAGTTGAACTGGTTAAAGTGACTTCTGCTGCTGAGATGAAAAACACAGTGATGGAGCATCTGGCGGAACAAGATGCCTTTATCAGTGTGGCAGCGGTGGCGGACTATCGACCGGGCTCGGTAGCCGGGGAGAAGATCAAGAAATCCGGGGCGGGTATGAATTTGGAACTGGTGCCGACCGAGGATATTCTCAGGTCAGTCTCAGAATGGCGCAAGGATGCCAAACCGGGTATGCTGGTGATCGGGTTTGCTGCGGAAACGACCAACCTATATGAACATGCCTTCCGCAAATTGCAGGAGAAAAGCTTGGATTTGATCGTTGCCAATGACGTAAGCCTGCCCGAGCCGGTTTTTGGAGCAGATTCGAACAAGGTAGCCTTCCTGCATCCCAACGGACAGGTTGAGAAATATGACTGGATGAGCAAGGCTGCCGTTGGGGAAGCACTGGGGCGATTTTTGGTCGAACGCTTGGAAACACCGGAGGATGAGGGCAGGTAGCAAAGGCGGCACTTCCTTAACCGACTTGCCACTTCCGTACACGCAGTCTCCAGAGTGCGCAGCCCACTGGAAGTGCTAAGCACGGGGTTTGACACCGAAAGATCTTTTGTCACTACCATTCAGGATGACAAGTGTGATAGGTATAACTTCACTCAATCTAATCAGCAGCAGAGGAGCCCGACCTACTCTGACGCAATACAACACTGCCCTTGGTCTTCAATCGATCTGCATCAGGTTGAATTCCTGCTTGCGGATCTTGTATTTGGTGTTGGCTGCCAAAACCTTGCTGACATATTCCTTGGAAACATCCACCATGGTGCGGTGATTCTGAATGTAAATACGCCCTAATACCGAACCAGGGATATCAGCATGAAAGGCAATCGCCCCAACCACATCCCCTGGTCGAATGCCATCCACCTTCCCCAAACCCATTACCAAGCGTACCATACCTTCTTCATGATACTGGTCGGATTCCATTCTGGGTCGTGCTTTGTTGCGTCTACCAGAGAATGAATCTTCCGAGTGTTCCTGACGTGGTCGGCGTTCCGGGCGCACACTCTTCTCCGGCAGGGGGCTGATCTCAGCAATTGGGCGTTGTTTCTCCTCCGCCCGGGCAATCTTGAGCGCCACCGCCGCCAATTCAATCGGGTCCGCTCCTTCCGCTACCATGGTCTCAACCAATGCTCGTTCTTCCCTGACTCGCTGACGTTTCAGCCACATGTTAATCTTCTTCAGCAAATCATCCAGCCGCTTTCCCTGAATCTCTTCGACTGTTGGAATCTTGCCTTCCTGCATCTCCTGGTGGGTAAAACGTTCGATATCACGCAAAAGGCGCTTTTCTGCTGGTCTTGCCAGTGAGATGGCAATACCGGTGCGGCCTGCCCGGCCGGTCCGTCCAATGCGGTGTACATACACCTCGGCGTCATCCGGCAGGTCAAAATTGAAGACATGCGAGATACCTTCCACATCCAATCCCCTGGCTGCCACATCAGTCGCCACCAACACCTTAACCTGCCCGGCTCTGAACCGCGCCATAGTGCGCTCGCGAGCGTCCTGGCTCAGATCGCCGCTTAGGGCTTCCGCTGGGAAACCGCGCAGGTTGAGTTCATTGACCAGGTCACCGGTACGGGCACGGGTACGGGCAAAGATTAGCGCAGAAGTAATGTTTTCCACCTCAAACAAGCGGGTCAAAACAGCCAATTTATCCTTCTCGTTGACGAAGTAATAGCGCTGCTCGGTGGCTGCTACGGTGACCTGCTCAGACTCAATCCGCACCACCTGGGGGTCATGCAGATATTTTTCTGCCAAGTCAACAATCCGCCTGGGCAGCGTGGCAGAAAAGAGAGCCGTCTGCCGTTCGGTGGATGTGGCAGCCAAAATAGCTTCAACATCCTCAATGAAACCCATCGAGAGCATCTCATCAGCCTCATCCAGCACGACCGTGCGAACTTCACTCAGGTCCAATCGGCCACGTTTGATCAGGTCTAACAGACGGCCGGGCGTTCCGACGACGATGTGCACACCCCGGCGCAATTCAGAGAGTTGCTGGCTGTAGGTAGTACCCCCATAAACCGTCAACACTCTTACATCACAAAATTGACCCAGAGCCGAGATCATTTCAGTCGCCTGCAACGCCAGTTCTCGCGTTGGTGCCACCACTAGCGCCTGTGGCAGGCTGCTTTGCCCGTCCAAACGGTTGAGGATCGGCAGGGCAAAGGCGGCGGTCTTTCCGGTGCCGGTCTGAGCCTGCCCAGTCACGTCATAACCCGCCAGCATAAGGGGAATGATGCCCTCCTGGATAGGGGTGGGCTGGGTATAGCTCAGGGCGGCAATTGCCTGCACCAGTTCCGGGCGCAGGTTAAAATCTTCAAATTGTGTGGTCATCAAAACTCCATTTTCGTATTGTCTGACAGCACAAAATACTTCAGCCGTTGCTGAAGCGCTCGTCAGTCATTTTTTTACTCAGGGGGATGTCTCGATGATTCCACAAAACAATTCGTGCAAACAAGCAGTCCCTCACGGCACTGCTTTCCCAATAAAAATGCCCGGCATTGAGCCGCAGGCATTATCTGGAACGTTCAAAACACACTCCCAAACAAAAGCTCTCACCTGAGAGCAAAAAGAGTATATCATAAATTAAACATCTTCAGTTGACTAGATTCTGTTCTTACTCAGTCAGAGTGATCTCACCTGCCAAACCCATTCGCAGGCAGGTACAGGCATGAGGTGGCATCCCCTTCCACACCCCAACAATGACCACCTTCCATTTTTGTGTGAGAAAATTTAATTGTTCCCTCCAAATCTTTCATACAAGCGTATGCTGATCGACTTTAAGCTGTTTTATGAATCAGAGATTTGAATCGGGTTGCAGAAAGCCTGTAAATCCTATTTGCAACACATTGAGAAAAGATACACTATCTGAGATCGATGACTCTGATTCACCTCTTCATGGCATTCACTCTTTTTTAAGTGAGATATGGACATATTTTCAAAATTAAAATAAATAACTGATATAATTCTTCTAATAAGGAGACAATAACATGGACAAATATATTTGCAGTGTGTGCGGTCATGTCTACGATCCAGTCGTGGGAGATCCAAAATCCAACATAAAGCCAGGCACGGCATTTGAGGATCTGCCGGCTGACTGGAAATGCCCTGTTTGCGGTTCCACAAAAGATAAATTTAGAAAAGCAAACTGAGAAGGAGATTTGAACAATGCAAGAAATACCGACTAATGTAGCTTTAGGTCTTAATCTGGGTGGAGTGGCGGGAGCACTATTTTTCATTGCCAACCTCTACGTGATTTTACACGGGATAAAAACATTGTTTGCGCCCAAAGCGGAATGGAAGTGGTTGGACAGCCTGCGGGACAAATGGCATTATGTGCACTACATCGGAAACATTGCCGCCTTTATCGCTGTTGTCGCCCATGCAATTGTGATGTGGGAGTATGGAACAATATTTAATTGGATCCTTGTTGCTGTGATGGCTTGGATGGTATTTGCTGGCGTGACCATGAGATTTACAAAGGCAAACCCCCAGTTTAAAAAGACCGTCCGAAAGTACCATGCCAAATCGTATATGTTCCTGGTCGTGCTGGCATTGGTAATCATAGCTCACCTGGTCTCACTTTCCTCATTCCCCTATCCTGTGGGATGAAACAATTACGACTCAGCCTTAATGGTTTGAGTCGTAAAAGCTATTCATTTCGATATTTCTTTCTACTATTTTGATATAGTCCGAAACTAACAAGTTTCGGTCAATGAGTATTTCGTTTGTCCTGTTCAGCAGATGAAATATTTCTGCCGGAGATGCCAGAGCTATTGCAGCCATCCGCAAAGTTTTACAGCCATTTATGCCCTTCCGTAGTGACCTGTCTTCGCTTCGGCGCTCGTGCCTATTCTTCAAGGCATTGTTCCCAGCGCCCAGCTTCGCGGTGGAAGTGCTGCGCTCAACTCAGCGAGCAAATACGGCGCGGTATCTTGACCAAAGGTCTCCTCTATTCTTCATTCCCCATCTCAACTGACACGACGGTCTGGTCTCTTTTCTATTCTGGTTCATTCCCAATCTGTTAAAAAGACTTGCTGCCGCAAACACCGAAAAAGCCAGAATCACAGCCAAACATGATCAGGGAACCTTAGTTTTTGTTACTTCATTCAAAGCAACTCCACCTGTAAATAGATCTGCCAAAAGGTCTTATAATTACAACATTAATATTTCCAATCAAATTTCGAGGAGGATGAGGATGAAGAAAGTTTTGGTCTTACTGGCTGTACTGGTGCTGGCAGGAGGAATTCTGGCAGGATGCGCCGACCAGGAAACAGCTTCCGTTCTGGATACCATTAAAGAGGAAGGTAAAGTAGTCGTTGGTACCTCAGCAGATTACCCGCCTTACGAGTTTGTGGATGAGACCGGCGCCTACACCGGCTTCGATGTCGAACTGATGACTGAAATCGCCAAGCGCATGGGTGTCACCCTGGAATGGACCGATATGCCCTTCGACAGCCTGATCACGGCGGTTCAGGAAGGCAAGATTGACATGTCCATCGCTTGTCTTAACTATGATGAAGAACGTGACCTGAGCGTGGACTTCTCGGAGGCTTATTACACCACCGAGGATGCCTTCATCGTAGCGGAAGGTTTCACTGGGACCTTTGAAGTTCCAGAGGATGCCGCCAATTATAAGGTCGGTGTGCAGTCCGGCACCATGCAGGATGACTGGCTGACCACCAACCTAGTGGATGCCGGTTTATTGCCTGAAGCCAATCTCTTCCTCTACGAACGAGTGGACCAGGCAGCCCTGGATCTGGAAGCTGGTCGGATTGATGTTTTGATGTCTGACTACGTCCCAGCCCAGTCATTGGTTGAATCCCATACCGGCTTCGAGATTGTCTATAAGGGCGAGCTTTCCACCGGGCCGATCAATATCGTAATTCCTGAGGGCGATACCGAACTCAAAGCCGAAGTGGACGGCATTATCAAGGAATTGCAAGACGAAGGTTTCATCGAAGCCCTGGCAGTGAAGTATTTCAGCGAGTAAGCTGAATGCTCTCAACGGGGATGATCAGAGTAGAACAATTTTGATCATCCCTTTTTATTATCAGGCCTCCAAGGGGGAAGAAATATTCTGTGAATTAGGAGTGTAACGGAAGGTGGATTTCGGAATCTTTGTCCAATACATCGCATCGGGTACCGCCTACACCCTGGGTGTTACGCTGATTGCCCTGCCTTCCGGTCTCATTCTTGGTCTCCTATTCGCACTTCTGTATGTTTACGGCGGTAAATTAGTGGGCCGCATCATGAGCATCTACAGCACCGTCATGCGCGGCATTCCGCCGATCGTGCTCTTGTTCATCTTGTATTTCATGATGTCCGGTGCTGTCAACCTGAGCCCGTTTTTGGCTGGTTCGATCTCACTGGGCATCGTCAGCAGCGCTTATCAAATGGAAATTTTCCGAGGCGCCATTCTATCAGTCAGCGGCGACCAAATGATGGCTGCCCGCGCTGTCGGGATGAGCAGGATGCAGGCTATCCGCTATGTGGTAATGCCGCAAATGGTGCGCCTGGCCATCCCATCCTGGTCTAACGAAGCTGCTATCGTGATCAAAGACTCCTCCCTGGTGTACGCTATCGGAGTGCCGGAAATCTTGCGGCGAGCACAGTTGATCAGTGCCAGTTCTCAGCAGCCTTTCCTGGCTTATGCCACCGCTGCCTTAATCTATTTCGTCCTGGTCTTTGTCACCACTCGCCTGCTGGGCGCCGTGGAAGCCAAAATGCGCATCCCTGCCAACCCATAGTGCCTGGAGATTTACATGACTAAACCCTTCCTTACAGTAAAGCACCTGACCAAAAAATACGGCAGCAATGTCGTCTTCCAGGATATTGACCTGACTGTCAATGAAGGCGACACCATCGTCGTCATCGGTCCAAGCGGAACTGGCAAAAGCACCCTATTGCGCTGTCTGAACCTGCTGACCAAGCCAAATTCCGGTGAAATCTGGCTGGACGATCTGGAAATCACCGCCAAGGATACCGACGAAGACCGGGTGCGCCAACACATTGGCATGGTGTTCCAGAATTTTCTGTTGTTCAACCACCTGACCGCCCTGGATAACGTCAAGCTGGGGCTCACAAAAGTCAAGCACATGCCGGATGAGGCTGCCCAAGCTAAGGCTATGCTGGAGTTGGAACGAGTGGGCTTGGCGGACCGGGCCGGGCATTACCCGGGGCAGCTTTCAGGCGGGCAGCAGCAGCGCGTCGGGATTGCCCGGGCACTGGCGATGGACCCGCGCATCATGCTCTTTGATGAACCTACTTCCGCGCTGGACCCCGAACTGATCGGAGAGGTGCTGGAAGTGATGCGAAATCTCTCATTGGAAGGTATGACCATGGTGGTTGTCACACACGAGATGGGCTTTGCCCGTGAGGTGGCAGACCGGATTGTCTTCATGGAAAAGGGTCACATTGTCGAGGAAGGCTCTCCCAACGACCTGTTCTATCATCCTCAGTACGAACGCACGCGTGAATTCCTGTGGAAAATCACCGAACTGTACGGAAAAAAGGAAATTGAAGAATAGATGGGAAACTGGTTCGAGCTGCTTCAGCGGTTTTTCAAGGATTTCATGGTGGGGGCGGGTGTAACCCTGGAATTGACGGCTGTCGGGCTGGTGATCGGTTTTGTTTTGGGTCTGGCGCTGGCGCTTGCCAAAATCTACGGGTCCAAATGGCTGAGCCGTTTAGCCAAAGTTTATATCGAGATATTCAGGGGGACACCACTGCTGGTACAGTTATTCCTGATCTACTACGGGCTGCCCTCGTTGGGTCTGACCCTCTCGCAGACACTTTCCGCTTACCTGGCTCTGGGTTTGAACAGCGCCGCCTACCAGGCAGAGTACCTGCGCGGTGCTATTCAGGCGGTTGGCGATTCGCAAATGATGGCAGGACGGTCAATTGGGCTTTCCCGCTGGAAGACCATCCAATATGTGATCTTGCCGCAAGCCTTGCGTCTTGCGCTGCCCTCCTGGTCTAATGAACCAATATCCCTGCTTAAGACCACCGCAGTGGTGTTCCTTATCGCCGTGCAAGACCTGATGGCCAAAGCCAAACGCGCTGCCACCATAACTTACAACCCGCTTGGAAGTTACATCGCTGTAGCAGTGGTGTACCTTGTGCTGGTATTTGCACTGAACGCCCTTTTGAAATGGGCGGAACGCAAGAGCCGCATCCCCGGCATGGAGATTGAAACCAAAAGGGTGTAGTTGGATTTTCATCCTGATCACCTCAAAGACAAACGGTCGGCCCCTCAGGTTGAGGCTGAGCGGACGTGAAATATAAGACAGCCAACCTTGATGCCAGCGCAGCCCTGCAATGCAGTCCGTTCTGTTTCATAGTCTGCTCTTGATAAAAAAGAGATTGCCGCGCAAAAGAGGCTCGCAATGACAAGAGAAACGAATGAGGATTACCGCACCAAGGAGCCCCGCGTTGGCACGGTGCCTAATTAGGATCGGTTTCTCTGACGTCAAATTATTTTGAGGGGACTGAATCCCAGCTCAACCCATCCTATCCCGAACCATGTTGTTTGTACTCCCCGGGACGACAAATAAAGTTGCAAGTGCCAGGTTCGTGAATGTGACCAAAGGGCACCCATAAGATGGCAGCTCGACGGTCTGCCGACAATTCATCACTACCCCGAATTTAAGAGTTCCTCCAACAAGGCTTGCGTCTCAGCAGAAACACTGCTGCCGATCTGCCGGCTCATCACCTGCTGGCACTGCTTGAAAGTTTGCTGCACCATGCTCTGGTTTCCCATTCTGTGATAAATCACCATCAGTCTGCGGTAAGCCGGTTCCCACAAGGGGTCACGTGCCAGCAGCGTACGGGTATGATTTAGAGCGCTTTCCAGGTCATTCTGCTGCATCGCCCGCTCAATCAGAACATCCATCGTGCGGAGGTAAATTTCGTGATAGTATTGCTCTTCCGCCACACAATATTCCTGCACCATTTCATTCTCAAAATAGCGCCCCTGGTAGAGTTTGGCAGCCCTTTCCAGTGAATTTTGGTCGTCCGCCCGGCTCAAGTGCTCAAAAGCTTCCACATCAATATAGATATCGGCGTCCGGATTGAGCGTGTACTGGTCATTATGGCGCAGGATAAAGAACGGGCTTTTTCCAGCCGGCCGGCTTGGCTCTAAATCCTGGTTCAGCGTGCTCAGGGTCACCTTAAAGTTGTTAGCCGCTGTCACCTGGTCAGCATCCGGCCACAAGATCAGCGTAATTTGGTCCCGCGAAAGCCATTTGCGATGATTGACCACCAGCACCTGCAGAAGTTGCCGGGCTTTCTCCCGTTTCCAATCCTGTTGGTTGACTGCATTTCTTCCACGCCAGAGTGAAAAGCCACCCAATGTTTTGATCCGCAGCCCATAGCCAGGATGATAACTCAAGCCATCTGCACCTAACTCACTTAACAATTGATCGGTCAATTCCGTATGAATGCTCTGTTTTCGCGCTTCAATCAGCAGGGGAATGAAATCCGCAGGCTCATCACTGCCCAGCATAGTGGGCTTGGTCAGAAGAAACTGGTAATCGTATTGGCGAACTCCGGAAAGTCCCTGCTCTAAGTACAGCCAGAGCGAGCTCTGAAAACCCTGGTGAAAAGCACTGTATGCCAGCCAGATTTCTGCCGCCGTGCTTGCCAGGGTGTCTCCGACCCGGGTAGCAACCGATTCCGCTACAGTCAACTCCTGGTTGGCAGCCTCGTAATTTCCGCTCAACGCCAGGCTGGCTCCCATCGAAAGCCGCACCAGCATGGCGATCCACTCATCTCCGGCGCTGTTGGCAATTGAGAGTGCTTGATTCGCAACCTTTCTGGCTTCCTCAACTTTCCCGGAAAAGCCTAACAAACGGCAGATACCCCAAAGCGGTTCTACATGAATGCGGACAATATTCACATTCCGCATGGATTCTTCGTAACTTTCCATGACTTCCTGAAAATTGGCTTGATCCTGATTGAATCCTTGCGCCAATTGCTGTGCATGCCCAAGACGCATATACCCAACGCTGCGGACAAAGTTGGACCGCAAATGTTTGCCAATCTCAATGCCCTTCCGGGCAGATTCCGCGGACTTTTCCAGGTCGCCGCAGAAGGAGTAAAACAGGGAAAGCAACAGGGAAGCCTCACGATGGAAGCGCTGAGGCCGGCTAAAACGTTCTGCTTCCACGCCAAGCTCTAACGATTCCAGCAGACGGATGCCTTCGGTGATCCTGCCAGTTCGCAGCAGAAGCCTGGCTTCAATAAAACTGTTATTAATGCGATCCTCACCCGCCAGTTCCCGTGCGCGGCGCAGACTTTCTGCAGCATTGGCTGTCTCGCCCTGGTTGACCTGATTCTCGGCTATCTGCGTGAGCAATTCTGAAACCTCGTTACGCGATTCCAGTGGATCCAGCAACGAGAGCGCCCGCTTAAGCAATTGGTTGGCATTAATTGGACGGATGGTATCCAGATAGACCTGCGCTTGCCCCCGCAGCGCCAGGCTGACGCCCCAATTATTCTTGTTTGCCAGGTAAAGGCGCTGAGCAGTACGGTAGTCTTCCAAAGCTAACTCAAAATTGCCCGAGTAGCGATTCATTTCTCCCATTAAATAATTGATATAGGGGTAGAGTGCCCGTTCAGCTTCCGGAAAGCGCTTAATCCAGTAGCGGATGCTTTCATATCGCCCTGCCTGAATCATCTTTTCGCCAACATCCTCGAGAATATGGTTGATCAGGGCATAATCTCCGACAGCCAGCAAATGCCCGATGGCACGTTCCCAGTATTGGTGAGCGGAATAATAGCTGGCAATTTTACGATTCAAGTCGCGTTCCAGCTCAGGATTCTTGCTAAGCCGGCTTTGGAGAAATTCACGGAACATGTGGTGGTAGCGATAGACCCCCGGGCGCATTTGTTCTACAAATAAACCGGAGCGGTACAGGTCATTTAGAATCTCAAAGCTATTCTGGCTGTCCAACAAAAAATCACAGCTTTCCACATCCAAAATTGCCAGGACCGAAGTTTTGATCAGGAAATCCTGCTGTACCGGATTCAAATTTTCGAGGACTTCCTCTGCCAGGTAGGCAAACAAATTGGTGCGCGACTCGCGGTCGTCTTCGAGAACCTGACGGATGGTAGCGGCAGTCTGTCCTTTAATCGACTGCCAGACCATTTGAAGCCCGATTGCCCAGCCTTCTGTGCGTTGGTAAAGCTGTTCAACTTCTTCCGGGCTGAGTTCAACCTGATATTGTGAACGGAATAAATCCTCAATTTCATCAGGGAGGAAGGTCAGTTCGTTTTTACCAAGTTCCAGAATTGTGTCTTTGGCTCGCCAGCGGTGGATTGAAGCAAAATCCGGGGCTGTCCGCGTAGAAAGAATTACATGCAGAGAGCGCGGCAGATGTTCGATGAACCAATCCATCAGATTCATGATTTCGGAGGATTGCCGCAAGTACTGGAAATCATCTATCACCAGCAGACATTGATCCGGAATATTGGCGGCGACGCTGTTGATCAGGGCAATCAAGCCCTCAGTCGGCTCAGAATCCGGGATCTGCAGAACGCGCAAAGCATCCGCTCCCAGGTTCATGCCACGCTGATTAAATGCAGTATACAGGCTGTTCAGGAACAAAGCCGGATCACGGTCGGAGGAAGAAACTGAGAACCAGAATACCGGAATGTCAAGCCCTTCGATAAAAGACAGCAGCGAGGTGCTTTTGCCGTACCCCGTACCGGCATTCAAGATGGTAATGGGGTAGTTCAAGGAATCTTCCAACAGCCTGGTAACCCGTTCGCGCGGCAGGATGTTGCTGCGCTGTGCCGGGGGTGTCACCTGACTTAATATAATCGAACTGAGATTACTCATCAAGATTTATTTTACCAGCCAGCGGGGAAGTTGAAGTCTGGCTTGCAAGGTTTGAAAGGATTACTGCTACCACTCAATAGGAAATGCCTGCTCAATTCCAATGCTGCCATACCATCAAGGCTGATCTTGAGTTGCATACCTTTGATTTTGCTGACTTTAAAGCGGTACACTAATATTGTATCCAAATCAGTGCTTTAGTTTTAATCGTCCTGCCCATTAACCGTCAAATTTCCAGCCAATGCCACCCCCGGCTGGTATAATAATCGCCTGCCTTGAGGAAGTAAGTCCACTCTGGGCAGTACAATTTATTAAGGTAGTTTGATATTATGGACTTTCTTTCCATCTTCCTAATTGCCCTCAGCTTGGCCATGGACGCCTTTGCGGTTTCTCTTGCCATTGGCACCACCACACAATGCAATTACTCGCGCGCCCACTTTCGCATTTGCTTCTCTTTTGGTTTCTTCCAGGCTATCATGCCCGTTCTGGGCTGGCTGGCCGGCTCCAGTATCGCCAAATACATTGAGAGCTTTGACCATTGGATCGCCTTTGGCCTGCTGGCATACATCGGCATCAGCATGATCGTTTCCGGGACTAAAAAAGAGGTGAAAGCCTTTCCCAGTGATCCTTCCAAAGGCAAAATGCTGATCACGCTGGCGATCGCCACCAGCATCGACGCTCTGGCTGTCGGGCTGAGCATGTCAATGCTGGATGTTGATATTATTTTGCCCTCTATCGTGATAGGCTTGGTAGCGATGGCCATGTCCGTGATCGGGTTGCACATCGGCAACCGATTGGGGGAGAAATTCGGCAAAACCATGCAGATCATCGGCGGTCTGATCCTGGTTTTCATCGGTGTGCGCGTTCTGATCACACATTTGCTCTAAAAGTTTTTTGGGGGTAATTCAGATGACCCAATTCAAGATCCAGCTATCCTAACACTGGCTCCCAGAGGAACTGCTTAGAAAAAACCGTGTCGAGAATTCGACTGCAGATGAAGACTTCGCAATAAAAAAGTCTCTCCGCCACAACTTCCCTGAGGTTCAGCTTGCCTGCGTCTGATTCTCCAACGGGCTGATCGGGCGGCCTGCCCTGCGCTGCTGGCGCTGCCGCTTCCACATCTTGTTCCAGCTCATAGCCTGCCAGTTCATTTCACGCTCCGGCAGTTCAAACTCGCGCTGGTCAAACTCGTAAAAACTGAAAACGTCTGCAAACTCGCTGATGATGCGTTCTTCTGTCAAGCCCATCTGCTCCAGCGGGTACACATGCTGGCTTTTGTACTGGCGCTGCGCGTGAGCTTCTTCGCTCACTATCCCCTCATATTTCCCGGAATAATCCAATTTCAGCCAGCCATACAGGTCTTCCACAATCTCATCGGGATACTCCACCAGGTCATCATACTTGATGAATTTGCAGGCATCCGGCTTATCTTTGAAGTACTCCACCGGGTAAAAATAGTAATATTTCATTAGTTCAATGTATTCTTCCGTGAAGGGGTAGCGTTCGAGCGGATCACAAAAGATGTTGATTCCGATGGACATGGAATCCAGCATGGAGGGCAGGGCTTCAAAGGGGTTGCGGATCAGTTTGATGAATTGGGCATCCGGGAAAGTCTGCGAAAGTGCGTTGATTCTGGAAGAATGGGAGGGATTTTTGGAAAGCAGAATTTTAGTGCCTCCGTGTGCGTACAGGTGCTTCTGGATCATCCGCTTATAGAAACCCATCACCTTGCGCTGTTTCTTTTCGGGGATATCCCTGTCAAAATAGAAGTAGGGGAAAACCTCATCCATGAAAGGATATAAATTGAACAAGGTCTCACTGCTCCAGGCATGGATCATGATATGTTCGTCCTCTTCCGCTTCTTCCACCTTGACGGTATGCGCCACGTGGGCTTTACTCTCCCGCAGACTTTTGTTGATCGCTTTGGCAGCCAAGCTGACCGGGTGTCCGACTGCTTTGCCAATTTTTCCGATACCCCAAATGATCTTGCGCTGGGTGATTGAGGGAGCTAATACCAGTTCCCAGACCGTGAAAGCGGTGAAGGAATCTTTATCTTTGAACATCAGGCGGTGCAGGAAAGTGGTGCCGCTGCGGGGGTTGCCGATGATGAAGACTGGCTGGCGGATTTCCTGCTTGTGGTAGCCCGGGAAGAGAATCTCATCCAGCAGGAAGAAGAGGCGATTGATAAGCTCAACCAGGATATACCCGATATTCCAAAAGAAGAGGAAAAGAAAACGTTTGGGTGTCAGGCGGTACTGCGTTCCCTTGCTTTTGAAAAAAGCCCTGAAATTGTAGCGGAGGAATGCAGCGATGTCTAGATACATAAGAATTTTTCCGGTCAATCCATAGTTTTTATTAGTATACCCGGATTGGCTCCCCGGTTCATAAGAGCTATGTATGAGAATGACCCCTCGCGGCCTGCTTTTCAATGTCAGTCCAATAATTATGGGTTTTTTGTGTAAATTCGGGAAGTCGAAGAAAGTACCGCAGAGGCAGCTCAGGAGTCATCTTTTTTCACCCTGAGGAACAAAGGTTCTTTCCTAATGGGTAACCTGATTGCCCACCAAGGCAAGCTGCTTCACTGCGCTCAGCTTGACAGACTGCAATAGAATGGGGTAAGCCGGGGATGCCTCCACCCAAAACGTATTGCTGTCAGCGAAATCTATCATAACCATGTACCCTGCCAACGTAAGCCTCTTTTGCATGGCAATCCCTCTTTTTCGTCAATGCATAGACCAGGCTTGGTAGGGTGGCGTTGAACCGGCCTCTGCTAAAATTGGCTCATGGGACGTATCAGTGTTTAGGTTTTTATAGTATTTCTAACATCAATTGTTTTACCCGCGACGGTCCTTTCACTTCATAACAGGCTGATGCTGTATCAATTTATGCTATCAATCTGATAAAAAACTCATTCTTTTGTCCAATAATCCGCCAATTGGGTTGCCTGGTTCAGAACCTTATTTACTGATACCGTGTATTCGCCAGTCGTCGGGTCATCCGGTGGATATTTATATTTTCGTAAGATGCGTTTAACCAGCACGCGCAATTTAGCCTGTACACTTTGCTTATATTGCCAATCAATGGAGGTATTATTTCTTACGCTTTCGGTGAGTTCGTGAGCAATTTGTTTTAGGACTTGGTCTCCAAGCAGGGTTTCTGCGTTAGGATTGTCCGCAAGGGCGTCGTAAAAAGCCAATTCATCCTGCCGGAGGTTCAATTTTTCGCCGCGTTGGTCTGCTGCGCGGATATCTTTTGCCAATTGGATCAATTCTTCTATTAACTTAGCCGAATCGATCAAGCCATTCTGATAGCGTTTTACCGCTTCCGCCAACATCACTGAGAATTTGCGTCCTTGCACCATATTCATCTGGCCGCGGGTTTTGATCTCATCGTTGAGCAGACGTTTGAGCAACTCAAGCGCCAGGTTTCTGCGTTCCATACCCTGGATCTCGGATAAAAACTCATCTGAAAGAATGGAGATATCCGGTTTGCGAATGCCCGCTGCATCAAAGACATCAATCACTTCACTGGAAATAATCGCATCATTAATGACTTGCCGAATGGCCGTTTCGATTTCTTCATTCGTGCGCGTCTTCGTGGTCTCATCAAACTTGGCAAAACGTGCTTTGATCGCCTGGAAAAAAGCCAGGTCATCGCGGATTTCGAGCGCTTTGGGGTGCGGAACTGCTAACCCAAAGGCCTTTTGTAACTTAATGACGTTCTCCTTGAATCTTTCTTTCCCATTGCGGATGGTTGTGCCCTCTTTTGCTTCAGACAGGTCAGCAATGAAATTGGCAGCGTCGAGGATGAAACTGAGTTTTTTCTTAGGCTCTAATGCGAAATAGCGACGATAATCGAAACGCCCAAACATATCCACCACGATTTCATAATATTCCAGCATCTTGGCGACAGCTTCTTCCTGATCGAAGGTGATTTGTCCTTTGCCCTGGCTGGCGGCATACACCAACAGCGCATTTTTTAAATCCTGGGCAATTCCGATGTAATCGACAATCAACCCGCCTTCTTTGTCGCCAAAGACACGGTTGACCCGGGCGATAGCCTGCATGAGGGTATGCCCGTTCATGGGTTTATCAATATACATGGTGTGCAGGCAGGGTGCATCAAAACCAGTGAGGAACATATCCCGGACAATGATTAGCTTGAGCGAATCGCTGGGGTCTTTCAGACGGTTGCCAATCGCCTTGCGGCGGTCTTTATTGCGGATATGCTCCTGCCAATCGAGCGGATCGCTGGCAGAACCGGTCATCACGATCTTGATCACGCCTTTGTCATCGTCCGGGGAATCCCACTGCGGACGCAGTTTGATGATCTCATTGTAAAGAGCCACGCAGATACGCCGGCTCATACACACAATCATGCCTTTGCCATCCGCAGCTGAGATGCGCTGCTCAAAATGACTGACAATATCCGCAGCCACTTGCTTGAGCCTGTCAGTACTGCCAACCACGGCTTCTTTGCCTGTCCACCTGGCAAAACGCCTCTGCTTATCGGTCAGTTCGTCATCTTCGGTGACTTCTTCGACGCGCTCATCCATTTTCTTCTGGTCAGCCGCAGAGAGTTCGATCTTGGCCAACCGGCTTTCGTAGAAGATGCGCACAGTCGCGCCGTCTTCCACTGCTTGCTGAATGTCGTAGATATCGACATAATTGCCAAACACCGCCTGGGTATTTTTGTCCTCTTTTTCAATAGGCGTGCCGGTGAAACCGATAAACGAGGCATTGGGCAGGGCATCGCGCATGTGCCTGGCGAAGCCATCAATGAAATCATACTGGCTGCGGTGGGCTTCATCCGCGATTACCACTACGTTGCGCCGTTCGGTCAGCGTGGGGTAGACGCCGCCATTCTCTTCGGGTAGAAACTTCTGGATGGTGGTAAAGACGATGCCGCCAGAGGCTACCGAGAGCAGCTTTTTCAAGTCCTCGCGGTTGGCAGCCTGCACCGGGGTCTGGCGCAGCAATTGCTGACAGTTGCTGAAGGTCTCAAAAAGCTGCTGGTCAAGATCGTTGCGGTCGGTGAGCACCACGATGGTGGGGTTGTTCATTTCTTCTGCCAGCACCAGTTTTCCGGCATAAAAGACCATCGAGAGGCTCTTGCCGCTGCCCTGGGTGTGCCAGACCACGCCGGCGCGTTTGTCGCCTTTGGGTTGGGCTTCAACCATTGGTAAGCCATATACTGCCGGGTGTTCGGCTGCAAAATGAGCATTCTCATTGGCTGAGGCACGCAAGGTGGAAATAATGGCTTTATTGACAGCAAAATACTGATGATATGCAGCTACTTTTTTGACGGTTCTTTCCTTGGTTTTCTCAAAAACGATAAAATGGCGAATAATATCCAGGAATGTCTTTTTGTTGAGCAGACCCTTAATTAAGGGTTCAAGCTCCGATTCATGTTTTGAATCGACAATCTGCACACCATCAACACTTTTCCATTCCATAAAGCGGGAATAATCGCTGGAGATGGTGCCGGCTTTGGCAAACCAACCGTCACTGATCACTTCAAAGGCGGTAAATGTAAACAGAGAAGGAATCACCTGTTGGTAGGTTTGTAACTGGTGAAATGCTGCCTGCACATCCGCTTTTTCATCAGCAGCATTCTTCAGTTCGATGACCACCAACGGCAAGCCGTTGATGAAAAGAACAATATCCGGACGTTTATTGACATTATTTTCCACCACTGTGAACTGGTTAACAGCCAGAAATTCGTTCTTATCACTTTCTGGATGTTCAAAATCCACCAACCAGACCTTATCAGTGCGACTTTTGCCATCGCCAACACTGAATTTCACATCCACGCCTTCGGTTAGCAGGTGGTGGAAGGCTTCGTTGTTGTCGATTACAGTCAGCGCCTGGGTACGCAACGCTTTTTTGTAGGCTTCTTCACGCGCTTCTTCTGGGATGCGCGGGTTAATCCGGTCAATGGCAGTGCGCAAGCGGTTTTTAAGAACAACCTCGCTATAACCACGCTCAGGAGAGGCGCCTTCCAATAGGTCTGGACCATAAAGGATGACATAGCCGTTCTCGTCACGGAGTAATTCGAGGGATATTTGTTCAATTTCGGATTCGTAAAGTATATGACTCATAAAGCCCTCAAATCACCAAACCACGCAATTGATTTTCCATAAGTTCAAATGTGTTCTTATCGAACTCTTTATCCTGCGATTTTCCAACCACTTCATAATGATACTTGCCCCCCTTGTCTTTTTTGTAGAAACATAAGATAGCGTTTGTCTCATGCGCTTCTTGGGTAAAATGAATAAAGGGAGACAAACAAAAAACAATTCCCTTCACAAATGCGTAAATGGATTTGTTATCAAAATAATCAACGATTTCCATGTAGTTGTCTTTTTGAATTGGCATGATTTCTTTTTTCCCATTTAAATCACAGCCATTCAGTATTTCACAGCGAGGATAGAGCGGGGTCTCGGCTTCGTGATAACGAAAAACAATGACTTCTTCCAGTTTTATCAACTGTCGTAATACCAGCTCCAATTGCGGATAAAGTTCATTGTAGAGTTCTTGTTGCTGCGCGGTTGTTTTTGCAGAGGCGTGTTCAAATCCATTGCGCTCCTGATTTAACTTTTTTATTAAATCTAATGTTGGGATTGGAATGATATTCGAACTGCCAAAGGCAATTCCACTTTTTGTCGCGTAATCCAGGATGTTTTCAATGATTGTCAGTTTATCAAAGAGTCTGTCGCTCCAATATTTCTCCCATTTTATTCCCAATGATTTTAGGTCTAATTTTCGATGCCTGGCTTCTCCAACAACCAGTCCGTACAGAAAAAACACGATAGACTCCCAACAGGATTTGAGTAAATCAAGCCTGTGATGATCGTTTTGGTAATTACTTGTCGCCTGATGAAAATAATACGCGATGGGGTTGGGAAATTTCTCTTCAATTCGGCTCAGGCGCACCTTTGGATCAGCAGTATATCTCGCCAGCGCATCAGCATATTTTTCGTAGCTCATTCTATACAGAACTTCACTGGATGGAAATTCGTATTCTTCGATTTCGACCAGGTAGTTTTCTTTGAGCCAATCATTAAAATCCGGATTGTCCGTAAACTCGAGAATTATCTCATCACTCATACATCGATTTCCCCATTCATCAACTTTGGAAGAAATTCGTCCCGACATTTGGCAATAGTGAGCATTTCTTGTTGGTTGGCAAGGATTCCCTCGAACAAGGGTTTTACGAGAAAATTAAAATTTGATAAGACATATTCGGAAGGAATAACACATTTAATATTTGAAAAACTTGAGGTGTTGACATTGAGCGTTGCACTACCACCACTACCCAATTCCATTAATTGCTCTTTTATATTTCTAGCTGTGAAGTAAATGTAGTGAGTTAAATTGTCTTTTTTGGGAATAATCGCATTGATTTGTTGATTGGTTTGGCTTCTTTCTGCCGTTAAAGAAACTAATCCAATAGTAGCTATACAACTGACAATTATAGAATTAGGCGGTAAAAATTTATTTTTTTGGCTCAGCGCACCTTCATGGGTCAACGTATCTGACGTTTCTACGATAAATACCGAATTGTGCATGTCAGGGATTTTAATAAATGGAATATTTCCACCGAAGAAGTTTTCATTTGTCTTTGAAGGTGTTTTTCCACATACAATATCACCGAAATCTCCCATCCTACCTACTTTCCACCCCTTTGGAATCAACCCCAGATCGCTCTCAATCATCTCACCGGTGGCGCCGGGGAAGTTGAAATTGACAAACCACTCTTTGAAAATGGCCTGGGCGATGGCTTCCAGGGTGGCATTGGTTTGGCGGTTGAGTTCGATCTTGTCATCCAGCGCGGAAAGAATGTCGGCGATGCGGTGTTGAGTAGGGAGGGGAGGGAGTTCCCACTCTGTTTCTGATAGATGATCCCAATCAGCCCTTGGCATTCTTGTACCAGAACTGCCACTATTGCAAGCATCAATAAAACTCTGATTAGCAAGGAAGTAAAATAAGAATCCTTGATCAAAATCCTTTTTTGCTTTAATTACCCAAATGTCCGTTGAGCAAACCCCATCAAATTTTGGCCGAAACACCTTCCGAAAGTATGGCCGTAGTTTTCCAAATAATATGTCACCGCTTGAAAATCTATATTTTTGACTAATTACATTTTTTGAATTTCCGTATCCATTGATACGTAAAGTCTGCTGTTCGATATGTTCAAGTCCAATATAGATAAGTTCTTCATCTGCATTTGGTTGGTATTGCTTCTTGACCAATTTCGCAAATTCATCTAATTTATATTTTTTCAAATCACTACTCATAGCCGGTCGCCTTTATGTTTTTGTAGATTCGCTATTTCATTACATTCCCACAGGGGAACTGGTCAACAAGCTGAGAGTTAGTAGCCTAATTATCATGTTCATGAATTGCCCTTTTCTTTACACGAGAAGCTTGTCATGTTTGAAAAATCTGTTTTTTTGAACATGATAAACCCCTCACGTACAGAATCCGCTGAAAAATGAACATGATCAATCATTTTGATTCCCTTGCAGGAGCTTGAATAAGGACACGTTAACGTAGTAATTGCTGCGCCAAATTTTTTGTTTTTCAAGGAAACCGGCTTCAGCCAAGTCATCCAGGTAGTTGCCTGCTGTAACACGCTTCACGCCTACATCCCGGATGACAAAATCAATTTTGGTATAAGGATGTTTAAACAGGGTGTTCAACAAATCAAGCGAGTAAATTTTGGGGAGCTGTGCTTTGATCCGCTCCTGATAATCCGCCATCAGATCTCTCAACTTATGAATGGTCTCGATTGTTTCAGTGGAAGTCAGCTCCACACCGCGCAGCATATAATTCAGCCAGGCTTCCCAGTTGTCATCCAACTGATCCGCTCGAAAATGAGCCAGGTAAGCAGGTTTATTCCGCACGATATAACGGCTGAGGTAAAGGACAGGAAGATCCAACAAGCCATGCTGTACCAGGTAAAGCAAATTTAATATCCGGCCGGTTCGCCCGTTGCCGTCGTAAAATGGGTGAATTTTCTCGAACTGGTAATGGATCAACGCCATTCGTACCAGTGGATCAAGCCTCTGATCGGCTGCTTCGTTGAAAAAGACCAGCAGCCGCTCAAGCAACTCCACGATCTGGTCATAGTCTTGGGGAGGTGTATAAATCACTTCTCGGGTGGCACGGTTGCCTACAATTGTCCCCGGTTTGGTTCGGATGCCGGGTCCTGGTTCCCCAATTACCAGAACGGCTTGAATAGCGACCAGATCATCCAGGGTGAGTTTCCCTTTGGCGGTGATTCTTTCAAACCCTAGCTTAAGTGCCTCGGAGTAGCGGCCAACCTCTTTTGCGGCGGCATTGTTGAACTGGGGAATATCCAATTCTTGCTTAAACAATTCATCATGAGAGGTGATGATGTTCTCTATAGCTGAGCTGTCTTTAGCCTCTTGCAGCGCCAGGGTATTCAGTAATATATCCTGATTGGGCAGTAAAGGCGCCGCACCTTTGAGTTCTGCCAGCCGGCGGTGCGCCATGATGAGTTGGCTAGTGAGAGCATCAGTTTGAGCGACTTTTTCGGGAGGAAACGCATATAAATCAGAAATCATACCCAATCCCCTTCAAATTCTCGCGGATCCGCTGTTGCAGTTCATTCCCGCGCGCGAATTGTTCGGCCAGTTGGGCAGTCAGCGCATTCATCTTCTCATCGAAAGGCACGCCGTCGTCTTCAGCTTCTTCCGTGCCTACATAGCGCCCCGGCATCAGCACATAATTGTTGGCACGTACCTCATCAATGGTGGCTGCTTTGCAAAAGCCAGCCTGTTCTTCATACACGCCGCCCTCGCCGCGCCAGGCGTGATAAGTACCGGCAATCTTGGCGATATCCGCGTCGGTAAATTCCTTGTTGCGCCGGTTGATCATCGTCCCCAGTTTGCGGGCATCGATGAACAAAATTTCATTGGAACGGTTGCGAAATTTATGATTTGTTCTGTCTCTGGCCAGGAACCATAGACAGGCAGGGATCATCGTATTATAGAAAAGCTGGGCAGGCAGGGCAACCATGCAGTCCACGATGTTAGCTTCGATCATATTCTTGCGAATCTCGCCTTCGCCGCTCGTGTTGCTGTTCATACTGCCGTTGGCCAGTACAATGCCGGCGGTACCAGTGGGGCAGAGTTTGTAGATATAATGCTGCAGCCAGGCATAGTTGGCATTTCCGACCGGCGGCAGCCCGTACTTCCAGCGAATGTCATCGCGCAGCTGCTCACCACTCCAATCACTCACATTGAAAGGCGGATTGGCCAGAATGAAGTCAGCCTTTAAGTCGGGGTGCTTATCATTCAAAAAGGTATCGCCTAATTCCAGTTTGGCGTCGATCCCGCGAATGGCTAAGTTCATACGTGCTAAACGCAGGGTGGTTGGGTTGGATTCCTGCCCGAAGATTGACAGGTCTTTGATATTCCCCTGATGGTTGCGCACGAATTTTTCACTTTGCACGAACATGCCACCGCTTCCGCAGCAGCCGTCGTAGACACGACCGTTAAAAGGTTCAATCATCTCAACAAGCAGTTTGACAATGCTGGCGGGGGTGTAAAACTGCCCGCCTTTTTTCCCTTCGGCGTCTGCAAACTGCCCCAGAAAGTATTCATAGACGCGCCCTAGCAGGTCCTGGGACGCGTGCGCATCCTGGCGAAAGCCGATCGTGCCAATTAAGTCGATTAATTCTCCTAGCCGAGGTTTATTTAACTCGGGATCGGCATAAATTTTGGGCAGCACGCCCTTGAGTGGCGGGTTAATCCGTTCGATGGCATCCATGGCGTCATCGAGATATTTGCCGATTTCGGGCTGTTTGGCGCGGTCCTGCAGGTTTTGCCAGCGAGACTTTTCAGGAACAAAAAATACGTTGTTTGCCAAGTACTCATCCGGGTCTTCTGGATCAGAGCCTTCATACTCGCCTTTGTTTTCAACGAGCCTTAGATACAAATCGTTAAAAGCATCGGAAATGTATTTGAGGAAAATTAAGCCCAACACAACATGTTTGTATTCAGCCGCGTCCATGTTGGAGCGCATTTTATCTGCAGCTGCCCAGAGCGTTTTTTCCAGTTCGTTGTTTTCTGTCATTTTTCTCCTGTCCCAAACATTCCGTAAACAATTGTGCGGGATTAATTCTCAAGTTTTTCGGAGTTTACATTTTGGCTTTCCTGTTTCTTAAGCCACTCATGAAATGTATCTTTTCGGAATCGCCAATGTTTACCGATCTTTAAACCGGGAATGGCCTTATCCTGGGCGAGTTTGTATACTGTGGACCGGGGTAAGCGTAAGAAAGCTGCCACCTCATCGGCATTTAGGAATTCATTTGTATCGGTCATGTAAAACCTCGCTATTCATAAGAAACCATTATCACAGATACTCCAATTATTATAGCATCACCAGAAAAATCAAATACTTGAATAAAGGTTCCAATGCTGGACATCCATTCCTGACCCCACCCCCTCCCGCCCAGAGGGTGTTGAAAAACGTCATTGCGAGCCTTCGGCGAAGCAATCTCAGGTTTTGGAAAATGAGATCGCTTTTCTTTGTATCTGATGGGAACTGTGTTTTTGCCTGCTGGGTCCTTCGTCCACCTGGTGTACCCCGCTCCGTTTTGAGTACCTCCAGAGATGGATTCCTTGAAATAAGAAGGACATGAAAGGTTTTTCAACACCCTCCGCCCAATTGCTTGACGGAATACGCCCTGTTTATATATAATTCGTTAGTTTAATTCAAGGACTTAGGAACATGATCTTGCCTGGATTGGTTGACGTACACGTTCACCTGCGCACGCCCGGAGGTGAACACAAAGAGAATTTCCGCACCGGCACCGCCGCAGCGCTGGCTGGCGGATTCACCACCCTCCTCGCCATGCCAAACACACAACCACCCCTGGTGACATTGGAAAATTGGCGCATCGCACAGACCAGAGCCCAAAACGAGAGTCTGTGCGATGTTTTTTTATACGCCGGCGCTTCCGCCGACCATCTGGACCAACTCCCCGCCCTCGCAGAAACCGCTCCCGCTCTGAAGATCTACCTGGATGAAACCTACGGACCACTGCGGGTGCAGGAACTGGGTACGCTGATGTGCATCATGGAGCTTTGGCCCTCCGCCAAACCCATCTGCCTGCACGCTGAAGCCAAATCAATTGCCGTGGCGCTCGGGCTGGCAGCCGTCTACGGCAAACCGGTCCACATCTGCCACGTCTCGCGTAAGGACGAGATCGAACTGATCGCCAAAGCCAAAGCGCAGGGGCTGCCGGTCACCTGTGAGGTAACCCCGCATCATCTCTTTCTGACGGAAGCCGACGCCAAGCGCTTGGGTTCCTACGGTTACATGCGCCCAACCCTTGCCACGGAGGAAGACCGCCAGGCTCTATGGGCGCACATTAACACCACAATTGACTGCATCGCCAGCGACCACGCCCCTCACACCCGGGAAGAAAAGGGAGAGCCAGGAACAGAAATGCTTGAGCGAACGCGCGCCCCACTGCAATCCGAAGGAGAGGTTGCCGCGGGCTTCTCAGCCCACGTAATGACAGAAAATATAGCTGGCATAGACGGCACCCAAAGGCAGCGCCCTCAAAGGATACCTCCCCCCGGTGTGCCCGGGCTGGAATCTACCCTGCCTCTGATGCTGACTGCGGCGGCGCGGGGGCTGATCTCCTATCCGCGCTTGGTGGAGCTGCTCTCCACCAACCCCCGCCGCATTTTCCACCTGCCCGAGCAGCCCGAGACCTACATAGAAATTGACCCCGCGGCGCACTACACTTTCCCCGAGCACCCTTTGTACACCAAATGTGGCTGGTCGCCCTTTACCGGCATGGAAATGACCGGCCGAATTGAACAAGTGGTTTTACGCGGTACCGAAGTCGTCCGAAACGGTCTGCTGACCGTCAGTTCATCATCATAATCTCATCATCTTTGCAGGAGCAGAAAAATGAATACCAATACCTTACAACCTCTCTTCAACCTGGATGCCTACCAACGCGGTCCCAAGAATCAAAATGGCCTGTATCAAAAAGACATCCTTTCCGTCAGCCAGTTCTCTAAAGATGACCTGGATTACATTTTCGCCCGGGGCGATGAAATGCTGGAAATGTCCCGCCGCTGGGGCACTTGCGACTTGCTCAAGGATTACACCCTGGCGTGTGTCTTCTATGAGCCCAGCACCCGCACAAGCTCCTCTTTCATCGCTGCCATGTCTCGCCTGGGCGGCAAGGTCATCCCGATTACTGAAGGCATTCAGTACTCGTCCGTCTCGAAAGGCGAATCGCTGATCGACAGCATGATCACACTCGAGCAATATTGCGATGTAATCGTCCTGCGCCACCCCGAGATCGGCTCAAGCGCCACGGCTGCCAAATACGTCAGCGTGCCGATCATCAACGCAGGCGATGGCGCCGGCGAGCACCCCACCCAGGCATTGCTGGATCTCTACACTATCCAGCGTGAACTCGGGCGGATTGACGGCTTAAAAGTTGCCATGGTTGGCGACCTGCGCTATGGGCGCACAGTGCACAGCCTGACCCGCCTGCTCTCGCAGTATGACGTCTCGCTGCGCTTTGTCTCACCTGACACCCTACGCCTTCCACTAGACCAGATGAACGACCTGATCGATCGGGGTATCAAGGTCCGCGAAACTAACAAGGTGGCGGATGTGATTGAGAACGCTGATGTGCTCTACGTTACCCGCATCCAGAAGGAGCGCTTCAGCGATATGGCACAATACGAAGAGGTTAAGAATTATTTCGAGATCACCCCGGAACTGATGGAGCAAGCCAAACAAAAAATGATCGTAATGCATCCGCTCCCCCGTGTGGGTGAAATCCACTACAAAGTTGACCGCGACCCGCGCGCCGCTTACTTCCGGCAGGTTCAAAACGGTCTCTACATCCGCATGGCGCTCCTGGCGGCGGTGCTGGGCCAGGCATAGGCAGGTGTCCCGATGAATTTTATCCATAAACTTGAAGCCGCCATTGAAAAGAATGACAGCCTGTTGTGTGTCGGGCTGGATCCACAGGCGGATTTTCTGCCCCCCACCGGGGATATCTTCACCCGCCTGACCGATTGGGGCAAAACCCTAATCACGCAGACAAGTGACCTGGTGTGTTGTTACAAGCCCAACATTGCCTTTTACGAGCAATTCGGACCGGAAGGCTTGCGCGCCCTGCAGGAAACAATTGATATAATCCCACCAGAGATTCCGGTACTGCTGGATGCCAAGCGCGGGGATATTGGCTCGACCGCTGAAGCCTACGCCCAGGCTGCCTACAGCCAGTTCCATGCCGACGCCGTCACCCTCAGCCCCTATCTCGGGCAAGACAGTATCAAACCTTTCATCAAGAATCCGGAAAAGACTGTCTTCATCCTTTGCCAAACCTCCAACCCCAGTGCAGCGGAGGTACAAGGGCACGGCTCCCCACCCCTTTATGAATACATCGCCCAGATCAGCCAGTCCTGGGGCAGCACGGACCAGGTCGGGCTGGTGATTGGCGCCACTCAGCCGGAAGCACTTAAACGAGTCCGCGCTATCTGCCCGGAAACCTGGTTCCTGGCGCCCGGAGTGGGTGCCCAGGGTGGCGACCTTGGGC
>JBAQLH010000012.1:0-109838 GCA_049301715.1 Anaerolineaceae bacterium
GCTTCCCGTATCAGAACAGCCATCGGAAACAGAACTTCCAAACTAAAAAACACAGAAAAGGAAATCCAGGAACCGTCCACACAGCCAGTTTTCCAGTGTTGAAGTCTGGGAAAATGTCCGTGCCTTACGCCAATTTATTCAAGGCTATAATCAATGAAGATCTTCCTCTTTCGTCCTGATCACGGACATTTGAAACAGATACCCAGATAGTGAAGGTCACCCAACAAGCATACTTGAACAGCTCCTCCCTTAACCTAATTGGATGTTTTGAATAAAGAACTCAGATGGAAGACCCAAATAGGGTAGTCGGAATATGGACAAAGCTGGAGAAGCTCAGATCAACTGAATGGGATGACGAACCTCCTGCAGCTTTCCTTTAAAGGGTAAATTTCATTGTCTCTACATGGTATTGTAGAGTTTCTAATTCGTCTAAGGACAATTGCAAACCCAATTGTTGCAATGCCAAAAGACAAGCGCCGATGACGGGCGGCAGCTCTGCCAGCGTAATGCTGCAAGCGGGCATCTCTTTCTGGACTGCCTTGCGTAAAGGATTAATGACTATTTCGCCGGCTTTAAACACACCGCCAGTCAGCGCCACTTCGCATCGTTCTGTAAATTTCAACTTTTTTGCAACCGTTAGGATGCATTCTGCGAGATCTTCCGCTCCCACATCTATGATTGCCTTAGCAATCTCATCACTCATTTTCGCTGCTTGGATAACCAGGGGACCAATGTCTGCAATCTCAGACCTGGAAATATTCTGTGCATAAATTCGGCTTAGAATTTCATCGATTTCAGAAATATTCAACTTATCTAAAACCATTTTGGTCAAAACGGTAAGCTTGGAGCGTCCATCGGCTGCTCGTGTCGCAGCTCTCATAGCTTGAATCCCAAGCCAATAGCCGCTGCCTTCGTCTGCAATCAACGGTCCCCACCCTCCAGATCTCCAACTAACCCCTTCAGAGTTTCTTCCATAGCAGGATGATCCGGTTCCAGCGATTTGGACAATCCCCGGTCTTCCTGAAAGACCGCCGGCTAAAGCAATTCGGATATCATGATCGATGCCGATGTGGTTTGCTGGTGCCAGGTTTAGCTCTGTCACGATCTGGCGAACTATGTTTCGATCTGTTTCGGAAGAAAGCCCCGCCAGCCCCAAGAAAGTTGCATTAAATGAGCATTCTGATAAATTTGCCATTTGACAGGCTGATTGAACTGTCTTGCTGATGTTTTCTTTTGTTGCCTCAACACCTATATCATCATAATTTGAGGCACCGCCAATACCGATACCCAGTAGCTTGCCTTTTTCGTTCAGGATCGCAGCTCGCGTACTTGTCCCACCGCCATCGATACCGAGTACATAGAGTGTCATCTCTGCTGCCTTTCATTCGTTTTGACTCTGACGTAGTGCATATCAATTGTGGGAGTAATAAAAAAAGTTAGTAACATCTCATCTACGATGCTCCAAAAAGCCTATTCAAGAAACTGATTTTTTCCTTGACTTGGTACATATCCCCGCCTTCATGGTTGTTAAAGCGCCAAATTCGGATATCTTTAGGGCCAGCATAGTAGTTGTAAGCCGCGAAGACCGTTGAAGGAGGGCAAATTGTATCCATCAAGCCTACTGAAAAAAATGAGGGAGCATTTGCCCGGACGGCAAAATTTATCCCATCAAAATACGAAAGCGTGTTAAAGACTGTTTCAATTTTGTCTCTGAACACATGGCAGTATGTGGCAATCTCATTGTATGGTGCTGTGTCAGTCACTTCTGTCGCCCGACGAAAATGGCATAAAAATGGAACATCTGGCATTACTGCTGCAAGATGACCGTCCAGGGCGCTCACAGCCAAAGAAATTCCGCCACCTTGGCTTCCTCCACTGGCGACAATTTTGTCTGGGTCAACTTCAGGATGCGCTCTGGCGGTTTCGATTGCCCTGACTGCATCGGTGAATACTCTTCGATAGTAATATGTTTTCGGACTCGAGATTCCCCGAGTTAAGAATCCAGGATATTGCGGATTGGCTCCGTCAATTTCTGGATCGGGAGTATCCCCCGGGAACCATGTGCCGCCTTGCCCGCGGGTGTCCATGATTAAATTGGCATAACCCAGGCTGCTCCATAATAACCAGGTATAGGGGACGCTACGTCCGCTGCCATAACCAATATATTCAACAATACAGGGAAGTGAGCCGCTTCTTGTGTGGGGCAGCAAAAGCCAGCCCTTAATTGGTTGCCCACTATATCCATTGAAAGTGACATCATAAGTATCGACCGTCTTTAAATTGAAGTCAACCGGCTTGAATTCGGGATTCAATGGGTAATTACGTGTCTGTTGAAGAGTTTCTTGCCAAAATTTATCGAAATCTTTTGGTTCATCGCGTTCAGGCAGATATTTTTTGAGCTGATCTAAGGGTAAGTCATATAGCATGGTTGCTGTTCTCCTGAAAACATTAGGCACCGGAAAGAAGACAGGTCATCTTAATCTTGCTTTTACCACTTTTGCTTTTTTCATCCCTTGGTTAACCAGTTTGTACTTTCCAAAACATGCCGGTATTATCACTGTTTCGGAATAGTCTATTTCAACAGACTTATTCGGGTCTTCAACTGAATAAAGTTCAACTGAGTCGCCTTCAACAAGCGTCAACAGATGGAAATTATTGGATGTGTCATCTTCGATTGCTTGGTCAAACTCGAGCCGGTAAACGACATGGAAAAATTCTTTTCTGTCTCCGATTAAATACTCTTCCCAACCACTCCCAGATCGAATTAAGACTGGCTGCTGAATTAAGTTTTTAGCAACCCATTTGCTTCGCCGAAAAGGTTTGATGACATTAAAGGCATGTTCGATGTGAATGGGTCTCATCGAACCATTTAGGTCAGGTCGAAGGTAGTCATAAATCTTAAAAGTATACCGATAAGTGGTTGAACTGATCTCCAGGACTACCAACCCTTCACCGGCACCATGAACCGTTCCCGGAGGGATCATCAGCAGATCGTGTTTTTTACCAGGTATCTTATTGACAAAGCGATTACCATCTAATTTGATGCCTTTTTCCTCTGCCAGAAGCGCAGCTTGCTTGAATTCCTGTAGGTCAGCGTCTTCTTTTAGCCCTAAATTTACGGTTGCTCCTTTTTTGGCATCGACCACATAATACATTTCACCCTGGTGATAAGTCTCTCCAAAATTCTTTTGGATATAGGAGGTTCCTGGATGAACCTGAATAGATAGATCGCCCCCATCCATTGTATCCAGGTAATCGAACCGAATCGGGAACTCTCCATTGAACCTCCGCCTGGGGATGTTTCCCATAATTAGATCGTATTGCAGATAGAAAAGGGTGGTCCAAGGAATTTCTAAAGTTTCTTCTCCGATCTTTGCCAACAGGCTCATCTCTGTGGCAATGACCTCAAAACTCCAGGCGCAGTTGACCCAGCTTGTGGGAAGTTCCCGGATCTTCTTTAGCCACTGCCCCCCCCACGGTCCCGGTTCATAAAAATACTTTAATCGGATTGGGCTATTTGCCAGGGAATTAGTAATCTTCAGAAAGGTACTTGTCGCAGTCAGGACTGGTGATTCGGTGTCATTACCATCCACATAATAATCAAGACTTTCCAAAAGGCGGTTTCTATGGGAATCATTGACCTGCATGTCTACATAATACAATTTCTTGGGGCCTATACTTTGGGTCTTGCCGGATGACTCCCCCCAGTCTTTGTTGCGTTTGAGAGTCGTTTCTCTTGATAGATCGAAATAAATCTTAATATCGTACTCGGAGCGGAGCTTCTTCAGAAGAGTCCCTGTCCCATAACAAATGACGATCAGAGGCTGTGCTGTTTCACAGCGTTTCTTTAATTTAACCAATTTCGTCTTTAGCTCTTGAATCTTTTCTGAATCATACAGGGTATTGAGCTCTTTTTTGTAAATCTTCCCAAATATAGGGTCGGATCCCAAATAGGGTTGAAGCAACTTATCTGTTTCTTCCTTGGATAACTGGCTGTTTTCAACGTTGATAAAGATAGTATCAACATTTTTATCCGTAGACAGAACTTTTAGGTGAGAGATGATTGTGAGCCAATCTGTACCCGGATAACCATCTATTCCAACGATGCAGACAGGGTTCTTTTTGTTAATCTTGCTCAGGATGGTTTGGCGTAAGAAATCGTCCACATCTTTCCAACCGGAGACCAATACATCTTCATGAGATAACTGAATAATGGGGTGATTGATCAATCTTTCAGTTTTCTTTTCTTCTTTATAAGTCATAACACGGTCTCCAATACATGAAGTAAATTTTATTCCAAATCCGTCAAACACGGGTTAATTAACCAAAATATATGTTACAAAAACCATATTAAAATTACCAAGGTACCGCACAAATTATTCTGATTAGATCAATCCCTCTTTGCGCATTAACTTAACCATACGGCTCAATTCATGCGGCTTTACCATCAATAACTTGCCGCTGTCTCCGCCATCCCTGGCATAGGTCATAGCTTTTTGCAGGTTGTGCAAGCTGGAGCCTTTGCCCGCAATACCGAAGTAACAGGGAGTCATGCCCCAGAACGGAGCGTCCAATCCCATCAGAATCCATCCTTTTCGATTGGACTCAAGAATCGTTTTTTCCCAAGCTTGAACTTCATTTTTTGTATCGAAACTCCAGTGTTCAACTTGTTGATTAAGCGCCACAAAATTTCCATTTGAATACATAATTTCCGGGAATTTGTTTTCTTGCTTGTAGGTAATCATATATTTGAAACCGGCTTTTTCGATTGTTTCGAATGGTGGTTCAGCAGTATCGTGTTGATACTTTGGACAGGCATCCTGGAACGAGTAGTACCCTAATGGAAAGTGTTTCTTTCCGGCGCGCTCGGCTATCACGTCCATAGATTTGCGGAAATTTTCTAGCAAAGCCTCCGAACTCAAGTATCCTTTTGCTTCAGTCGCCACACCCATGCCAGCACTGGAGAGAAGCGGTTCAGCGGTTGGGAATACGCCCCCCATTTCTTTACTGATATAGAGTTGCTCAAGCTGTTCTTCACCATATAGCCAATAGGTCGCAGGGAATGCCAAACCATCCACTAAACCGTCAATGGAATGCAAATCTAAGTAACGTGTTACGACTGGCAGATGCCCTAAATCTGCTGCATAATGAACGAAACAGACTGGAAGCTTGCCATCATGAATTTGTTTTAATAGAAATTCGTCGTCGTATTCCTCATCCCACGGATCGGGCGCTTCTTCCAACCAAGATTTAGGCAGTTTTGTCTGGTCCTTAATCGTAATACCGACTTCGACATCATGGACCAATGAAAAGACGATATCCTGTTTTGAAAGGTCGCTAATAATTCCGTCGTCGTATACCTGACTTCCCCATACCAATTTATTTCCGACTTTGTCTGTCAGCTCACCCAGCAATTTGGCAGCCTGAGGTAAAGATTGAACTGCCGCAATAGGAAGTATGCGCTCACGCAAGTATTTTGGAGTCCAACGCAGGGTAATTGGGTCATTCCCAAGAGCAAAACCTGAGGCCTTGTCCAACCAGCGTTCAGCCAACCTGCCCGTTAGTGTGGTGTAGTTATCGTCTGACTTGACGGTATCAATGATTTCCACTGCCAAGCCCATGTCCTCGAAACGTTTTTTAGCTTCGTCAGGGCAAAAGATTAGGCAGACCTTTTTAAGGCCCTGGTTAATCAGATGTTTTACCTTATCATCAGGCCACTCATAGTAGAATGCGAGTGCGTTCCGATAAAATGTTTCTGGGTAGCAAAAGGTGTCTAACTTTGACTCGCCTGGGATAATAAAATCACCCAGTTCGACCCTTTCGTTGGGAAACTGGAATGTGCTGGATGGAAATACTACGGCTTCGGTTGGTAAGGGCTCATTGAACATAGCAAAGATTTCTTTGTAAAACTCATCCAGATCAAGGGAGCATTTTTTTACTATCTGAGAGTTGCCTCTGCCCAGTAGGAATCTTTCGAATTGGATCGGGGTCTCTTCGGTTAGAGCAAAAAAGTAGATTGTCTTATAGAAATTAGCTGTGAAATAGAATTGTTCATCATGCTTATTGCCAGTATAGGGCATGGCATCACCAATATCGGCAAGGCTGGGTCTTACACAAAAATAGCCATCATAGGCAATGCCCTTTTTCTCGGCTAACCATGCCAAGACAGGTAATGCGGTCGCGCGGGCGGGGCAATTTTCGTGGCTATAGAAAAAAAGTAAGTCTTTGGAATTCGTTTGGTCGGTCATTTTTCTCCTGGATGAATTGAATATTGTTTTAATTTATTACAATAATTGAATACGTTAGGGCGCTGCAACCCAATGCATTGGTTCATATTCTATGAAAGATGGGGCGGCTGAAAGAATATTCCGATTCATTTCATTGCTATCCAAAACCTCAACTTGTCCTTCCCACTTTTTATCAACAGTCGGAATGGAGTTGATCAGGTTTTTTGTGTAGGGATGTTGTGGATGGTTAATTACCTTAACAGTGTTTCCTTTTTCTATGGTTCTCCCGCAATATAGAATAAATATCTCATCACTAATCTGATACGCAGTGCTGAAATCATGGGTAATATAGATGAAGGATATACCATGCTCATCGCGAAGTTTAACCATGAGTTCCAGAATCATCGCACGCAGGGATACATCGATCATTGAAACGGGTTCGTCAGCGATGATGAGGCTGGGTTTCAACATATAAGCCCGTGCGATCATGATGCGCTGAAGCTGGCCCCCGCTTAATTGGTGGGGATAACTGTATAGAACATTCTCTCCTTTTAAGTTGACAAGATTAAGGGCATCTTCGATTAATTCGCGTCCCTTCTTTTCGTCCGTAGTGAGTTTAAAATTCTTCAGCACAACATCAAAGACATGTTCCACCCGGTAAAACGGGTTGTAAACTGAATAAGGATCCTGAAATATGGCTTGAACTTCGCGGCGATATTTGACCATTTCATCTTTTTTCAGTGTAGAAATGTCCAAGCCTTTATAGATTATTTTGCCAAATGTCGGCCTTGTAAATCCAAGGATTATATTTGCCAAGGTGGTTTTGCCACTGCCACTTTCACCGGCGATTGTAATTATTCTTGCAGGTTGTTCTGGCAGGATCAAATCAAAATGCTGAAGCGCGACCATTTGGCTGCCGCTTTTTTTGGGGCTTTGCCCATAAATCTTGGTTAAATCGATTATGTCCAACAACCGTTGATTCACAATTTATTCTCCTTAACAACATATTTCCTCACCGGAGATCTTTGCACTTGCCACCAGATCTTAAAAGAGTAGAAATCCATAACTACTTCACCTTATTCATTTACTATTACCCAGTGACCCGGCGAGACTTCGTTCATTGAACAAGCCTGTCTTAATTGATGGTTTATTACTTCCCGGGTTTCCTCATCAATGCCGGAGAGAGGTTTTTGCCGTGAAATTGATGGCATCGATTGGATTAACCTCTGTGTGTACAGATGCCTGGGCGAGGTTAACACTTCCTGAACTAGTCCAATTTCTACGATGACACCATCGTACATTACTGCAACCCGGTCTGCCAGGTTAGCGATTAAACCGATATCGTGCCCAATCAATAAAATGGATATGCCAAGTCGTTTTTTTATATCCAAAAGGGTCTGCGCTACTACTCGCTGTGTGATTACATCCAATGCACTGGTGGGCTCATCAGCGATGACCAGCGACGGATTTAAGGAAACAGCCATGGCAATTCCAACCCGTTGTTTCATACCACCGCTAAGCTCATGCTGATACTGGTTATACACACGCTCTGGTAGTCCAACCATTTCGAGCAGCTTCTTTATTCGAATTTCCAACTCATGTTTATCCTGCCTGCCTTCATGGGCCACAATGCCGTCCGAAATTTGATCTTTTATTCTCATGGTTGGATTTAAGGAATTCATGGTGCCCTGAGCCACTAATGCCAACTCACACCAGCGCAGTTCTCGCAATTCCCGTTCATTCAGCTCTAGAAGATTAATTTTCTCATTCAGCCGTATTTCGCCCCCAGTAATGCAGCCTGGTTTTTGCAGTAATTGGAGAATTGCCATTCCAGTTGTGGTTTTGCCTGAACCGGATTCACCAATAAGCCCTAGTATTTCGCTCCGGTAAATGTCAAAATTGATCGACCTAACCGCGTGAACCGTCCTTGCCGGAGTTAAATAGTCCACTTTCAATTGTCTTACTTCAAGAACCTTCTCTATTGCGTCAGAATTCATTTGAACATCATCCCATCCTGGTTTAGTTTGTTCTCAACCTTGGGTTTGCAACCTCATCCAGACCAATAGAAATAAGGAGCAGACTAAGAAAGATAATGATCAGCACGCCAGTGGGCAATCCCCACCACCACCACATTCCGCGAAGAATCGCGGAAGAGTTGATGGCATTGTTGAGGGTGATGCCCAATGAAGGTATGCGCTGAGAACCTAAGCCTAACACCTCCAGACCAACCATTACTAAAACCGAGTAAGAAATGCCTGAGGTTAATTGAGAGACCAGGTAAGGTAGCAAATTTGGCATCATTTCTTTAAACATGATCGAAAAGGTGGAAGAGCCAGATACTTGCGCCAGTTTAATATAACCGGAATGTTTCATGGACAAAACTTGTGCTCTAAGCACACGTGTTGGATTCTGCCAGGCGAACAAGGCAAGCAAAAGTGCCATGGTGAAGAAACCAGCGTCAGGAATCATCGCCTGAATGAGGATCAGCACCAACAATGCTGGAATTGTGATTGTTATGTCGGTACTCAACCTGACGATACTATCAATCCAACCCTCCAGGTATCCAGCGGAAAAACCCAACACGATACCGATTGTCAGACCTATTGTAGCTGCCACAAACCCTATCCCCAGAGAGTAAGGCAAACCCACCAGTATTAGCGCTAGCATATCCCTGCCTGAGTTATCGGTACCCAATGGATGTGCCCAACTGCCAACCTGGTTGCGGTAGGTGAAACTGACTGGAGGCAGGTTTAGAGGAGAGCTGCCGACATTCACCAGCTCTGTGTCCCATACGAAAAGCCCAATTACAGCCAGAAGAATAAGTGCAGCAAGTATCGATACCCCTATTATCAATTTGCTATTATTCCAAGGGCCGTGTTTAAAATCTGAATGGATAATTGCCTTTTCCTTTTTTATCGAATTCTCTTGGGCGTCAATCTGAACTGGTTCACCATTTGAAGCTAACATACTTATTCTCCTTCCCGTGAGATTCGTGGATCGATAAGAGGATAAAGCAGATCAATTATGAGGACCGAAATTGCCGTAATTAAAATGATCATGAAAGAAATGGCTTGGATTACCGGGAAATCTTGTTCTCGGATAGCCCTGAACAGGAGCATTCCCATTCCCGGGTAGGAGAAGATCATCTCGACCAAAACCTGACCGGAAATTAACCCTCCCATGCTTAAGGCTAATGAGGTAAGTTGGGGGAGCAAGGCATTGCGGACTCGGTACCGGTATAAAGTATAGAATGGATTGAGCCCTTTAGCTTCAGCCAAACGAACATAGTCTTCTCCTGCTGTTGTGATTACCATCGACCGCATACCGAGAATGGTCCAGCCCATGTTTACGATCAAAATTGACATGACTGGAAGAGCGCCATGCTCTATCACGCTTTTGATAAATGGCCAGTTCCACCCTGGATCTACAGTATTACTGTAAGCTCCAGCCAGCGGGAACCAACCCAGGTGATTTGCAAAGATGGAAAGTAAAAATAATGACGATAAAACCGGGGGAACTGAAGTAAAAATTAAATTGGCTGGAAGGATTGTTTTGATTACTCTTGGAGTTCGTTCCCAGCCGAAGAAAGCCCCCAAGGTATTGCCCAAGAGGAAGATGATCAGGGTGGTCACAATTCCAAGCCCTAAAGTCCAGGGTAGGGCTGAACGAATCATGGTTGCAACCGGTGTTGGATAATGCGCAAAGGATTGGCCGAACTCGAACCGAAAAGTGTTCCACATATACTTCAAATATTGGACATATCCAGGTTCATTAAGACCATAGAGTTCTTTGTAGTGGTCGATAATTACATCTATCTGTTCAATTTGACCTTTTTGCATCTCCAACTGCCGCCACATTGTCTCCACTGGGTCGCCGGGTATGGCTCGGGAAATTAGGAATATTAAAGTCGCACTTATAAAAATGGTCAAAAAAAAGATACCAAGTCGACGCAGAACATATTTTAGAGTGAGACCACCCATGCATCACCTTCTTTGGGAACTGATGGTCAGGACATCTGCGAAAGTAATGTTTTTTGGGAGCATTTATCGCAGATGCCCTGAAGTGTCAATACTACTTGGTTACAGGTTGAATATTATGAAGAATCAGATGGGTGCTTTGGACCCAGGTTGAGGGAATTGCATATGGATTCTCTGCTGTCGGCCAGTTCGTCCAGTAAGTGGTGTTGAATGGTGTCAACATGGAGGCTTGCGTCAATGTGACGAAAGGCATATCTTCCATGAGGTATCCATAGGCTTCTACCACGACCGGAACACCGGCTGGATCGCCGGGAGCCAATTCCTTCAGATTTGCAACCGAAGTACGGAAGGCTTCCCAATTGCTGCCTGACCAACGTTCCATGCCACCTTTTGTGTCATCAGCTCCACCGGCAAAAGTAATCAATGAAGCGTAAGGCTCGTTGACTCCACCACATTGGAATGAAATCGAGCCTTCGAAATCTTTGGCAGGATCACCGCTTTCGGCCTGGGCGGATAACCAAGTGCCATAAGAGAGTACCTGCACCTGGGAGTTGATCCCAATCTTTCGGAGCTGTTCCGCAACTACATCTGCTATTCGACGCACTTCAGTTGACTCTTCCATTGACAGTATGGTCATGGTAAGCTCCTGACCATCTTTCTCATAGAATCCTTTGGCATTCAACGCCCAACCGCTGGATTCTATTAGTGCTTTAGCTGCTTCAGGATCGCCCTGAGAATTGGCGGCTAAGCCAGCCTCTTTAAGCGCATCATTATATTGAGACATTGAACCATACTGCGGAAGTATCGAGAGTGATGCAGTGGTTCCTCCTTCATAAGCAATAGAGACAATTTGGTCTCGATCAATGGCAAGATTTACTGCTTTACGCAGATTGCTGTCACTCCAAATTGGATGTTCAGTGTTGATGCTCAGGTAGCGGGGGCAAGGATCAATGTATCCATACGGTAAATCCTCAGTCCACCCGATAATATTGGGGTTCTGTGTATGGATGACTTCAAAAGTACCTAAAGAAATATTAGCTAAGGCATCAATTTCATCCTTTGCCATTGCTGCAGCCTTGCTCTCTTCAGAGCCATAGTGAACCCAAATTAACCGTTTTGGAGCGGGTAAATCCTGAAATCCTTCTTTGGCTCCCCACCACTCATCATCACGGACATAAATGTATTCATTTTCTGTGACCTTCGAGACTAAGTATGGTCCGGTAAAGACAGGCCAACCTTTTTCGGGATCGTAGTTGTTGAATTGGAGAGGATTGTCGGCATAGTCTTTCCAAATGTGCTCTGGCACGATGGAATTACGATCCCCCCAAATTTTGAAAGACCACATATCCAGTTGATAGCGCGGATTAGGACCAGTTAGAGTGAATTTAACCGTCAGATCATCAATCTTTTCTACGCTCTCAGTCCACAAGGCAACATCCGCCCCTAAATCAGGGGTGTTTGCCTCAAACATATTCACAGTGAAGACGACATCATCTGCATTGAAAGCTTCACCATCAGACCATTTGACCCCATCCCGAAGCGTCAGCGTCCAGACATCAAAGGTTTCATTGGGCTCCATCGATAAACCGAGCCAAGGGTCAATATTACCTGTTTCATAGTTCAGCAGGAACAATGGCTCAATTAGCCCTTGTTGCAGACCTACGTCACGCAGGTTGTCATTAATGAATGGATTCCAGTTCGAATGATCCGCATGGGTGACATAAGCGTCAAAATAGACAGTCTCTTCACGGGTTGCATTGGCATAATCCCCTGGTTGCGTCCCAGTGACAATATCTTCCTCCACATCCGACTCTGTGGTTGGGGATGTGGTGTCAGTTGTCAGGATTGTTTCTGATTCAGTTGGGGTCGCAGTACTGCAGCCCGAAAGTACGAAAATCGTAATGAACAATAAACTTAGTAAAGTCTTTGTTTTTCCCAATGGCATTCTCATTATTTTTCTCCTTTTTTAAAAAACGGAAAACCAAATTGAACAGTAAATATTCGACGACGGACATAAAATACATTCTTCTATTCTTCCACTTACCTCCTTGAAATAAATTCTTTCACTAACAAATTGCTGTGTATCGGTTCCGACCCAGGAATCGGATATTTTTGTTTCGTCAAATTGTTGTGTACTGGTGAGATACACGAGATAGAATACTTTTAAGTTATATTGTTAAAATTGCTCTACTGGTGGGAGGTAACTATTTTTGCTGTCGGATCATCTCAACTTCAAAAATGTTCCGGTCTCCTCGATAAAGACCATAGTAGTATTCGACTGGAGTATCATCGTCAAGATAAGTAATGTTATTGATAACGATGAGAGGTTGACCAGGATTTGTCTGAAACAACTTTGCTTGGGTACTATCTGCGACAGTAGCCCCAATAATTCGGTGCCCTCGTTTGACAATTAGCCCGAACTCTTTTTCCAAAACATCGTAAAGGGACACTTTGGAAAGTTCTATTTTCTCAAGCCCAGGTACTAATCGGTAAGGAAGGTAGGTGTCTGTTAATACTATTGGATCATTTTCAATCAGTCTTAATCGATTGAGTCGGATTACTTTGTCGCCGGGCAGGATGGCTAGATTTCGGGCAATCGCTTGATCCGCGGTGATTATTTCCTGATTAATTATTTGACTATAAGGGTTATGTCCGCGAAATTTCATTTCGTGGTAAAAGCCGAGTAAATTCCCGGTTAATTTCTCAATTGTTTCCGGTTCTGAGATGAAGGTTCCCCGACCTCTTTTTCGAATTACGAGGCCTTCCTGATCAAGCTCTGTTAATGCCTGACGAACCACTGTGCGGCTGACTGAAAAATACTGACAAAGAGTTGACTCGCCGGGGAGAAGGTCGCCATTTTTTAAAGAACCATTTTTAATTTGTTGCTTTAGTTTTTCTTTTATCTGAATGTAATAGGGTATTTGACTGTCGTAGTCAATTGGGCTTCTTGTAAGATGTGCTGGGCGTTCTTCCATAGTTCTCTCCTAAAAATGAAATAGCCTAATATTATAATGTTCTAATGTTATTACAAGTATATCTTAACCAAACCATTTGTCAATGATTCTTGCGAAATTGCTCAGTATTGTTTCCACAAATGGCAAAGATATTGTTAATAATATATAAGAATCTTAATAAAATTGACTTTTTAATTTGAACGTGCTATAATCCTGCCACCTAAAAAAGGGAAAAACACGTCATGAAGGATTAAAAATGGCTGAGCTTGAAATCAAGAACTTGCGGGTGCAGGTCGATGAAAAAGAAATCCTGAAGAATTTTGATCTGGTCATCAAACAAGGAGAGATCCACGCGCTGATGGGACCTAACGGCACAGGCAAGTCCACTTTGGCTTATGCGCTTATGGGGCATCCTCGTTATCAGGTTACCGCCGGGGATATTCTGGTTGATGGCAAGAGCATTCTCCCCCTTACCCCAGACCAAAGGTCCCACCTGGGGATTTTTCTGGCTTTCCAATATCCAGTCTCGATACCAGGTGTCACCCTGGCAAATTTCTTGCGGGCAGCAATTAATTCCAAGAAAAAAGCAGCAGACCCTGAGGATAAAGGCATCTCCATTGTTAAATTCCGACAGTTGTTGAAGTCGAAAATGGACCTGCTCAAGATGGATTACTCTTTTGGGGGTCGCTATCTTAATGAAGGTTTTTCCGGTGGTGAAAAGAAGCGCGCAGAGATCCTCCAAATGGCACTATTGGAACCCAAGTTTGCAATCTTGGATGAAACCGACTCAGGTTTGGATATTGATGCTTTGCGGATTGTCTCTGAAGGCGTTAACACTCTGGCAGGTGACGAAATCGGGATGTTGGTGATCACCCATTATCAGCGAATGCTTAACTACATCAAACCGGATTTCGTCCATATCATGTACGATGGTCGGATTGTGGAATCCGGGCAGGCTGAACTGGCTTTAAAGTTGGAAGAAAGCGGTTACGATTGGGTACGTGAGAAATATGGCGCATTATCGGCTGAAACCCAGGTATAAATCGGACCGAACATCATGACTGAAGCAAATCATCAGGATTTTCTTAATAATATCGGTTCCGATTATAAGTATGGATTCAGCGACCCGGATCGCTCGGTATTTAAAAGCCGCCGGGGCTTGGACGAAAATGTCATTCGGGAAATTTCCCGTTTTAAAGAGGAACCACAATGGATGCTGGATTTCCGCCTCAAGGCTTTCCGACATTATCAAAAACGTCCCATTCCCACCTGGGGAGCCGACCTGAGTGGATTAAACCTGGATGAAATTATCTACTATGCTCGCCCGGAAGAAATCGACCAAAACTCCTGGGATGAAGTCCCTGATGCCATCAAAACGACTTTTGACCGGCTTGGTCTCCCCGAAGCGGAACAAAAATACCTGGCAGGTGTGGGCGCACAATACGACTCGGAAATGGTCTACCACAACATTCAGGAAAGCCTCGAAAAACAGGGTGTGATTTTTCTGAGCATCGAAAACGGGCTGAAGAAATACCCGGATTTGTTCCGTGAGTACTTCTCAACAGTGGTGCCAATTCAGGATAATAAATTTGCAGCGCTTAATAGCGCTGTCTGGTCAGGCGGATCGTTCGTTTACGTTCCTAAAGGGGTAAAGGTGGACCTGCCCCTGCAGGCTTATTTCCGTTTGAATATGGCCAGTATCGGGCAGTTTGAACGCTCATTGATCATTGCAGATGAGGGCTCACAGGTGCACTACGTGGAAGGTTGTACAGCCCCACTGTATTCAACTAATTCTTTTCACAGCGGTGTCATCGAAATTGTGGTGAAGAAAGACGCCCGAGTGCGCTACACTACCATTCAAAACTGGTCAACCAATGTCTACAACCTGGTGACCCAACGTGCGGCGGTCTATGAAAATGGGACCATGGAATGGGTAGACGCCAACTTGGGCTCCAAGGTCACGATGAAATACCCGGCTTGCTTGCTGAAAGGGTCGGGAGCGCATGGCGAGATGCTTTCTGTGGCTTTCGCAGGTCCCGGGCAACACCAGGATGCCGGCGCTAAAATGATCCATTTTGCGTCCAATACCAGCAGCAAGATTACCTCCAAATCAATTTCACGAGGAAACGGACGCTCCTCCTACCGGGGGATGGTGAAGATTGCCCCGGATATCAAGAATGTCAAATCCAATGTCGTCTGCGATGCCCTTCTGTTGGATCGCGACTCACGGTCGGATACTTACCCGACTATTGACGTGGCTTCCAGAGATGTCACCATTGGGCACGAAGCTTCTGTAAGCAAAATTGGTGAAGAGCAGCTTTTCTACCTGAACAGCCGTGGTTTAAGTACCGAGGAAGCCACCACTATGGTTGTCTCAGGGTTTATTGAACCATTGGTCAAGGAACTGCCGATGGAATATGCAGTTGAAATGAATCGTCTAATCCAATTGCAAATGACCGGAACGGTCGGTTGAGTTTGGGAGCTGAAGAACCGAATGCATAAAGCGAGTCAATCCATCATCGAGAACAGCCAATTCCCTGGAAAACTGCATTTTTACCCGTCACACTACCAAGCTCCGGAACAGAAACCTTTACTTAAATATCATCAAGACGCTTGGGAGCTGGCTATGTCGCTGCCTTTCCCATTCAAGAGGGATGAAGCCTGGCGCAGGACGGATCTTAAAAAACTGGCATTTGACCAGCTTGAGCAGGCAAGCGCTTCTGAGATCGCCCGTAGAGGCAAATCCGGACTGCAGCCATCCGGAGCACTACTTTCAGATTTTGGAAGCGCTGAAAAGGAGTATCCCGATTTGGTCGGTAAATTGGTGGGCAGGGTTATTCCCCCTTCAGATGGAAAGTTTGCTGCCATAGCATCAGCACTGGGTGGTGAGGGAGCATTTTTATATATTCCCAAGAATATTCATCAGGAAGAAACTATAATTTTCGAGGTTGCTGCAGGCAGTTCTGCCACGGCGGGTTTCAGTCATTCCATCCTCTGGTTGGAAGAAGGCGCAACCTGTTCAGTGGTTCTGAAATACCAGACCAAAAACCTGTCTGACGAAGAGCAATCTTTGCACTGTGGCTTGTTGGAAATTCATCTTGGAAAAGGTGCTAAGCTAAACGTTGTGGAGACTCAGGAATTTGGGCAGAAAGTCTGGAATATCACCCACGAACGAGCCCAACTGGAACAGGATGCCCACTTGGAATGGACTTATGGTGCCTTAGGTGCGCGTTTCAGTAAATCTTTCATCGACATTGACCTGCTTGGCTCGGGGTCTGAAGCGGAAATTAATGGTTTTTACTTTACCGGTCAAGATCAAAAGTTGGACCTGGATACCCAGCAAAATCATTTGGCACCGCACACCACCAGCAACCTGCTATTTAAGGGAGCAGCGATTGGAAATTCCAAAGCAGTCTGGCAGGGCATGATCTACGTAGCTCCCAATGCCTTGCAAACCGATGGGTATCAATCCAATCGCAACCTGATCTTGGGTGACGAGGCGGAAATAAATGCCATCCCGGGGTTGGAAATCCTGGCAGATGATGTGCGCTGTTCCCATGGAGCAACGGTAGGTCGGCTGGATGATGATGAGTTATTCTACTTACAGAGCCGGGGTATTCCCTTGGCGGAGGCGGAACAATTGATTGTGGAAGGTTTCTTTTCAGCAATTATCGAAAAGATCCCTGAGCAATCGATCCAGGATGACTTGAAAACAACGATTAATCAAAAACTGACTAATTCGGTCAGATGAAAGCAATAGACTTATGAAATCACTGGAGGTATTATGACAACTGGCAAATATATGCGCCCTCCTGAAGAAGAGAAAAATTATGAGGTGGGGGAAAAAGTAGAAGTCAATTGTGACCATGAAAAGAATGGTCAGCGAGTGAAAGGCTGGGTCAGAGGCACTATCGTCCAGGTAGAAAACAAAATGGTAGCAGTCCAGTTCAGAACAAACATTTATCTGACTGATGGCTGGATGGTACCCGACCGGATCTTGTGGTTCCCCTTTGATTCGGTGCATGTGCGCCCCCTCCAGCGCAGGACCAGACCGACTGGACTTTCTACGGGAAATCTACTCTAAGGATTTCCCCGAAAGTTGATCGGTTTCTGAAAACTTTCCCACAATTCGAATGATGTCGAAACCTTCGGCATAAGGCCGTTCTGCCAATGCCCCATGCCGGATAGCAGTCGAACGAATTACTTCTTCAGAAAAGTAATAACGGTCGGCATAGGTGGTATATTGCGCCAACGCAGCAACCTTTTTCTGGACACCGCTTTCGGTAACTTCGACTAAAAAGTGAGGGAAGAAGCCATAACTGCTGCGGAGTACATCATATCCCAGTACGGTTGTACCTCGAAAGGCTCGCAAAGCTTCCTGTGTAACCGTGACATGATCCTGGTGGATATCCTGGGCGGTATGCACGAACACAATTTCCGGATGTAGCATGCGCTTGAGTTGGAGCATTTTTTCCAATATTTCCTGGCGGGAATCAGGGAAGCGGCGGGTCTCGAAACTGCCCACCTCTATCTGGTCATCTTTCAAACCAAGCGTGTGCATGCTGACATAATGTTCGTCCAGCAAGTGCTGGAGGTCAGGGTTTTTCTTATTATCTGAGAAGGTCAGGCAGTAGAGCTGGGTTTGCCCAATGATATCAGCAATCAGGGCACCGCAGCCCAATTCAATATCATCCGGGTGTGCGCCCAGAAACAAAACAGATTTACCGTAAAATGTCATGTTTTTCATGCTTATGCGCTCACTTGGTGGCAATGAAGCCGCCCACAACCTTGACCATTACCAATTCACCATCCCGTTCAATGCGAGTCTTGGCAACCGCTTCAATTTGATTCATGACCTTTTCAAAGTCATCCTTGGTTACAAACAGGGAATTCCACAGCTTGCGGTCTTCGGACATGGACGCGCGCGTGTAAGTCATGAAAGGCTCAACGCTCTTGAAGGTCAGCGGATTCTCGAAGATGTGTTGTTCCACCTTGGAGAATAGTCTCTCCATCGTTTCGTAAATTTCAGAGGCATAGCGGGAACTTCCGGGCATGGGTGGAATGGGTCTACCGGTAGCTTCCCTGATCACATCATAAAAAACAGCCTTGTTAGTTGGCATCGGGCCGGTCGTGAAAAGGCGGCCGCCTGGTTTGAGAACCCGCTGCATTTCTGCCAGGGTGAAGGGAATGTTTTGCGCGTAGTAAATGGTAAAGCAAGCTGAGATCAGATCAAAATAATCTGATGGGAGATCAAAGGGTTTGTTGAAATCCAGCAAAGAAAATTTGAGCGCATTGTTGATTTTTTGGTTCTCCAAGCGGGCTTGGTCCAAAAGCGACTCAGAAACATCCGTGCCAGTGATTTCCGCATTGCCTTCCAGGTGGTGGTAGAAAGAGAAACATTGCTTGCCGGCTCCACAGCCGACATCCAAAATTTTGATGCCTTTTTCGAGTTTTAATACCTCCAGCATCCAGGCATCAATATCCTTTGCGCCATATTGGGAATGGATATCAATACGTTTCAGCAGGTCATTGGTGGTTTCTCGAAAGTCAATTTTCATATCATCCGCCTTTTTCAGTAGGGTAACGCAGTAAGTATACAATGCGAGAAAGTTTTGTCAAGCAGGGGTGATTCTCATGATTTCTCCTGGGAAAGAGCGATGGAAGTTGTTTTCAGGCAGCAAAACCGCTTCCGCCCTCGTTGGTTGCCCTAACAAATTCTGGGCAGCATCTCTCCTGCCAGCATTTCCAGGATGCGAGTAGTGCCAAGCGCGGTTTTTAACCAGACCTGCCCGGAAGGTTTTTCCAGGACTTTCCCGATACAAGTTGCTTGGGCGCCATATTGATTGGCATGCAGCACTGCCAGGGCTTTCTCTGCCTCTTCTTCCGGCAGGATAGCGATCATCTTGCCTTCGTTTGCCAGGTAGAGCGGATCTAACCCCAGCATTTCGCAAGCCATGCGCACTGGTCGATCTATCGGTATGGCTTGTTCCTCCAATTGAATGGTTAAATTGGACTGCTGGGCTATTTCCACCAAGGTGGTAGCCAGTCCGCCACGGGTTGGGTCTCGCAGGACGTGTACCGAAGGTACCTTCTGGCATAATTCCTGAATCATGTGGTTAAGCGGAGCGGCATCTGATAGTACTTCGGACTGGAACCCCAGATTTCCGCGCGCCTGGAGGACAGCGACACCGTGATTACCCATTGCGCCGCTGATCAGCACCACATCACCTGGTCTGGCTTGATCCCCAGCAATTAAACGCCCCTGCGCTGCCCAGCCAATTCCGGTGGTACTGATGAACACCCCGTCGGACTTGCCTTTTTCAGTCACTTTGGTATCCGCTGCGATAATCTGAACGCCAGCTTCGACACAGGCCTGGCTCATGGAAATGACGATTTTTTCCAATTGCTCCAACGCCAGCCCTTCTTCAAGAATGAAAGTGGCGGTCAGGTAGCGCGGCTGCGCCCCCATCATTGAGACATCGTTGACCGTCCCGCACACTGCCAGCCGGCCGATATCGCCTCCCGGGAAGAACAACGGAGAGACGATGTGAGCATCAGTGGAAACCACCAGGCGCTGACCTGCGGATGTGCCTTCAATCACCTGCACCAAAGCGGCGTCATTTCCAGCATTCAAAATGGCATTCCCCAAATGTTTCTGAAAGAGTGAGCATATCAAATCATGCGTCATAACGCCGCCGCTGCCGTGTCCGATCATGACATGGTTGTGTTGATTTAATGGGAGCGGACAGACTGGGCTTTGCATGGATGGAAAGTTAGTATCACTCATAATTTCACTCGCTGGTAACGGTAATAAGCAGCACAGGCCCCTTCAGAAGATACCATTGGCGCTCCCAATGGGGTTGCGGGAGTGCATTGCTGCCCAAAAGCCGGGCAGTCATGCGGGATAGCTATTCCACGCAGAACCTGGCCAGCCAGGCACAGCGGTGATTCAGACAGCGGTTCAAGATTCAACTGAAAGCGTTCCAAGGTATTGAATTGCTGATAGGCTGGCTTAAGCCCCAAACCGGACTGAGGGATCAAGCCGATCCCGCGCCACTGGCGGTCCACCGGCTCAAACACCTCTCTGATCATGGCTTGGGCAGTTGCGTTTCCCTCACGCGTGACAGCGCGCCCGTAGGCATTTTCAACCTCGCAGCGCCCCGATTCAAGCTGCCGCACGGTCATCAAGATCCCATTGACCAGGTCGAGCGGTTCAAAACCTGTCACCACAATCGGGGTATGATAGCGGCTGGCTATGGGTTCATATTCCCAGTAACCCATCACGGCGCAGACATGGCCGGCAGCCAAAAAGCCGTTCACCCGGTTATCCGCGCTGCCTAAAATGGCATGCATGGCTGGGGGAACCAAAACGTTGGCAGGTAAAATGCTGAAATTCCGGATGCGGTTGCGCTCTGCATGCAGAATGCTGGCGGCAATGGAAGGAACTGTTGTTTCAAAACCGATGGCAAAAAAGACGACCTGTTTGCCTGGGTTGGTTTGCGCCAGTTTGACAGCGTCCATGGGGGAGTAGACTACCCGAATATCCGCCCCCTGTGCCCGAGCGCTGAAAAGATCCTGTTTGTTCCCCGGCACACGCAGCATGTCACCAAAAGACGTGAAAATTACCTCGGGCTGGTGGGCAATTTGCAGAGCGTACTCAATCGCTTCCAGAGAGGTTACACAAACTGGGCAGCCAGGTCCATGAATCAGGGTGATCTCCGGGGGGAGCAGTTGGTCCAGCCCATACTGCAGAATGGCGTGAGTCTGCCCGCCGCATATCTCCATGATATTCCAGGGTCTGGTGGTAATTTGGCGGATCTGACCAAGGGCTTTTTTTGTCAATTCCGGACTGCGGAAATCAGGTGGGACGGTACTGGTCATTCGCCCTGGTCGGCACTTTCCTGCTGGTTAAAGGCTTCCACTTCATTTAGCAGCTTAATTGTCTCTTCTGCTTCCTCATCTGATAGCACATTCAAGGCGAAACCGGCATGCACAATCACGTACTGCCCGAGCTGCACTTCTGGAACGGTGGCAATGCAGACTTCTTGCTGCACTCCGCCAAAATCGACCCGCGACATCATTGTGCCGTCCAATTCATAAATTTCAATCACTTGACCGGGAATTCCCAGACACATGGTTAACTCCTAAAATCTTTGATTTTGCATTTGGCTTATTGCCACCATCACCTGACCCAGCGAGACACAGGCATCATTTGGCGGTAAATGCGTATGATAAAGAACTGTAAAGGCTTCTTTTTCAAGCGCAGGTAATATGCCATTCATTAATAGCATATTCTGCCACACTCCGCCAGAAATTGCCACAGTCTGTAAACCTGTCTCGTGGCGGATCGCCTGGCAGGCTTGGACTGACATCCGGATGATGCTGTTGTGGAACCGGGCAGCAATTCGGGCAGGGGAAATGCCTTCGGCAAGGTCCTGAACTACATGACGGATCAGTTCGCTGGTCAGCACCTGGTCATTTTCCAGCGGGAGAGGGTACCAGCCCTGCTCCTCGGGGTCAGCGACGGATTCCAGGGCGATGGCCGCTTGGGCTTCATAAGTAATTTCTTGGCAGAGACCGAGCAGGGATGCCACTGCGTCGAACAACCTTCCCATGCTGCAGGTTTGGGGAGCATTGAAGCCGCTGGTAATTTGGTTTTGGATGGCGAGTACTTCTTGCTGGCCCAGGAACATGACCGGTTTCAGGCTCTGATCCTCGATATCAAGACCAGATTCTATTAAGTAGCTGACTGCCATACGAGCTGGTTTACGGATTGCCAGGTCGCCGCCCGGCAGCGCTACTGGTGATAGATGGAAGCGTCGCTCAAAGCCGGCATAGCCTGCTAACAGCACCTCTCCACCCCAAATGGTGCCATCCGTACCGTAACCGGTGCCATCATACGAAAGACCGATAACCGGATCCTGACTTTTCCATCCGTTTTCTGCCAGGCAGGAGGCAATGTGGGCATGATGGTGCTGAACCTGCACCAGGGGAAGCCCTTGAGACTGGCTGCGATGGAGAGCGTAACGGGTCGCCAGGTAATCCGGGTGCAGGTCGCAGGCAAGCAGCTCTGGCTGGATGCGGAAAAGCCCTTCATAGTGCTGGATAGCTTGTTCATATGAGTCAAGCGTTTCCTGGTTTTCAAGGTCACCAATGAAATGGCTGACAAAGGCATAGCGCTCCCGTGCCAGGCAGAATGTGTTCTTAAGTTGCGTCCCTGCAGCCAGGATAGGTAAAGTGGTGGTTGGCAGTTGCAGTTGACCAGGAGCGAACCCGCGTGCCCGCCGTATCAGGTAGGGCTGGTCCCGCAAGCTGGTAACCACTGAATCATCCACGCGCATGTGAATAGGGCGGTTGTGCATTAAAAAGCCATCTGCCAGGAACTGGAGACGTTCACGCGCTTCGGTGTTCTCATAAGCGATTGGTTCCTCGCTCAGGTTTCCGCTGGTCATCACCAAGACTTCCGGGAAACCAGGTTGCGGCTCCAATAAAAGCAGGTGCAGCGGGGTGTAGGGCAGCGTGAAACCAAGCCTGGATTGGTCATGGGCAACGATTTTTGCCAGTCCCCTGCCAAGCGGGGTCGTCTCTGCCAGTACGATCGGAGCCTGTGGAGAAGCCAGCAGGTTGCGTTCCTGATCCGTTAAGCTGACGTACTTTTCGGCGGTGGCAAGGTCAAAAGACATTAGAGCAAAGGGTTTGCCGGTGCGATGCTTGCGCTCTCTCAGCTTCTGAACTGCCTGAGCATTAGTTGCATCGCATACCAGGTGAAAGCCGCCCAGACCTTTGACTGCCACAATTTTTCCTGCTTTTAATTGTTCCCGGGTAAGTTGAATTGCCGCTTCTCCTTCTGCCAGTCTGGAACCGGCTGCCTCAAACCAGACCTGCGGACCGCAGACTGGGCAGGCGATCGGTTGGGCATGAAAACGCCGGTCGGTAGGATCGTGATACTCGGAATTGCAGTCCGGGCAGAGCTTAAAACCAGCCATAGTGGTATGGGGGCGGTCATAGGGTACCGTTTTGAGAATGCTGAAGCGCGGACCGCAGTTTGTGCAGTTGATGAAGGGGTAGCGATAGCGCCGATCTTGCGGGTCAAAGAGTTCACGCCGGCAATCCGGGCAGATTGCCAGGTCTGGTGAGACAGGCAAAAAGTTACCCGGTTTGTCCTGGCTTTCCAGAATCTGGAAGTCTTGAAAAACCTTGGATTGGGCTGGCTCTACCGTAAAGTAATCGATCTTTGCCAGCGGCGGCGGATTGGATTGCAATTCCTCGGTAAACTCCAGGCAATCCGAATCCGTTCCATGAATCTCGATTTCGACGCCATTAGCGGAATTCAGCACCCAACCGGTCAGGTGGTGTTTATTCGCTAGAAGGTAAACCCTTGGGCGAAATCCGACACCCTGGACGATTCCCTGGATATGCAGGCGTTGATTAATCTTGCTCACTGATCCTGGGCATATTCTGCACCTTTACTTGAGTGGTCAACCAGTCAATCCACTGTTGGATGCCTTCGCCCGTCTTGGAGGAGACCAAAAAGGTCTTCAGACCAGGATTGAGCATTTCGACACCCTGGCGGAAGTAATCCATGCGGAACTCCATGTAGGGCAGCAAGTCAATCTTGTTGATGATCAATACATCCAACCCGCGGTAAATATTGGGATACTTGTAAGGCTTGTCATCCCCTTCTGGGATGGAAGCGACCAGTACATTGGCGCGAGTGCCCAACTTAAAAGATGCCGGGCAGATCAAATTGCCCACATTTTCAATCAACACCAGGTTAATCTCATCCAGTGGCAATTGCTTAAGTCCCAGTTCTACCATGACCGCATCCAGGTGGCATTCCCCCCCAGTGTTGATCTGGACCACCGGTATACCAGCCTGCGCCACCTTATCCGAATCGATCGTCACAGCGGCGGTATCCCCCTCAATTACACCCAGCCTAATTTCAGATGGCAGGTTCTTGATGGTCTGCAGAATGAAGCTAGTCTTGCCAGCTCCCGGTGAAGCCATGATATTGATTCCAAATACACCGGCTTCGTTAAGTAAAGCCTGGTTGCTTTCAGCCATTCGTTCATTCGAGTCCAAAATCTTCTGGACAATTTCGACACGTTGTGTCATGCTTTTTCCTCCGTAAGAATTTCAATGTGATCAATTAGTAGTTCATCCCCGCTGATGACTTCCAGGTTTATTCCCTGGCAGGCTGGGCAGGGCATTAATTCTTCATCCAGCTGATACTCTTCCCCACAGGTTTTACAGCGCAGGCGTGCAGGAATGCGGTTGAAGTGCAGGATTGCTCCCTCGCTGAGAGTGCCCTCGCTGATATAATCCCAGTAGAATTGGACGCAGTCATCCACAACGGACGACAAACGCCCAATGGTGAGGTAAATATCAGTTACTTTTTGGGCGGAGTGGTTTTGGGCAGCCTCGTTGGCAGCCTGAAGGATGTTTTCAGTAACAGAAAGCTCGTGCATAAGTGCGATTATATCCCAATAAGCGGATGGAGAACGTTGGGCGGTTGGTTTGTAAATATCTACTGATCAAAAAGAGATCCCAGCTACTGAGCGTTATCAGAGCAGGGTCCATTCAGGGTAGTTGAAAACGTAAAAGGTATCAGACCAGAGCCGCCCTGCCAGGATTCTGCCAGCTTGTCCAGTCATTTTAGCTGCCGGGGAGCTCTCCTTCCAATGGTGGTTCAATCTCAGGCATTTTCCCAAGATTAAGCTCAGACTCCAACAATGCGACTGCTTGGTCCACTAATACGGCTGTCTTGTGCGAAAGTTCATGTTCAAATTCAAAAGAAAATCCGCGCACAGACAACATATTTGCTTGTGGGTAAGTCCCGAATAATGTCTGGGCAATCGAGAGAAATCCTTCCGCAGACATGTGGTGGGTAAAACCAGACTGCTCCCAGACCGGTAAGACGGGCTTAAAAATCACATCAGGCAGCTCCGGTGAGTTATGGGCATCAATAAAGATTACCCGCTGATAGGCGGTCAAATCCTCCGCCATTTCAGGGAGCAGTTGATACAAATAAAGCCAACGTGTCTTGCCATCAACGCTCTCCACCCAGTCACCAGGGTTCTCGGGCGGTACCAGATCTAATCTTCGGGTGGTTTTTGCCAGGATGTGCCAGCCGGCGCCATCATCTTGCCGATCGCGGTTTCCGTAGGCAATTACCAGGATTTTTTGATTCATAGCTTTCATTCCAAATAAAACCTTCCCATTTGAAAGGTGCACCAAAGGGGAGGTTTTATGTGTCAAACCAATTTGTCAGCGCTTAATGACCTGAGCCAGGCTGCCATCCGCATTAAGAATGCTTACTTCCATTGGCATGTTGCCGACTGCATGGGTAGAACATGAAAGACAGGGATCATACGCCCGGATGGCGTGTTCAATCCGATTGAGCATACCTTCAGTCACATCCGGTCCATGGACATAGGTTTTGGCGACTTCGTCGACTGCTTTGCTCATCGCATAATTATTATGCCCGGTGGAAACGATCAGGTTGACTTTGGTAAGCTGCCCGTAGGAATTGACCTGATAATGGTGAATCAGGGTGCCGCGTGGGGCTTCAATAATCCCCACACCTTGTTCCTGCATGTTCTGGTGGGTATTGAGAATGTCATTGCTCAAGATGTCTGGGTCATCAAGCAGGATGCGGACACGCTCGGCAGCGAATAAGGTCTCAATCAGGCGGGCATAATGATAGTACAGGGTATTTTCGACCGGAAGCCCGTTGTGAATTGCTTTGAACTTCTTGAATTCCTCATTTGCCAGGGGGGTATCGATTTGGTCGCTATTGTTCAGCCGGCCCAGAGGACCTACACGGTATACGCCTTCCGGGTAACCAAATTTCTTGTAATATGGGAATTTTAGGTAAGACCAGGATTCAACATGCTCGGAGATGTAATCCAGGTAATCTTGTGGGTCGAATTTCTCTAACTGGCTGCCGTTTTGACCTGTCAGTCGGATATCGCCGTCATACAACTCCAAGCTGTTTTGGGGGGTTACCAGTCCCAGGTAGCCGGTTGGAAAAACGGCGAACTTTTGAACATCTTCCATGTGGGTCTCATTCCAATTCTTGATAATTTGGATTCCCACTTGGATGGTCCCAATTTGTTCATCAAGCTGAGAGAGTATCTTGTCTCGGGATGCTGGATTGAGCGTCCGCTTGACGCCACCGGGGATGGCAAAGGTGGGATGAATGCTTCGTTCACCCAACTCTGAAATAATGAATTGACCAAATTTACGCAGGCGCACCGCTTTGATGGTCAAGTCCGGATCAGCCTGGATTAACCCGACCACATTTCTGGTGGCAGGATCGTGGTCAAAACCAAGGATCAGGTCAGGCCCAGCCAATTCAAAAAAATGCATGCCATGACTCTGAATGATTTGTCCCATATGCATCAATTCCCGCAACAGTGAAGCAGGCCGAGGAGGGGGGCAGCCAAGGACTACATCTCCAGCCTTGGCAGCAGCCAGGTGATGGCTCACCGGGCAGATACCGCAGATACGCGGAGTGATCTGCTGCATTTCTGTGACCAGACGACCCTCGCAGAATTTTTCAAAGCCACGAAATTCATTTACATGGAAGTAGGCATGATTGACACTGCCGTCTTCGTTCATGTGTACGGTCACTTTGGCGTGACCTTCAATGCGGGTTACAGGTTCAATGGTAATTTTTTGTGCGATCATTCGATCTCCTAATGCCAATCGTTATATTCGCCGCTGATATCTGGCATCCTGCCTTGGGCGAGCTCAGAAAGGACGTAAAAAATTGCGTCAGCACTGGGGGCACAGCCAGGAAGGAACACGTCAACCTTGACCAGATCGCTGATCGGGCGAACATGCACAGGCGTGGAAAGTTCAGGATCGTTGGGGATCATGCCGCTTTCATCTGTGCTTTCTGTTTCGATATATGCCCTCTCGAGGGCTGCGTGGTCACCAGGGAAGTTGCGCATAGCAGGAACTCCCCCAAAAACCGCGCAATCACCCAATGCTACCAGGATCTTGCAGCGCTCGCGCATCCTTTTGGCGACTTCCTCATTGTAGGTGTTGCAGATTCCACCTTCCAGGATGCCAACATCCACTCCAGACTTATCCGGTTCCTTAAGATCTGTGATAGGGGTGGACCGAAGATCTACCAGTTTAGTCAACTCAACAATTCTTTCATCAATATCCAACAAGGACATGTGGCATCCGGCACATCCTGCAAGCCAGTCTGATGAAACTTTTGGTTTTGCCATGTCTAAATCCTCTCAATCTCAAAAAATGATTTCATCCAATTTATTCAAGCACAACCGAGGATGATGAAGCAGTAATTTGTTCACGCCAATCGCCAGTGGGGCTTACCTGCATGAGGTCTGCCAGAGCTCGTAAAGTGGAATACGAATCCCGGACACCCTCGGGAGGGAATACTGCTTGAAATTTCTCCTGCAAATGCCCATCCGAACTTAGATAATGACCGGTTTCTTCTGCCCATGTGACTGCTGGGAGGATCACATTTGCTTTTTGAGTCAACGCTGATGGGTAGGTCCCGTAAACAGCCAGGAAGGGGATGTTTTCTACCTGCCTGACAAGCTCATCGGAAGGGCTTTCATCGCCGAGGATAAGCAAAGCTGCTTTAATTCCGTCACTGTTAAAATTGTTTTGGTAGGAAAGTTGTGCTGCTGCGATGCTGTTGGCTTCACCTTTTATAACCACGACGGGAGCATGGATTTGTTTGGCAAACAAAACCATCCGCATGAAAGCTGCATAACCTTCTGCCTTGGCGAAGTTTTTTCCAAACACAAATACCGGTTTTTGGGCGTCTTTAAGCAGCTTGGCTGCTTTGATTATTTGAGTGACCTCAATGCCCGTCTTTCCTTCCAAAGTGTTGAGCGCCTCTTCGGCCAATTTATCGTTTTCATACATCAGGGTGTGCCATGCCGAAGTAAATCCGTTCACAAAATCACGGGTCGTTCCCTTGGTTTGCTTGATCTTTACTGTGGATCGCGGGAAAGTTCCATTCTCACAAGAGTCCATCGTGATTAGTTTTGTTCCATCCAGAACCTGGCGTTTCAGGAAGAAACCAGCTACCTGGTGATTTTCTTCCAGGTCTGCTCCTAAGATAAAAGCCACATCAGTATCTTTCAAAGTTTCAAGTTTGGCTTCAAAAGGTTCATGCAGCACTTCCGCCAGCTTGAGACTTGTCAGAGCAGTCTCATCCTCGTCACACTGGTAAATGTGAGCTGAATTGCCGCCTGCACTCATGATTTCTTTGAACAAAAAGAGCGTTTCTGCTGGTAACCTGGTCGAAACAAGCCCAGCCAGGGATTCTTTGCCTACATTAGGCAGATTTTCTGCGATTGTGGTCAGGGCTTCATCCCAACTGACTGTTTTTTGAATACCATCATTTTTTATCATCGGAGTGGTAATTCGGGGGGTGTCCGCTTCCAACGGAAGATAACGGCCCAATTCACACAGCAAACCGCGGTTCAATGGAGCATCCTCAATGCCTTCAATCCTAACCAGGCGGTTATCCCTGGTTAGGATATCCCTCTGGCAGCCCAGACTGCAGTCTGTACAGACAGATTGATGATGAACAAGATCTGTTTCCCGGCCTTGATAAGCGCTTCTGCGGTCTACCAAAGCACCGGTTGGGCAAATTTGGACACAGGCACCGCAGGAAATACAGGTGCTTTCCCCCAGAGGAACACCGTAATCTGCTACCAGGTAACTGCTGGCTCCGCGTTCTTCAAAACCCAGAGTGTAATTCCCCACCAGATCACCGCAAGCTCGCACGCATCTTCTGCAGAGAATGCAGCGATTATTATCTAAAAAGATGTATTTATGTGAAGCATCGACGGTATACGGGGAATAATTCGGTGTCAATGGCCAGTGGGTCATATTTTGTGCATAAGCGGAATTTTGTAATTCACAATCGCCATCAGTTGCCTGGCAGTACATGCAAAAATGATTCCGTTCGCTGAAGATCAATGAAAGCACAAATTTACGTGCATCCTGGACCTTGGGTGTATTGGTATGAACCACCATGTTGGCAGTTACAGGCAAAGTACAGGAAGGCTGTAGAATGCGTGCCCCTTCTACTTCGACCATGCAAAGCCGGCAGCCGCCATAAGGTTTCAGATTGGGGTGATGGCAAAGCCGAGGTATCTTTATCCCGGCGTCTTCAGCAGCGTTTAATACGGTCGTACCATCTTGGACTTCAATTTGATTACCATCTATAGTGAGTGTTACCATAAATTTGTGCTCCGTAGATTTACCTATTTGATCAACTCAGGGTCGTTCCACTCATGGGACAGACCCCGGTTGGACATACTTTCAAACGTATATGGGCTTCCACCTCACCCCTGAAGTGGTCAAGGGCATCCCTAAGTGGTGCGCCAGCGGTCTGACCCAAGCCGCAGTTTGACAATTCATTCAACTGGTTACTGATGGATCGTAAATTATCAAGGTCCTGCATTGTGCCGCGTCCTTCTGAGATATTGGTCAGGATCTCATAAGCTCTTTGGGTGCCAATCCGGCAGGGAGTACATTTACCACAACACTCAACCCGGAAGAAATTGGCAAGCACCTTGGCAAGGTCGACAATACAAACATCATCATTGCAAATCAACAAGGCGCCGGATCCAAGCGAAACACCAGCTTTCTTGAAGGATTCGAAATCCATGGGTGTATCCTGCAAACTTGAAGGGATGATTGAACCACCTGAGCCACCTGTTTGTGCCATTTTGAAGTGGCCGCTTGTCATGCCTTTGGTATAGATGCTGATCACTTCCCGCAGGGTGATCCCCATCGGTACTTCAATTAAACCTCTCTCATTCACATTACCCAGAATGGTGTAAACCTTGGTTCCGGGACTGGACGGAGTGCCAATTTTTCTAAACCAAGCAGAGCCATTTTTGATAATTGGGGCAATATTTGCCAGGGTTTCAACATTGTTGATCAGAGTTGGCTTACCCCACAAGCCTTCGTTGGTAGGATAAGGCGGCCTTGAACGAGGTTCGCCTCTTTTGCCTTCAAGGGATTCGATTAAAGCTGTCTCTTCACCGCAGATGTAAGCACCCGCGCCAGCATGCACATGCAGATTGAAATTCAAGCTTGAACCAAAAATATTTTTCCCGAGAAAACCATATTCTTCCGCTTGCTTTATGGCAGTTTCCAGTCTCGTGATGGCAAGTTGATATTCCCCGCGAATGTAGAGAAAACCTTCATCGGCTCCGACCGCATATGCAGCAATCAACATGCCTTCAATGATCCTGTGTGGATCACCTTCGAGGATCACCCGATCCTTGAAAGTGCCAGGTTCACTCTCATCTGCATTACAAATGACGTATTTTTTTTCTCCGGAGGCTTTCCGGACAAAACTCCATTTTAAGCCAGTCGGAAAACCTGCTCCTCCACGTCCTTGAAGGCCGGACTTTTTAATCGTATCAATCACTTCGTCTGGTGACATTAACAAAGCCATGCCAAGCGCCTGGTAACCCTCATGAGCAATATAATCCTCTATGGATTGTGGATCTATCAAGCCGACATTTGTGAGCACAATCCTGTTTTCGGCAGGTAAGGTGCCTTTTCTGGCATTAAGCCAGGCTACCCGGCCTGAAAGATCGTAGGTGGGGGCAATTTTTCCATCCACTATCCGACCCTTATACAGGTGCTCTTCAACAATCAGCGGAACATCTTCTACTTGGATCGGTCCATAGATCACTGCTTCTGGATAAATTATCACCAATGGTGAAGCATTGCTATGTCCAATATCTGAAGCATAGGTCAGGAATACTTCTTCTGACAGGTCATACTGCTGCAATTGTTTTTGAAAAGCGGCAAAGAGTTCCTCAGAACCTCGTTTAATGCTCTCAGGGTCACTAGATACAAGAACCATCGATCTAACAGTTTTCATGGTTTTTTTTCCTATTCGTATTGATCCAGGATTTTTCTAACCTGGTCAGCTTGAACATTTCCATGGATATGTGTGTCAACAATGATCACAGGTCCGACGCCACAGACCCCCAAGCAGCTTGTGGTTAAGAGCGTCCACTTATTATCCGGGCTGGTCTGTCCCGGTTCAAGTTGGAGCGCCTGTTTAAGGGCATTGAAGACTTCCCTTCCGCCTGCAATATGACAGGGGGCGCTTTCACAGAACTGGACAACATGTTTTCCGCGGGGTTCCGTAGATAACATCCGGTAGAAAGTGGCTACAGAGAGGATCTCTTTTGTTGGCAACCGCAGTTGTAAGGAAATTTGTTTTACTGCGGTCTGGGAAATATACCCAATTTCATTGGTCACTGTCTGTAAAATTGGGATCAGGTCAGACCTGGCATTGCCAATTGAAGAAACTATCTGATTTACTTTTTCAATTGTTTCCTTCTCGTCCAATGATCTTTCCAACATATGTATCTCCTATTGTGAAGCAAAAGGTCAGATGATCGTTATGGCATCAAATTGACAGACTTGGTGGCAAATACCGCACTTGATACAAACATCCTGGTCAATAACATGGGTTTGTTTACGTTCGCCAGTAATGGCATTGACAGGGCAGTTGCGGGCACAGACTGTACACCCCGTGCAGGGCCCATCCAGGATTTGATATTTGATCAAGCTCCGGCAAACCTTGGCAGGGCAGCGTTTTTCATAGATGTGGGCTTTATATTCATCCAGAAAATGCTCAAGTGTTGACACTACCGGGTTTGGAGCGCCTTGGCCTAAACCGCATAAACTGTTCTGCTTAATTTGAGCACAAAGATCCTGCAATTCCTCAATATCACCATCCTTACCCTGACCATCACAAATTGCTTCCAGAATTTCGAGAAGGCGATGTGTTCCAACGCGGCAGGGAACACATTTTCCGCAGGATTCATCTTGAATGAACTCCATGAAGAAGCGGGCAATGTCAACCATACAGGTGCCCTCATCCATCACGATCATTCCGCCAGAACCCATCATGGAGCCTGCCTGACCAAGTGTTTCGTAATCCACAGGCAGGTCAAGCATTTTTTCTGGAAGGCAACCCCCCATTGGGCCGCCGGTCTGGACCGCCTTAAATTTTTTGTCTCCTTTAATCCCGCCGCCGACATCAAAAATGATCTCCCGCAGAGTGATTCCGAAAGGCACTTCGATCAAGCCGGTGTTCTTTACGTCCCCTGCCAGGGCAAAGGTCTTGGTGCCCTTACTCTTCTCAGTGCCCATGCTGGAGAACCATTCTGAGCCCTTCAAGATGATTTGCGGGACGTTGGCATAAGTCTCAACATTATTGATATTGGTTGGCTTGCCCCATAGCCCTTTTTGAGCAGGGAAGGGGGGTCTGACTCGAGGCTCCCCACGTCCTCCTTCGATGGATGCCATCAGAGCGGTTTCTTCACCACATACAAAAGCACCGGCTCCCATGCGCATTTCCAGGTCAAAACTAAAGTCTGACCCCAGAATATTTTTTCCGAGCAATCCCATGGAGCGGGCTTGTTTGATCGCCAGGTTCATAGTGCTGACGGCGATCGGGTACTCTGCCCGGCAGTAGACATATCCCTGTCTTGCCCCGATGGCATAGGCGGCAATAATCATGCCCTCAATCACAGAGTGAGGATCGCCTTCCAGAACACGTCTGTTCATAAACGCGCCCGGGTCACCCTCATCGGCATTGCATACAACATACTTAATGTCCCCTGATGCCTGATGGCAAAAACGCCATTTTAGACCGGTGGGGAAGCCTGCTCCACCTCTCCCACGCAGTTTAGCATCTAAAACCTCCTGAATTACTTCCTCCGAGGTCATTTCGGTCAGCACTTTACCCAATGCCAGATAGCCGTCATAGGCAATGTAGTCCTCAATGTTGCGTGGGTCAATTACACCTACATTGCGAAGGATTACCCTGATCTCTTTTGACTTTGGAGCACTCAATTCCTCGTCAAGCGCGTCAGTCATTTTGGCTGCGTATTGTTTCAAAATACGTCCCTTAATGAAGTGCTCTTCCACTAAACGAGGGATTTCATAATAGGTCAGGTTGGTGTAGTGGGTTCCTTCAGGGTAAACCATCAGGTCTGGGCCATATTTTTGCGGGTCACCCAATCGGGGTGTCTCCAGGATGCGGACTTCATCAATTAATCCTTGTTTGATCAGCTCGTCATTGAGCGTGTCAATTAATTCGTAGGCACCTTTCTCCACACATAAAGGGTCAACGGATACAAGCACAGTAGATCTATAGAACGCCATAAATGTCCTTCCAATAATGTTATTTCAAGGCAGCCGGACTTTTACCGGGCACTTATCCTTTGACCAGGTAATCAGTCACAATGTTACCTTTTACCACATGTTCGTCCATGATGATTTTGACAATTTCTGGGGTAACTCTTCCATAGGTCACCTTTTCTGCGCCGGGGAGGATGACCTGCACGACAGGTTCGAAAGAATCAATCCCGATATTGCCGGTTTGCCGGATGATGATATTTTCCATGTGGTTAAAATCAACATAATCCAGGATGGCTTTCAGGGTATCCCGGGCGCCTGCTGCAATCCCAACAGTGCCCATTCCCACTACTATTTCCGTCTTGCCGGAGCTTGTTTTTAACTCCTGCTTTTTGAGGGCTTCTTCCCGTACCCTTTTTAAATCGTCAAGTGATTTGATGGTTGGCATGCCTTATCTCCTTGTGCTAGATCTAATTCCATAATACCTTCTTCAAATAGCGATCGTATAAATCGGATTACGTCTGGTTCTGTGATCGAAATTCCATCCAATTCTTTTTTTAGTTCGGTATCGTCAAAGTAAAATTCGTCTTTATTGTTCTTTACCGAAAAAACCCAATTCACTTCAGGTGTGCCCAATTCCAGGCTCAGGAAAGTGTCGGAAAGGTTACCCAGCGGCATTTTGTCAATATGGCTTAGTTGAAATTGAACTGCTGTCGTGGTTCCTTTACCGACCTGTGAGGTGAGGTTAAACCATCCGTTGCAGGCTTCCGCAGCTGCTTTCAACAAGGGGATTCCCAAGCCAACTTTTCTTTCAGTTCTGCTGGTTACAAAGGGATCAGTAACCGCTTTGACCATTTCTGGGCTCATACCCTTGCCGTTATCACTGATTTTGATAGTTAAAGTATCCTTTTCCAGGTTTTGGTCCACTGAAATACAAACTTTATCTGCCCCAGCTGAAACACTGTTGGCAGCAATATCAAGGATATGCAAGGCAAGCTCTCTCAATTAAGAAACCTCACCACTTTGAATTTCTTGAACTAATTTTGGAAACTTATTAGGTTGCATCCGTCCTTTAATGTTGTCGTCAATGACAACCACAGGAGCTTGGCTGCAGGCACCCACACAGCGGCAGACTTCCAAAGTAATCAAACCATCCGGGGTGGTATTGCCAGGTTCGATTCCAAGGAGTTGTTTGGCTTTTTCCATGATTTGCTCAATCCCGCCAACATAACAGGCGGTGCCGAGGCAGAATTTAATGGTATGTTTTCCGCGTGGTGAGGTCGTAAAGAATGAGTAGAAGGAAACGACGCCGTGAACTTTACTGATGGGCACGCCCAACTTATCCGCTACATAAGATTGCATAGGCTTGGAGATAAATCCGATTTTCTCCTGGATTTGATTTAGCACTACCATGGTTGCGCCATTCAAATCCGCATTCTCTTCCAAGATGGCATCGATAATAGCTTTTTGTTCTGGATTTTCCAGTGGTTCATAAACGGGTCGTGAATCTGGCATGTTGATCTTTACTCCTGCGCACGTGGTTATCGGCGTTAAACTTTGTGAAAATTTATACAAAGAGTTTACTCAACTCTGGTGTTTTGGTCAATGCCCAATTGGACTTTTGTGATATGTTTTGTTCTAATTTTCGTTGAAAGTATTAAAGACAGTCAATGATTCCTTGGGTGATTTCTGCTATGGTAGTGCCTTGTGCCAAAAACTTGTTGGCACCCAAAAAATCATCCAGATAATGAACATCACCACTTTGGATGAGGTGATAATGCTCCAATTGAGGGAATTTTTTCCGGGAAGCTTCCTTGCTGCGGTACCGGGAGACTTCCAGAATCTCGACAGGCAGATCCGGTGGGATCATTCCTAAGTGGGAAATGATCCCATTGGCTTCCCGGTCGACATGGGCGGGAATAAAAAGACCGCCCAGGTTTTGGACAGTCTTGCAGGCATCCTGAATGGATATTTGAGCAGAGATGATCAGGAGACGGTCCTCGAAACGAATGAAATTGCCTTCTTCATCTACGACTAACTGGGCGCCAAAAAATTCGACATTGTTGACGTACTTCGGCAGTTTTTTATCAACTATTTTTTGGAGTTCAGCCAATTGTTCCAGCGTATCAAACAGACATACGGAATGGATTTCCTCTTCCGTTTCCAGTTCCATGCCAGGAATGACGGTTAATCCTGTTCCTACAGCCGCCTTCATGACAGCTTCAGCGTTGTAACTGGCATTGTGGTCGGTAATGGCGATCAGATTTATTCCATTGGACAGAGCTGTGTGGACTATCAGAGGAGGGATCATTTCAAGATCAGCGCAGGGTGAAAGGACAGTATGAATGTGGAATTCTGCGCATAGGTTGATCATAGCGTTGGGAGTATTTCTGCTAAGTTGCTCGCAACCCCATCTCCCATAACAATCCTACGATCTCAAAGCTGGATCGCGGTGTTGTGATGAGTACGATTTCTTTTTCGTTGGCAAGCGTAATAGTGGCAGCTTCAGGTTGGGCGTTCTCAGTGATGATGATCGCCGGGATTTCTAGCAGGGAGGCTACTGCCACAATGTTATTATGTGCCATCAAGGTGACCCAGATCCCTTGGCTGTCAGCTCCATTCACCACACAACTGAGCATATCAGAGGTGTAACCGCTGGTAATTGGAATGACTGAAAAATCTTTTGGTTCTGTCAGGGTCTGTAAATGAAGTGTGTCCAGGATTTCTTGCAGATTCATTTTTACACCGTCATTGGGGTAGGATGGTGAACTTTTTTGAGGTGCATAACCATTATCAGATTGGTTCCCCGATCTGGTGAGGATACCAGGGTCATCTCATCGACGCAGCTCTTGATATTTACCAGACCCATTCCTGCACCAAAGCCCATTTGTCTGATCTCTTCTGTTGCAGTGGAGTAACCCGCTTGCATCGCTTTGTCAACATCCGGAATACCAGGTCCATCATCGTAGGCTTCCATAGTAATTTTGTCTTCTTCAACTTCCACTCTCAAGACACCTCCGTTGGTAGTATGAATGATTAAATTCATTTCAGCTTCGTACACAGCGATACCGCATTTTCGGGCAATCTGAGGGGTGGACCCCAAGCGCAGCAAGGCTTTTTTAATATTGTTGGATGCCGCACCGCCTCGTGTGAAATCGTTCTTCTTGATGTTATAGCGTAAGATCAGGGTGCTTCGATCAGAAACAATATCCTCGAACAGATGGGATACCCGATAGCGGATCAATTCCTCTGTGTGGAATTCTTGCTGCAAGGCTGTCAGGAGACCTTCTGTGATATCCCCTTTTGTTAACATGCCGGCCAATTTCCCGTCCTCGCCAATCACGGGTAAACGCCCTACATTGTATTTCACGAAAACTTTGAGAGCTTCAACCACTTGGTCAGAGACTCTGGTGGTGATCACTTTCTTGGTCATGTAATCTGAAACACTTAAGTCAATTCTGCCATCTCTGAGAGCGCGAATCAAATCTTCAATCGACAGGATACCTACTATGGTGCTGTCTACCGTGACAGGTGCCCCGGAAAATCCGTATTTTTTAAATTTATCCAACGCTTCAAGGATTGACTCATGTGGGTCCAGCGTAATGACGTTTCTAGTCATCACATCCCTGATGCTCAGTTCATAGGCAAGCTCTTCAACCCGGGTAATTCTTGCAGCTTCTGCGTCAGTAACAGGGGAATTGTCTGGGTGCATCTGTTATCCTTTTTCAATCCTCGTCAAAAGAATGGCTCATTTCTTTCTCAAAGCTGGGCAGCCCTGCCTGCATCAGGCGGCCGCTTAATTCGTAAAGCCCATATCTTGAAAAAATAATAGGCACACTTTCTTGAATTGCCAACTCAATGGTTTCTTCTGCAGGCATTTTTCCACGACCAAAGATGATCAATTTAATATCTGCAATCAAGGCAGTTCGTACGACCTGGGGATTACTCAAACCGGTGATAAGAGCAGATTCAGGTTGGATTGACGCCAAAACATCACTCATCAAATCGCCAGTAAAAGCCCCATTGACTTCTGTATCCAGATTAATCGATGGTGTAAGTAATTTTCCCTTGGTTATTTCTAAGATTTCACTTATTTTCATATGGGGTTCCTTAATCTACAGATATAAATTATATTTATTTTAACTCATTTTCCACATGTTATACTTTTGGCAAATCTGTGTTTGAGGTCATAATAATGAATAAGCTTGTGAAGAGTGTCAAGGGCACCAGAGATTTCTATCCGGATGAGATGGCAATTCGTCAGTGGTTGATCAGCAAGGTTCGTCAAACCTCCCAGGCATTTGGATACCAGGAGTATGATGGTCCCTGCATTGAGACAATTGAGTTGTACGCTGCCAAGTCTGGTGAAGAATTGGTTAAGGAACAGGCTTTTGTCTTCCCGGATCGGGGAGGCGATCAGATCGCCCTCAGGCCGGAATTGACCCCAACTTTGGCACGGATGGTTGCTTCCCGTCAGAACGAACTGACCTTTCCATTGCGCTGGTGGTCTTTTGGTCCCTTTTGGCGCTACGAAAGACCTCAAAAGGGACGCAGCCGCGAGTTCTTTCAGTGGAACATTGACCTGATTGGGACCGAGAGTGTCTTGGCGGATGCCGAACTGGTGGCAGTAGCTGCCAGCTTCTTAAACAGCGTCGGGTTGACCGTTGACCAGGTTCAGATCAAAGTAAACAATCGGCAGCTCATGGATTCAGCCTTGAGCGGAATCGGAATCGACCAGGGACTCAAACCCGCCGTACTGAAGCTGGTAGACCGGATCGACAAGCAGCCCGCCGACGTGTGGGATGAAAATGTGCTTGCCTTGGGTTTGAAGCAAAACCAGCTTTCGGAATTGAAGGAATTGCTGCTCAACCAGCAGCTTTGGAAGGAATCTGCGCAGCTTTGCGACTTTTTCCAGGCGGTCCAGTGGTTGGGCGTTCAGGATTATGTATCCTATGACCCTAAAATCATCCGCGGGTTGGATTATTACACCGGAACGGTGTTTGAAGCCCGGGATACCAAAGGTGAGTTCCGCGCCATATTAGGCGGTGGACATTATTCCAATCTGGTGGCAGATGTAGGCGGGAAACCCCTGTCTGGGGTCGGCTTTGCTATGGGTGATGTGGTTATCCAGATCATGCTGGAGGCTTACGGCCTCCTCCCACAGAGCGCCGGCAACCAGGCGGATGTATTCGTGACTGTATTTGATGAATTCACCCAGGCAGTCTCTTACCAGGTGGCTTCTCAACTGCGGCAGCAGGGCTTTAAGGTGATCAGCTTCCCGGAGGTGGAAAAGCTTACCAAACAGCTCAAATATGCTGATCGATTGGGGGTAAAGCTCGCCTTGGTGATTGGCCCTGACGAGTTGGCAAATAATAAGGTGGTGGTAAAGAACCTTGTTACCCGTGAACAAGAAGTTATCCCGCGGGATATGCTGGAAAATAAACTGCGATTCGAACTTGCACAGCCCAAGGCGCTGTGATAAAATCATCGCCTAATATGGTGCCTGTAGCTCAACGGCAGAGCGCCTCACTGTGGATGAGGAGGTTGAGGGTTCGAAACCGTCCAGGCACCCAGGGACGTCTATATGGCGTCCTTTTTTATTGACTGTAGTCATGGCTTGTGGCATAATATAGGCATAAATTGGTTAAGACGGAAACGAGTACGCGATAGATACATGCCAGCGAACCCGGGGTAGTGCAAGCCGGGGCGTGAGATACCGTGGAAAATCCTTCCCGAACTGCGATCTGAACCCGTCAGGCAGTAAGAAAGCCGGCATGACGCTCCGTTACAGGCGTAAATGTAGGAATTTATTCTTATGTTATTAAGGGCCTGGCGTTTGTCAGGAACCGGGGTGGTACCGCGAGTATGAACTCGTCCCTGATGATGGGATGAGTTTTTTTGTTGGAGGTTTTATGTTTAAAGCAGTCTCACCAAAACTTAATATTAATGAAATGGAAGAAGGCGTCTTACGTTTCTGGCGCACCAATGAGGTTTTTAAGAAATCCTCAGATGATCGCAAGGATCGCCCACCCTATGTATTTTTTGAAGGTCCGCCAACAGCCAATGGAAAACCCGGTATTCATCACGTTTTGGTACGGGCATTCAAAGATATGTTTCCCCGCTATAAAACCATGAATGGTTATTATGTTGACCGTCGGGGTGGCTGGGATACGCATGGTCTGCCGGTTGAAATTGAAGTGGAGAAAAAGTTAGGCTTCACCAATAAGGGGCAGATCGAGACCTATGGAATCGAAAATTTCAACGCGCTTTGCCGTGAATCCGCTTTTGAATACATCCAGGATTGGGAAAAGCTGACTGAACGCCTCGGTTATTGGATCGATCTGGATCGGGCTTATGTCACCTATAAAAATGAGTACATTGAATCAGTCTGGTGGTTGTTGAAATCCATCTGGGATAAGGGTTTACTCTACCAGGGATTTAAGGTGGTACCGTACTGCCCGCGCTGCGGCACACCGCTATCTGATCATGAAGTGGCGCAAGGTTATGAAGAGACAGATGATCCATCTGTATTTGTGCGCTTCCCGCTGATAGACGAACCAAACACTTACCTGCTGGTTTGGACGACCACTCCCTGGACCTTGCCAGGCAACGTGGCGGTGGCTGCCCATCCGGAAGTTGAGTATGTGCTGGTGACCAGGGAAGATGGCACATCGGATGAACGTTTAATCCTGGCGAAAGATTTGGTCGGGAAGGTATTTGGCGAGACTCCGGTCAAGATTCACAAAACTTTTAAGGGTAAAGCGCTTAAAGGTAAGCGGTATTCCCCCTTATTCACCTTCATGCCGGTTGAAAAGCCTGCGCATTATGTCGTTAACGCAGATTATGTGACCACTACGGATGGCACTGGTTTAGTTCACATCGCCCCGGCTTTTGGTGCTGATGACATGCAGGTTGCCAAAGCCTATGATCTGCCAATACTGATGACGATCAACGACGAAGGTAAATTCAAAAAAGAGGTCAAAAACTGGTCGGATATGTTTGTGAAGGATGCTGATCCGTTAATCATTGCAGAATTGGATCAACGCGGGTTGCTTTTCAGTTCTGGCAGGTACACCCACACCTATCCCTTCTGTTGGCGTTGTTCCACACCTTTGTTATACTATGCGCGACCAACCTGGTTCATCCGCACCAGCCAGATTAAAAACAGGTTGTTGGAATTGAATCAGCAGATTAACTGGGTACCTGAGCACATTAAGAATGGCCGCTTTGGCAATTGGTTGGAAAATAATGTTGACTGGGCTTTAGGGCGTAACCGCTATTGGGGTACTCCCCTGCCAGTCTGGGAATGCCAAGATTGCCACCATCAAATCTGCGTCGGCTCAGTGGAAGAATTGAGCCAGTTCGCTGGTCAGGATCTTTCGGGCATGGACTTGCACCGCCCATTTATTGATGGGGTGAAGTTTGGCTGCCCGCAGTGCCAGCAGGGCAGCATGGTCAGGGTCAAAGAACTGATTGATGTCTGGTTTGATTCCGGTTCCATGCCTGTGGCACAATGGCATTACCCCTTTGAAAATGTGGAAGCGTTCAAATCCCAATTCCCGGCAGATTTTATCTGTGAAGGAGTGGACCAAACCAGAGGGTGGTTCTATTCGTTGCTGGCAATCAGCGGGCTGGTATTTGACAGCATCCCTTATAAAAATGTGATCAGCCTGGGCTTGATCCTGGATGGCGAAGGGCAGAAGATGTCCAAGTCCCGCGGGAATGTGACTAATCCCTGGGAGGTGATCAACCTACACGGTGTCGATGCGATTCGCTGGTACTTGTATACCTCCAGCCCGCCCGGGAATGAGCGGCGTTTCAGTTCTGATCTGGTTGGAGAGGTCGTGCGCAATTTTACCCTGACCTTATGGAATACCTATGCCTTCTTTGTAACCTATGCCAACCTGGATCACTGGAAACCTGATATGGCAGTGATCCCACAGTTCAGTTCTCTGGATTACTGGCTGCTTTCCGCCCTGAATACTCTCGTGCGGGATGTAACGGCAGCTTACGAAAATTATGACATCCTGGGAGCCACCCGACCGATTGAGACTTTTGTAGATCAGCTTTCAAATTGGTATCTGCGCCGCTCCCGACGCCGCTTCTGGAAAAGTGAGTCGGATGCAGACAAAGCTGCTGCCTATGAAACACTTTATCAGGCGCTAACGACCGTTTCAAAATTGCTGGCTCCAGCTATGCCTTTCATCGCTGATGAAATGTATCAAAATCTTGTCCGTTCGGTGGACGAGGCAGCTCCCATTTCGATTCATCTGGCGGATTGGCCTAAAGCCGATGAAAGCCTGATCAATGAGACACTCAATAAAGACATGGACTTGGTAATGAAACTGGCTTCTCTGGGGCATGCTGCCCGGAATAAGTCCAATATCAAGGTCCGTCAACCCCTCTCCGAAGTGGCTTTTGCCGTAGGTTCGGCTGAAGAAGCAGAAGTGGTGGGGCATTTTCAGGATATCCTGATGGATGAGTTGAATGTCAAAGCCGTGCGAATTTTGGGTGGAACGGCTGAAGCGGTGAGCTATAGCATCAACCCTCTGCCTAAGCAGCTTGGACAGAAATATAAAGGGCTTTATCCGAAAATCCGCCAGGCAATTTTAGACTTGCCTGTGCAGGAAAGCGCCCTGAAACTGCTGGATGGGATCAACTTGGTGGTGTATGTGGCTGGCAAGTATTACGAAATCCAGCCAGGAGACGTGGAAGTCCATACGGATGCCCGGGAAGGGTTTGAAGTGGCTGCGGAAGGTCCTTACCTGGCAGCTTTGGAAATTGACCTGACCCCTGAATTGGTAAATGAAGGTCTGACGCGCGAATTTGTACGCCGAGTGCAGGCTTTACGCAAAGACGGCGGTCTGGATATTGCGGATCGGATTCGCCTGTATTACACCGCTACCCCCAAATTGACCGAAGCGGTAAAGGCTTTTGAAGAATATATCAAGACTGAAATCCTGGCCGTGGAATTGAAAGAAGAAATTGCACCAGCTACCTGGATATCGGTAAGCGACAGCTTCGATGAAGAAAAGCTGACAATCTACCTGCAAAAGGCAGCTTGAAAATAGGACAGTGAAATTTGAAATCTAAATTTAGAAGTAATCTTTTCCTTTTGGGGATCGCATTCGTGGTGATCCTCATAGACCAGTTATGTAAGACCCTGGTGAGACAAAACTTGGGCTTGGGAGAAACTTGGATGCCCATCCCCTGGCTGGCGCCTTTTTTTCGGTTTATATACTGGAAGAATACAGGAGCTGCCTTTGGCATTTTCCAAAACGGGAATACGATTCTGAAAGTACTGTCTAGTATCATTGCTGTTGTTGTTGTGATCTATTATCAGCAAGTGCCAGCCTCTCAAAAATTGGTGCGGATATCCATGGGTTTGATGTTGGGCGGAGCCATAGGCAATCTGATTGACCGGTTTACGCGGGGATATGTGACTGATTTCATCTCTGCCGGCAGTTTCCCGGTTTTTAATATTGCCGATTCCTGCGTCACTGTAGGTGTTGGGCTGTTGATCCTGGCAACGATTCTTGAAGAAAATAAGCAGCGAAAAGCCAAGGATAATGCAACACCCGACTCTGGCGAAACCGCTGAAATTGAAGAGGATAAACCTGCCGGTGAGGATGATGATGGAAGAAATTCTTTTTAACGAAGCAGAATCAAGTCGGCTGGATAAATTTCTGGCAGACCGTATGATATCGCTTTCACGTGCCCAAATTCAGATGTTGATTGAAGGTGGTAAAGTCTTTGTGGATGGTGTGCCGGTTTGCAAGTCTTCCTATAAGCTTGAGAGCGGTCAAAAAGTCAAGATGGAACTTCCAGAGGAGAAGCAGGGTGAGTTGCTGGCAGAGAATATAAACCTGGATGTGTTGTACCAGGACGAAAACATAGTGGTGATCAACAAGCCGGCCGGGTTTATCGTTCATCCAGGGGCAGGACACGCCACCGGTACCGTGGTCAATGCTGCCCTCTATCGCTGGCCCGAAATGCGCCAGGTTGGTGATCCGACCCGACCAGGGGTGGTACACCGTCTGGATAAGGAAACTTCGGGTGTCTTAGTGCTGGCGCGCACTTCAGAAGCCTACACCTGGCTGGTGCACCAATTCAAATCCCGAAAAACTGAAAAGGTCTACCAAGCGCTGGTAGATGGTCATCCGCCCACACCCAGTGGGAGAATTGAAACCTCGATTGGCAGGGACCCCAGGCACAGGCAGCGTATGGCGGTCGTTTTTGAAGGCCACGGCCGCAAGGCGGTGACTGAATACCATACCAGAAAGAATTTTGCAGACTATGCTTTCCTGGACGTGCACCCCATCACCGGACGCACCCACCAGATCCGAGTGCACCTGGCTTACCTGGGCTGCCCGGTCGTGGGTGACCGGGTTTATGGCAGGCGCAAACCTTCCCTGGAAATTGAGCGAATTTTCCTGCATGCCGCCAAGTTGAAGGTTATCCTTCCAGGAGAAAAAACAGCAACTGAGTTCCAAACAAAAATGCCTGATGAACTCAGTCAGATTCTGAAAGATCTTGAAAAAGCGGAGTAGCTATGGAATATTTCGATTTTCGTTCTGATACCGTCACACAACCTACCCAAGCTATGCGCTTTGCCATGGCACAGGCAGAGGTCGGGGATGACGTTTATGGAGAAGACCCGACCGTCAATGCCCTCGAAAAGCAAGCGGCAGAACTGATGGGTATGGATTCAGGCTTATTTGTCACCTCCGGGACCATGGGAAACCTGCTGGCAGTGCTTGCAAACTGCGAGAGGGGGGATGAGGTCATCATGGGGCAGCAGGGCCATACTTTTCTGCATGAAGCCGGCGGGGTTTCAGCCCTGGGCGGCGTTGTCATTCATACCGTTCCAAACCAACCCGATGGCACGCTCTCGATGGAAGACCTTACTGGGGCTCTGCGTTTTCCGGGGGATATTCATGAACCGATTTCGAAGATGGTAATTCTGGAAAACACCCAGAATTCCTGCGGCGGAATGGCTCTCAGCCCAACTTACTCTGACCAGACAGGTCTTTTTGCTCTCGAGCATGGCTTGGTCATGCATGTTGATGGTGCCAGGATTTTTAATGCGGCCATTGCTCTGGACGTTCCTGCAAAAAAGCTGGTGCGTGCCGCTGACTCGGTTACCTTTTGCCTGAGCAAAGGCTTATGTGCTCCAGTTGGCTCGGTTTTGTGCGGCAGCGCAGATTTTATTCGAAAAGCCCGCCGATTGCGCAAAATGCTGGGTGGTGGGATGCGCCAGGCTGGAGTGCTGGCCGCTGCTGGATTGGTGGCTCTGGATACCATGGTGGAACGATTGGCAGAAGATCATATTCGCGCCAGGGCGCTGGCAGATGGATTGAGTGCCCTTCCTGGGTTGCGCATAGATAAAGGTACACCCTGTACCAATATGCTCTATCTAATGCTCGACCCGGATATTCCCCAGAATGCTGATCAGATCGTTGAACAACTCAAGCAGCAGGGGATTTTAATCGGTGCTACCGGGGAACGAACCTTCCGGCTGGTTACTCACCATGATGTGGATGACCGAGCGGTGGAAGCCTGCGTTCGCGCTTTTAAACGCCTGCCTCTATAGCCAGTTCCAGGATTAAGCTTTTCCATCCGGTTGATGGCAAAGTCTTCTGTTGGTAGTTCGGTCTGGCATGATTGTTGCAGTCAATGACCATAAATTGGTGTAGCGTTCAATCACCAGATGGGCAGGCATGCATTCAGCTAACCGAAAAACTTTTACAATCATTTTGACAATCCTGCTGGCAGTAGTCCTGGTTGCGATTCTCTCTCAACCATTGCCTGCACCGATTTTTGCTCAAACACAGACAACTGACACACCAGGCAACAACATTTACCTCCCGATTGTCTTCAGATCGGAAGAACTGCTCTCGCGGGGTCCGATGGGGGGTACTTTCACTGCCGTTCTGGTTGACCTGGGCAACAATTCGGTACTTTTTCTTGGAACCTATGGGGCAGGTGTTTATAAAAGTACTGATCAGGGCAGCACCTGGACGCAGCAAAACAGTGGATTGGGGAGCACTTATATCCAATCCCTGGCAATTGATCCCCAAAATACGCAAATTGTCTGGGCAGGGACTTATGGGAAAGGTGTCTATAAATCCACCACTGGCGGGGGCAATTGGGTGGCTGCGAATGGAACCGGCTTGGGAAATCAGATCGTTTATGATCTGGAAATTGACCCCCAAAATACGAATATCCTATATGCTGCCACACGGACTCCTGACCCCCTTAATAACCAATTGTTGGGTTATGTCTATAAAACTGTTGATGCAGGCGCCAGCTGGACTCAAATCTTTGCTGGAGCCCAGTTGAGTAGTCAGGATTATTTTTACGATATCGAAATCAATCCGCTAGCCAACAGTGAAATTTACCTGGCTGCCCATCAGCATGGTTTTTATAAAAGTACCAATGGCGGGTCAAGTTTCTCTCCTATCAACACGGGTGTTTCGGATTTAAGCGCACGTTCTATCGCAGTAGACCCAGCCAGCCAGAAATTGCTCTACGGTGGCGTCTGGCACGGAGGTGGCGTTTTTCGCAGCCTCGACGGTGGGGTAAAGTGGTCTAATTTTGCAGATGGTCTTCCGGAGGATGTGGAAGTCTACCGACTGGTGATTGACCCGGCTGGTTCGGGTAAGCCGGTTTTCGCCTGCACCTTTGAAGATGGACTATACCACTCAACTGATCAAGGTGCCAGTTGGCGGAGCGCGGGTCTGAATGGGCAGTTTTTGTATGACTTTGCATTAAGCAGCGGGGCATCCCAACGCTGGTACGCTGCTACCAGTTACCGCGGGCTTTACCTTTCTAAAGATTACGGTGTGAGTTGGGCTGTCAGCCATAACGGCGTCAGCAGTGCCAATATCACCGGTTTGGCGTCCCTCCCCAGCCAGTCTGACAGAATCTATGCTGCGGTATATGGACTTGGTGTGATGACGACCAGCAATGAGGGGCAGACCTGGACCTTGAACAACACCGGTTTGGGGGATTTTTCCGTGACCAACTTGTTGGCGCTGGATGGCAAATGGTATGCCCTGACCAGTTCTGCAGTTTACGTTTCTTACGGGGATGGTTGGACTGCCCTGCCCCTCCCTTACAGTTCCACTTATAACTTGCAAGGATACGTTTCTGAGGTGCTGAGCCGAGTCAGCCTGCAGGAAGAGCTTTTACAGGAAAAGCTGGAAGACCAATCGAGTGTTCTCGAAAGCTCAGGGATTAATGCGGGCAATGTCCCTTTGATCAGTCTCGCCTCCCTGGATGGGGTACTTTATGGAGGAACTGCTGGGAGAGGTCTTTGGACCTATTCATCTTCGACTGGATCCTGGTCCCAGGTCGAGTTTACCAATTACACAATTCCAAGCCTGGCTGCGGATAACTTGTTGGGCAGACTGCTGGTGTCTGCTTGTGATGGCGGCGGGAACTGTTCAGTCTGGGCTCGGGAAAATAATGGCAATTGGTCTGTCATCAATGAAGGCTTAGCCGGCTTCAGGACCAATGAATTGATCGTACGGGGGGATGATTACTTCGCTGCCACTTCCAGTGGTATTTTTATCCGGGATAATACAGGTAAATCCTGGCAGAGGGTGGCTGCCCCAGGGGCGAATGTGCTCTCATTGACGTACAACCCTAAGGATAGCTGCCTGCTGGCAGCCGGATCGGTCGGATATGGCTATTACAGCACTAATTGCGGCACGATCTGGCAGAAAACCAGCACAGCATCCTCTGGCTGGAGTTTCAATAGCGCGGTCTTCAATCCCAATAATGCCAGTCAAGTTCTGTTTGGCTCGAAAGAGGCTGGAACTTTCTTGTGGACGATTGAATAACCTAAATGATTGACGAAAATAATGTGTCATATCCTTTTTATATGAGCTGAGCTTCAGTCTTCCTCTGACCCCAATTCGTGATATAACCAGGCTGTGAACAAGAGGTATCTATGTTGATCATCCTTTCTGACCTGCACCTGGCTGAATCACAATCCTACCAGTTGGGACCTATGCAGTTCAATCACAACTTGCCGGCGCTGGTTTACCGGGCTTATTTCCAAGAGATCGCGGATATGATCCGGGGTGGCAACGTAAAGAGGATTGACCCGGTCCTGGCGGGGGATATTTTTGAGCTGACCCGTTCGGAGCTCTGGCTGCAAGATGGATTAAGGCCCTACATCCATAACAACGAGGTCCTTGAGGGCAGTTTGGTGGAAGAGCGTATCCTAAAAATCCTGGATACGATTAACGCTGATGAGAGGGTTTCTGAAACTCTGGAAATATTTCGGAATCTTGAAAATCTCTTTCAGATCCCGGTTAAACTTCACTACCTGCCGGGAAACCATGACCGGCTGGTAAATGCTTCTCCAAAAATCCGCCAGCATGTGCAGAAGTTTTTGGGTCTTCCGTACAACAATTCACCATTTATGAACCAGTATCTTCATTATGTACAAGGAGAAGCCAGATTACTGGTGAGGCACGGGCATGAGTATGACCGAGCCAACTTTGGTGAGGACCTGGAATCCTGGGAAAGTATTCCAACCTTTATTGATAAAGATTTATATGACAGATCAGTTTTGGGAGACATCAGCACAACTGAGGTTGCTTCAAAATTGCCCAAATTGTTCAAGGAGTATTACACGGAGGATGCCATCCTTTCTCTAGAACAATTGCTGGTTTTATACCAGCGCCTGACTGATTTTGATAATGTTCGACCAACTGAAGCACTGATGAACTTTCTCTTTTCTACTCCTGGATTGAGTCAGCGCGAAGTCTGGGAATTTATCGAACCGATCTTCCTCAAAGCTCTTGACGAAATTGCTCTGAACGAGCAAACAAGACAAAAAATTCTCCGACTTGGTCCTTTGGCAGGTATCTCGACAGGCACTTTGGATATGTTGATGGACACCCGGATTTGGAGAAATGGGATTCCTTTTTGGGCAATTGATAAGATTCTGGATAAACTATCAAGGAAGATCAAGCTAACTTCATCCATGCATATTATTAAAAATGAACAGTGTTTTCAGCCAGGCAAGTCCGGAATTCAGTGCCTGGTTTCAGGTCACACCCACAATCCATTGGTGGAGCTGGTGAAAGTGCAAGGGGAGCAGCAAAAATACTACCTCAACAGCGGTACCTTCCGCAATGTGATTACTTCCACCCCGGAATTGGATAAGTTTGGAAGGCTGCGCTCTAAAGCCAGGATTTTGATCTTTGAGAGCGGCGAAAGAAACCCGGAGTATGACCGGGAGACTGGCTGGTCTTTTGACTTCACCGCCAAATACGGATTCGGCTCTGAGCGGGACTAAACCTAATTCTAGAACCTAATCTTTCGGCTTCTTTTTAGCGTTTGGCGTAATTCTTGACTGGGTAAGGGTATGGCCCCTCAATGCGCGCACCAGGTCCACCCGGCGTAGAGCGCGTGTGCGGTCAATTTCCACCATCTTGGCTTTGTCATCTGAGAGCTTTCGGAGTGCTTCGATCCAGGCAGCGCTCGAAACTATGCTGTGATTGACCCGCCAACGCTCCACCTTAATTGCCAGTTCATCAGGATTGGTCAAGATTTCCCTTGTGCGCTTTACCTGCATTCCCTGATATTCGAACTCAAACTCTTCGCTCTGATATTGCGGTTTGATTGGGCAGACCTGCATGCAGGCACCACATTTGATGCAATAGTAGTCAGCCAGTACCAGCTCTCCCTGTTCGTTCATATGCAAAGCCCGGGTGGGGCAGATATCTGCGCAAGCCAGGCAGCCTTCCACGCAACGCTCGCGGTGGAGTTCCACCGAGCCCTGCCAGGGCTGCCGAACGGTAAAAGCACCTTTGCTGGCGATCTCACATTGCCGGCAGTGAATGCAGTGATCAAAATCCACCCGCATGGTATCCCGATTAGAGTCGTAACTGATCACATTGGCGGAGCAATTCTCGATGACAAAATCCTTTAATGCGAAATCGAAATCTTCTTTCTTGAAGATGGTCTTGGCAATGATTTCCGGGTAAGCCTCATATTCTCGAACAGGGATTTCCTGTTTTTCGTTGATGGTAATGGATATAGCGTGGGTCGGGCAGGAGACTACACAAATCCCGCAGTTCACACATTTCTTCTCGTCTACATCCACTGAGGCTTTAATTTTGACATGTCCGTTTTCGAGAACAGCCGGGATATGGGTGAGAGCGCCTTTTGGGCATGATATTGGTCCGATCTGGCAGCCTACGCATTTATCCAGATCCCAGGCCATGAGATAGTTGCGGGTCACCATGCCCCTGTGAATGGTCATTTCATGCTCGTTGCGGTTTTTTTGGGCAATACCACGTTGACTCATCAGTTTGCTCCTAATCCCGTTGAACCTTGTTGACCAGGTTTCGGTCGTGATCGTAAATTTGGACTAACAAAGGGGTCTTTCCCGGTTGTGCGTGTGTGGCACAGCCAATGCAGGGATCGTAAGCTCTGAAAGCCATCTCGATTTTGTTCAGTGCGGTCTCAGTCACCGGTTCACCGGCATGGATAAGCCCTTCTGCGGCTTTCTTGATGGACATGTCCATGGCAGCATAATTGTTTGTTGTGCCGACAATCAGGTTGACGGACTTGATCAAACCATTTTCATCCGGGGTGTAATCATGGATCAGGGTACCGCGCGGCGCCTCAGTAATGCCAACTCCACGCACTGGTTTTTCGGTTGGGATAGTACGTACGTTGGTATCTGTGATCGACTCATCCTGGGCGAGCTCAAGCTCCCGTTCAGCGGCATATAGAATCTCGATCAGGCGCGCCCAATGGGTTGCCAAGGTCGAATGCACTGGTTTACCACCCAGAGTTTCGAAATAGCGTTCGTATTCCGCCTGGGCAGCCGGCGTTGCCATTCCCCTGGCTGCGTTCAACCTTGCCAGAGGCGAAGCCCGGTAAACACCACTATCCTTGCCATCAACCAAGCCTTTCCAACCGATCTGCTTCAGGTAGGCAAATTTCAGGTAAGTCCAGGGTTCCACATGTTCTGCCAGTACGTCCAGATACTGCTCTGGTTTGTAGCGCACTAATTGGCTGCCCTCCGGGTCAACCACGCGAATATCGCCGTCATAAAAATTAACCTGGTCATATTCATCGACCATGCCCATGTAGTAGGTCTTGTGGGCAAACGAATCGGAAAGAATCAGGTCAACGTATTCCTGGTTTCCCAAAACGATTTTGTGGAAAATCTCCAGGGTGGTTTTAGCAAATTCTACCGAGCGCTGCGCTTTTTCGAGGATATCAAGCCTTTGGGCTTCTGTGATGGGCTTGGAAACGCCGCCAATAATCGCTCCAACCGAATGAATATAGCGGCCGCCGATAATGGCAGTGATTTCATGGTTGTCGCGCAGCAGTTGCATGACCTGAGCCCCGGTCTCCTTGCCGACTTTGCGGACTACCCCCAGGATATTTCGTTCGGATTTCATTGCGTCCGGTCCGACAATAAAATCCGGGCCGCCTAAAATATAAAAGTGGGTGGCATGGTCTGCCACAAAGAAAGCGGAGTACATCAGCTCGCGCAGTTTTCTTCCGGCGGGCGGGGGAGTGACCTGATAACAGGCATCGCCTGCCTTGGCAGCAGCCATGTGGTGGGCGATAGGGCAAACCCCGCAGATACGCTGGGTGATGCGGGGCATTTCTTCCACCGGGCGGCCTTCGCAGAATTTTTCAAAGCCGCGCAATTCCGGGATCACCAGGTAGGCATTGTCCAACTTGCCGCTGTCATCCAGGAACAGATCCACACGGGCATGCCCTTCCAGGCGGGTCATGGGGTCAATTGTGATCTTTTGGGTCATTTTAGAGCCCCTTTTGAGTATTTTATCTGGTTCAAAACCGAATCAGCCAGGCTGAAACGATAAAAAGTGCCAGTAATATCCGAGATGGATGAAAGGGTTCTTTCCATCTGGACCGGATCATCCGTATCGATAATGGCGGCGATGGCGCTGGCTAACTTGGCACCCTGGTCAATTACCCCATCAGGAGGTCCATAGCAGCCCCGGCAGGGCATATTGCCATTCAGGCAGGGCAAGCCGCAGCCACCCCGGGTGGCAGGGCCGCAGCAAATGATGCCCTGGGTCAGAAAGCACTTGTTTGGGTCAAGTTCGACTTCATGCGGACGATGGAATTCTTTGACCTTGAAGCCGGGCTCAGCTTTGATACGGGCGCACAGGTCGCAGTTGTTTTTCGGGTCCACTCCAATCACTGAGCCTTTAGGTGGCAGTTCCCCCTTCAGGGCTATATCAAAGACCCTGGCAATCTGGGATACCACCGGCGGGCAGCCGGGCATAAAATAATCCACATCCGTGACCATTGCGAGGGTCTTAAGGCTTGGGTAAAGTTGCGGGATGCGGATTTCCCCTTCGGGCATTTGCGTGACTAATTGCGGCCGCGTTCCACGGGATTCATCCAGCGAGGGGGCTTGGTCAAACACCCGCTGGCACATCGATTCGATATCATACATATTTGCCAGTCCGGGGATGCCGCCCAGGTGAGAACAGGAACCAAAGGCAACCAGGATTTTTGTTTTTTGACGGAAGAGATGCGCCATTTCTTCATTTTCGCTGTTGCGGATCCCGCCGTTGAAAAAAGTGATGTCGATACTTTTATCTGGCATGGCGCGCAAGTCTTCATACTTGTAATCCATGGCAGCTGGCCAAAAGACAATATCAGCCTTTTCGCTGACAGCTACCAATTCCATGCCGAGTTCTGTAACCGAAATTTCGCACCCGCCGCAGCTAGCAGCCCAATAGAAAGCGAGTTTTGGTTTGTCACTCACTGCTGCACCTCCTGAAAGGCATGCAGGGTTTCCAGCATTCCATCAATCTCTTTGCGGATGCGCCCCCGTTCCTCAGTGCCAATTTGGATAAATTTGATCTGCTGATTTTGGACGTCCATTACTTCCATCATTCTCCCCAGCAGGTTCATCTTGCAGCTCGCCACATCGGTGCCACGCTGGTAATGGCATTCGCCCGGTTTGCATCCGCAAACCAAAACGCCGTCAATCCCAGCCTGCAATGCCAGGAGCGGGAACTGGGGATCAATCCGACCGGAGCAGGGGATGTGAACCACCCGAACGTTTTCGGGATAGCTTTCCAAAACGCTGATGTCATCGGTTTCGCGCAGGCACCAATCACAAATAAAGGTGATCAGGCGGGGTTTTTCATCCGCAGAGTTAACAGTGATCTGAGGCAGGATATCTTCATTTGCGACACCCTCGCGGGCAATCGCACCCAGCGGGCAGGCAGCCACACAAATCCCACAGCCCATGCATTTATTTTGATCCACTTCTGCAAAGCGGTCCATCACTCCATCCAGCTCTTTTTCAATCAGGCGGGGAGCTTCGTATGGGCAAGCCATCACACAGATGGCGCAGCCTGCACACTTGCTTTCATCCACTTTGACAGTAGGGAGGGGGGAGGTATAGCCGGCTTCAACAGCAAGCTGCTTGACCGCAGCGATTACACCGGAAATATGGATCTTTTGGGGGCAGGCCGGGTAGCACAGGTCGCACTTGGAACACATCCAGGTAGTAGGTGACTGAAAAGCTTCTTCGCGCATGTCCATCATCACCAGACGCAGCAGGCGGCGCGGATTGTACTCGGATTCGAGTTTCTGCTGGATCAGACACTTGGCGGTGCAGGTTCCGCACGAAAAACACATTTCAAGATTTTCGCCGCCAGGGATGGCTCGTACTTCATCTGCAAAGGTTGTTGTCAGAATGGGATGGCTCATGCTGCCTTCTCCTTCGTCAGGATGGTGTTAATCATCACATCGGTATAGTCAAATGCTCTTTGGACATCCGGAACATTGGGCAAACGGGTCAGTCGTTTAGTCATTTCCGGACGGATACGATCAATTTCCGCCAACAGGTCTGCTTCCGGGATGGCATCCAAGGTTGCTTGCATTTCATTCAAAACCCGGGCATATTTATCCCCTTCGGCTGCACTGATCCACTCCACCCTGAAGCGGCCGGGAGTCATATTCATGCGCTCAAATATGGTTTCAAGTCGCTTGGCACGCTTGGCGCCCACTATTTGGCCGGTAATGTAGTGGCAGTCCTGCTGGTGGCAGCCTGAGTACAACACACCACCGGCACCCAGGCGGTAGGCTTCATAAATAAAGTCAGAATCCATCCGGGCGGAGCACATCACCTTGATACCGCGTTCATTGGCAGTGTATTCAAAATGGCTTGTTCCCGCCAGGTCAGCCCCGCCGTAAGAGCACCAGTGGCAGCGTAGTGCCAGGATCTTTTTATGCGGTTCATCCGCGAGCAGAGTGCGAATTTGCGCCAGAATCTGCGCATCGGTGTAATGCAGTTGAGTAATGGCGTCATGCGGGCATTCCGCCACGCACCCGCCGCAGCCATGGCACTTGGCAGTGATTACTTCCGCCGCCTTACCCTGTTGGTAATTGATGGACCCATATGGGCAAGCTCGTTCACATAAGCCGCAGGATTTACCCTCAGCACTGACACAGCGGTCAGGCCAGACCACTGCAACGGTCGGTTCAATCTGCCAACTATCGGAATGCAAAATGCGGGAAGCACGTGAGGATGCTGCTGATCCCTGGGCGACACTGGCGGGAATGTCTTTTGGTCCCTGGCAGGCGCCGGCAAAGAAAATACCATCCGTGGGGCTGTCCATCGGGCGCAGTTTAGGGTGATATTCCATGAACCAACCGCCCGGGGATTGGGCGACATTGAGTACCGAGCTCATATGATTTTGATCGGGCTGGGGAATGGCTGCCTGGTTAAGCATGACCATGTCATACTCATGCTCGACAGCCTTCCCGAGGGCAATGTCTTCCGAGTGAATGAAGAGGTTATGAGTCTGCGGGTCTTCTGTAATCAGGGCCGGTCTGCCCTGGACGAAGTGAATTCCCATTGAACGGGCGCGATCATAAAACTCCTCATAGCCCTTGGAGGGTGTGCGGATATCCATGTAATAAATTGTGATGTCCGTAGCCGGGTTCATTTGCTTCAGCAGTACGGCATTCTTGATGGAATACATGCAGCAAAAGTTGGAACAGCTTGGATTGAAGCGCTTGTCGCGCGAACCGACACAGTTGATGAAAGCCAATTTCTGGGGATTTTTACCATCACTGGGGCGAATCAGGTTACCGGCGGTTGGGCCGGCAGAGTTGTTCAGGCGTTCCATCTCCATGGCTGTAATCACGTTAGGATAGCGGTTGTAACCGTATTCTTCCATGGGGGTTGGGTCAAAGTGACTGAATCCAGTGGCAACGATAATGGAGCCAATCTCCTCATCCACAACTTTATCTTCCATGCTGAAATCAATAGCTTGTAAGGAACCGCAGGCTTCTACGCATTTGTAGCAGTGGATGCAGGCGTCCATGTCAATGTTGTAGATCAGGGGGACGGACTGGCTCATGGGAATATAAGCCGCCTTGCGGGGAGCCAGGTTCATTTCAAAGTAATTGGGGATCTCCACCGGGCAGACCTTGGCACAGGCGCCGCAGCCATTGCAGCGATCCGCCCGAACATACTTGGCTTTTTCGCGCAAGGTAACCTTAAAGTTCCCGACGAACCCTTCGACTTTTTCTACTTCAGTGTAAGCTCTTACATCAATTAGGGGCTGACGCGCCGCGTCAACCATTTTTGGTGCAAGAATTCATATACTGCAGTCCATCGTTGGAAAGGTCTTGTTGAGCTGCGCCATGACCCCTCCAATCGTTGGTTCTTTTTCCACCAATATTACTGGTATGTTTTGTTCTGCCAGGTCCAGGGCAGCACTGATGCCTGCCACACCTGCCCCTACCACCATCGCTTTCTTGGAGACGGGCACGCTGATCATATCCAGTGGCTTTAGAAAAGACACCTTGGCAACGGCGGAGGCAGTTAAGTCCTTGGCTTTTTTCAGGGCGCCTTCAGGGTCATGGCCATGCGCCCAGGTGCACTGCTCGCGGATGTTAGCCATTTCCATAAGAAATGGATTTAACCCAGCTTCAGCCACAGCCGCTCGGAAAGTTGGCTCGTGCATTCTGACCGAGCAGGCAGAAACCACCACCCTGTTCAGGTTATATTTTTTGATATCGTCCTTGATCAGACGCTGACCGCTGTCTGCACAGGCATACATTGTGTCTGTGGACCTGACCACGCCGGGTAACTCAGCAGCAAAGTCAGCCACTTCTTTAGGCGGGATTACGCCGGCAATGTTGCTGCCGCAGTGGCAAATATATACTCCAATACGTAATTCCTCTTCTTTATTGTTTAATTCATCACTCATCGGGGTTCCTTGGCTTTAGTAGGAAATTCAAGGCTCTCTTTGATTAATTCACGGCGGGTTTTTTGGGAAACTTTGTCGGGATTAGTGAGCGTCAAGGCTTTTTTGGGGCACCATTTGACACATTGTGGGCCTTCTTCGAGGGTTTCACACTGGTCACAGATTTCTGCCAGTTTGGTGGCAGGATTGATGGATATGGCACCAAAATCGCAGGCTTCAACGCACCAGGCACAACCATCACATTTGGCTGAGTCAACACGAATGATTCCTTTTTCGGAATCCTGGGTAAGCGCATCCCGCGGGCACACGATTACGCAGGGGGCATTTTCACAGGTCCGGCAGGCGATGGCTGTGATTAGCACTTCGTCCACCCGGACAGTTCGAATGCGGCTGCGATAAGAGTTATATTCACCCGTTTTGGTGTAAGAGCATACGTACTCACACATCTGGCAACCCACGCAGGCGGCAGGGTCGCAAACAATGTACTCATATTTTGAGGTGGATGTTGCCATTTTTCTCCTTAAACTCCAATTTCTTCCGCCACATCCGGCATCCCCAACTTGACCAGCAACTCTTTTGGCATCATGCCATCTTTGGTCCAACCTTTGGCTTCATAATAAAGGTCTTTCAGGTAAGCCAATTCTTCATCTGAAACGGTTACATTTGCTGAAGCACCTTTGTGAAAAGGTTCATGCTTCCAGCGCCAGGGCAGATCATCATCTTTCTCGGTCCAACCTTCGCGGATATTGAAAGCTTTCTTGATTGTATGAGCACGGATACCGATCAAATCGACATCATCGTAACCATAATTCCAGCCGGTGGTGGCGTTAATCAGTTTGGCAATCGCCGGCCAGGCGCCAGCCCGGTCTGCCTTGCCGGTGAAACAGCGGCGAATAAACTTGCATAGCGGCAGGGTATCATACACTGCAGCATATTCTTCAGATTCAGCGGCAACTTTGCCGCGGGTAGGATCGATGGTAAAGCGGTCGACCTCGCCTTTAATATCCGGATCATAGGCAGCGGACCGGTTGTGGCAGCCGCCACGGGTCCCGACAGCCAACCCGACAGAGAAAGTCTTTAAGCCTCGCGCATCATATCCTGGGCATTCCAAGCCCTTGATATTCATAGCCCATTTCCAAGATTCGCTTCCCCGCTCGGCGTCAATCTTTTTACAGGCAATTTTAGTACCTTCAGCCAGCAAGTCGCCAATGCCCTCACGATCGCGGATCATCCTGGCGAGAGCCACAGCCCCTTCGCCATTGCCAAAGTTCAGATCAATCCCTTCTGGGAATTGTTTGCAGGCAAAATCCTCTTTTTTCAGCACGCCTCTCTGGTAACATTCCATGGCGTAAGAGATGGTAACGCCCATGCTCATGCTGTCCATGCCCTCGTGATCGGCAATTTCGAGCAGTTGGATGCAGGCGCGCATATCGGAAATTCCCAAGTTTGAGCTGTTGGCTTGGAGGCTCTCATATTCAACGCCGGTCATTGCGCCGGCGAATGGTCCGGTCTTGACGATGGACATCTGTTCACAGGCAATCGGGCACTGGGCGCAAGCGATCACTTTGACCTTGTGGTGCTCATCAAGGTATTCACCGCTGATCAAATTGATATCTTCAAAAGTACCTTCCTGATAGTTGCGGGTGGGCAGCAAGCCAATTTTGTCCATGGCAAGCATATTGGTGGAAGTCCCATAAATGCGATACTTCTGGGTATCTTTTCCTTGAGCTTCCTCGGAGATATGGAAGGACATCTCCATCAGGGTCTTGGGATCGGCAACCTTTACCCCTTTGGTTCCGCGTACTGAGACCGCTTTTAGTTTTTTGGAGCCCCAAACGGCGCCATGCCCCGTTCTTCCAGCCTGGCGTCCATCGTTGGTAACATTGGCATAACGGATCATACGCTCTCCGCACACACCAATGGTACATGAGCGAATTTGTTCATCACCAAACTTTTGGCGAATTGCTTCTTCTGTTTGGTAAGTTCCTTTACCCAACAGGTAAGAGGCATCCAGGAACTCCACCCGATTATCATCGATAAAAACATTCACCCAGGTATCACTGCTGTTGTGCAAGACAACACCATCCCAGCCGGCACGCTTAAGCGCAATTGAAAACCAACTGCCCGAAAGGCTGTCACCTATAAAACCGGTCAATGGGGATTTGGAAGCCAGCCCAAACTTGCCACCAACCGGGACGGGTGTACCCGAAAAGATGCCGTTAGCAATGCAGATGGGGTTTTCCGGAGAATAAGGATCACATTTTGGGGTGATATTTTCCCAACAGAGTCGGCTTGCCATGGAAACCCCACCGATCCAGAGCTTGTACCATTCCTCCGGTTTCTCTTCGACCCAACTTTTTCTTGTTTTCAGGTCGACATGCAAAATCTTGCCGCTATATCCGTTCATGTCTTCTCCCGTGCAATTAATATTAGTGTGGATTATCTTTGTCTTTCTTGATTCTCATTATACCTGTAACAAATTGATTAGTGTGGGAAAGTGGAGTTTGTAAAATGAAATAAACAGCCTCATCATGAGTATTTGTCTGCCAATTATTATACTCTTAATTAAATTCGCTTGATACTAATCAGACTAACTCACTATCTTATTAATTCCCCAATAATTTTCAGTTTGTCTTATAGAACCGGTAATCGCATGGTATGGATTCGGGAATTCGCTTTATTGCACAATCACAGGAACAATCGAATTCTCAAAGCTAAGCTGACTGATTTGCTCGTCCTTTAAAATCAGTGCGCAAGAGACTGCTGCAATCTAATGGGTCATTTGCACCTAACTCTCTCTCAATTACCCGAAAACACCCGTGAACCCAGAAAGGTAGGAACACGAGTTTGGAGCTGATGATTTCCCGCAGGCATTGGTGAGGCCATGTCCAAAGCAGGTACAGTATGAATTAATAAGAACTCTGCCGCTGCCCTTGCCTCTGGCAGATGAATCATGCTGATTTTGGGGGTTTCAGTCAGCTTAGCTGGTCAGGGCTACTCAGTCAATTCTGCTGTAACTAATCAATGAAGCCCCTGGAGGAGGGGCTTCATGCGGAGAGGAAAACTGGATGCTAAGCCAGGGTTTTCAATGCTAAAAGTTATCTTGAGATGCTCAGTTTAATCATGTCGCCCTTCTGATCAAAGGTGACACGGGCATACTGGTCATGGTTGATTTGTTTGATCTCATAACTCTTTTTGAGGGTAACCACATAGCGTTCACTGCCTTGGATAAGGTTTTTACGAGCTTTCCGATCTTTGATCAGATTCGGATCGAGTGTGAAGTTGGTTAATTGTGGGTTGATTGTTACCGTAGCACTATCCAAACCCGGCAGGTAAGAACTGATTACCTTTTTGACATTTTCCAGAATTTCTTGCGGCATTTCTTCGGGAGAGACAATCAATTCTTCGCGAGAATCGCTGATGGTTTTCATTGAAGGATTCTTGGCTGGTCGCAGCAGCGGTTTGGAGATGTGCTTTAAACTATCCTTACTGGCGAGTGGGTCTCCATACAGGACAAAGGAGAGGATGGTCTTCTGGTCTTCCCCGTCCAGGTAACCTTGGCTCTCGGTCATCTGGCTGGCCAGGTTTAGTTTTGCCCGCATTAAGGCATAACCGGCCGAAACATTGTTTTGGATATGATTCCAAAAGCCCTGAGCGAGCAGATCTGCTCCTATCAGAGGCTTGTCAACAGAACCGTATGCAATGCAGGTGGAGCCAACGAAGCAACGGCTGCCGGTGGCGAGGAAGTTCAGTGCCATCGATTCGGTGGCTTTCTTCTCCAGGATATTGGCTCCGTAGCAGGCTTCACTCATGATAATATCCGGCGCGGGGGAAGTTTCATTGAAGAGGGAAGGTTCCAATACTAATGGATACTCGGGATCGCTTGATTGTTGTTTCAGATCACGCTGCCCATACCATTCCGGGGAATCCTTCATGCCGTGCAGGTTAAAATAAGCAAATGGGGGATTGGGTTTTTGTTTATTCAGAAATGAGGTTGAGTCTATCGGAGGCGAGAGTTTGATCCGGTTGCCTTTATCAATGACGGAAAAAACTTCTGTGGAAGGAATTTTCCAGACTTCAGCAGTGCAGCCGATATTTTCAGTCTTTTGAAAAACCTGGAAGACCTCGGAAAAATACTCAGAAAGTTGCAGGAGCCAATTTTCGAAGACGGTGCCTGAAAAGGCTGTTTTGGATTGCAGTTTGAGATTGTACTCGTTGTTGAGATAACGGAGTTGCTCCAGCAGGTAAACGGCATCATTGCCGGCTTCGTCTGGAATACGCCCGACCGGCCACTGTTGAATAAAGTAATTTTCATCCGTGGTTGCATACGGATTGTCGGATGCCACGAAGGAATCAGCATCATCAGTCGGATTGGGAAGCTGATGGAAGGGGACAATATCATTTCCGCCGATGATCAAGAGCGCCCCAATCATTTCACCCTTGGTCGCCAGTTGTTTATCCAAGTCTGCCAGGGCGAGTTTAATCTTCCAAGCATCGGTGGCTAAGATCGTAGCCATACCCAGTTGGTTTGTGCAATTAGGATCATCAGGGATGAAGACCAGACTATTCCAGTTAGGCAGTGCGGTAATCTTGGTGGACAGACCCTGCATGGCATCAGTGATCACTGTGGCGGTATTGGCACCATATTTATTCACCAGGGCAGTCTTCGAAGTCAGGAGAACGTAGTTGGGGAAACGGGCATCCGCAGTAACCAGATCAGTTTTACGCAACTGCTTGGCAATTTTATCAAATTCTGCTTGAATCTCATTGAGTGATTTGACTGTTTCATCGTCAGTATTATTTTGCTGTTTTAGCTCTGAAGTTCTGGCTTGTTTGCTGAGCAGGAAGGATTCTGGGGGTATCTCCGTGTAATCCGCCTCTTCACTGCTGATAAAGTCTGAGATAGATTGTGCCAGGGGAGGATTGCCCACCAGATCATTCACATACTGAGCGGGCTGTTTATTACTGGCCGAGTCTGTTTGCTCTATGCTGGCATTTCCGAGCGCATTCCAACCAAGTTCAGTAGCAACCGAAGCAGGGATTGGAAGATCCAGATAGACTTTCAGATCTTCAGGCCAGATTGGTTTAAAAGAGTGATTTGGACCTAACAGTCGGTTGACCACCTGCCCACTCACGTCATGGGCAGCGCTCCAATGCAATTTTTCCACGCCAACAGAATCATCCCCTTGCCGCATGTCAGCAAGAGCAGAAATGATTTTAATCTGGATGCATTCCGGCCAGCGGTTGCTATAAATGCCGGAGAGAGTATCCAGCAAGGTCGTGTTCCCAGACTGATTCACTATCTGCATATGTAAAATAGCAGGCAGGGGCAAGTTGGGATTATGGGAAAGCGCTGTTAGGATGGATTTCTCAGCATTGGTCATATCACCCATCTCGTAGGCATAACGCGCGTTCATCAGCGGGATCAGCCATTTTGCTGTGGGCGGAACCGGCGCTGGAACCCGCTGCAGATAAGCCAGAGCGGAGTGATACTCCGTATCAACACTCTCTCCATTGGCAAGTTGTGAAAGTAAGCTCATCGCTTCCGTGAATTCCGGGTCGTACCTGACGATTTTTTCCAGATTGGTGACCGCCATCTCGGTATCACCCAACTCTGCCAGCACTGAAGCATACACAAAGTTGATCAGCAGGTCACCGGGGTAACTTGCCATCCAGATCAGGGATGCCTGTCGGGCAAACTGAAATTCACGTTTTCCCAGAGCGGTTTGAAGCAGGGTAAGGAACTTACTGCGCCTGACAATAATGACATCGTCATTTTTGCTTACTTGATAGGGTCTCATTTTCTTTTTGGAGCCTCCTGCAGGTTATTGACCAGATTTAGTGCCACTACCGCTGCCATCTGACGGCGAATGACGGGATCATTGGGCGAGATTTGCGCTGCCTGCCTCAGCATGTATTCAGCGTTGCGGTAGTCTTTGCTTTCCTTATAAGCCGCCGAAGCATGTATATAGGCTCGGGGGTCCTTCTCTACCATGTTTATGGCTTTGTGGTATGTTTCAAGCGCCTTGGCAACCTCCCGGCGGTTCTGGTAAGTTTGACCCATTTCTAGATAAGCTTCAATCAAACTGGGATCTATTGACAAAGCCTGGCTGAGGTGAGAAAGCGCCTGGTCTAGGTTGCCCCTCTGCCGGTCAATCCGGCCCAATGAAAGTAGAGTCTCAGCGTTAGAGGGGTCAATGGCAAGACTCTTTTGAAGGTTTTCTTCGGCCTGGGATTGCATGCTGGCTTCGAGGTAGTACTTTGCCAGATTATTAAGCACCGCCGCATTTTCTGGGTTGGCTTCAGCCAAAACCATCGAAGAATTGAGCCCTGAGGCTTTGTTACTGAAGGCTTCCAATTCGATTTTAAGAATTTCGAATGGAATCGGATCTTCGACAACTGCTTTGGCTGCCTGAACTACCCGTTTGGCTTCTTCAAATTGATGTTTGCCTATCAATGCTTTTACTTTAGTCTGGAGGGCTCGGCTGCTGGTAGAATGATCCTGCAGAACCAGGTTTGCTTGGTCGAGAGCGGCTTGAAAATCCTGTTTTGCCAATAAAGACTCGGCAATGGATTCACCATAAATCGGATTTTGCGGGTCGAGCTCGGCGGCTTTTGTAAGGCATTGGATGGCAATTTGATGTTCACCCAGGCGTTGATTGATGGTTGCCAGGGAGGTCAGTGCTTCCGGATCATCCGGAAATAGGTCAATGGCTTTGCCAAAGTAATCCTTGGCGGCATGATAATCTTTTTCCAGGATCTTGATGTCACCAAGCATCTGCCAGTATTCAGCATTCTTAGGCATAATGCGGATGGCTTCCTCAAGATGGTTGGCGGCTTTCTGGTAATGTCCTGCTTGTTCGTAGAGTGAACCGGCGATGGCGTGCCAGTCGGATTCGTCAGGCCAGAGACTCAAGGCTTTTTCCATTGGTTCAACGGCTTTTTTAGGCTTGTCCTGCCTGGAAATTGCCAACATGCAGTATAGTAGCGGGTTTTCAGGTTCTTCTTTCAGCAAGTCCTCCACAATTGCAGCACAGGCGGTGGGTTTTTTATAAAGGTATTGGATGGCTTCCTGGAAGTTGACATCAAAATCATCCGTAAAAGCTGCCTGGATTTCCTTGATAATTTCCGGGTTCACCTGCACCGAAAGAACCTGGGCGGCCTGTTTGCCAGTCTTGACATACTGACTGATTTCATCAGCGTCATTCCAATGACCTGAAAAGACAGCCTGGCCGGTCTTGAGGATTGGCAGCATCTCAGCAGCAGGAATATAGCGGCCTGCTACCGAGATTTGTTCTTCATGGATGGCTTCATCGCTGCTGATGGGGTCAAACTGCTGCGGGGCGTGCCCGATTACCTTCAGGGTCAGGCAGTTTTTTGCCACTCTAGTTTTTTCGACCAGGTACTCAGCGATCAATTTATTGACCACCGGGTTTACTTTAGCTTCAGACAAAGCACCCAAGAAGCATTTGTTAGCTAAACTCCAATTCTCACCGTCCCAAGCGGCAATCCCAAGTGCGACGGAATCCCATACCCAAGAAAAGTGTTTGGGAATATTGAAAGATTCGAGGTGAGCCCCCAGACCCATCTCATCAAGCAGCTTTTCCCCGGCGTTTAAGTGGGATTGGAATTCTTGGAAGTTTTTCTCATGCAGGGCATTCTCTGCCTTAATAGCCATGAGTGCGGGTGAGGCGCTTTCTTTTGAAAGAAAGTGCTCACTCAGCAGGTTTGATTTATTAATATTGCGCTCCAGAAGAGCGTTTAGTGCCAGGAGATGGGTAATTTCTTTAATTTTCACTTGGTGGGTTTGGGCGGTATTGACGAAATCCAAAACGGAATCCAGCTTGGCAGTATTCCGGACTGCAAAGGATAATTCAGACTGCAGCAGTAGGTACTCAAATTTTCCCGGAGAACTGTTCAATGCCAGGTTGGCATGCTTCTGAGCTGCTGTCAGGTCACCAATCATGCGTTCCAATTGAGCTGCCCGATAGTACACGCCAGCTTTGGTGTAATCCGCTACATCCAAGTTGGGATCAATTTGGCAGCTCATCTCAAATGGAAGCGTATCTGTGGAAAACTCGATCTGGTGCAGCATTCCTTCCAGAGTATGCAGAGCCGGGATGTACTGCTTGTTGGCAGCCAAAATGTCTGATTTTAGAATTGGATAACAGAGGTGCGACCCTAAAGTTCCTTCCAGTTCCTGCAGGAGCTGCAGCGCTGCGGCAGCATCACCCAATCTCAGTACAGAATAAGCCAGGTCTCTGGTTTCTTCAAAATCAGGTGAAGGATTATTGGAAATAGCTTTCTTGATAATCTTAGAAGCTTCCTCAGGATCATCCATATGCAAATAGAGATTGGCAACATTGACATATTCTTCTGTGGTGATGTTTTCGGTCGCCAGCATTTTATTGAGGGTATCTTTAGTTTCTTCGGTATCCCCGAGGGCAGCAAACGTGCGTGCCAGGGTCAGGTAGAGTGCCCGTTCCTCTGGCTGCAGGTGAATGGCATCCTTCAACACCTGAATGGATTCACGTTCATTGTGATTGTGAAGGGTAAACCCACTGTACCAGAGCACGTTTTCTAAGTCTGTGGGGGAAAGTTGCAAAGCTGACCGGGCAGCATTCATGCCTTCTGCTTGTAAACCGGAAGCGAGGAATGCTTCGGCCAGGGTATGCCGGGTCTTCAGGTCGTCAGGGTTCACCAGCACCGCTTCTTGCAGAGAAGCCAGGCTGATATCATTCAAATTTAACTTGAGTGCTGTTCGGCCGATTTGATGTTGGAGATGATGGTAAGAATGGGGGGACTTGGCTTCCGGTTGATCAAGCAGAACTAGATAATCCTTGTACGCTGCTTCCGGCTTGCCTTGGGCGAACTTGATATCTGCTTCGAGTACCTTCATGTCAAATGGGGCAGTCTCCAAGCTTGTCCGCTCCTGCAGGGCGATCAAGAGCGCATCCAGTTCCTTACGTTCTGGATTTGAGAGCTGTCCATTGACCTCCTGCTGCTCAAGCAAAAGGCTTGTATAGGCTCGCAGCGCTTCATCCGATCTGCTGGATTGCCAGGCAAATTTCAGCATGGTTTTTGGAGTATGGATATCCCCAAGGGCAATCATGATCTTGCCCAAAGTCAGGGCAAGGTCCGGGTCGGAAGTGTAATCACTTTCCAACGGACTGATGACGCTCCAGGCTTCATTCAAGTAACCGTGGTTGAGATAAGCCTTTGCCAGGGATTTTCGAACTTGAGTACTGCCCTGGTCAAGCTGAAAGGCTTGTTTCAAAACCGAAATAGCTTCAGTGGGTTTTTCGTTTTCTAGGTACAGGGTGCCCAAAGCCGAAAGTATTTCTGAATGTTCCGGCAGAGCGGCTTTGGCTTTTTGCAAAGACTCCATCGCTTTGTCGGTTTGCCCAAGGCGGGTCCAGGTTTTTGCAAGGGAGAGCCAGCTGGCAGGTTTTTCAGGCGCTACTGCCGAGGTGCGTTCCAACAATGTAATAGCAGATTCTTCATCTCCTTTGGCAATATAGGCATTGCACAAGGTGACTAAAGCTTCACCGTCCAGATTGTCGCGCGAGAGGAAATTTTCACTGATTGGGATGGCAATATCTGGTTTTCCTGCTTTGATGGCAATCTCGGAATAGGTCAGCAGGTCCTCCCGAGTTGGTTCGGAATTGGAAGAAACCAGTTCTTGGTAGATTTCAAAAGCTTTTTGGGGTTGTTGGGTTTGCAGGAACAAGTTCGCCAGGTCTTTTTTATTCTTAATGTTAGCCGGCTCAAACATTGCTACCAAGGAAGAAGACTCAATTGCTTTATCCACATTTGCCAGGTGCTGATGAATCAACCCGGAAAGCTTGATGGTATTGAGGTCATTGGGCGTTTCCTGCATGGCTCTATCGATAAATTCTTCTGCCAGCCGGAAATTTTTATGTTCAAAGGCAAACTGAGCGGCCTTGTAATAGTCGTTATCCATCGAAAATCTTGATGTGATGCTTTCTGTGTTAGTAGAAATGCCATGTTTGATCAAGGTTTTGAGTTTTTCGTTATTTAAATCAAATTTTTCACGCAGATTTGGGTAACGCAGCGGGAAGAGAGTGGTTTCAGCATTTTTAGGAAGTTGATCAATTAATTCATAACCATAATCTTCTTCGTCACTGGCGAGCAGAAATTCTGCATATTCTTGTTTAAAAACAGGATTGTCCGGTGCCAGATGCAGCACTTCTTCCCAGGTTTTTCTTGCTTCTTCGGGATCGCTGGTTTCAAGTTCGATCGCCAGATTACGCATGAGCAGAGCCTGGTTGGCATTTAACTTTTCAAAAGCTTGTTGAATGGCTTCACGGGCTTGGTGGGGCTGACCTGCAAGATGGCTGAGGCGGGCAAATTTTTGCAATTCTTCGACCTGGTTGTAAGAAGTAACCTCAACTGCCTCATTGGTCAGGTTGGTTCCTGTTTCTGTATCGAATAACTTCTCCGGGTTTTGAGCTAAGTAGCTGAATGCCAGTTGCTCAACGAATTGTGGGTCTTCGTCCTTTTTCACCAGTTGGATACTTTGGAGTTGAAAATCCAAGCTGCTATCTGCGAAAAAATCAACCAAAGTCTGGAATTTATCTTCCTCCAGGGTAGGCGTGCACTCCACAGCATGAACGATCAGATCCGTGGTAACAGGAATGGAAGTTTCGGGAGATGCCTGGATTAACTCCTTTACAGCAACCGCAAAGTTATCAACCAGAACTGGCAGACAGGCGAAAGCAGAACGCCAGATGTTTAGATTATTTCGGGGCGTGGCAAGATAGGCAGCCAGACCTTTCCAGCTTTGGTCTCTGACCCGTAACCCGCGGAGATTGAGTGCCAGCAAGCCGGCATCTGCCAATGAACTGGGTTTCAAACCAGTCAGGCGGATAGTGTCCAGGGTTTTAGCAGCATTGCTTAGGATAGCATCAGGAATCGCGGTTTCAAGATTTTTCAAATCATAGGTGGCCAATTCAGGGCTGACCGTAAACGCAGCCAGAATGCCAGGCTGCCATTTGACGAGGTCATCTTTGGCAAACTCGATGAAATCGTTCTGCAGCGAATCATTTTCCAAAGCTTTCCAGACCAATGCTTCATGTCTGAAAGCGCTGACAATGGCTTTGGAAGTCTCTGCATTAAAACGGAATTTGACCTGATCCAGGAACCTGTCTATGCTCATTTTCCTATCCTTTCGCGAATGGAAAACTGATGATTAAGGAGTAGAGATGCCAAATTGCTTGATGATGTAATAAGCAGCAGCCAGCAGCACCAGGCTTAGGAAAACAAAGAAAATGCCGATGCCAGAATTGGAGCGGGTAAGGTCGTTCAGGGAATTGATCAGCAGGGAAGCGTTTCCTACTAACCCGGATACACCATCGGTAATTCCTTTTTCAGCTAGTTTGGTAGTCTGATCTGCGATTGTCTGAACGTTCTTACCAATAGCAGATCGTGCAAGGATGATGATACTGAGGATCAGGCAGAGAACACCCAATACAGAAAGAATGATGGCAAGGATCTCAATGACCTGGTTAGCATTTTCCAACATAACAACCTCCTAAAGTTTGAAACTTATAAGAGGTATAGTTGCAATTAATATGCCAGGAAAAGATTGGGCTGGTCTTTATTTTCGCTGAAATTTACCAGGTCGGTGGGGAGATGACCCAAATCAATGGCGCTTTCGTCACAGAAGAGCACCGCCCGTTCCATGGTGTTACTGAGCTCACGAATGTTGCCCGGCCAACTGTAATTTACCAGCGCTTGCATGGCACGCGGGCTCACATCGGTGATATTGTTGCCCATGCTGCGATTGAATTTTTGCAGAAAATGACCCACCAGGTCGGGAATATCTTCCTTGCGGGTCGCCAAGGGGGGCAGATCAAGATCGACCACTTTTAGACGGTAATACAAGTCTTCGCGGAAGGCGTGCTTAGCAATCATATCCTGTAAATTGCGGTTAGATGCTGCTAGGATCTGCACATCCACCTTAATGAGTGTCGTTCCACCCACACGCCTAAAGGACCTTTCCTCAATGGCACGCAGCAGCTTGGCTTGCATATCCATCGGCATCGAGGCAATCTCATCAAGGAACAGGATTCCGCCATCAGCGATTTCCATCAAGCCGATTTTTCGGTGAGTTGCGCCTGTAAAAGCACCGGCTTCGTGCCCAAAAAGTTCTGATTCAAACATTGTCGGTTGAATGGCAGGGCAATTAATATCAATAAAAGGTTTGCTGGCGCGCGGGCCAATCTTGTGGATAAAATTTGCCAATACATCCTTACCTGTTCCCGTGGCACCAGTGATCAGGACCGATACCGAAGCGTCCGAGGCGCGTTTTGCCAAACTGACCACGTTTTTCATTGCGACAGTATCCCCGATGATGAATTCATCCTGGTATGCCTGGGTGGAACGCAGATGGTTTAGTTCCCGTCGCATAGAGACGACTTCCTCTGCCCGGCGGACAGATTTTTCCAACTCCAACAAATCCAGAGGCTTTTCGATGAAATCTTGGGCGCCGTTTTTCATGGCTTCAACTGCCATGCTAATCTCGCCATGAGCTGTTATGATAATGATTTGGGGACGCATGGTCAGTTTGGCAGTTTCATTCAGCAGGTGGGGTCCGTAACCATCAGGCAGGCGCACGTCAAGAATGATGATATCCGCCACGCCCCGCTTGATATGTTCGCGTGCTTCTGCCATAGTCCCGGCCCCCAGCACTTCGTAGCCTTTCGTACGCAAGAAATCAGAAACAACCAGGCGAGCAGTTTCTTCATCATCAACAACTAAAACGGTAGCGGTCATACACTTCCTCAATCTGCTTTTGGAAGGAGGATGTGGAACATAGTTCCTCCTGGAAAGCTTTCAACGTAGATATTTCCTTTGTGGGCGGTCACAATCCTTTTGGAAATTGCCAGCCCGAGTCCTGTCCCATTGGCATTCGTGGTGACGAAGGGCTCAAAGATATGCTCTTTCAAATCATCTGGTATGCCGGGTCCAGAGTCAGCCACAATGACCTCATATTGAGGAGGTTCCAGGTGTTCATCGGCGCTCACGACCTTGATGTTCAAGGTACCACCACCCGGATCCATCGCCTGAATCGCGTTGCTCACCAAGTTCACGAAGACTTGCTCAAGTGCACGGCTGTCCGCCTTTACCAGGGGGTGCTCAGGTGTCGCATCAAAATTGTAATTGATATTTAAGCGTTTCATCCTTGGTCCCCAACGCTCCAGGATCAAGGGAATCATGTCATTAAGATCCACAGGTAAGAAACGATACTCCATTGGCTTGGAAAAAGTCAGCGTGGAATCCATCAGATGAGTCAGGCGCAGGCAATCGTTTTGCAGGCGGTTTACCAGATCGTAGTGTGGATCTTCCGGTTTCATGGTCATGCCGATATACTGCAGCCCGGTCATGATGCTATTGATTGGATTTTTGACTTCATGGGCAAATATGGCGGATACTTCACCTAAAAAAGCCCTTTGTTCCAATTGTTGGCTATGTGCTCGGATTTGTTCAGTCTGGCTAAGGTCGCGTAGGATTAAGACAATACTGGTCACGTTGTTCTCGGTCATAACCGGGATACACAACACTTGGGCTAAAAACGATTTACCGTTACGAGTATTGAGGCTCAGATTGTTCCCAACCAGTGTGCTGATACCCTGCTGTGCAGATTTATAAAGTATTGAAAGGGTTTCGTTGCCAATCAGCACCATGTCTGCTTTTTGACGGAAAACCTCTTTACTGGCATAACCGAGCATAATTTCTGCCGAGGGGTTCATCTCGGCAACGCGCAGATCGGGTGTGAGGATGATGATTCCCTCTTCGAGATTGTCAGTAATGGCATGCTCGATTTGAACTACCTGGCGTACGTTTTGGAGAGTCTTCCTGGCATTTTCAAGATTCAACAGGTGATGTACTGTTGAAGAGGTATGAGAACCCAGAAGGGATAAATAGCGCAATAATTGATCGTCCGGAACAGGGCTGTGACCTGCAGTTACAATCAATCCCTCCAGAACGCCGTTAAAAATCAGCGGAATACTGACCAGATAATGGTAACCTTTCACTAATGCCAGTTCGTGCAGTGCATAAAGGGGTTTTTTATTGGATTTCCACAGATGTGTGGCCTGAATTTCAGCCAGGAGACTTGCATTAATCGTATCTGGGAACTGATTTGGTTCCCGATCTACAGTTGCTTTAACCTGCCGCAGCTCTTTGCCTTCGCGGTTTGTCAGGTAAACCGCAATTTCCTTGGGCATAACCAGTTTTCTCACTATCTGGGTAGCAGTCAGCAAAGCCCTCGATACACTGGTTTGATTTCCTATGGTGGTCAGAAGCGAGAAATTATCGTAAAAAATTTCCTGGTTGATCAACTCCCTGCGCATGTCCAGTTCCGAATCGGGCGGAGAAAAGATCAGTACAACAATCTGATTGGTCAGGCTGAGCGATTGGATTCGTAAATTTGCCAGAATCAGGTCGCCGGACGCGATCCTCAACCTGACCGGGCGCGTGTCATTACCAGTCGGATTGGTATCCAGATTCCCCGGAATCAGGTTGGCAAGCGAAAGTTCCAACAGGATGGCAAGGTCGAGCGAAGAAAGCTCCAGGAATTTCTTATTGGCAGCCAGAATGATGTCATCACTACGATTGTAAATGATTGCTGCGGATGGGATTAATTCCAGGATTAAAGAACGATCCAAAACGGATAAATCGTTTTGGAGGGGATCGAAAGGAAGTTCTGGCGTTATCGAGCTTGCCAATGGATCATCCAGTCACGGAGGGATGGGTTTGGCGCAGATGAGCTGGCAGAATGCCTTCCATGGAACGGTATTTGGCAACCGTACGGCGGGCAATCGTGATCCCTTGGGCTTGCAGGTTTTCTTGTATCTCGGAATCGCTAAGGGGATGTTGTTCCGATTCGATCATCTCCTTGATCAAAGTTCGTTGCGATAAGCTCCGATCGAAGAAGATGGATAGAGGAACGATGCGCTTGTTGGGCAATTGAATAGTTTTGCCAGACACCGCTCTGGAAATGGTGGATTCGTGAACACCCAACTCTTTGGCGATTTCAGCCCGGGTAAGGGATTGCATTTCTTTTTCTCCAGAGAGGATATAGTCTTTCTGATAGACCACCAATTTTTCGAGCAGCAGACGCAGGGCATTGGAACGCTGCTGGATACATTTGATCAAGAGAGAGGCTTTCTCGATATCACCCTTCCATTCATCGACTTTTTCACCTTCCACCTGTTTAAGTGACGCTTTGAACATCGGATTGACGCGCAGAGTTCCTCGAATGGGTTGGATAATTTCCACCACCAGGGGGTTGTTAATATTGTCATTCAAATGATAAATCAGAATATCCGGACGGTGAAAAACCTGTGAATCGTCCGTGTTGGGATTGCGAACGTCCCCCCAGTGCGCCCTGCCTGGGAAAGGATTTAAGTTTTCGCTGATGAAGCTGGTAACCTTTTGAATTTGTTGAACGTTGGTCCCCAATTCCCGGGCAATTTCGGGGTAATGATGCTGGCTGAGCTGATGAAGATGATCATTGATGACTTCCCAGGTGAATTTTGGGACATTAAAGGTCTCTGAAAGGACTTCCATTTGTATTAGCAGAGCTTCTTTGGGGTTGGCAGAGCAAACCCCCACCGGATCACAGCGTTTGAGCCGCTCAATCACAGCACTAACCTCACTGGGCAGGCGGTGATGGTAACGGGCGACTTCTAAAGATGTAGTGGTTAAAAATCCATCTTCATCCAGGTGGGTCAGCAGGTAGCTGGCGATGATGCGGTCTTCTTCTGCCAGATCTCCTGCCACCTGGCGCAGGACGTAAGTGGGTAGATCTACCGATTCGGAAGCGTAGGGCTCATCCGGCGTCTCTTCAGACGAAATGCTGCTGCCGGTGTAAAAGTCTTCAGGCGGTGAAATAAATACGATCGGATCGGTGGAATCATAACTGGCCGGTTGGCTGCAAATCGGGCAGGGTCCGCTGGGTGGGAGCAAGCGTTTGCACATTGGGCATCGACGTTCCTCAACCAATTCAAGAGCAGGATTGTTGGAGAGTTCAGATTCAACTTTTTGGAGCAGTTCACCCGCTGTCAGGCTCAAGAGCGTCATCGTCTGGGCAAGGTGCGCTGAGGTGGTTGTTAGGGGCTGTTGATAATGAGTCTGTAGCACGTGTAATCTCCTCTCCGAAGATATAAAAACTACAATCCTTAATGTTGCAAGAATTGTACCAGAATATTCAACCGATATGCAAGTGGGCTTTGGGTTTACGCATAGCAAGTTTCTTGCCTGTATTTCAACTTCCTGGATTTTTACCTCTATAGCTAAACCATGAGGTCAGGGTATAATTTAAAAAAAGTGAAGAGGTTGCATCCCGATATGAAAATTCGGCCAGCTCACACAGTCGAAAATATTAAACCCTATTTCTTTTCTTCTCTTAACAATACCATAGCAGATCTTAAAGTCCGTGGCGTGGATGTCATTCGGTTGGATATGGGTTCTCCCGATCTTCCTCCAGCTCCATTCATCATAGAGCGTTTAGTGGAATCTGCCCGAAATCCCAAGAAACATGGATATTCCCCCATGGGCGGCTCCACTGAGTTTTTGCAGGCAGTGTGCCAGTATTACCAAACTCGTTTTGGGGTGAGCTTGAACCCCAAGACCGAGGCACTTGCATTAGTAGGTTCCAAAGAAGGCATTTTTAATATCAATCACACTTTGCTAGACCCGGGCGATCTCGTCCTTATGCCTGATCCGTATTATCCGGTTTACCTGGCTGGCGCACAACTGGCAGACAGCCGGATTTACTTTATGCCTCTTTTGAAGGAAAATGAATTCCTGCCGGATTTTGACAAGATTCCCGCCAAGGTTGCCAAAAAGGCCAAAATGATGTGGCTGAATTACCCCAATAACCCGACCGGGGCAGTAGCAGGGCTGGACTTCTTTGAAAAAGCGGTTGACTTTGCCCGCGAGAATGAGATTGTGATTGTCCACGACGCACCTTATGCCGACCTGACCTTTGACGGCTATGACGCCCACAGCATTCTTGAGGTGAGGGATGCAAAGGAGGTGGCGATTGAGTTCAATTCCCTTTCCAAAACCTACAACATGGCTGGCTGGCGGATTGGTATGGCAGTTGGCAATGCTGATGTAATTCGCTTGCTGGCAACCTATAAGAGCCAGATTGATTCGTCTATTTTTGCACCCATTATGGATGCTGGCGCCGCAGCCCTGACCGGTGATCAGACCTGGGTTCAGGAACGCAATAAGATTTACGAAGAGCGCCGAAATGTAGTCTATCAGGGTCTGATGGAAGCGGGCTTCGAAGTGGATTTACCCAAGGCCGCCTTGTATTTATGGGTGAGACTGCCCGAGAACTTCAAAGACCCCGTTCAGTTCTGTGCTGATGTTCTAAATGATACTGGTGTTAGTCTGACCCCCGGTGTTGTTTATGGCGCAGCCGGCAAGGATTACATTCGCATTTCCATCATCACTCCTACCGATCAAATCCAGGAAGCCATGCGGCGCTTAGTGAACTGGGTAAAATCCAAGCAACCAGGAAGCGTTTAATTACTTGAGAGAAAATCATATTACAGAACCTATACCCGAAACAGCCATCATGGTTGGTGTCCAAATTGGATCCGCTTCCCAGCAGAAACTCAGTTTGGAAGATTCCCTAAACGAGCTGGAACTTCTGGCTGAAACTGCCGGCATTGAGGTGGTGGCGACCCTGACCCAGCATCTGGACAGCCCTAATTCCAAGACTTTTATTGGCAGCGGTAAAGTGGAAGAATTGAAACTTTTGGCTGATGAATTGGATGTCCAAACGGTCTTGTTTGATGAAGAACTTTCCCCCAGACACCAAAGGGAATTGGAAGAAGTCCTGGGTAAAAATATCAAGCTGCTCGATCGGACTGCTCTGATATTGGATATCTTTGCCCAGCATGCCAACACCAAAGAGGGTATGCTCCAGGTGGAATTAGCCCAGTTGGAATACCGCCTACCCAGGCTTACGCGGGCATGGACCCACCTTGCCCGCCAGGCTGGCGGCGGAGCAGGCCGGACGGGGTCTGTCGGAGGAGTAGGTCTGCGCGGCCCGGGGGAAACGCAGCTTGAAGTCGATCGCCGTGAGATTAAAACGAAAATTGCCAAACTTAACGATGAATTGGACAAGGTCCGCGAGCATCGCTCACGTCACCGCGACCATCGCCGTAAGACCAATATCCCGGTGGTCGCATTGGTCGGGTACACGAATGCCGGCAAATCCACCTTGCTTAATACCCTCTCCCATGCTGATATTTACGTTGCCGATCAACTATTTGCCACCCTCGACCCGACCACGCGCCAGTTGGAATTGCCATCCGGTCAAACGGTTCTTTTAAGCGATACCGTAGGCTTCATTCAAAAACTACCAGCAGAGTTGGTGGCGGCTTTTCGGGCGACCTTAGAGGAGATCGCCGAGTCGGATTTACTGGTGCATGTGGTGGATATCTCACACGAAAATGCCCGCATGCAGCGCCTGACTGTTTTGGAGACTTTGAATGAAATTGGAGCGGGCGATATTCCCATCCTGACTGTCTACAACAAGATAGATAGGTTAGAGAAGGATGAACTGCGTGAAGCTCAGGCTTCTCTTGAACCAGGAGCCTTAATGATTAGTGCTAAAAATGGTGATGGACTGGGAGAAGTTCTTTCTGCCATCGGGCAGGCATTATTTGCGGATTATGAAAACGTGACAGTGCTGCTGCCATATGAACAGGGGCAGTTAGTCTCAATTTTCCACGAAAAAGGTCATGTCGAATCCATTCAGCATCAATCCGATGGGATCAGGATCACGGGTATGCTTCCGAAGCAGTTGGCAGCGCAGTTTACTCCTTACCTAAGCAAGCCTAAAAAGAATCAATAAAAAATCCATACACATATACTGTATGGATTAGTATTTCAACAAAGAGGGTGGGATTATTCTTTTTCTATGGAGAGAACTTCTCTACCCTGATAATATCCACATTTTGGACAGACGCGATGGGGCAGACGTAGTTCGCCACAATTTGGGCAAGCTACGCTGTTGCGGGCTGTGAGCGCATCGTGGGCACGACGGCGATCGCGGCGTCCGGAAGTGGATTTTCTCTTCGGTAATGGGGTCATCTTGCACTCCTAACTAATTCATTAACCAAGATAGTTTACTCGAGGAATCTCATTCGGTCAAGGTCGAATTTGACATCGGTTACAGTCATAAAAGTCCATAGGCAAAAAAAGTTCCGATCATAATAAGTAATAGAGAACAGATAAAGAAAGGAACTCCCACAATGACGGCAAGCGCCGTCGATGTAAGTAACCATAAAGCGTTAGGAATGGTACCAGAGATTGAAGAGAACATTGTGGTCTCCTTTTTAGGTTTAGACACCTTAAGGATACTTCTGTTTCACCGCTTTTGTTAAGTTTCAGAATTTTACGGAATAAATGTTACACCAACCAACAAATTTGTGCGTTAAGTAATAAAAATGACTTGGTCACAGTTGTTTATCCATAATAATAAGATCTATCAGTCGGTGTAATAATTCACTGCAAAATCTATAAACTTTTTTGATATCGAGGTTGTAAGTTTTTTATTACACATAACTGAGAGCGTTAAACTGGGTGACTCATCCAAAAAAATGATTTGAAAGGATGGTTCATTAAAAAATGTCTCTGCACAAAGTCGGGTTTGAAGTGTCATCCGCATCCCCTGAAGTATGTATCGCTTAATAGTTGTTAATCGCACATCCGATAAAGTGAGACTTGGAGTAAATCCAGCCAAGGCACAGGTTTCATTGTACAATTTAAATAGCGATGCATCCTCCCTCGGAAAACAAAATTTTTCATTACGGGCACTTTTTAATGAAATCGAATTGGCAGCCGATAAGGGGTGTTTCTTGTTTGTGACTAACACCAACTCATCATTAAGCAATGGAATGATCTCTCGCGTCCCTGAATATTGCCACAATTCTTTATAACCAATTATCAAATCTGTTGCGCCAGATTCTAGTAAATGTACCATTTGTTGATGGTCACATTCTCTAGATTCGATGTGAAAATTATTCTTATCCTGCTCAAAACTTACCAGCAAGCTCGTTATGCCATATAGTGCCATTTCACACATAGACACAATCCTGAGTTTTTCATTCACTCCCTCTTTAATACATTTAATTGTACTGAGCAATTCAGAATATTGGTTTAATAATGCTTCAATCTGAGGAGATAGTTCTTCCCCGGCCGCGGTTAAAGTTAGATTTGAATGGCTTCGAACAAATAGCACAACACCTAACTCGTCCTCTAAGCACTTCAATTGTTTTGATAGCGTTGATTTTGTAATAAATAATTTTTCAGATGCCTCTGAAAAATCCAAGCAGGTTTTTAGGGCTTGAAAGCATAACAACTGTTCTATTCTCAAGTATTCTACGGCACCTTTATGTAGACGGTTCAATAGGGAACTAATATTTTATTACATTGTAAACTTAATACTATTATATTACGTTTCCAGTTTGGAAACAATTTTCCCAGAATCCGACTTGATTATTAAGTGGAACTCAGTAAACTAATGCTGAAGATTCTTAACATCTACATAATATTCTTAACGCTTTCATAACATTCTTAACACAAGTTCATAGCAAAGGAGAATTGGATAATGGCAAATAGAAAGTTGAGCCAACTGATAGATCCGAGAGGATATCAAGAGAGACCAGTAATCAAACTGGCTCCCAGAGTCACCTTAGAGGATCTACAGAATGGAAAAGTGTTATTTTACAATAACACAAAGTTGCGTTTCTGTAATTACATACAGGTTTTTGATAGGATCAAAGAGCATTTTACTGAACTTGGAATAACTAACTTCGTGGATTATGAAGAAACTGTCCGTGGAAAGAATACAGAGAAACTAGAAGAATATGCAGAAATGCTTGCTAAAGAGAAGCCTACAGCTGCAATCGTAGCGTTCGGCGATATGGGAACCTCTTCGGCAACCACTATTGTAGCAATAGCGTTAGAAAAGCTCGGAATCCCCACTGTCTATATGACAGCTCCTCCAGGATCAGGAATTACCGAAGGTGTCGGCGTCTATAGGGCTGGAAATTTGTGCCTATGCTCTGTTGATATCTATCAAGCGAGCACGATAGAAGAAGTTAAGGGTCAAGTTGATCTCAAATGGGACTACATTATTGGATCTTTGACGGCAGACGAAAAAGAGCTTGCAAAGCTGTCACATATTGACTTCAAGATGGATAAGGTGGCACCGGCTAAGAGTGGACTTTTGACGATATCTGATGAAATTGAAGTAGATGACTCAAAGTTACTTGAGCCTGGTTGCTATATGGAAGAAATAAACGAGTACTTTAACAAAGAGCATATTAGTGATGGCTTACCTATAATTCCGCCGACTAAGTCCCGATACGAGAAGATGCTAAGTTATTGTCCATTTGATGAGAATTTGGTGCTTTGTGATCAAGTAGGCCCCACTGGAAAGGATATTACAGTAAAAGATGTGGCAGTTGCAGCCGTTATGGCAGGTTGTGTGCCAAATGCTATGCCCATTCTTGTCGCTGCATTTAAAGCGTTAAACAGCCCTAAATACAATTTGATTCAATCGGTAACTACGTCTTACCCTGGTGGAAATCTTGTCCTGGTAAGCGGACCAATTGCCCAAGAAATAGGAATTTCTGGGAAACAAGGCTGTTTAGGTCCAGGTTGGCCTATGAATGCAACAATAGGACGTGCTGTTAACCTCGTGATTATGAATGTTAGCAGGTCGGTTCCCGGTATATGTGACCTGGATTGTTTAGCTTCTCAAGCAGAATTTACTTACTGCTTTGCAGAAGAACCATCACTTGCTCAGTGGAACATGATTAATGAAGACCACTATGATTCAGAAACAACGACAGTTTATGTGCTCAAAGCTGAACCGATGCGAGATATCATCGATTTTCTTAGCCCAACTGGCCATGATTTATTAGACACCATTACCGACTGCTGTACGACGCTGGGCAGTAACAACGCATATATGCCTGGCCCAATGATTGTCTGTCTTACACCTGACCATGGCATGATGCTAAAAAAAGATGGCTATACAAAGGAAATGATTCAAGAACATATTCATACCTATGCATTCAATCAAGTTCCGATGGTTAATGGCAGAGGACTAATGCCCGTACGGCCGGAGAGTTTCAAAAATCGACATCCTATGCCGGTTACCCGCACCCCGAAAGATGTAGAGGTTGTTGTTGTCGGCGGAAGAGGCGGTCACTCTGCGGTGATCTTACCTTGGGCTTTGCACAGCGAAGGTTGTATAGAACCGGTAGCACTACCTAATGGCAAGATTGCCAAGAGTATTGAAGAATTTAAGAAATAAACTAAACAAGGAGAGTCACAATGAGTGGTTACGCTGATAATTACGATGTTGTCATTGCAGGTGGAGGAACCTCTGGTGTCTCAGCAGCTATTTCTTCTGCGAGAACCGGGGCAAAGACACTTCTAATTGAAAGATTTGGAACTGTTGGTGGGCAATTTAATGTTTCTGGTCCTCCAGGATTTACTTACGCCATGTTATTTAGCGCTAATGGCGAAAGAGTGGTTGGGGGTATCGTTGAGGAAACGCATAACAGGCTCTATAAAGCCGGCCATGCCTTGCCTCACCTGAAACCCAAGTTTCGTACTGGGAACGGTTACACTTTTTCCTATGTTGATCCTGACTGGTGGACCTTCTTAATTTTCGATATGTTAGAAGAGGAAGGCGTTACGCTGCTCCTGGACACGCTTGTTGTTGATGCAATTATGGAAGATAACACGATCAAGGGTGTCGTTGTTGAAAATGCAGACGGACGCAATGAAATTCGAGGGAAAGTCGTCATTGATTGTACCGGTGAAGGCTACCTGGCTGCGGATGCAGGCTGCGAAATGGTCTGTGTCACAAGGGAAGAATGCCAACCCCATACAATGGCGTTTACAGTAGATGGAGTTGATTGGGACAGATTCCTCGAGTATGTGCGTAAGAATCCAGATCAGATTTCCTATCAACAATTATTAAATCCCTATTCAGACAATACTCCAGAGAGCATAAAAGAGGGATATGCAAATTGTACTGATATCAGGATGGTGGGCGAAATCATGGGCTTCTATGAATTACGCGATATGGCTCTATCCAATGGAGATTGGCATCCTTATTCTGGTGCAGGTTTCTTCCTTACTCCCAAGGAAAACGGAGTTATTCAAGCTCATTTCCAACACTCTTCACAAGTAGATAAATGCCTTCCAACAGACGCATGGGACATTACAAGGTGCATTATTGAGTGCCGGAAACAAAATCAAATAGCTTGGAGATTCTGGAAGAATTATGTTCCTGGTTTTGAGCATGCCTATATTACCAAACAGTGCACAGAGTTACGTGTTCGTGAAGGGCCGCGTATTGTGGGCGATTATGTGTTGAATTATCACGATATTGTCGATACTTCTGAATTTGATGACAATATCGGTCGAGGCTCCTTCACGGCTGGTGCCATACACGTTGCTTCTATGGATACGTTGAATGTGAATGAAGATGAAGAGAATCCAAATCCAGCTGTCAGCACGCAAACGGCTAGCGTAACGATGGGATTCCCTAAAGATGGTGGATCTTATGGCATTCCATACCGTTGTCTTGTGCCAAAAAAGGTTGAAAACCTTCTCGTTGCAGGAAAAGCCGCTTCAACCGACAGGTCTGCCTATCTACGCTATGTCCATCAGACAATGATCACTGGGCAGGCGGCTGGTGTAGCTGCAGCTCTGTGCGCGTTGAAAGGTAAAACTCCGCGTTCGCTTGAAGGGGATGTTTCTGAGCTGCAAAGCACCCTTCTTGAACAGGGAGCCATACTTTACAGACCTAACGCTTAACTAAGAATTTGTTAAGAGCCTCAATTGGAACAAGGAGCCACCCCGAAATATACAAGCCGGTTCGTTTGACTGATAGCGCGGGTGGTTTCTTGTTCAGTTTAAATAATTATGTTCTGGTCTTAGATTCCAATGTGGCAATCTCTGGAGGAGAAAAAATGACAGAATCTCCATATAAAGTCTGCATGAGGGGGATCACAAAACACTATGCAGGCGTTAAGGCTTTGCAATCCGTAGATTTTGATGTGAAGAGTGGGGAGATACATGCGTTGGTTGGTGAGAATGGTGCTGGTAAATCAACCTTGATGGGAATTCTTGCTGGTTCTACGTCACTTGACAGTGGAGAAATATTCATAGAGGGAGAAAAGGTAAATATCGACAGCCCAATAGATGGTGTGAATTTCGGAATATCAATCATCTACCAGGAATTGGCCCTTATCGGCGACCTGACCGTTGCAGAAAACATTTATATTGATGAATTGCGCAATACAAAAAAATCCCCATTTATTAATTGGCCGTCACTGAGACAGCGTGCAGGAGCAGTTATTAAGAAACTGGGATTTGAGAATCTAGATGTTAATGACCGCGTCAAGGACCTAAGCATAGCTTACCAACAGGTTGTTGAGATTTGCAAGGCAATGGCAAGGAACTCGTCCATTCTAGTGTTGGATGAACCTACAGCTGTATTGGCATCGGCAGAAGTTGAACAGTTATTGGTTTTACTGGGAGAATTAAAAAGGCAGGGCGTTGCCATTGTTTATATTTCCCATCGACTGGATGAAATATTTCAAATTGCTGACCGGATCACAGTATTAAAAGACGGAAAACTGGTAGAGACATTAGAGACTTCAGCAGTTAACAAACAGCAACTGGTTAACAAAATGATCGGTCGAACACTTGAAACCTACTATCCGCAAAGAGAAATTATTGATTTTGGCGAAGAGATGTTGCGCGTTGATCACATCAGGTCAGGCGCTCGGGTTAAGGATGTTTCATTCAGTGTTCGTCAAGGTGAGGTTGTTGGTCTTAGTGGTTTGGTGGGTTCCGGCCGCACAGAAGCGGTAAAGGCGATCTTTGGCGAGGGCGATTTTGATGGGGGAGAAATCTATGTGGATGGGAAGAGGGTTAGTATAAAAAACCCTATAAAAGCAGTTAAATTGAGAATTGGACTTTTACCTGAAGACAGGAAAAATGAAGGTGTGATACTCAATCTTTCAATTCGGAATAACATAACATTGGGAGCCTTGGACAAGTTCACAAGCAAGATTGGCTGGATACATAGTAATGAAGAAGATCGATATTTAGATGACATTGTCAAAAGGCTCACTATCAAATTGGCTGACCTAAATGACCCAGTCTCGAGTCTTTCTGGCGGCAATCAGCAAAAAGTTTCGATTGCGAGATTGCTCGCACTTGACAGCAAGATTTTATTGTTGGATGAACCTACTCGGGGTATCGATGTTGGAGCCAAGATCGAAATATTCAACATCATTAATACTTTAGTTTCTCAGCATTTTGCAGTGATTATGATTTCTTCCGAAATGACAGAAGCAATCGGAATGTGTGATCGGGTTTTTGTCTTTAGGGAGGGACGCACGGTGGCAGAATTGGAGAAAAGCATGATCACTGAACAAAACCTAATTGATTATTCCATGGGAGTAAAAGAAAATGTCTAATCCAAATCCGAGCACCGATAAAGGTGCTAATGAGGCTGGAACTAATTCGACTTTGTATAACATCAAAAAGTTCCTGGCAGAGAAAAACTCATTAATTATCCTAGTCATTTTGATAATAGTTTCTATAAATATTTCCGACATTTTTCTGACCAAAGGAAATGTTGTAAATATATTAAGGCAGCAGACTACCTACATGCTTGTCTCGCTCGGCGTCATGATGGTTGTTATGACAGGAGGGATTGACCTTTCGATTTCATCAATAGTTGCAGTCGGCAGCATCTTATCCGTGCAGGCATTGAATAATTGGGGTCTGCCGAGCCCAATTAACATCATAGTGGCTGTTCTGGTTTCAGCGATTAGCGGAGCTGTGTTTGGGACTCTGAATGGGTATCTGATAGCAAATTGGAGAATGAAGCCTTTTATTGTGACGATCGCAACATCCAACGTAGCGACAGGTTTTGCTTACATTCTAACTAAGGGGGCTCCCATTCGCCTTGAAGTGAAAACCAACCCTGCCGCAGCGGGGCTTGTGGAGTTTGCACAAACTGTGGATCCGGTCTTTGGATTGCCTCTCATGTTTTATGTAGCTTTGTTTTTTGTGATCTTATTTTACTTGCTTATGAGATACACAAAGTTTGGTCGCCTTGTTGTGGCAACTGGAAGTAACGAAAAAGCAGTGAGACTTGCTGGAATAAACGTAAAGAAATATGTCGCATCGGCATATATTATTAGTGGCGCTCTTGCGGGTTTTGTTGGATTATTAGTAGCTGCGCGGTCAAGTATGGCCACACCTCAGACAGCAGCAGATGATTATGGCATTGCCGCTATCTCTGCGGTTGTAATAGGTGGAGTGAGTCTTGAAGGAGGCCGCGGCGCAGTTCCCCAGGTAGTCATTGGGGTGTTTATCATGGCAATCATCACAAACATCATGAACTTATTAAGTGTGGCCGCATATCCTCAATTAGTAGTGAAAGGATCCATCATCATATTGGCAGTTTTACTACGCAGCATAAGTGATAGATCCTCAGATAAGTTGTCTGCAAAATAATCTTAGAAAATTTTGAGAAGGAGCGAATAAAACAAATAAAAATTATTGGAAAAGCCAAATAAATAAAATGCGTAAAAAAAGGAGACTAGAGATGAAAAAAATTAAGGTAATACTGGTAATTGTTCTTCTATTTGCAATCTTAACAGGGTGTGCCAATGGGTCTGCACCTGAGCCCACAAAGGAAAGCAGCCCAACTGCCACTGAAGAAGCGCCTGTAAGCACTGAGGCTACATCTGCAGAAGAGAGCCCCGAAGCTGTGGCCGAGGATGGCTCACTTGCCGATCACCCAGTGTATGATTTGGTAAGTTCCACCATCTACTTTGACGGCGTTCGTCCATATCAATATGAGTCACGCGCAGATATCCCCAAGGCGCTGCCCCTCAAGATCAAAGGTGACGTCCCATTTATTGCAATGCCAATCAGCAGGATGAGTAGCGAGATTTTTGTGGAATATGTTGATTTTGCTCAGAAACGATGTGATGAATATGGGTATCGGTTTGAATTCACAGATGCTGCTGGGTCAACGGAAAAGCAGCGGGCAGATTTCGATGCCTTTGTAACCAAAGGTGCGGACGTCATCCTGATCAATCCTCTTGATCCAATTTCGAACGAATTGGATGTGGAACGGGCTGTAGAGCAAGGTGTCGCTGTCATTGGTTTCGGTATTGCTTTCTTCCCATCAGCTGGAGCGGTAACATGCGTCGGACAACCCTCTTATCTGAATGGTTGGGCACTGGCTGAAAAAAGCGCAGAGTCGCTAAAAGGTGAACATATCGACCTGGCAATGATCATTGGCAGATATGGTCAGTCAATGATGGAGTCGAAGGCAAATGGTTATCTGGCCGGTTTGATCTACTCTCGGTTTGAGCAATTGGGAAAGCCTTTTGCAACTAAGGAAGATGCAATGCTATATTCCTATAATTTATACTTGAAATTTAGGGATAACGGAAAGCTCGACATTCCAGAGGCTGATATCAATATTGTTGCCTCAGGTGAAGGGTTGCTTACTGCAAATAACGCGATGAAAATTGCAGAGGACATTCTCACAGCCCATCCTGATATTAATCTTTTATATGTTGATACTCACATGGAGGGGGAAGGTGTGTTATTAGCCTTAGACACATTAAATATTCCCTACGGAATTGATGATGGAGAACTAAGGGTTGTCTTCTGTGATGGCGCGCCGGATTGGGCGATGGATCTTTTAACTGAAGGAAAGGTCCTTGCAATTGTGCATAATAACCCGGCAATAATAAGTAACAACATGGTAGATCTGGTTCATGACCTTATTGAAGGTAATATATCGACTGAAAAAGCAAATAATTTGACAATCTCTTCCTATTTTGCACCAAATATCCTAACAAAGGACAATGTTGATGAATTTAGGGTTGAAGGCGAAAAATATGCAATGCCGCTGCCCATACCCTTTATTTCTGTTGACGAGTGGAATGAGGAACACCAGTAATAGATAGTCGCAAGCACAAAAAAATGTAGAAACCTTCATTCTACGTAGCAAATAATATTTTCATAACAAGGACAGGTGGTAATGATTCTGCCCTTGTTATGGTTTAATTTATCTAATTATTTGTAATATAGGCATTGAAATCATCAATTTCTCATTGATCGAAGTCCCTGGTTGGTCCAACAAAATCCTTTTCATCCGCCTTCCCCCCAACAGGAGCGTCTTTACCCCACTTTTGGTCAACCCGCCGGATTGTTGGCGCCGTGGACTCAAGCCCAAACATCCCTTGCTCATACTTTCGCCAAATTTGTGGTTAACAGCGCCTTAACAATAACATTCCTCCCCTAGGACAGATTATTAAAGGAAGAGAAGGCTGAAACAATTCGTCTAAAAGTATTTGCCAAGGGCCGATCACCACGGTCTGCTTTCCAACCGGACTATCGATGTCTTTTAGCAATCCCCTGGTACCTTTATCTTTATTCTGCCTGATAGCTCCCATCCATCACGGATTGAATGAACTTTGGCACGGTATCATGCGGCACGATGACCGCAGCGCCCTTGTTGGTGGTCATGTTGTGGTACATCTCTGAAGGGATCTCGATGAAAGCCACGTTCTCACCCTTGATCCGGCTTGCCAGACAGGCTAACGCATAAACTTCCTTGATGGAAAAGTCTGTCAAGATGGATTTATCAGTAACGACAGTGACTCCCAACTTGACCAATTGCCACAAACTGAGCTGATCCATCGCCTTTTGGTAAATGGCTGTCAAGATCAGCGACTGCCGGCGCACCCGATAAAAGTCAGAGTCATACTGGCGCATGCGCATGAACGACACTGCTGTCTCTCCGTCAAAGTGGTTCTCACCCGCAGCAAAGTATAACTTGTCATCTTCCACCGACTCCTTCAATGTGACATCCACACCCCCGATCAGGTCCACATACTTGGCAATGTCGTCGAAGTGCATGACGAAGTAGTGATCAAAACCAACTCCGAAGTTGCTTTGAATGTTGGCAGCCAAAGAAACAACCCCGCCGCCTTTGCCGTTGTAATATTCACCGTACCCATAGGTAGCGTTGATCCGGCCATACTCGATATGGTGAGCTTCCATATCCACAAGCGGAATCCAAAAATCGCGCGGGATGGAGAGCAGTGATATTTCCTCTTCAACGAAATCCAGGCGTACCAGCCGGATGGCGTCCGCCTGTTCATTATCGTCGATGCCGAGGATCAGCACAGACATAGGCTCTGGTCCCCCGCAAAGATCCGCGGCATTCTCCCCTCCAGTCGGGTCTTGTGCATTGATCTGGGAAGCCAATTCCGGGTGTTCCTGTTCGAGCTGCGCTTGGATCTCCTGGTCACTTTCGAGCGGCAGATTTTGCCCTTCTTCTCCGGAAGTGGAGGGCAAGGCATCTCCGCCGGCGGTGCCGTTGCTTGAAGAGCCCTCCCCAGCCTCAGAATGAGAATTCAAAGCGCCAAGTGATTGCCCAAACAGCGGATTATTCCATAGCAGGAATGCTGCGCCGACAAGCGCCACTACCAGCAGTACGATGCCAATTACCAGGCCTGTTTTTCTTTTCTTCATCGTGAGCCTTACCGTTTAGAGAACGAAAAACGCATAAAGGCTGCCGGGATATTGATTGAATATTCCGGCTTCTTTCCTCTGACCATCTCAATTCTATCCTGTTTTTCATAAATCCATGGCGTGGGTTGAGTGTTTATAGTCAAGGTCCTGCCATGCATCTGCCCCTCTGACACGAGTAATTTCGTATCGATAAGGCTGTCAGACAATATTTGTTGTACCCCCGTGTTCCGATCAAGCCAATGCCGCTCTGGCAGGCTCCTCAATTGGGATACCGGTGTCTCCATCGATATCTGGCGATTGTGCAGGTAAGTGAGCAAGACACAAGCTCTTTCGCTGGCATTGACGCGCCTGTCAAAAATGACTTAGTATCCCTAAAAAGGTCTGCTCCCGATTCGAACCCGGTCGTCGGTCCGCAAAATGGAAAAGGGATTCTTGCAGGTCTTGTTTGGTTTTCCCCTGCCACTTTGCGAAAAAACTGCAAACCATATTAAATGAATGGAGAGCAAAAACCCGGAATATTCTGATCATGAACAATGTTGAGCTCTGCAAAGGGTTATAATGTGAACAGACAAACGCAGGGGGGATCCCTCCTGCCATAGGCAGTCCGCAAGCGGAGAAATACGTGGCATGAAAAGCATTCAAAAAATGATAAACGTGATCGTGGGCTTGATGTTACTGGTCGGACTATTCGGTCTGCCTAAAGCAAGTGAGGCTCAGGAGCTGGCAGTAGTCAAAATTGAGCCGGTTACACAAACGGTGGCACCCGGGCAGCAGTTTGAGGTAAGAGTGCGGGTTGAAGACGTTGCGGATTTGTATGCTTTTGAAATCCAGGTGAATTTTCCCCCGGGATTGATGTCGGTGACAGGCGTTGAGAATGGCGATTTTCTCGAGTTATGGTCCGAGTTTAAGTCGGTTGATAATTCAGCTGGTTTGGTAAGGCTGGATGTGACCCAAAAGGATCCTTCATCTCCCAAAAGTGGGTCAGGAACCTTGATGGTAATTCACTTTCACGCAAAAGCTGCCCTTGGGGAAGGCGACCTGGAGATTATCGAGAGCCTTTTGGCATCTTACCCTGATATGCTTCCCGTTGAGCACACAAAGGAATCCGGACAGGTGTTGGTCCGTGATAGCGTCTATTGCGCCAGGCAGTTTCTGCCATTGATCCTGAAGTAGATACTGACCCATCTCGTGCAGGGGAGGTAAAAAAAGAGAAATGATTGTGCTGTCTGGGTAGACATTACTTGAACCGGTTGCAATTTTTTGTAAGGGGATGATTCCGACCGGTGGATTCGAGTACCCAATGATTAGCAGAATGATCGATCCGTTGCAGAAGACAGTACTTCTCGTTGGTCCTGACGGGTGAGCCGCTGAGCTATCAAATTAATCTAAATCCTGAGAGAATGTAATTTGAGCGAACTTGGCGGATTGAACCAGAAATGTTCCAAGAGTCAATTTTCGTAAAACCAGGTTCAGTGCCACGCTGCTGAGCATAATCCATTAGTTAGTGACAAACAAGAGAGATTACCACGCAAATGGGGCTTATAAAAGACGGCACGGGATGGGCAGCGTTTCAAATAGTTAACAATTATGATCACATAATCTCACGGGGAAACAATAATGGCTCACATTATTGAATAATTCACGAAATAGACGTTAATTACTGTACAAAAATGATATTTAGCCGTATACTAATTCTTGTGCAATAGAGCGCCCACTCAACGTGGAAAGCCGACGTCTAAAGCTGACCTGGCAAAGGAAAGTTAATTTACAGATAGATAGGGTTCATTCCATTCTTTATGTTTTGGTAAGAAGCGATGTATTGAAGTGATGATAGTTATTGCGGTGAATTGAAAAGAAGGGGGTGAATTGAGCTAATTGAAACGACGGAACCGGGCTCCTTAAAAGGCGCGGAGAGCTGGATCTGTTTGGGGATGGCTTAATTTTTTTCCTCAGGGGATTCCAGAAACGATTATTTAGTGTGATCACATTAACTTAACAGATTGTTTTTTGGAGGATTTCAAGATGACTAAACAAAAGAATATTGGTAGGGCCTTTGGGCTGCTTTTGGTAGCAGCATTGCTGTTTGCCGCGCTGCCGGCAGGGCAGGCACAGGCGCAAACTGGCGGGGAGACACTCAATGTCGCCAATTGGACAGCTACTGAAACACTTGCTGTCAGTGGCCGTCCGACTGTATTGAAAGACGGCGACACATACCACATGTGGTACGGGGCTTCGGATACGAGCCTATGGCACATATCGTCGGTTGACCCCAGTTTTGCGGACGCAACCGGCTCAGAGACAACTTATGATACCAAACCGTTAGAAGTTGCCAGCCCAGCGATCATCAAAGAGGGCGATATCTTCTATATGGTCGCCTATGACTCATTAAACACAGCCTTCGCGCTGTATACCTCGGTTGACGGAACAGCTTGGACAAAAGTCGATATGGTTTTTGACGCCTCTGGCATGGAGGACCTGGGCAAGATTGACGCGCCCTTCCTGTTCAACGATGGCGGCACGTATCGTCTGTACTTCCAGAAGAAAAACGCTGCGGAAACGCGCTATGATATTTATACGGCAGAAGCCTCCGTTCTTGATGGTACTGACTTTCTACTGGTAAACGGCGGCAGCCCTGTGCTCTCGCCTGGTGTTGATGGAACCTGGGATGATCAATATGTGATGCATCCATGGGTGGTTAAAGAGGGTGGTACCTACTTTATGTGGTACAGTGCTTACGGCTCCAGCCAGGTGATTGGGATGGCCAAGTCCGTTGATGGTTATATCTGGGTTAAGAGCCCTGCCAATCCCATTCTTGGCGCTGTAGGCGAACCCTCGGTTATCCAAGATGAAGGTGTATGGCGGATGTGGTTTTTAGGAGCCGACAGTGTGGTCAATTACCTTACAGCCACGGGACCTTTTGAGTTCCAATCCATTCAGGCGGCCATTGATGCTGCTGCTCCTGGAGCCGCAGTCAATGTGGCAGCGGGGACATACAACGAAGCTTTAGTGTTGAATAAATCTGATATTACAGTGCGATCAACTGATGGTGCCGAGACAACCATCATTGATGTGCCGGATGGCGCTTTAACGACAGGGGTTGAAGTCCTCGCCAATATGGGAACGGTCACCTTTGATGGCTTCACTGTCAAGGATTTTACCTCGAGCGGCATTATTCAAGGTATGCCTGCTGGGACTGGGACTGTATTCCATGTTTTAAATAACAAAGTCATACCGGCAGGAACATATCTGCGCAATGGCATTGAAGTATCCGGTGATGGTTCAACAATTGTGGGAAACTTTGTCGAAGGTGCCTATCTAACTGAAGATTGGGCAAGCACTGCTATTCTCGTCGTAGATGCTGACAATGTCATTGTTGAGCGCAATGAAATCAGTGGTGCTGTCAATGGGATCGACTATGGCATTGCTGTCTCTACCTGGTCAGAACCATTGGTTCAAAATGTCTTGGTTCTGAACAACATCATCTATAACGCTGATTATCCATTAGGGGTTATCGCTTATAACGAGGGGACTGTTCGAGGCGTTGATCTACATTATAACAAGGTCAGTAACTATGATATTGCGCTGGACGCCTCTGCTTACGCCGAACCGGGCTATGAGGAATATTGGGGAACCCTGGTGGAGGATGTTGATGCCTCACTCAACTGGTGGGGCGGCGCCGCAGGGCCTGCTTCTGTCGTTGGTGATGCCACTATCGCACCCTGGTGCGCTGATGAGGCATGCCAGACCTTCCTGCCAGATGAAGATGGCGTGATTGATCTTACCCCGCCAGAAGGGGAAACTTTGGCTCCGGAAGCAATTCAAGCTGCCATCAACAATGCCCCGGAAGGCACGACGATCATCATCCCGGATGGTGACTATAGTCAGGTGGGCGCTTTTGTGATCAGCACGCCGCACATCACCATTACCTTGTCTGACGGAACGGTCATTCAGAACAGTTCGCCATGCTTTGAGATTACCGCCAGCTACACCACCATCACCGGTAACGGGGCGGTCTGCGAACCAACTGGCGACTCAAATGGCATTGATGTGGCAGCGGACCTGGTCAATATTGTCATTGATGGATTGGAAATCGATGGATCCGCACAGACACCGACTTTAGGCTTATTACCTGACGGCATTCACTTTGCAGGAGTTGTGACCGATGTGGTTCTAGCGGATAATTTCATCCATGACTTGGATGGCGATGGCATTGAATTCGCTGCTCAGCCCTTGGAAAATTCTGTGGGCGGAATTGACATTCATGGCAACATGTTCCAGAATAATGGTGGCTTTGGGATTAATAACGTTGCCGGTACGGCTGCGATTGATGCCACCTACAACTCGTGGGGCGATGTTGCCGGACCTGCAGGGATTGATGGCGATGGTGTCAGCCTAAATGTCGATGTTGATCCATTCACCCATGTGGACCTTTACCTGGTCTCTTCCGATAGCGCCTGGGTAAACCAGGTAGTAAGCGGACAGGATATCACTTATACGGTTATGGGTCACTTGGCCAATGTAAACGCTGCTGACTTTGTGCTTACTTATCCTGCGAATCTGGTTATTGCGGATCCAGATACGGATATTGTTACCAGTGGATCATTGGGATCTGAAACAGTTACGCATGATTTAGAAGCAAGGACTTTGCACTTTGTTGGATCCAGCACAACCGGCAATAAATCAGGCGATCTGCCGCTGTTTAGGGTAACCTTCACAGCCGTTAGCACCGGGGTGTCGGTTCCGCTGACTTTGGGTGATAGCAATCCTACGGGTGGTTTTGGTATGGCGGGCGTTGGTTCTTCAACTAACGTTTTCGCTGCCGCGCTGGCGGATGGCGAAGTGACCATCATTACCCTCCCGACCATTACTTCAACCGACATCCAGGGTTACTACCTGACGGGCGAGGAACGCGACTTTCACGTGACCGTCACCAACCCCTCAGAGGGCGGTACTTTTGTCAATTCGATTTACTATGATTTCACGATCCATAATGCAGAGCTGGAAGATATTACCAGCTTGACCTGCGCTTTCGCTGGTGGACAGGCTGCTATTCCTTTGGAGGTAAGCGGCACAGATTTGGTAGGTCGGGTTGGATACGGCTCCGCCGGCTTCCCCATGGCGCCTGGTTTCGGGACAACAACAACCTGTAAGGCGAACTTTGCCGCAGCAGGGAGCTATGTCTTTGATGTTTCGATGGTGGATGGTGCTTCAACCCCGGCTGATTACGTACTGGCAACCTTAAGCGAGACGGCTGTCGTCTACACCAAGCCTGTAATTACATCCACTGACCTGGTGGGACCCTACAAGGTCGGGATTGCACAGGATTTCACCCTGACAATTACTGATCTGAACGGTATCCCCGAACCCTTTGAGCTCGCATTCAGCCTGCCTGAGGGAACCACTATCGTATATGGTGGGGTTACCTATACCTGCACGAACGCTGGCTGCCCAGTTATTCCGGTGGAATTGACCGCTGCGTCGAATGACCTGACCTTCACGGTTACTTTTACAGCTGCATATAATGGACCTGTCACTGTGACCCTTTATGATAGCGATTGGAGCCCTGCAGATCGTGAACTGGCGTCTTTCAGTGCAGAGGATGTTTTTGCATACCTGAACTACACTGTCACAGGCACGGTCTCAATGCAAGGTCGTGTTTCCCGCGAGGGGGTTCTGATGACGCTAACTGGACCAGAAGGCTTTGGCTACGGACCTTTTGAGGCTACCTCCATTGACCAGGTCAGCAACAACCTCTCATTCACGAACGTCCCGACGGCGACTTACACGCTCACCACGCTGCAGCCACGTTATTTAAATGTGACGGCTGATCTTGCGAAGACCCTTACTGTTGTTGATAGCAATGAAAGCTTGGCAGTCCTGGTATTGAAGGGCGGCAATGCATACTGGACGGATAATGCTATCGATGTCTCTGATGCAAGCGTGGTAGGTACTGATTACGGCACTGGCAATATTGATAATGCTGGGGATGTCAATTTTGACGGCAAGGTCAATATTCAAGACCTGGCTCTGGTTGGTGGTAACTTCGGTCTCACGTCAGCCACAGCTTACGGGCTTTGGTTACTAAATTAATTTTTTAAGTTTTGCAGGCTGGGCTCCCCCAAACCCAGCCTGCCTCTTCTCTTGAAGAGCAGACAGGCACTTTTGGCACAATGTTAGCATGAGAAAAGATAAAAGAAATTTCAATGGCATGGCTGCCCGCTGGGATATGAACATTTACCGATATTTGACTCTGGTATTCTTGTTAGTCTGCTCTTTATTATGTCCCCCTTTTGCTGTTGAACCCGCACAAGCCCAAACTACCGGCTTGTCAATTGTTCCAAATGAAGGGGAATTAATCCTGAATGGTTCCAATAGCATTACTTTGGATATTGATGTGACCAACGCAGTGGAACTGGTGGGTTTTGATGTAAGTTTCAGTTATGACCCCAGCATGCTTAAGCTGGTGGCTTGGGGGCATGGTGGCATGCTTACATCGCTTTATTCTTTGCGTGTGATCAATAACCCTGGTTATTTGCGCCTGGCTTTTACACAAATAGGAGTCCCAGCGGTCAGCGGAGACGGCGTCCTTGTACGTTTGACTTTTGGTGGGGTGGACGTGGGCAGTTCGGCTGTGACGATTACCAACGCTGTTTTTGCCGCTCCTTCGGGTGCAAAAACCTATCCGGTGCTCCAGCAGGGCAGCCTGACCAGCCTGTATGATTCGACACTCAACACGGCCTCTTCTCTTTCCGGTAGTTTTTCCCGTCAGGGTGTGAGCGAACGCGGCGGTATTCTGGTTAGTTTGAGTGTTGGCACCTATTTCGGCTTTGGTCCTTACCAGGCCGCTACTACCGGGCAGAATGGCACGAACCTGATTTTTCCGTCAATTATTGCCGACCAATATCTGATCGCGACCGCCCAGCCGCGCTTTCTGAACCTGGATGTGAGCTTAAACAAGAAGAAGGCGGTTACCTCCAGCCCGGGCAACCTGCCGGCGCTTGTGCTGCTTTCCGGCAATGCGGTTTGGACCGATAATGTCATCAACGCCGGGGATGCCAGCCTGGTGGGGAGCTGGTTCGGCAAAACCGAAGCTGATCTGGCAGCAGGGGAAGTTCTGGATGCGGATGTCAACTTTGACGGAGTGGTAGACATTCGTGATTTGGCACTGGTGGCAGGCAATTTCGGGCTGAGTTCGGCACTGGCTTATGCCAGTTGGGTGCCTTGATGAGAATATTTCGTGGGTTCTCAACCCCGCGTTTAACTGACTTGTTTATTGGGCAGTTTCAACACTGTCAAAGTGTTGTTAATAGGAAATAGACCGAAAATGCTCTTGAAAAGCAACCAAACTTGTGGAGTAATCTTGGTAATAATGCTGCTGGTGCTGCCAGCAGGAGCCATGCCGGCGCAGGCGCAGTCGGGCACAATTTTATCGGTTAACCCGCTCCAGACCAGCTTTCCGCTGGGCAACCAGGTACAAATCGATCTGCTGGTTATTGCTGGGGTGAATATCAATGCGTTTGATGTCATCGTTGAGTATGATCCTGACCTGCTGCAGCTTGAGGGCTGGGGTTATGGACCTTATCTTAACAACCTTTTTATCGTGAAGGAAGTAGAGAGCGAAGGATCATTTCGATTGGTTTGCACCCAATTGGCAACCCCCGCTGTTTCAGGGGAAGGTGTTCTCTTAACCCTGACCTTTTCCGGTCTGAACTATGGCAAAAGTGAGATTATCTTAAATAATGCCCAATTTTCCGATTCTGAAGGCAATACCTCCAATCCGGCACTGGAAAATGGCTGGATCGAGGTTATCAATGCCCCCACACAGACTTCTACCGTGCCTATTTACACGATGACTGCCACACCAACCCAGATTGCCACGCAGACTTCTTACCCGGGCGCGACTGCCACGCTGGTATCCTCCCCCACTATGGCAGTGGAGCCAACCCAGGGGAGCATTAATACTCCGTCCCCGACAGTGATGGAGACCCCACTGGAGACAGCACCAGTCCCAGGGATGTCTGATCAAACCACTCCATTCGGCACACTTACTCCCCTGCCCGAAGACGGTACAACCACACCCGCTTCAGCGGCAGGTGGGTTTTACCTGCCGGGTAATCCCGGGTTGGAAAAGACCCAGCAAGCCTGGCAGGACGCCACCCTGATATACCAGGTAGCTTCGCTTCAAGGTGCTTCCGGCTTAGCTGCCAATAGTGAGCAAGCCGCAAAAGAATCCCAACAAGGTGAAGCGCTATTGTGGATATTGTTGATCATTGGTTTGATTGGCATTGGGATTCTGTTAATCCTGGTGATCAGACATGGAAAACCTCCAGAAAAGGAATAAATTAATGAAAAATAACCATCGTGTCAATCGATTTTTCAGCCTGATGGCACTTTTGTGCCTGACAATGGGATTTACAGTTTCTGCTAACGGGCAGTCAAACGCGCAGGTGGGCATTTTTCAGTCCTATGATATCCTGCCTAATGCGCGGGTGGAAGTGCCGATTGAAATCCGGGGAGTGGAGGGACTGTACGCAGTTGACTTGGAAGTGCATTTTGACCCGACCGTCTTGACCGTGGAAGATGCGGACCCAGCCACCGAGGGGGTGCAGCCGGCTCTGGGAACTTTTTTGGATGCTGGTATGACGCTCTATAACACGGTTGACCTTGAAACCGGGGTGGTGCGTTTTGTGATGACTCAGGTAAATCCGAGCGAGCCCAAATCCGGGGATGGAATAATTTTGGTCTTGTACCTGCAGGGAGTAAAGGAAGGTGAGAGCACCCTGGAAGTGACCACTTATGACTTGTCTGACCGGGAAGGGGCGGCGATTGAAGCCAGCCCGGCTGAGGCAGTTATCAAAGTTAACAAAGCAGCCCAGGAATTGGTTGCTACCTCCATCCCAGTGCAAAACCCCACTAATTTGGTACAAATTTCGACCATGAGTCCGACTGAAACGCCGACAGTCCCAGCAACACCGATTCCACCCGACCCAACGGCAACACCCCCGCCTGCAATTGCGACGAAAGGAAACAATGCTGGTGCAGAAACCACAATGGGGTCGGACACAAATCTGGAAACACCAAACGATAACGGCCAAGATTCTGAATTTTCTTTGTTAGAAAACTGGTGGATCCTGCTGATTATTTTAGCAATAATCATTGGTTTGGTGATTTATCTGGTAAAGAGTAAATCCAAAAAAAACTCAATCTGAAAGGAACAAGATGAAGAAAATAGCTGTAAGAACTTGGGTATTTGTTAGTCTGTTCATGTTGGTATTCACGCTGGCAATTCCGGGGGGCGCCTGGGCACAGACCAGTACTACGCTTTCATTCGCTCCGGCTACAAGCGTAGTTACAACTTGCGCAGGGGATGAACTGGAAATTGCTGTCATGGTGGCAAATGTAAATGGTTTGACAGCCTACCACCTCGAGCTCACTTTTGACCCCGCTGTTGTGGAAGTTACTAATGTGGTCAATGGTGAATTATTGGAAGATCCTACTGAGCCTGGTTTATATGAACCCACTAACGGCTGGGATAATGACCTTGGATCCATCACATTTGGAATGGCCAAACAGGGAACTTGGGAAAATCCGCCGGTGGCTGATGGGAGCGGAAGCCTGATTGTGATCACTCTCAGCGTACTTGAGCCTGGCCAGTCAACCACATTTGTTATAGATCCTGTGAACAGCATGCTGGTGCATTGGGACGATGCTATGCCGATTGAGTTTACCGTTACCGGAACTGGTGAGGTCAGTACTCAGTCCTGCGCTCCAAGCGATATTGCTCTTTCGAATAATCGCGTACAGGAGAATAGAGTAATTGGCACTGGAATCGGAACTTTGAGCAGTACAGATCCGGATGGCGACCTTACCTTTGATTACAGCCTGGTTGGCGATTATCCAGATAATGCCTCCTTTCAGATTGTCGGGGATGAGCTTAAAACAAACAGGATTTTCAATTTTGAAGTACTGCCAAATACTTTCACGATCAATATTCGCAGCACCGATGAATGGGGAGCTTACTTCGATGAAGAATTCACCATATCCATAGACGATGCCAATGATACCCCGGTGCTTGGATTGATTGGAAACCAATCGGTAAATGAATTGGCATTGTTGACATTTACTGCCACAGCTACCGATGAAGACCTTCCGGCGGATACGCTCACCTTCAGCCTGACTGGCACAGGGATTCCGGCTGGCGCTTCCATTGATCCTGTTACAGGGATTTTCACCTGGACACCAACGGAGGAACAAGGACCAGGAAGCTATTCATTTTCGGTTCAGGTCTCTGATGGGATTTTGATCGATTACGAAACCATTACCGTCACAGTAGGCGAGGTGAATGCAGCCCCCGTCTTGGCGGGCATTGGAAGCCAGACTGGTAATGAGCAGGTGGCATTGACCTTTACCGCATCGGCGACAGATGAAGACTTGCCAGCCAATACGCTAACCTATAGCCTGGTTGCTGCTCCAACAGGCGCTGGCATAGACTCTGCCTCCGGTGCTTTCAGTTGGGTTCCCACAGAAATTCAAGGTCCAGGTACCTACCCCTTGACTGTAAGAGTGTGTGATAATGCGACGCCTGCAGCTTGCGACGAAGAAGCAATTACTGTGACTGTCGCTGAGGTAAATACGGCGCCACAGGCGGTTGCAGACAGCTACACGACTCTCAAAAACGCCACGTTGAGTGTACCTGCGCGGGGGGTCTTGTGGAATGATACCGATGCGGATTTACCGGAAAACACATTGACTGTGGAACTGGTGGCTGGTATTCCTTCGGGTGAGGGCAGCCTGACCCTGAATGCTGATGGCTCATTCACCTATACACCACCCGCTGACCAAACCCTTACGACCAGCTTTACCTACAGAGTTTCGGATGGAGAGGCGTATTCGGACACGGTCGTTGTTACCATCACTGTCAATCTCTCAAATGAGGCCCCGACGGACATTCTGCTCAGCAATGTGAATATCCTTGAAAACAGCCCCATTGACACAATTATTGGAAGTCTGAGTTCGCTCGATCCAAATTCAGGCGATCACCATGATTACAGCCTGGTGGATGATGTGAACTTCCCTGACAATGCCAATTTCAACATCTCGGCTGACAAACTTCGTTCGTCAGTCGAGTTTGACTATGAGGATGCCAAGAACACCTACACTATCCGTATCCAAACCACCGACCTGGGCGGTTTATCGTATCAGGAAAGTTTTACAATTTATGTGACAGATGTGAACGAAGCCCCGACAGCCGATAACCTGACTGCGGCAACCGCTGAAGGGAATTCTATTGAAATAACCTTACCTGCAGCAGATCCCGATGGTGACCTGCTGACCTTTGCTATCATCTCACCTCCAAGCAAAGGCAGCCTGAGCGGGACAGGTGCTGTCAGGACCTATAGCCCCTATCCCGATTCCAATGGGGTTGACAGCTTTACCTTTCAAGTGAGTGATGATTATCTGGTGAGCGGGATCGCCACTGTTACCATTGCCATCTCAGCACTCAATGATGCCCCGGTCAATACCGTCCCTGGCACCCAGGTCATTCCTGAAGACTCTGATTTGTTCTTTGCCACGGAAAAGCTGATCTCTGTCAGCGATGTTGATGTTGCTGAGACCACCGGGGGCACTCTGGAAATCACAATTTCAGTGCTGCATGGTCATCTTACCCTGGCACAGATTACCGGTTTGACATTTACTGCAGGTGATGGAACAGATGATGTAACGATGACTTTTTCAGGTCTGCCGGCCTCCATCAATGCCGCTCTGGATGGTCTGAAATATGATCCTGATCAGGATTTTGTTGGCAGTGATACTCTGACAATTATAAGCAATGACCAGGGCAATACCGGCGAGGGTGGGGTAAAAAGCGATACGGATACTGTTTCCATTACGTTAACCCAAGTAAATGACGCCCCGGTCATTAGCCCGCTTGACCCTGTTACTGGCGATGAGGGCAGCCTGATTTCGTTCACGGCGGTTGCCAGTGATGTCGATGGTCAGAATCTTTTCTACAGCCTGGTGAACGCACCTGCTGGCGCTAATATTGACCCGGTAACAGGAGAATTTAGCTGGACGCCGACTGAATCCCAAGGACCAGGAAGCTATACATTCCAGGTGTGTGTTTATGATGGGTCTTTGAAAGTGTGTGAGACCGTTACCGTAACCATACTGGAAGTAAATGTTGCGCCGGTTCTGAATACGATTGGCGACAAAACCATAGATGAAGAAACCCTCCTGACTTTCACCGCCTCAGCCAGCGATGTTGATATTCCTTCCAATGTTTTCACTTTCAGCCTAACCGGCGATGTGCCTGCGGGTGCCAGCATCACTGGCGGAGGTGTATTCACCTGGACCCCGACCGAAGAACAAGGTTATGGGGTTTATACCTTCTCCATCAAGATTTGCGATGATGGCGATCCTATTTTGTGTGATGAGGAAGAAATCACTGTAACGGTCAACGAGGTAAACAGCGCACCTGTTGCCAATGGGCAATCCGTCACGACATTTGAGGATACTGCACTCGTGCTTACTTTGACAGCCACAGATGAGGATGAGGATCCGCTGACGTGGATAATCGTTTCCCCTCCAATCCATGGTACCCTGAGCGGGGATACGCAATTCCCGACCTATACTCCAGATACTGACTACTGTGGTACAGACAGCTTTACCTTCAAGGTAAAGGACAGTCTGGTTTATTCCAATGTTGCCACTGTCGACATCACGATTACTTCGGTCAATGATGCTCCGGTTGCCAATGACCAAACGGTAACGACCTTTTATAATACACCGGTAACTTTTGTCCTTAGCGTAACTGATGCAGACATCAATGACAGCAGTGCTGTGATCCTCATAACAGAGCCTATACATGGCAGTATTGAATGCAATCAAATTACCTGTCTCTATACCCCCGAATTGGGTTGGAGCGGAGCGGATGCTTTCATTTACAAAGTTCAGGATGTGGGAGGCTTAGATTCAAACGAAGCTACCGTGACAATTTTGGTAGAATCTGCAAGACATTTTTATCTGCCGATTATATATAAGTAAAGTTTTGCGGATTTCATCTTCTGGTGCATTGCACAGCTGAAAACTGGAAAACAGTTAAGAATTGTGCATAGAGAACTATGTAAGGATAAATTAGGAAATAACTAATATCCGGGTGTCGGTATAGGCGATGATTTTCACCTGATTTTCGCTCTAATTTTTGAGGTGGGTTGGGATATCTTGTTTAAATTCCGACCCACCCAGGTCAATTTCAAACATAAGCACAAGAAATCATTCTGTGCAGCGCTCTTATCTAATAGTTGAACATCTTTATAAGAGTTGCGCTGTCCTAAGCAAGCCTTCGCGAGGAATTGAAAAGCAGGTTTTCAGTCGATCCGGGAGCCAAAAAGGTAAATTTGCAGGATTGGAGAGAAGCAGAATCGATAGGGTGAATGAAGTGCTTTCTAAATAAGGGGGCAGTACCGATACCAGGTGATTTACCCTGAGATGCTCTTAAACATTTGCCTTGTCATTTATCGGCCGGCAAAATTTGATTTTAATCCCAGGTAGTCTATAAATGAAGCTGCCCGTTTCTGGTGCCATTCAATAACCCATCTGCTTCAATTCCGGCTTTAATGCGCTGCATCTGTTCTTCCTGGCTCTCATCCAGCCTGAGATGAATATCCGGGATCAGGTCTGTAGTGATCTCATCTCCCAGCCAGACTGTCTCGATGATTTCCGAGTTGATAAGGGCTTTGAGAGTCTTTACATCAGCATTGCTAAATTCCACCGCTGTGATAATCAATATCATCCCGGTATCCAGTAATAAGTGGCAGACTTCAGCAAAGCGGCGCAGGTGTTCCGCCCATTCTTCCTGGTCATGCCTATTCATCAGGTCAGCATTAACACCATAGATAACAGATCCGATTCCAAGGTAGTAAACCAGGTTGCCATGCTCAAACATGCCTCTTTCAAGAGCGGAAGCCAGGTGTTTACGACCTGATCCTTTCTTTCCGGTGATAATAATCAGAGCTGGGTGCTGGTCAAAGCGGTCAGCCCGCTGCTCAGCAGTCAGGAGCCCTTGCACCCATTTCTGGTTGCGCAGGTAAACCTCATTCCTCAATGCGGAATCTTCATCTGTCAGGGCTTCGCGGATAATTCCGCCTCCGGCAATTTCATACCCGTCTACCAAAACGAAGCGGCTGGTATCAGGTAATTGGTCCGAGGTATCAAAGGCAATTGGATGGTTTGCCTTGAGGGTTATTTCCGCAACCTCGTGATGGCGAACTTCCCGCGGAGCTTCAAGCTTGTTGTACGAGGCTGCGTCAATCACCCGATGAATTTGTTCAACCTTAACGTACTCTTTGACTGTTCCTACCTTAAGCAAGTAAGTCTTATGAGGGCGAAGAGATTCTCTGCCGATCCAAAATAGACTGACTCGCATGCGGGTGCTGATGTGAGGTGGGGGATCTGCTGCTAGGCAGATCATCTCGCCACGCCGAGTATATACTTGTTCCTGCATGGTCAATCCGATGGCTTCGCCAGATTCCGCACTTGAAATATTGGGTCTGTTGTACGCAACAAGGTCCAGTGCATGCGTCTGCTTTCCCGAGGGATAGATTACCAGGGCATCGCCTTTGTGAATTATTCCGCTGACAATGGAACCTGCGATGAGGCGCCGGTGATCTCCTGAGCCAGAAAATTTATAAACATCCTGGACTGGTAGCCGGAAAGGTCTGTCGGTAAGTTGCTTCTGCTTTTCAAATGTGTCCAGGGATTCCAATACGGTTGGTCCTGTGTACCATGGCATGGCTTCACTGTGAAAAACGACACCTTCCCCCTCGCGCCCGCTGAGTGGAATAAAACAAGCCGGTTCGATGTGAACAGTTTTGAGGAACTCGGTGTATTCCGACTTTACCCGTTCAAACACAGCCTGGTCGTAACCGACCAGGTCCATTTTATTGATGGCAACGATAACCTGTTTAATGCCCAGAAGGCTTAATAGGTAGCCATGTCGGCGAGAATTTTCCATCACGCCTTCCTGAGCGTCAATAACGAGTACTGCAGCTTCAGCATGAGAGGCACCAGTGACCATATTCTTAATAAATTCGATATGACCTGGTGCATCCAGAATCAGGTAATCACGAACCTTGGACTTGAAGAAGATTCGAGCGGTATCGATGGTGATACTTTGTGCTCGTTCATCCTTGAGAGCGTCAATCAGATAGGCATACTCAAACGGTACGCATCTCCGTCTGCAATCTTGCTGTAAGGCTTCCAGTTTGCCTTTTGGTAAGGAATTGGTATCTGCCAAAAGCCGCCCGATGATGGTGCTCTTACCATGATCCACATGGCCGACAAAGACAATATTCATGTTTTCAGGACTGATTGCCTGGGTGATGCTGTTTTCAGGATGGTTATTCTCCATTACATGTAACCGTCCTTTCGCAAAGTTTCCAGTGATCCGCCATCATCTTTGTCCTGTGCCCGGCCTGAGCGTTCAGCAATTGTGGCAAACTTGCCGATACTCAATTCTTCAATAATCTCAGCCACTGTTCTGGCATCCGATTCAACCGGAAACGTGCACGGGTAACAACCAAGCGAGCGGTAGCGTTTGCCATTTCCCTGGTTGTAATATAGCGAAACAGTTGGGATAGATTCGGCTCTGATATATTCCCAGATATCCAATTCCGTCCAATCCAAAAGCGGATGAACACGTACCGAGGTTCCCGGCGCAAATTCGGTTTTATATTGATTCCAAAATTCCGGAGCCTGGTTGGCAACATGCCATTCGTTCTGCTGATCCCGCGCAGAAAAATAACGTTCTTTAGAACGGGAACCTTCTTCGTCCGCCCTGACCCCGACAATTACCCCGGTAAATGGCAGCGGATTTTCCTCCAGTTCGTAGCAGTCCTTTTCATGATTGAACCGATATCGAGGGCCAGTACCATCGAGGGTCTGTTTTAAAGCCAGGGTTTTCAGAGCTGCGCAACAACTCAGATGGTCAACGGTCCCATCAGGAAAAGTTCGGTGAGCATTCAAAGCCTCAAGATTTGTTCCTACCACCATTGTTAAGTGCATTTCTCGGACAAGTTGATCGCGATATCGGATCATTTCTGGAATTTTGAAGTGGGTGTCGATATGAATGAGCGGGAAAGGCACATGGCCAAAAAAGGCTTTTCTGGCCAGCCACAACAAAACAGTGCTGTCTTTTCCCATCGACCATAGCATGCCCAGGTTTTTGATATTCGCATAGGCTTCGCGCAGGATGTAAACACTGCGATTTTCTAATTCGTAAAGGTGATCCAAATCTATCTATCCTTATCCGGGGAATTTTTATTTTGTTTTAGCAGGCCTGCTTGAATGAGCCTTTTCAGAACCAAGTCGGCACATTCTTCGATACTACACTGATCCGAATGGAGGATCATATCCGGATGGACAGGTACTTCATAAGGTGAGCTGACCCCGGTAAAACCAGGAATTTCTCCGCTTTGTGCACGTTGGTACAGTTGTTTGGAGTCCCTGTTCTGGCATATCTCTATCGGGCAGTCAACAAATATCTCCCAGAAGCCATTCTCAGGGAAGAGGGATTTAGCTCTGTCCCGGTCGACTGAGAAGGGACTGATGAAAGAGACCAGCACAATCAAGCCGGCAGCATACATGAGCTTTGCCACTTCTCCTGCGCGGCGGATGTTTTCAGAACGATCCCGTGCTGAAAAGCCAAGGTCGCTATTCAAACCCTGGCGAAGGGAATCGCCATCCAAAAAACAGGTGTGAGCCTGGTAATCGGTAACCAGCTTGGTTTCCAGCCTGCCGGCGATAGAACTCTTGCCGCTGCCTGATAAGCCGGTGAACCAAAGTACAATCGGTTTATGCCCATTAATATTTAGCCGTAATTCGGGGTTGATTGCGTGTTCAAAAGCTGTCAGGTTTTGAGCCATCATTTAAAAGTATAGCTGGTAAAGGGTACGTATTTGCAGGAAAATGATCAAACAGCCCACACTGATCATCAGGGTCTTGGCGGGTATTTTTTTTGTCAGCAGGGCACCCAGTGGGGCGGCTATAACGCCACCGATCAATAAGCCCAGGATGTAATACCAGTGGCTGAGTCCAATCGTGGCAGTAAAGAGGATGACTTCGGCTATGGTAACGAAGAATTCCGACAAATTAACTGAACCAATGACTTTTCGTGGAGAACCTCCGGTGGAGATTAATGTTGTTGTGACAATTGGTCCCCATCCACCGCCACCGATTGCGTCTGAGATGCCGCCAACAAAACCGAGAGGAATCAGCCATTTGGGGGTTTGTTTTTCCTCTGTATTTTCGGTGGGTTTAAAAGCAACCACCAAGATTCTGATACCCATGATCAGCAGGTAAATGGAGATAAATGGCTTGATTTTGTTGCCGTCGATATTGGTGAGGATATAAGCCCCTAATGCACCCCCAATGACACCAGGAATGACCAATGATTTGACCAATTTTTTATCAACATTGCCAACTTTCCAGTGTGATGCGCCTGATATGGCTGTAGTGAAAATTTCAGCCGTATGAACGCTGGCACTGGCTACTGCAGGCGGAATCCCGATCCCAAGAAGGAAACTGTTGGCGCTTACCCCGTAAGCCATTCCAAGACTGCCATCGATCAATTGTGCGATAAAACCGACCAGTATAACGAGAAAAAAGTTGATGTCCATAGTACCCTCGGCGCTCATTGCAAAGTATAAATTATTATCAGTCCTCCTCGCTGCGACTGTCAAGGAATTCCCAGACTGTCCGCCTGATTTCTAAGGAAATGTTAACCTTTCAAATGTAACAAAGACAATTGGGAAGTGATATACGGAAAATCTTGAAATAAACTGGAGGAACTTGATCTGAAAAAGAAATTGGTGAGGTCTTGATACGGGCATAACAAAAAGCCCTTGTATGCAGGCAGTTATCAGGGCAAAAAACTTGGTGTGAGCAGATGGTCACTGATGCGTTTCACAGTGTGTTCTCCTGAAGTGTTGCGTTGTAATATTCCGCATAGTATCAAGGTTCAGCGAAAGGAGGAAAACGCAAAATACCCCGGTGCGATTCGAACGCAATTAAAAAGACTTATCCGCCCTTTGGGGCATTGAAACCCATGTCTGCTTTTATGTACCCTTTTATTGGTTGCATAAAGAACAGGGCAAAAGTATCTATCCATCGATGAAAATTTAGCCATTTTTTATTAATGCCACAGTGTGAGTGATTCAATCCTGCGAGCCGGTAGTTTTGATTTATAGTTTCTGTCCTCCATTTAAGCGCAGAAGATACTCCAATAGTCAATAAAGGCATGAAAAGACTATTCTGTTTTCTGCTTTCGTTCGTTTATAAAGCAAGAAAACAGCAGATATAATCTGACTTCAGGATTATCGAGATCCACATGGATTAAGTTATTGATTTGTTCCAAGCGATAGCGTAGGGAATTACGGTGAATGAACAATTCATTGGCGGTTTCGATAACACTCCTTTCATTTAATAGGTAGGTATGCAGGGTCTTTAACAATTCGCTGCCGTTTTTTAGATCGTATTTTTCAAGAGTTTCAATTGCGGGATGAAGCATCCCTTCGCTTTTGAAATCCTGGACAAATTCACTTAGCATATACCCCCACGCATGATCAGTGCACCAATTGATCGCCGAGTCGCGGTTGGAAAAGGACATTGCCACTTCTGCCTGTTTGAAGGCGACTGGCAATTCTTTGTAATCGCTAAATGGCATTGAAACACCTGCAACGTACGAGCCCTCCTTCAGCAACTTTGCCAAGGAGGCTAAGTTTGCATCCCAATCTTCACAGTCGCTCAGCATGATGAGATGCCCTTCCCATTCAAAAGAAAAGCCGCGAGGAATTTCCCGTTCTAGTTGCTGTAATAATACTGTTCTGGGCATTTCACCTGAAAAAGGATTGAGAAACGTGGTTAGATACCAATTCTTTGAATTTTCCCAACCCAGGGTAAAAAGCACGTGGCGCAATGCCTCTGGATTGTAGGCCTTCCCGGATAACAGATCAGAGAGAAGCAGCACGGTCGGTGGAATGAAGGTTGTCGCATCGCCAAACTGAAGCTTAATCAAACAAGCTTGGCGTAAAATCTCAGCCAACTGACACATTCCTTCCGTTAAATCGGTTTCTTTTTGAGATATTTCAAAATTCATGACAGGTTGGTTCTCAATGAAGATCGTGCAGTGGATGCAATGATAATTAAATTGCGGCACGTCCAAATAGGTGATTTCTTTTTTGTTTTCAATTTGTTGAAACTGCTCATTGCTAATATTGACGCGATCGTAAACGTAAGCTGGAAGGTAACCGTTCGTACGCATATAATCCCAGGTGGTACCATCCATCTCAGCTTCACTCTGGCTGGTTAATCCAAGCACTTTTCCATACCAATCCACCATAAAAATGGGGTTCTTAAAAACTGGATAACTCAAATCGACCAGCATTTGAAATGATGAATTTGAATAAGAGGTTTCTTTTAAACTGGTTTCCCACTCATTATAGAATTCGAAGGCTTTAAGGACATCGTTCAGAACCATATTCATGTCCTTGGAGTTGATCAGAAGCCAATCTTGCCTGTTCGCACAAATGATTTGATCTTCGGTGAATTGATCCGGATAGAAATCGGAAGCGCGGCCGATGTTAAGTACACAGTTGTCTTCAATACGATCTTTGCCGGAGTATATCCTTACCCCAGACAACAAGGGTTGCCCTTCCTTAATGTTTATAGACGGGTGATATTTCTCCAGCCAATCGGCGAGGATGAACATGCTTAATTTCATTGGAATGTCCTTTTTTAAGCCTGTCTTCTATATTATAGTGCATAATGCACAATTATTTAAGTGTTTTAGTCGAAAATATTAGTCGGCAAGTATCTATACAACCTCAAATCCGGGTCGTATACTAATCTCAGATTGAAGATAAGCAAGTTCAAATTGATCTTCATCAAGATGAATGGCAAGGTTTGATTTAATGCGGACACCTGTAGCATGTAGGTATCCCAGCGAAAATTAATAATTGCGCTCCGATTCTCAATGGACCCAAGGGTTCGTGAGAACATTGGGTAAAGGAAGTAATTCCTTTGCCTCCCGCATTTGAAAAGGAGCCATAGTTATCAACAATGCATTGTTGTTGGTAGCATGGCTTCTTATGTTTTCAAAGAAGAAAAGGAGGCAAAAATTCCCATCACTAAGTAATGCTCAATAAAAAATCGATCCATATTCCCTGTTTCAATTTTGAAGTCGGATCAAATATTGACAGAGGAAGATGAGTAAGGTGACTTCAAAATCAAGCGTGCTCGAGGTCGCAGATGGTTCGTTGTTCATTTGTAGAATTGCCGAGAAGATTCTTGATTAAGAACGATCGTAAATTCATTTTAAACATCTTTCTCGCCATGCAAATACTTGTTTAGGACAATCAAAGCAATATCAACGGAGGAATTCAATGAAAGTAAAAGAAGTAACCATCAATTCCCATGCCGTTCCAAAAGCTAAGGGTTACATTGGAATGGTGGACCCGAAGATTTCAGCATGTCAGGATTGTAAAGTCTGTGAGCTGTATTGCGCTCTGGTGCACGAAGGCGCCTGCGGAGCAGAACTCAACCGGATATGGGAAGTCAGTGAAACATTTAGCGGAGATTATTTTGTGCGAACGTGCAAGCAGTGTATCTCCCCATCCTGCATGGCGGCTTGCCCGGTTGGAGCCATCCAGGTTGATGAAGCCACAGGCGCTCGTTTTGTTAACGAAGATTTGTGCACCGGCTGCAAGCTCTGCATCAAGGCTTGTCCATTTGATCCAGCGCCAATCAACTTCAACAGCGTCAAGAAAAAAGCTGTTATGTGCGATCTTTGCAAGGACAGGCTTGAGGGTCCGATTTGTGTGCAATTGTGCCCGACCATGTGTTTGGAATTAAAAAAGTATTAGAGAGGAGCACGACATGAGTGAACAATGTGGATGGGCTGGAAAAATTTTGAGGGTAAACCTCACTAAAGGTACTTTTTCTACCGTTGATACGATGAAATATGTTCCCAAGTATATCGGTGGGATGGGCGTAGCGCATCGGATCTGGTGGGAGGAGATGAAACCGGGCATCAAGGCGTTTGATCCTGAGAACAAATTGATCTTTACAGCAGGTGTGACAGGCGGTACTGCAGCCCCGTCAAGCGGTCGGGGTGAATTCGTCAGCATTTCCCCCTATAGTTATCCTGAACAATATACCAACTCCAGTATTGGGGGCGCTTTTCCGACGCAACTCAAATGGCTGGGATATGACGGCATTATTTTGGAGGGTAAAGCCCCTGAGCCGTCCTATCTTCTCATCACCGATGCCGGTCCTGAACTCAGATCTGCCAAAGACCTGTGGGGAATGGGGTTGGTCGACGCACAAGAAATTCTGCATAAGCGTCATGGTGAAGGTTCCGTTTCTTATGGAATTGGGCCTGCCGGCGAAAACCTTGTCCGTTTTGCTATCATCGGCTGTGGCATTCACAGTGCGACCGGGCAGGGTGGGTTTGGCGCCGTTATGGGGTCTAAAAACCTTAAGGCAATTACCCTTACCAAAGGCAAGCATCAAGTCAGGGTGGCTGATCCTGAAGCACTGATAAAAGTCACTGAAGATATCTTCCCCAAGAAGATTAACCATCCCTGGATGGACATCAGCCTGGCAGATAAAGAGGAGAATCCATTCTGGTGGTCCTGGGTCGGACCGAATGAAAAACCGAATTTCGCGATCAACTGGATGGGTTTGGTGGACAACAAACCTTATTCTTTCCTTAGCCATTCCTGTGGACTAGGCTGTCTGCATGGTTGCGGGTTCTATGAATTGAGGGATGTGCCGGCGACTACTCACCCTGGTCTTCTGCACGCGATGACTGGGTGCAACCATACCCGTTATGAGCAGTTCTTTCATAACGAGGAAGGTGATAAATTTGCCAAAGGCTTTGAAATTCACGAGCTGGCTGAACAGTTAGGGTTTGGACATTTCGAGATCATCTATGGCATCGTGCCTTGGCTGTACTACACCAAAGCAATGGGAATTGATACCGAATCGCTTGTGGGTATGCCCACCGATGTGCGCTCTGTTGAGTGGTGGACCAAGCTTCTCAACATGATCGCTTACCGGCAAGGTTTTGGCGACCAACTGGCTGAAGGGCTGCGCAGGACGACCGAGAAACTGGGAGCGGACAAATATGCGCATACTATTTACGAAGGTCCCGAAGCTGCCCGCGGAGAACACTGGATGGGCGGCAAGATGAGGCTTCCGGTCGCTGTGCTCGCAGGGTGGGGGTATACTGCGCGGAGTCTGGGGACCGAAATGCCTTTCCCGATGAACCTGCCCAGCATGCTGAACTGGATGATCGATACGCGTGATCCACATCACAATAAATGGCCCGATTGGGCGCATGATGATTTCCAGCAGTTTGTTGGAAAATCCATGATGAAGCAAGTGGATCCATATACAGCCACTTTCCCATTGAAATGGGCAAAACTGAGCACAATACGGGGAACAATCATTGATTGTCTGCCCGAGTGTTTTATGTTCCCGTTGCGCAATTATATGGGTTGGCAATTTGACGAAAAAGTGGGTGAAGGAACCTGGACGACCGCGGTCGAATCAAGAATATTCTCGGCTGTAACCGGCATCAATACCAGTGAAGATGAACTCTTCACGGCTGGTGAGCGAGTCAACACACTGTTCCGGGCGATTCAAATCCGTGACCATAACCGGACGGCTCAAATGGAATTCGACGAGATCATTCCGCGAACTTATGGAACCTACGACGCAGAAAAGTTCAAAGTGACCACGGGCAATTTCTACGAGTATATGGGTTGGGATCGTGAGACCGGCTGGCCAACCAGAGAACATTATGAGTCCTTGGGTCTTAAAGATGTAGCCGATGAGCTGGAAGTTTTAGGCAAACTGCCCCAGACGACAAGTGTACCAGCCTGACGTGTGCCTCATGCCAGGATAGGTACAACCCTAACAAACTACTTTGGAGATCTGCCCAACAGAGAATAACTTTGTTGGGCAGATTCAAAAAAGGGCATTAATGGCGATAACCCTGTTTGATTTTTTGTCATGTCACAATAAAAGTAACGTTGGAAATGAGAAATGGCTGAAAAATTTGAGAACATCGTTGTTGGTGCTGGTATGGCAGGTTTGACCTGTGCATGGTATTTACGTTTCAATTCATTCACCAGGTCTTGCATGGCATAGTTTCCCGTTGGGTCTATTTGAATGAGGAATTATGCGTTTCTGTGTCCTCCAGGGTTTCCTTTCAGCTTCTATAGGGCATTTCATGAAATGGTGGTGTCATGCCGCTAGGTCGTCCTGGTTTCATAGAATCATGACGTCGTGATGGACGGGTGGCATGATGTGGTGGATTCTTGGTTTCTACATTTTGAATTTGAATCACAGAAGATTCAGTCTTCTTTGCTGGTGATTTTTTTGCAGCCTGTCTGAGGTGATAGGTTTGTTTTCAGGTGCCTTCTACATGAGATCTGCGAAGGAACCATGCACTGGTGAGGGGACTGGATCAGCCATGTTCGGGTTTAGCAATGGATAAAGAAGGTTTGTTGTAAATTTTGGGTCTGTTCTTCGCTTCGCTTAGAGCGACCCGTTGCATAGGTTGATGTTGATCAGGTAAGGAAGACAAGACGGCCAACATTGATACCAGCGAAACCTAACAACGCAGACTGTCATGCTGAACACAGTGAAGTATCCTATGTTTGCACCGGTGTTCTCAGTGCGAAACCTTTCTTCGAAATCACGTGCGGGTCTTGGCCGCAACTCCTCCTTTCTGCCTGCATCAAATCCTCATGAAAAAAAGACCCTTGATTCATCGTTTCCGTGTGGCATTTTGAGGGCAGAAAGTGACGAATGCATTAAGCAGAGCGCTGAGTCAAGATTTTTCTTTTTGCTCCATTAGACCGGTGTAAGGATTGGGTTGATCGGAGTTTCGCCCTTACCTAACCCTAGCAAACAATAATAGCGAGAATGCTGTGCAAAAGAAGCTCAAAGTGACAGATATTAATATATCAACTATATATTACTTATGCTATAATTTTGTGAATAAATAGAAAAAGGGGTGCATCTCACCATGATGGAAGAAAAGGCGAGAATAATGTTTTTAGAGCTGCTTTTAAGGGGCAGGCTTGTATATACTTGGTGCACCCAATAATCTTACTAATTCTCCTCTCCAAAGAAACGCAAAGATCGCTGACTCTGCCCGGCATATCAGGGAAGAATTATGACCAAGACAATGACCTCTTTCAGCCTGATTATTCTCCCTAAGTTGTCCATTAGACTATTTATTGATTACGATTAGTTGGTGTAACATATTTTCTGTAAATTCCTGAACCTTAACAAAAGCGGTGAGTCAGAAGTATCCTTAAGGTGACAAAACCAAAAAAGGAGAACATAATGTCTCACCAAAAAGATTATACCTTTGCAGAGGAGATTGCGGGAAAAGGACTTGAGGCTGTGCCAGAAATGATGCGTGTCCTGATCAACCAAGCGATGCAAGTAGAAAGGTCAAAGTATCTACAAGCCGGTGATTATGAGCGAACAGCGGATCGAAAAGGTCACGCAAAT